>NZ_JAIUHV010000006.1:0-356915 GCF_020165285.1 Mesorhizobium sp. CA10
ACCAACCTGACGCCGGCGGCTCAGGGCGGCGACGTCATCGTCAACGAGGACGACCTGCTGGCCAGCCGCGGCCCCGGTGAATCGGCCGGCTCCGACACCTCCAAGGAGAGCACCACCCAGGGCGGCAGCTTCAACATCAGCTCGCCCGACGGCATCGCCTCGCTCAGCATCGAGGGCCATGCCTTCATCACCAACGGCGTCTTCACCGCCGGCTCCTTCACCACAGCACTCGGCAACACCCTCACCGTGACCGGCTACGATGCCGCCACCGGCGTGGTCAGCTACACCTACACGCTCAACGACAATGAGGCGCATGCCGCCGGCCTCGGCACCAACAGCCTGTTCGAGAACTTCACCGTCTCGCTCACCGACCAGGACGGCCAGAACGCCACCGGCACGCTCTCGGCCAATATCGTCGACGATGTGCCGACGCTCAACAGCGTGCAGAGCCAGCAGGCCAGCAACGACCCCGCGCAGACGCCCGCCGTCGGGGCCATCAACCTCGTCCCAGGCGCCGACGGCGTCGGGACAGCCATGACGATCACGGCCAATACAGCCGGCCTGACCTCTAATGGACATAACCTGGTCACCGAGCAGTCAGGCAATGTGTTGACCGCCTATGCCGACAACAACAACAACGGCATTCACGATGCAGGAGACACGGCGGTTTTCACGATTACCGTGAACACTGCGGCTGGTACCTCGGGGCAGTACACCTTCGATCTGCTGGCCAAGCTCGACGGGACGACAAGCAATGTTTCCATTGCCTCAAGCGGTTCATTTGGCAGCGGACCGAGTTCAAGCATCCTCGTTCAAAACAGCACCCACACCATAAATTACGTCATGGTGACGGGATGGGCGCCTACGGATGCCGGCGGTGCCTTTACCGCAGCGCACGAGGCGGCCTGGCTGGCCGGCGGCAGTCCGTCGTTGAGCCAAACGAATAACGTCAATGGCTCGACTGCGGGTTGGGGTCTTGCCAACAACAACTTCGATGCCGGCGAATTCATGCGTTTCGATTTCGGCACACCGAACGACTACGATGGCGCTGGTGGCTACACGCCGCCTAACATTTCCTTGGCAAATGTCTCGTACGCCACATTCACGTTCGATGCAGTGAGCGCGAGCAACAAGGTCGAATTCGTAGCCCATTACACCGACGGATCGACCGCAGCCTTCACGCCTGCAAATGGCCTCACATCGCTAACGATCAACTCGCCTTCGGGCCTGCAGATCGCATGGATCGATGTGTACGAGTCGTCGGGCAAGACCAAGCTCAACCTAACGGATATCGGAGTAACATCGACCACGGTCGACCATACAATTCCGGTGACGCTGCAGCTCACGGACGGAGACGGGGATCAGACAGGGACCGCGAATTTTACTGTGCACGTAGCCGACGGACTGACGCCTCTTGCCGTTGCCACTCCGGTCGTACTCGATCTCAACCATGACGGAATCCACACCACCGATCTTACGCATTCGACTGTTTCGTTCGACTACAACGGCGACGGCGTCGCTTCGAAGACGGCCTGGGTCGACACGCATGACGGTATCCTGGCGATCGATCTCAACGGCGATGGAAAGGTGAACAACGGTTCGGAAATTGTGTTCACCCAGCATGCCCCGGGTGCTGCGACCGACCTTGCAGCGCTAGAGCAGCTCTACGATACCAACCATGACGGCAAGCTGACCGCCGCTGATCACGACTTCGCGCAGTTTGGTGTCTGGCAAGATGCCAACGGAAACGGCGTGTCGGACCCAGGCGAGTTCAAGAGCCTTGCCGCCCTGGGAATCGTCGAGATCGGCCTCGAAAGCAACCACCAGCAGTCAGTTTCGGCAGACGGCTCGGTCGTGACCTTCGGTGAGGCCACGTTCACAACCGCCGACGGCCAGACAGGCGCGGTGGGCGACATCGGCTTCGGCAATTATGACGGTGTTGCCTCCGGTACTTCGACCCTTGCCGGCACTTCGGGCGCCGACACGTTCAAGATCGACAATCTGAATATCAAAGATCTGATCACTGACTATCATAGTGCAGAAGGGGACAAAATCGACCTGACCGCACTGTTCGACAAGGCGCCGGCCGGAAACATTGCCGACTATGTGCACTACAACAGCGCGACTGGCGCGGTGAGCGTCGACACCAACGGCTCTGGCAACTCGGCCAACTTCGTGGATGTCGCTGTTGTGCAGAATGCGCCGGCTGCCGGCACGATCAACATTCTCTACGACGACTCGAACCATCAGCAGCATACGGCCACCATTTAGCACTTATGCGCTACCACGCTTCCATGCTAAACATCAGCAAAGCATGAATTCGCAATTCGGAGAGGGGCTTACATGAAACATTCCGCAAGATTGCTGGCTTCGGCCGCGGCGCTGTTCTTGGCCGGGTCGACGGGGTTCGCCGCTGACATCATCGGCGAGCCGGCGGTGAATTATTGCCGCACTGTGGGCACCTCGGACCTGGTGCTGACCGACAACATGGTCGAGCTCAAGGACCATGTGGTGAAGCTGATGGACGAATCGGTCGCCGTCGCCAACAGCCCGGAATGGATCAACTCGTCGCGTCCCGCCTTCGTCTGGGCCTCGGAAGCCAAGGTCGCCTGCGGCATGGCCTATGGCTACCTCAAGACGAACTACAAGGACGAAGACACGCTCAACAAATGCGAGTGCTTCCACGACCGCATGGTCGAGTACATGCACTGAGCTGACGGGCAAGCGGACGCTGGCCGGCTGCGATGGTGGCCGACGGAGAACCGGCGAAGGCGATCGCGCTGGACCGGTCCGCCGTTTCACCGAAACGGCGAAACGGTCCATCTCTTTGTCTTGACGCAAGTGCGAGCGGAAAACCGCTGCGCAGTGTTCTTGGAGTTGCCCTGGCAGTCGCCTTGCTCGGCCTGGGGCAAACACCTGTCCACGCCAACTGGCTGGAACGACCGCAACCGTCGGGGACGCAGCCCGTGCGCTGCGACGCGGCGCCCGAGCGGACGCGCGCGACGTTCAAGGCATTCGCCACCTGCCAGGCGTGGCTCTACGGCCTCGAGCCGGTGCTGGCGCATGCGGTGATGGAGATCGAAAGCGGCTTCGATCCCGGCGTGCGCGGCGCCGACGGCGAGGTCGGGCTGATGCAGGTCATGCCGGCAACCGCGCGGATGCTCGGTTTTCGCGGCTCGCTCGACGAGCTTGGCGAGCCGGCCGTCAACATCGCGCTCGGCGTCAGATATCTGGCGCAGGCAAACAGGCTCGCCGTGGGCGATCTTTGCACCACCGTGATGAAATACCGCGCCGGGCACGGCGAGACCCGCTTCTCTGTCCGCTCGGTCGACTACTGCCGGCGCGCACGCGCGATCCTGGCACGGGAAGGCCTCGACGCGACCGGGCCGCTGCCGGTGGCGACGATCGGATTCTCCGACGTCTCGACGATCGGCTTCTCCGACATCTCGATTGTCGGCTTGCCCGCCGCCGGCGAGGAGAAACGCGTCTGCGTGCGACGATCGTTCGTGCCGGGGCCGCGCTACATGAAATGCGCCGACTATCGCAGCCCGGCGCAGGCGAAGGCGATACAGGCGCTGAGAGCGCGGCTGTTCGACGGCTGAAGCCATGATGCAAGAATCACGCGACGGCCGGGCAGGCAAACGTTAAGAGAAGTGAAGGCAGAACGGGGCGAATACCGGCGGCAGATGGGATGGAAGCATCAGATGACATGTGAGCGGCACGATCCGGACCTGAAGCGCGCCGCGCCGAAACGAATCGTTGCGGCGCGCTTCAGGTCTTTGTCAGATGCATGTCGTCTCCCCAAAACCGGGACCACTTTTGGGCGACATGCATTGGGGGCTCTCGCTCTCGGGCTCGTCGCGACGCTGTGCGCATGCCAGTCCAAGAGCGGCGCGTCGGACGTGCTCGATCCGTCGGCGATAGCGGCACCCGCCGGCCAGGCGGGCGCGCCCGCGGCGCCCGCCCAGCAGGCAAGCGGCCAGGCCTTGGGCAGTGCGGCCTTGGCCAGCGTGACTTCGGCCGGCCCGGCCTCGGCCGCCGCCGCCAAGGCCCAGCTGACGCTCGGCACGGGGCCGACCAAGGTGGCCATGCTGCTGCCGCTTTCGGCGCCCGGAAGCACCGGCGAGACCGGCCGGAAAATGTATGACGGCGCGCGCCTCGCAATGGCCGACCTCGGCGACAAGCTTCTGACGCTGACGATCGAGGATACGCGCGGCGACAGCGGCTACGCGAAGGACCTCGCGGTGAAGGCGATCACCTCGGGCACGGCGAAGGCGGTCATCGGGCCGTCCGAGCTTGCGGCCGTTCAGCACCTTGCCAAGCTCTCCGGCTCCAAGCGGCCGCCGGTGCTGGCGCTGGCCGACAATTTCGCCGGCGGCCCCGGCGTCTATTCCGTGCGGCTCGGCGAAGCCGATAGCGCTGCGGCGGGCGCGGCGGCGGTCGCCGCCAAGGGCGCCAGGAAATTCGTGCTGCTGGTGCCATCGGGCGCGGACTCGGGCCCGATTGAATCCCGGGTGGCCAACGCGCTCAGCATCTACGGCGCCACGCTTGCGGTGACCCTGCCCTATTCGGCGAGCGATGGCGGCGCCAAGGTGGTGTCCGACATGGGCTCGCTGGTCGAGGCGCCCGATGCCGTGGTCGTCGCCTGCGGCGACGGCAGCCCTGTCGCCGTGCTCGCGGCGCTGAAGGCCAAAGGCATTCCGGGCAAGGCGGTGACGCTGATCGGCACCGACCGCTGGCTCGAGCGCCCGATGGATCCGCTCTACGAAGGCGCCTATATCGCGACGCTCGACCAGAGCGAGACCGGCCCGATCGCCGACCGCTTCAAGGCCACCTACAACTATCAGCCGGACGTCAACGTGGCCTATGCCTACGACGTGGTGGCGCTGAGCGCGGGCATCGCGAGCTCCGCCGGCCCGGACGGCTTCAGCAAGCAGGTGCTGGAAAACACCCGCGGCTTCCGCGGCTCGACCGGCCTGTTCCGCTTCCGCGCCGACGGCTCGAGCCAAAGGTCGATGCCGTTCTTCAAGGTGGAGAAGGGCAAGCTGAAGCTGGTGGAGAAGTCGACGTCGGGGTTTTGAATTTCACTGAGTGAGGGCCGTTGGATCTTCTTAGAAAGCTTCTTATCCTAGCCGTCGCTGGCGCCGTGGCAGCGGGTGCCGTCGCGCTCATCGAACAGCTGATATTTGAGGCGCCAAGACCGGCCGTGTCCGACGAGCCGTCGTCTGTGCCTGTCATCAAGAAGAAGCCGGTGCGGCAATGGAACCGGCACCTGACATAGCTGCCAAATGAGCCGGCAGTCAGCCGTCGAAGCTTTTTGCCTTTCCGCCGCAGGAGCGCAGATCGTCAACCTTTGGTTAGTGGAAAAACTGCCGGAGCGGCAAGGGCCTCCCCACGATCATAAGAGGCGATCGTCCTGACGACAACAATGGAAGCAACGGCAACCACTGCACCGGCAATCACATCGATTAGGTGATGTCCGCCTTCCGGAAGTGTGCTGACAATCATTACGGCATTCAGGCACCCTGCAGACCAGAACAACCAGCGGTAGTCTCGAAGCGCGTAGACGATCATGATGCCGAGTGCGGTGTGATAAGACGGGAAAGTGACGAGACCTTCGGACCTCGTCACGAGTAGATTAAATGGCTCTCCCGATCGTAGTCTCATTAGCTCGGTGAAGTGCCACATTCCCGCTCGTACCGTGAAATTGCTGAAGTCGATTGGTCTCGGTTGGAAATACGCATAGGCTCCGGCCGCCGGCACAAGCGACATCAAGATAGCGGTTACCGCCGATGAAACCGCCAGCAGGGCGATGAACTCGGTAAGACGAAGACGCTTTGCAAAGGCCAGCAAAAGGAACAGAAGCGGTAACTGCCGCGCGAGCGCGTGGTAAGCGAAAACAAGCATTGCTGCCACCAACGGCTGCTTGTTCGTGAGATCGAGAAAGGCGCGCCAGTCGAACCCTATCGCTGCATCTAGCGCTGCCAATGTTTGGTCCATCAGCGGCCTGTCAGTAGCGGAAGCTAGATACATGAACCAGACCGACGCAAAGCTCATTGGGACGAAAAGGCAGCCATTTTTGGCAAGCGAGCGGACGGCAATGGCACTGGCCGCGATTAATCGCCCCGTCCGCGACCTGTCTTTATCAATTCGCCATTCCACGAGCATCATCGCGACAATGATTGCCGCGAGCACCATCATAACATTGGCCAATTCGAACCAATTGTCCGAATCGAGAATGACGCTGGAGCGTCGGAAAAAGAAAAAGTCCACAACAAAGAAGGCCAGCGTAACAGTTGCTATCGTTGCAGCCAGTCTGAACTCGCTACTGCGCACCGCGACGCCTCAGCCTTGTCAGTTGAGTTGCTCAAGTATTCCGGAACTGGTTGCAACCACCACAGCGTGATACATCTGCAAAACCATCGCACAGATCGCCGCCATCGAAATTGGCACGCCAAACGGCACGACGCCCTTGCGGTCCATATGCTGCACGTAGTGGCGAAACATCCCCGCCGGCAATAGGAAAGGATTCTTGACCAAAGCAGCCGTGGCGACCGCGAACACCAGCAGGAACACGGAAAACACCGCGAGATTGCTCCCGCCCACCAAAAACGGAGTTACGCTCATCAGCTTGACGTCGCCAGCTCCAATCTTGCGCAAAAGCCAGAACGGAAAAAGCGCAAGAAACAGCGCGGCGCCACCGAACGCACTGATTCCCATTTCCAACCATGAGTGAGTTTGCAATGCTTGGAACTGCAGCACGCCAAGGCCAAGGCAGAGCAACAGCAGCACGTCACGGTTGGATATCTTCTGTGTGCTGAAGTCGGTCCAGGCGATTCTACCGAGCAGCAGGATGGCCAAGCCCTTGAACACGAGCGAAGCGGTCAGCAAAACGGTCATGACCGCTCTATGTTCCTGACGCTGGAGGACAGCAGCTTGAGATTGTTGGTCACGGTCGGATCGTTGGGCGCCAGCTCATAGGCCTTGAGGAAGTTGCTGCGCGCGTCCTGCAGCTTGCCGCGCAGCAGATAGGAATAGCCGAGATTGTTGTAATATTCCGGCGTCGCGCCGAGCAGCCGGTAGGCTCGTCCATAGGCCATGTCGGCCAGGTCGAAACGGCGGATGCGATCGCAGGAGGCGGCGAGGCCAAGCCAGGCGACGCCATCGTTGGGGGCCAGCCTGGTTGCCTTGTAGAACAGAGCGCCGGCATTGCCGTAGTTCTCGGAACGGAACTGGGTCTTGGCCTCGGTGACCGCCTGGTCGGAGGCGTAGTAGTCAACATCGCTTATCGTCTTCAGCCCGTCGAAGGTATCGCCGAAGGCGGTGTAGTCGCCTTTGGCCGGCTCGTTGGTGCGGACCACCCCGCCGGTGGTGTCCTGCGTCTGGCATCCGGCCAGGAAGATCAGCAGCAGGCTGGTCGCGACTGCGAGGCGCTTTGTCATTGAGTGTCCCACGAGTCCCCGACTCTGTTTTAGAATCTAATCATATGACGCACTAGAAGAAAATGCCCTTCATGCGAATGATAACCGGCAGCATAATGATCATCAGCACCACGGGGAAGATGCAGAGGCCAAGCGGGATCGTCATCTTGACGGGCAAGGAGTTGGCACGTTCTTCCGCTTGCAGGATCCGCTGATCGCGCATCTCGGCGCTGTAAACGCGCAGGGCTGCGGTGAGACTGGTGCCCAGTTCTTCCGATTGCCGGAACAGCACCGCCAAGGCCTTGGCCTCATCCAGCCCGATGCGATCGGCTAGCTCACGCAATGCTTCGCGCAACGGCTTACCCGCCCGCAATTGCAGGTTCATGATCGTAAGCTGGATGCCCAGCCATTTGTGCGTGCCCGCCAGTTCCTGGCTCACCCGTTCGACCGCGGCCTCCAGGCTCATGCCGGCATCGGCACAGGTGATCATCATATCCATAAAATCGGGAAAGGCGCGGCGATAGATTTGCTTCTGCTTTCTCTCGAAGCGATCGAGCATGATGCTCGGGATGACGATGCATCCGAGGCCGATCAGACCCGCGCCCGCAAAGGCGAAGATGCCGGGCAAACGCGCCGGAAGTACCTTCGACAGAAGGGCATACATAAGCAGAAAACCTATGGCGACCGCCCCCAGCCGGCAAAGCGTGTAGATAAGCGGTGCGCTCGCGCCATAAAAACCGGCGCGAAAAAGCTTGGCTTCGAGAGCATCGGGCTCATTGCGCTCCTTCTCCATGGATCTGAAGTAGGCTTCGACCGGTTTTTGCGCCGCGGCCCGGACGAGATGGTCCTGTCCCAGGATCGAGCGGCGATCCACGGACCCATCACCGACGAGACTGTCCGTCACCAGCCTGCGCGTCTGCATCGCGGGCAGGAAAACCAGCGCGGCAAACAGGAACAAGGTCACCGCCGCCACGAAGACGGCGAGCGACACCAGAAAGGTTAGGTCATTCGTGTTCGAAAGCAGGTTCATGGCCGTTCCTAGAAATCGAAAGTGACCATGCGATACATGATGTACGTGCCAAGCAGCGCCCAGCTCCCGAATGACAAGAATACCGGCAGGATCATCGGGTTACCCCAGATCTTGCCATAATAGGACGGCGCCACGAGCATCAGAATCAGGAACATAAAGGGAGGAAACAGCGAGATGATCCATGCCGATACCCTCCCCTCGGCCGAGAGCGCTCTGATCTTCAATCCAAGTTTCCGCCTTTCGCGCAGGACGGATGACAGGTTCGCGAGGATCTCGGTGAGATTACCGCCCGTCTTGGCCTGAATCGAAAGCGACACCGACAGCAGGTGCAAACCCTCGAAGCCGACTCGCTCCGATAGTTTCCGCACCGCCTGCTCCATGCTAAGTCCGAAGGTGATTTCGTCGGCGACGATGCCGAATTCCGTCCCAAGCGGATCGGGCATTTCGCGTGCGACGAGACCGATTGCGACCGAAGCGGGGTGGCCGGCGCGGAGCGAACGGACGATCATGTCAAGCGCATCGGGCAATTGCCCGGCGAACTTCAGGATCCGCTTTTTGCAGGCTCGCCGCAGGAAAAGCAGCGGCAATGCGAACCCCACCCCCAAGAAGATGAGGAAAGCTGCCGGCGCCGAGACACCAAACAGAAACCAGACAAGCAGCGCCAGCACTAAACCGGCGAGAAGGAACGACACCGCGAAAGTCATTGGGTTTCCGGTTATGCCGGACCGGGTGTACAGCCGGTTCAACCAGATAAAGCTGGACGCGAAGTCTCCCGAACCAGTCAGGCCGCGCTCGCGCAGCAGGGTTTGCAGGGTCTGCTCCGCGGGTGCCTCGTCGGCGAGGCGGCGAAGCCGGTGATTGACGGCCACTCTCTGTGAGCGCCGGCGTGTGAGAGAGAGGTAGAAAGCCTCGCCGGCTAGGATGACGGAGGCGGCCGCGACCACATAGATGAAATAGAGAAGCGTCTGTCCCGTCAGCATCACATCGCCACCTGCGGATTGAAGGCATCCTTGGCGAAATGAAGGCCAAGCGTAGCTGCCTCAGTGGCGAAGCGCGGGCGAACACCGGTGGCGCGGAACTCACCAACGATCGTGCCATCGGCGGCAACGTCGCGCCTGATAAAATGATAGATTTCCTGTAACTGGACGACATTTCCTTCCATGCCCGTGATCTCCGAGATCGAGATCACACGCCGGCCGCCATCGGAAAGACGCTGCGTCTGCACGATGATGTCGAGGGCAGATGCGATCTGCGCGCGGATGGAGTCGTGCGACATCGGCATTCCCGCCATGCCGACCATCTGCTCCAGGCGCGATATGGCATCGCGCGGCGTGTTGGCGTGGATGGTAGTCATCGAGCCTTCGTGGCCGGTGTTCATGGCCTGCAGCATGTCGAAGGCCTCTTCGCCCCGCACTTCGCCGACGATGATTCGGTCGGGGCGCATGCGCAGCGCATTCTTCACCAGCTCGCGCTGACGGATCTCCCCCTTGCCCTCGACATTGGGAGGACGCGTTTCCAGCCGTCCGACATGCGGCTGCTGCAGTTGCAGTTCCGCCGCGTCCTCGATAGTGACCAGACGCTCCTTCGATGGGATGTAGCTCGACAGCGCGTTGAGCAGCGTCGTCTTGCCGCTACCGGTGCCGCCTGAAACCAGGATCGACTTTCGCGCCTGCACCGCGATCCGCAGAATATCGATCATGGGCTGGCGGATCGAGTTGAATGCCATCAGGCGTTCGAGCGAATAAGGATTCTTCGAGAATTTGCGGATCGAGACCAGCGGGCCGTCGATCGAAACGGGCCGCACGGCGATGTTGACGCGCGAGCCGTCGTCGAGGCGCGCGTCCGCCATCGGCGAGGATTCATCGACCCGACGGCCGATATTGGAGACGATCTTGTTGATGATCCGCAGCAGATGCGCCTCATCGCGAAAGCGGATCGCGGTTTGCTCGATCATGCCGCGACGCTCTATGAACACGCGCTCATGGGTGTTGATCATGATATCGGTGATCGAGTCGTCCTTGAGCAGAGGCTCGATCGGACCGAGCCCCAGCATCTCGTCGGCGGTGTCGCCGGTCAGCTGATCCAGCTCGCGGGCATTCAAAGGCACGTTCCGGCCCCGCACGAATTCGCGCACGATCGGCCGAATCTCATTCAGGATCTCGTCCTTTGACGCGCTTTCCAACGCCGTCAAGTTGAAACGGTCAATGAGATGACGATGGAGCTCGACCTTGAGGGTCAGGAAATCGTCGCCCTGTGGCTCGGCTTCTACCGCGGGAGCAGCGGCCGTTCCATTCGGCGCAACGACGACCGGCGCCAGTATCTTCTGTTCGCTCGGCCCTTTAATGAAGCGACCCAACATGCCGCTTACCCCCTTATATTTTCCCCAAATGGAAACTAAGCGTTAACCACGAGCGGCACAAGCGGCCTGCAGGCTACACAACGTATAATACTTGCGACATAGTTAAGAGATGGATTTCGGAAAATCGTTTTATTTTCTCCTGCGTTCCGTGCACCGACTAAAGTCCTACGACCTTTGGCGGCACACAGCCGACATTGGTCGATAAGCCACTAGATATACTGAGATATGCATTATTTCTAATGTGGCAGCCGAGAGGTATGGCTGCGGCGGAATTGTGAACGAATGGTTAAGATCACTTGAAAAATGAGGCGAATCAAGCTGTTGTCAAAATTCAGAAAGCGCTTGGACGAGTATTGAAAGGTTAATGGACTGTTAATCCGTTTGACTTGGCTTTTTTACGGGACCTAGGATTGAACGTGACGGGGGATGCTTGGGTATGGGGTTCATCCTTGGCTCTGTCTCGTCGGGTTCAAACCTCTCAAAGGGAGAAATTGGCGTGAAGAAGCTCATGACGATGGCCCGGCAGTTCCGCGACGACGATAACGGCGCTGCCATGGTCGAATATTCGATTCTGATCGGTATCATCACCGCAGCGGTGATCACGTTCATCATCGCCGTCGGCGTCTATGTCACCAATGCATGGAGCACACTGTGCACCAATCTGGCGACCGACCCGAACAACGGCGTAGGCATGACCTGCTAACTGGAAATGGCCAAGCCCGGGGACGACCCTGAGGCCTGGCCAAACTGACATTGCAAACTCGGGCTTAGCCCGAGTTTGCAAGCGCCAAGGCGGGTCCAAGGGGTTTGGGAAATGCGCGCCAATACACTCATCATGGTTGTGCTTGCCGGTATATTCGGCGTTCTGGCGGTCGTGCTTGTCAACATCTGGCTAGCGGGGCAACGCAACGCTATGGCCAACGGCGTGCAGGCCAGCACGGTCGTGGTCGCGGCGGTGCCTTTGAAATTCGGGGACGCGCTGAGCGCCGACAAATTACGCGAAATTGCATGGCCGGCGGGAGCGGTGCCGACAGGCGCCTTCAAGACGGTCAAAGAAGCGATGGCCGGCAACGGGGCGCGCCAGGCGCTGCAGTCCATCAGCGCCAACGAACCTGTTCTCACTGCGAAGATCACTGGTCCGGGTCAGCGAGCCACGCTTTCGGCGGTTCTAGACGAGGGCATGAAAGCCGTTTCCATCAGGGTCAATGATGTGCTCGGCGTCGCCGGTTTCGTCTTCCCCGGTGACCGCGTCGATGTCCTGCTGAGCCGTACGGTCCGCGACAATGACGGCGCCGATAAGAGTTTCGTTGATGTCCTGTTGCAGAGCGTCAAGGTGCTTGCCGTCGATCAGGTTGCGGATGCGACCAAGGACAATCCGACCGTGGTCAAAGCCGTGACTGTGGAAGTGAGCACGAAAGATGCGCAGAAACTCACCCTGGCCGCCGGCGCCGGTCAGTTGTCACTAGCGCTTCGCCAGGCCGCCGGCAGCAAGGGCGAGATGAACGAGAGGGTGACGCTGGCGGACCTGACGGGCGACACACCGGAGGATGTCGCCAAGCGCCAGGCCGAGCTTGATAGGCAGGCCGCCGAGGAGGCAGCGCGCAAGCAGGCCGACGAGAAGATCGACGGACTCGCAAAGGCGGTGGAACGGGTCGGCAGCCAGATCGATCAGATGAACAAGGCAAAGCCGGTCACGGTCGTTGCCGCCGCGCCTCAACAGCCGGTGAAGGAAGTGATCAAATACGTCCAGCCGGAACCGCCGAAGCAAGCTACGGTTGGGGTGTTCCGGGGCGTCAAGCTGGAAACCTACGAAGTGCCGCGACAAGACTGACGAGGGTCGGCGCGGCGGAGGCTGCCCCTGGGCAGCAAGCGGGGAGACGGGGAATGAAGGGGTTTTGGGTCAGGATAGCGGCGGCCGCGCTATCTGTGTTGGGCGTATCGGCGATCTTCGGCCATCCGGCTGCGGCGGCCGATCGTTTCATCGACGTGTCGAGCCCGTCGCTGCATCGTGTGTTCGTGCCGGTTTCCCAATCCGCCACGATCCAGGTGAACGCCACGCTGGGCGATATCGTCGTCGGCGACGAAAAGATCGCCGATGCGCAGCCGATGACCGACAAGACGCTCTACATCATTGGCAAGAGCGTCGGCACCACCACCGTCAATCTGTTTTCCGAGGACAAGCGCTCATTGGGCGCCATTCAGATCGAGGTCGGCCAGGATGTCAGCGATATGGCAGTAGCCATTCGCCAGGTGGCGCCGAAGGCTCGCATCGAGATCGGCTCGATCAACGGCAAGGTTCGCCTGAGCGGTCACGTCAAGGACGCCGCGACCCTGGCATCCATCGTAGAGGTCACGCAGCAATATGGCCCCGACTCCATCATAAATGCCGTTACCATCGATGACAGCGAACAGGTCAATCTGTCGGTGCGCATCCTGGAGGCCAAGCGCAACGCCGGCCGCGATCTCGGCGTGTCCTTCAGAAGTAGGAATAGCAGGGGCACTACGCGGGTCGGGACGGGCATTGGCACGGTAGATAAGGACGGAGCCGAACTGGGCGCGGGCGACCTGGTCTCGGGCCTTCTGTCCAATACCAACCCGTTCGCGGCACTGATCACACGCATCATCGACAGCAACATCAAAGTCGACCTGATCATCGAGGCGCTCGAGGCGAAGGGAGTGGTCCGCACGCTGGCCGAGCCCAACCTCACCACGGTTTCCGGCGAAACCGCCAGTTTCAATGCTGGCGGCGAAGTGCCGGTGCGCAGCGTCAATGCGCAAGGCGAAGTCGAGATCGTGTTCAAGCAGTTCGGCGTCAATTTGAACTTCACGCCGGTGGTGCTGGACGACGGCAAGATCCACATCAAGCTTGCGCCGGAAGTCAGCGACCTGACCGGCTTCACCGCTGCCGGCGATCCGATCTTCACCAATCGCAAGCTGTCGACAGTCGTCGACCTGCGCGACGGCCAGAGCTTCGCGGTCGGCGGCCTGCTCTCCAGCAAGAATACCATTCAGCAAGATCAGGTGCCTTGGCTCGGCCAGGTGCCGATCGTCGGTGCGCTGTTCCACAATTCGAGCACGCAGAAGGAAGAAACGGAGCTCGTTGTCATCGTGACGCCGCATCTGGTGCGGCCGGTGAGGCCCGGCGAGCAACTGGCGACGCCTTTCGACAAGACGAGGCCCGCCAACGACCCGGAGCTGATGCTGCTCGGCCAGCTCGAAGTCAACAAGGACATGATCCGCATGTACGAGCATGGCGAAGGCGTCACCGGGCCCTACGGCCACATGCTGGATGTGAAATCGAAGGACAAGCTGGTCTATGTCAAGAAGTAAGCTCCTGCTCGCGCTTCTCTGCACCGGCCTGCTCGCGGGCTGCGCGGCCGATTATCTGCACAATTACGACACGATGACGCTGGCTTCCGGCGACTCGCAGAAGGCCAATCAGCTGCTGCAGACGGTCGACCCGTACAACCCGGCTTCGAACAATACCAGGATCGAGGGCAGCGGCGCGCGGTCCGTCGCTGTCGTGCAGAAATACAAGCTTCCGCCAGGCGGTTCCGCGCCGGCAACCAACATGACGGTCAATGTCGGCCCGTCGAGCGAGACCAGCGCAGCGAAGTAGAAGGATGCGGTTCGTCAGGCGAGCGAGGACGCCTGGCACGAATGGAACAGAGAGTAAGATCATGTTGAGGACCATTCGTGAATTCTGGGACGATCAGCGCGGTATAGCGATGATCCTTGTTGCCATCATGCTGCCGGTTCTGGTCGGCTTTGCATTGCTGGCCATCGACATGAGCCGCGCCAACGGTCTGCACAATGATCTGCAGAAGGGCGCCGACGCGATGGCTCTGGCGGCAGCCGGCGAACTGGACGGACGGGCTGATAGCATCACGCGCGCTGATCGAGCCTTGGCAAATCTCGTTTCCAACAAGTATCAATTTGCGCAAGGGGACGCTGTGCCAGTCGTGTTGGCTAGAGCCGGCGTCAACCGTCGTTATTTAAGATCTATCCCGCCCTCCGATGACACGGCGATCAGAGCTGCGGACGTGATTACCGATGAGGTTACCGACGCCAAGAACGCCATTTTCGTTCAAGTAACCGTAACGCCAGTCGGCTTCGATGCCATCTTTCCGGTTTCGTATATCAGCAGCGCAAGCAGCGACTCCTTCAATGTTAGTGCGACGGCTGTGGCGGGCTTCGAACAGTCGATCTGCGAGACCGTGCCGGTCTTCATGTGCAATCCATTCGAGACGACAACACCGGCTACCAGCCAAACAATCCAGCAAGCCTTCGCATCTGGGAATACCTACAGTCGAGAGTTCCGGATACTCAAGGTCGATAGTAATCCCGGTCCAGGCAATTTCGGCCTACTTGACAATAATCTGCAATCGCTGCGCGATGCCATCGCGATGGGCACTGCAGGCACTTGCTACAATCGCAATGCGCTCACGACCAAAACCGGCGTCACCTTGGGTCAGGTCAGTGCCGGTCTCAACACGCGTTTCGACCTCTACAGCGGCTCGCTCAACAAATACAACAAAGATTGGAATTTCCGACCCGCGACCAACGTTCGCAAAGGGCAAAAGAGCAATACGTGCAACAAGTACGATCCAGTAACTGATGGATCCGCACTGCCGCTCCCTCCTGGAGCCAATTACAACTCCACGAACGGGTATTCTGACAAGATTACCAATGCTTCGACTTTTTATTCTCAGTATTGGAGCGTCAACCACAAGGGCGCGTCCGTCCCGAATGTACCAAGCACAAGCCATCCGACATCTCTGACCCAGCCAGCATCTCGATACGATGTCTACAAGTATGAGATCGCCAACGGCCTTGTCGGCGACAAATCGAAGGGCCCGACGAATGAGAGGGGAACCCCGTCGTGCTTCAAGGGCGACAACCCGACGTTAGATCCTGACCGCAGGCTGATTAATCTGGCCATCGTCGATTGCCTCGCCAATGCCGCCAAGATCAATGGCCACACGCAACTCAAGCCTGACGGCTATGCGAGCGTTTTCCTGAACGCTCCAATTTCAAAGGTCAATCCAAACGACGACCCCGACGGCACGGGTGCCGAGATGCCAATTAGCCTCGAAATCGTCGATGTCGATGGTCCGCAGGGAAACGGCACCCTCGACAAGGCTCTCCGGAACGAAGCCCAGCTCTACCGGTGATCCCATGACCAAGCTTCGTCAGTTCATTGCGCGGTTCGGAGGTGACGAGAACGGCACGGCGCTGGTCGAAATGGCGATCGTCACGCCTTTCGTTCTGCTGCTATCGGCCGGCGTGTTTGAATTCTCCAATGTCCTTAACAAACGCCTGCTTCTCGAAGCAGGTGTTGAGGATGCGGCCCGCTACATGGCGCGCTGCAGCAGCGATTGGGATACTTGCAAGGGGCGCGCTCAAAATCTTGCAGCCAATGGCGTGGTCAGTGGCGGTAACCCTCGGCTGAGCGGATGGATCCCGACGCAAGTCGGAATCACCAAGACTTCGACGGCTGCGGTCGATACGACCACCACTCCCAACACCGAACTCTATCTTAGCAGCAAGAGCACGGTCGATGTGGTGGCGGTCAGTATGTCCTATCCGTACTCCCCAGACCACGATCTCGGCCTGTGGACTTATCTCGGCTTCGACAACCTGAACATCACGGTGATGCACCAGGAGCGTGTCTTCGGATGGTGATGCCGCGCAGCAAATTTTGGACAGACCGGTCCGGAGCAACAATGGTCGAAGCGACCATCGTTATGCCGCTTCTGTTGACCCTTCTGCTTGGCTTTGTCGATCTTGGGTACGCCTTCTATCAATGGAATGCGGCAAGCAAGGCGGTGCAGGCTGGCGCCAGGCTAGCACAAATTTCCACGCCGATTGCCACCGCCTTGTCGTCAGAGACTACAACGCAAACCAATGTAGCTCTCGTTGGCGTTGCCGTGCCGGCCGGCACTTATGATTACGTTTGCACCGCAAGTTCCGCGGGAGCGGCATCGTGCACGGGTACCAACTGCCAATCGGGCAACACATGTGCCGATCAGACACTCTTTGATTTCATTTATGATGGCAGCAGCAGTCGTGCTGGCATGCATGATTTCCTCCCTACCCTAGAAAAATCCCAAGTCAGAATCGAATACACCGCTTCCGGTCTCGGTTATTGGACGCGCCCCGGCGGGCCTGTTCCGACAATCACCGTCAGCATCGTCAATCATCAATTCCAGTTTTTCTTCCTGGGCGCATTGCTCGGGTTCAACAACATCACCATGCCCTCCATGCTGAGCACGGTCACGGGCGAAGACATGAAGAGCACATGGCCATGAATGCCATCGACACGAGAGTCCTCCCGACCAAGCGCAAGCAGGTGGCGCTGTTTTCCGGCGATGCGAATTTCAAGCGCGATGTCACCACGCGGCTCGATGCGCTGGCGATCTATGACGTCAAGGTCTCGGATGCGGCGGAGTTCCTCAAAGGACCGCCTGTCGACAGCCGGCCCGGCATCATCATCCTCGATCTGGCCAATGGCGAGCTGCTCGGCAATCCGGCAATCGTCGAGGCGCGCGCGGCCTGGACCTCGGTGCCGCTGATCGCGATCTCCGACGAGCTCACCTCCGAGCAGACGCGCGTTCTTGTGCGCATGAACGCGTCCGACTGGCTGCACAAGCCGCTCGACGCCAAGGAGCTGCTCAACGCCGTCACCTTCCACGACACCGGCAGCCAGGGCACCAAGAGCCGCATCGTCACCTTCATTGCCGCCAGCGGCGGCGCCGGCGCCACCACGCTGGCGATCTCGGCGGCCGAGTATCTCGCCTCGAAATCGGCCGAGCGGGCGGCCTCGACCTGCCTCGTCGACCTCGACTTCCAGAGCGCCAATTGCGGCGCCTATCTCAACCAGTTCAACCAGTTCGACCTCTCCGGCATCATCGGCCAGCCGGACCGGCTCGACGTCGAGCTGATGGATGTCATCAAGTTGTCGCGGCCTTCCGGCCTGACGCTCTATTCCTTCGAGCGGCCGCAACTGCCGTTCGAGCCGCGCGGTTCCGACTTCGTCTTCCGGCTGCTCGATCTCGTCGCCTACCGCTTCGACGACATCGTCATCGACCTGCCCAACATCGAGACGCCGTGGCACGATTCGGTGCTGCGCACGAGCGACGAGATATTCATCGTCTTCGAGCTCAACGTCGCTTCGCTCAGGCAAGGCAAGCGGCTCTACAAGAAGATCCGCGAATTGCGCGGCAACAAGGTCAGCATCACGCTGGTCGCCAACAAGCATAAGCGCAAATGGTTCGGCAACCACTTCTCGCGCAGCGAGCTGGAGAAGATCTTCAAGGCGCCGCACATCAAGTCGCTGGCGCTGGACAACGCACTCCTGGCCGACGCGCTGAACCGCGCCATCCTGCCTTCCGAGGTGGACGGACGCGCGCGCTTCAACAAGGACCTGAAACGCATGTTCAAGGAGCGGCTGGACAATGCCCAGCGCTAGCTCCAGGGCAGGAAAAGCGCGCGGCGGCAACCCCGGCCTGGTCGGTGCCTTGTTGATCGGCGTCGTGGTGGCGCTGGGCTGCGATGCTGCGAAGGCCGGATCGGCCTTGCCGCCGCTGCCGGCCATGGGGCCGAGCCTGCGCAAGGCGGTCGCCTTTGAGACCCGTGAGCAGCCCGGCACGATCGTCATCCGCAAAAACGAGAAGGCGCTCTATCTGGTGACCGCAGCGGGGCATGCGCTGCGCTACCAGATCAGCGTTGGCCGCGACGGCTTCGGCTGGACCGGAACTGTCAAAATCGCTTCCAAGACCGAATGGCCGGAATGGCGCCCGCCCAGGGAAATGCGCGCGCGCCGGCCGGAGCTGCCGGCGATGGTGCCGGCCGGTCCCTACAATCCGCTCGGCGCCAGGGCGCTTTATCTGTCGCGCGACGGGCGCGACACGCTCTATCGCATCCATGGCACCAACGATCCCAAGGGTGTCGGTTTCGACGGCACGTCCGGATGCTTCCGGCTGACGAACACCGATGTGATCGATCTCTTCAAACGCGTCGCGGTGGGCGCAAAGGTGGTGGTTGAATGACGATGATCAGCGAGCCGGACGTTCCGGCAATCGAACTCGGTCATAGGGAAGCCGCTCCGGGGAAGCCCAGCCGGGCCAGGCTGATCGGCGTCGTCGCGGTGGGTGCGTTGCTCGTCACCGTCGTCAATGTGACGGCCGCGGTCTATCTCTATCGCGGCGTCAGTGACTTGAAGACGATGGAGGCGCGGCTGGAACAGCTCGGCCAGTTCGAGCAGCGGATCGGCGCGCGCATCGACACCGTCAACAACGGTTTCCAGAGCCGGTTCGAGACGCTGGACCGCCAGCTGCAGGCGAATTTCGGCCGGATCAACGGCAATATCGCCAAGCTTGAGCAAGGCCAGCCCGTCGCCGCCAGCGAGCCGGCGCCCGGCGCGGCCGAGCCTGCCCTGCTCGACAACACCACGGTGGCGGATGCGTCCGCGGCCGACGAAGACGCTGGCGCCGGAGACGGGCAGACCGCGTTCAAGCGCAAGGCCGCGCCTCCGGGGCCCAACCCGTCCTACCAGCGCATCCAGCAGCCCGACGGCAAGGTCTATTACAAGAAGATCAACTGAGCAGGCGGTCTTCGCCTAGACCGGCAGGTTACAGATCGCGCTGCAGCGCAAGCATGCGGACAGCGCGGGCTTCGGCACGCAACTTTGCCTCGCGCAGAAACGCGACATGGCAGTAGGCGCATGCCGCGAGACCAAGGCACAGCACTAGGCTGTTCTTCAAGCTGAAGTCGAGCATGAGCGAGAAGTGCAGGCCGTTCGGTATGGTGAAGGCGGCAATGGTGCTTGCCGTTTCCGCACTGCTGCTCAGCGCCATCATCTTGCCTGCGAAGATCAGCGCGGCGTGATTGGCGAGGAAGAAGCCGGCGGACCTTTTTGCCTGGCAAATCATCCAGCAGGCGCCTGCCGCCAGGACGATAACGGCCGCATCGAGCGCCATCGATCCGCCGAGATAGACGTGCACCTGCTGCCAGAACATGGTCGAGAATGGGCGCAGCTCGAGCCAGGCGTGCCACGCAGCGGGGCTCGCCGGATAGAAGCCGAGAAGCAGCGCCGCCGCTCGCTCGGCCGCCAGCAGAATGAGCACCAAGGCCGGAAAGGCAAAAAGCAGTATCGGCTTGCGCATCATGTCATCCCTCGACATCCGATGGCCGATTCTAGGCCGCATTGGTTGCGCGAGACTTAACGCAACGCCTTGCTTTTCAAGGAATGTCGCTCACATCTAATGTATGGTCCGATTCAGCGGTCGGGGGTGGCGCCATGTCGACAGGAGCTAACGGGTCGCGCTCGGGCCGCACCGCCGGCTATCGGCACGATCCCGCGAGGGTCCACGCGTGAACCAGGTGAGCGCGTCCGGCCGCCCGCTGCTGGCGTCAGCGCTCGGCGGTCTCGGTTTGCTCGCAGGCATGATGCTGATCGTCGAGGGCGGCCGCCTGCTGCCGCCCACTTCGATCGCACCGGCTCAGGACGCCGGCGACCTGAAGCCGGCCTTCCATGGTCCGATCCATGACGCGCGGCCAGGCCGGCCGGCGCGCAAGATCGCCGAGGACCTCATTGCGCCGCCGCCGCTCGACCGATCCGGGATCGAGCGCATCGAACCGCGTCCTCCGCTTAGCGAGCTCGGACTTGCGCCGCGGCCGCAGACGCCTATGCCGCAGGATTGGCGCGAGACGCTGCTTTTCCGTCCCGTCGCGACCTCCTCGGCGGTCGTCGAAGCCATGGGACGCACCGTCGCCATCAGCGGGACGGTCGACATAAGCCCCGACAGGACCTGCATGTTCGACGACACCGCCTGGCCCTGCGGCCAGCGGGCGCGGGCCGCCTTCAACGCCTGGCTGCGCGGGCGGGCGCTGAAATGCTTCCTGCCGCCGGACGTCGACCGTTTTGCCATCGCCGCGCCCTGCGCGCTCGGCACGCAGGATGTCGGCGCCTGGCTGGTTTCGAACGGCTGGGCGATGGCCGCTCCCACCGGCATTTACGGCAAGGCGGAGGTGGTGGCGAGAACCGCCCGGATGGGCATTTTCGGCCCACCGCAATAGTGCTGCCGCGGGAAAGCCGGTGGCCGCTCCCCTCGCGCACTTGCGTGAAAGCAGAATGGTCAGGGCGGTTCAGCACTTCTAAAACCTGGACTGGGCCGACGACCTGGCACGTCGTCAGCCACCGACCGCGGCCGCCGGTGTGCCGGATCCGGCGCTTGCCATGGAGAACATGCCGACTTGCATCAAATTGTACGTTTCCCTGACACCGAAATCGTAACGGACCTCCTGTATGCCATACGTCGAACAGGAGATTGGCCCTTGACTGCGAAAACACCGACCGCGCCGGTTCAAACGTGGAGGCACCTCATCTTGCTGGCCGCGCTTGGCACCGCTGCCTGCGTCGCGCTTTCGCTCGGGTTGAACTACCTGCTGCTTTTCAGCGACAGCCTCACGCCATTCGGCCGCGGGGCAATTACGGCAATCATCGTGCCGATCGTCATCGGTCTGCCGTTGTTTGCCCTGCTCGGCTGGCAACAGGTGGAGATCCGCCGCTACCGGCAGGAACTCACCAGATCCGGCACCTACGACCAACTGACCGGCTGCCTGAACGGCAAGGTGTTCACCTCGATGGTCGACAGGAGGGCGGCGAAACCAGCCGGACCGCGCTCCGGCGCCTTTCTGGTCATCCATCCGGAACATCTGGCATCGATCAACCTGCGCTTCGGTCTCGAATGGGGCGACGAGGCCTTGCGGCTGATCGCATCGGCTATCCGGTCCGCGGTGCGCAAGGACGATCTGATCGGCCGGATCGGAACCTCGATGTTCGGCGTCTTCCTGCCGGGCGCGAGCGAAGAGGACGCCAAGGACGTCGGCGAGCGCATTCGCGGCACGGTCGGCGAGATCTACTTCGCGCCGAAAGGCGACAAGGACGTGCTTGCGATCAAAGTCGGCGGCGTCATTTTCGAGCGGGAGCTGGATTTCGAGGACATGTTCCGCTTCGCGGAGGAAGGCATGGCCGAGATCCCGGACGAAGCCGGCCTGCGGCTGTCGCATGTCACCAACTGAGCCGGCGCGATCGCCCGACACGCCCACCAGATGTTTCGGAAAGCCGGTGCTGCGAGAGGATTGAACTTCCGCTAATTCAATAAAAACAATACTTTACACTATATTTTCTAGCATTGTGACGACCGACCAAGGTGACCCTGCTGGACAATTGTCTTGCGGGCAAACCCCAGCAAATCACCCCTCGACCTTGCTTGGATTTCCGCTAGCATGGCCGCGAATTAGCTGTTCCTGAAGAAATCGAATTTCGCTGAAGGGGGCGAAAATTCATGGAGATGCAGCAGGTCCGCTATTTCTTGGCCCTGTCCAACACGTTGAACTTCACCAGAGCGGCCGAGGAATGCAACGTCACTCAGCCGGCGCTTACGCGCGCGATCAAGACGCTTGAAGAAGAACTCGGTGGCGAGCTCCTCCGGCGAGAGCGTCAGCACTCGCACCTGACGGAACTTGGACGGCGGATGCTGCCCTTGCTGCAACAATGCTATGACGCGGCCACTTCCGCCAAGTCATTGGCCAAGGCTGTGCAAAGCAGCGATGTTGCGCCGCTCAATGTGACCATTTCGAACAGTATCAACATTGCGCTGCTGGTTTCGCCGTTCACCGAGCTCTTTCGGGCCTATCCCGGTGTGCATCTCAAAATCCACCGTGGCTCGCCGGCGGCTGTGATCGAGGCGCTAAAGGGCGGTGAAGTAGAGTTGGCGATTGCCGGCCCCCTTGGACAGGCTTGGGACCGCCTGGACGTATGGCCTCTGTTCCAGGAAGGGATCGAACTCGCGGTAAATTCAGATCACCCGCTCGCCCGGCGAAATGAGGCTGATGTCGCGCTGGCTCAGCTCGCCGCCGAACCTGTGCTCAGCCGGATCGATTGGGAGACGAGCGAGGAACTAGCGCGTTGTCTTTCCGCTAAAGGGTATACTCCCCGGACCGCGCATGAAGTCGAGACCGATCAGGATCTCCTTGCGCTGCTTGAGGCCAATGCCGGAGTTGGCTTTGTCTCGCTTACTGCACCGCGATCCTCGAACATCCGCCGGCTCAAGCTTCGCGATCTGGACGTCTCGCGGATCGTGTCGGTTTATGCGGTCGCCGGCAGGCAGCGCGCACCTGTCGCGACGACGCTGCTCAATCTCTTGAGAGCGGCCGACTGGTCATCCTTTGGCGTCAGCGAGCCCGCCTGAGCGCCGCGATCAGGTCGTCGATGTCCATGCGACGGCGGTAGTCCGGATCGACGAAGCGGTCGGTGATGATCCCGTCGGTTCCGACGACGAATGTGGCCGGGATCGGCAGGAACCAGCTGGAGTTGCCCTGGTAGCTTGGGAGGTCATAGGCAACGCCCATCAACCGCTCCATTTCGGTTCCGATCCATATTGCCAGGTTAAGAGACAGGGCGTAGCCATTGTCCATATCGGTCAGGAAGGGGAAGCTTGCGCCAACCGCGGCCTTCATCGCCCTGGCGAATTTGCCTCGCTCGGGCATGATCGCCACGATTTGCCCGGCCAATGCCGCGATCTCCTGCTGCGCTTCGACGATGCCGATCGCGTTCAAACGGCAGTAAGGGCACCAATGCCCGCGCTGGAAGGTGATCACAGCAGGCCCTTGGAGCAGGATGTCGGCCAGGCCAACCAGCCTGCCTTCGTCGTCAGGCAGCAGGAATGGCGGCATGACATCGCCGGGCTTTGGCGCCGCCGCTCCGGCACCCTGATTCTCCAGGCGTTCCACCAGTCGATCTACAGCGTCCGCAAACTCCGAGTTTAGGCGGCGGACCGCCGCGGCAACCACCGCCAGCCGTTCATTGAGAGGCGCATCAAGCTCGATGGCTGCCTGCACGGACTGCTCGAATGTCATTGCCTGGTCGTCGGCGGCCATGTCTGCACTTTCATACCTCGCACACAGCCTATCACCGTAACCCCTCGGCAGTTGCCATGTTTTTCCTGCATGGATTTGATGCCCCACCTGCATCGACACATGCCAGATCTGTGTCTTCTTCGCTGACCCGAGGCGACGCGTTACATCATGTTCCTGATATCCGCCGTGAAGGTCGGGAAAGCACAGACCATCTCAGACAGCTCTCGTGCCGTGATGCCGTGCCTCATCGCGAGCGCAAATATGTGGATCAGCTCTTCGCCGGCATGGCCGACCAGGTGAGCCCCAAGGATCCTGTCTGTCGTTTCCTCGACGATGATCTTCGACCACGCTACCGGCTCGGCGTAAGTCCTGGCCGAAAGCCAGCCTTGCATGTCGTTCGAGCGGACGTTGATGATGAAGCCGCGTTCCCTCGCCTTGGCCTCGGTCAAACCGACGGTTGCCACGGCCGGAATGCTGTAGAGCGAGGCAGGTATGTGACCGTAGTCGGGCCGATGTTTCGGGCCGTCGACGATATTGCGCCCGACGATGCCGCCCTCGTAGGTCGCTATCGGCGAAAGCTGCGGAGAATTCCAGACCGCGTCGCCGCAGACATAGACGTCCGGGTTGGAACGGGACCTCAGATGATCGTCGATCTCGATGCGGCCTTCGCGATGCACGATGACGCCAGCGCCGAGATCGAGGCCCTCGACATTGGCAACGCGCCCGGCGCAATTGACGGCCCGATCTGCGTCCACCCGGTATTCGGCGCCATCCTTCGCGAAGCTCACCCGCAGTCGCCCGTCGACCTCCTCGATCTTCTTGACCCAGGCCTTGGTATGGATGCTGATACCCAGGCGCTCGCTCTCGCCAAGGAGCTGAGCAACGGCATCCACGTCGAAGCTTCCCAGAAGCTGCGGCAGCGCCTCTAGGATGGTGACTTCGACGCCGGCGCGCGCATAGACGTGACCCAGCTCGAAAGCGATAACGCCACCGCCAATGAACACCACGGCGCGAGGCAGCGTCGGATCGCTCAGCACATCGTCGGATGTCGTCAGGAATTCCGAGCCGGGCATCGGCATAGGGCGCGGCTTCGAGCCGGTGGCGATGACGATGTTCCTGGCCTCGAATTCTCGACTGCCGACGCGGATGGCGTTGCTGGCGACAAATGCGGCCTCGCCGTAGATGACGTCGACGCCTCGCTTGGCCATCAAACCGGACAATCGGGACGGGATATCCTTGATGATGTCCTTTTCCCGCTCGATCAAGCCTCGCCAATCTAGCCGCGGCGGTTCGATCCTTATTGCATGATCGCCGGCCCTCGCGATCTCGTCGAGCGCGTGGGCTGCCGCGACCAGCACCTTCTTCGGCGTGCAGCCGCGATTGGGACAGGTGCCGCCAAGATCGCGAGCCTCTATCATGACGACGGAAAGTCCGGCGGCGCGTGTCGCAACCGTCACGCCCATTCCAGCATTGCCGCCGCCCAGGATCACGACGTCATACTTTTCCATCGCATCGCCTCCGCCGCTCTAATGAAGCTTGATGCGCGGTCTGGCGCGCTTGACGATCATCTCGCCGATCGAAGCCAGCGTGGTCTGCGCCAGGCCGTGCACCGCCTTGAGATGCATCTTGTGCAGCGAGCGATAGACGAGCCTTGCAACGAGACCTTCGATCTTCAGTCCCCCGATCAGGCTGCCGAACGCACCGTAGTCGGCGAGTGAGACGAGGGAACCATAGTCGCGGTAGCGATACGCCGGTGGGGCCCGCTCCGCGAGACGCGCCGCAATCACCTTGGCCATGTGGTGAGCCTGCTGATGCGCTGTCTGGGCGCGCGGCGGCAAGGCGTTTTCTTCGCCCGGGAGAACGCAGTTCGCGCAGTCGCCAATCGCGAACACATTCTCGTCTGCGACCGTGCGCAAGGTTTCATCGACGATCAGGCGGTTGATGCGATCGGTTTCGAGACCTTCGAGACCCTTCAGGAAATCCGGCGCCTTGATACCGGCGGCCCAGACGACCAGTTCGGCAGGCACAAAGAGCTTGTCGCCGAGCCGTATACCGTCTTCGGTCACTTCAGTGACCTTGATCCCGCAGCGTATCTGCACACCCAACTTGATCAGCAAGCGTGCCGTGGCGCGCGCCATCTGCTCAGGCAGCGCAGGCAGGATCCTCGGTCCGGCTTCGACGATGGTGATGCGGATCAGCCTTTCGAAATCGATGTTGTCGAGATTATGTGACGCAATCTCGCGCATCGACTTGTGAAGTTCCGCTGCCAGCTCGACGCCGGTGGCGCCGGCACCGACAATGACGCAATGGAGCTGACCGGGCGAAAGCTGCTCATACTGCGCATTGGCGCGCAGGCAGGCATCGATCATGCGCTTGTTGAAGCGGGCGGCCTGTTCCGCGGTGTCGAGCGAAATGGCATGGCGCGCGGCGCCCGGCGTGCCGAAGTCATTGGTCACGCTGCCAACGGCCATGACCAGCGTGTCGTAGCCCAGAACGCGCGGCGGGATGATCTGGCGACCGTCATCGTCGAAGCTGGGCGCAACGAAAACCTGGCGTTTGGCACGATCGATGCCGACGACCTCGCCAATGCGGTATCGGTAGCCGTGGCGGCTGGCATGGGCGATGTATTCGACCGCATCGTGTGATGCGCTCAAGGCGCCGGATGCCACCTCATGCAACAGCGGCTTCCAGATATGGGTGCGGTTTCGGTCGACAAGCGTGACGGAAAGCCGCCGGTTGCCGAACTTGCGGCCGAGGCGCGTCGCCAGTTCCAGGCCGCCCGCGCCACCGCCTACAATGATCACGCGGTGCAATGACTTGTCCGCGTGCGAGGGAGTCTCCGGGATCGTGCGGAACAGCGCAGCATTGTTGGCGAGCACGGCTTCCGGGATCAACCGCATGCCGGGGGTGACAATCTGCATCGGTGGTCTCCGTATCTTGCTCGGCGCGGCACGTCACTCTTGGGATTCGTGGATCACGATGCCTTGCAGCATGTCGACCTCGCATTCCCAGGGCTTGTCAGCGAGGACGCGCTGCCCATGCTCGTATCCTGCCTGCCAGCGCGTGCGTATGCCCGAGCGGGTGAAGTCGATGTCCTTGGTGTGGTCCTCGCCGTCCAGTCGCGGCGAAAGCAGGCGAACGAGATGCATGACCGACGGGCAGCCATAGGAGGCGAGCTCCTTGAACATCGGATCCTCGCGACGCTCCTCCGGCACGAGCCTTCCCAGTTCGCGCACGACATGCCGCAACCGATGCAGTTGCTCCTGCCGTGCAACGTGGCTCCGGCCGCGGCTGGCATATTGAAGGTCCTTCTGTCGCCCCATGACCTGCCAGATCGATTTCGGCTCGTTGGCGCGGGGCTGCCACATGTTGACGGCAAAGATCAGCGCGTCGCGCCGAGGGCGCTCATCCAGCACGACCTCGATGGGCGTGTTCGAATAAATGCCGCCGTCCCAATAGGGCTCGCCGTCGATGCAGACTGCTGGAAACGCCGGCGGCAAGGCGCCCGACGCCATGACATGTGCCGCCGACAGGATCATCTCGCGCGTGTCGAAATATTTGAGCTCGCTGGTGTTGACGTTGACCGCGCCGACCGTCAGCCGCGTGTGGCGCCCGTTGAGATAGTCGAAGTCGATCAGATTGCTGAGCGTCCTCTTGAGCGGATCCGTGGTGTAATAGGATGCGTTCTCGACACCGACCTCGCGGTTGACTCCGAACATGGCGCTTGGGTTCGGCTCGAAGAACCCCGGGATGCCGCGCATCACCGTGCCCATATTGGCAAAGATGTTGCTTGGAACCATCATCCGGAAAAACTCGTCGAACGGACTGCTGCGGCTGACGCTGTCCCAGAATTCCTGCAGCCTGGCGAGACGCTCGCCGGGCTGGTTTCCAGCAATCAGCGCGGCGTTGATGGCGCCGATGGACGTGCCGATGACCCAGTCCGGTTCGATGCCGCCCTCGACCAGCGCCTGGTAGACGCCGGCCTGGTAGGCGCCGAGCGCGCCGCCGCCTTGAAGGACAAGAACGGTCTGACGCTTGACTTCGCCCTGGTGGCCTATCGCCGGTCCTGCTTGCGGGGCGGACAGGTTTTGCGTGATCTTGTTCATCGCCTTCGCTCCTCGTGCGGGTCTAGTGAGCGGTCCAGCCGCCTTCGATCGGCATCACGGCGCCGGTGATCGAAGCCGCGTCGTCCGAAGCCAGGAACAGGCAAAGCGCGGCAACCTGCTCGACCGTGACGAACTGCTTGGTCGGCTGCGCTGCCAGCAGAACATCCTTGATAACCTGCTCTTCGGTGATGCCGCGCGCCTTGGCCGTATCCGGTATCTGCTTCTCGACCAGCGGCGTGAGCACGTAGCCGGGGCAAACGGCGTTGACCGTGATGCCCTGTTCGGCAACCTCCAACGCGACGGCCTTGGTCAGGCCGGCGACACCGTGCTTGGCAGCGACATAGGCGGATTTATAGGGCGACGCGACGAGCGCGTGCGCCGAGGCCACGTTGATGATGCGGCCCCATTTGCGCGCCTTCATCGCCTGCAAGGCGCGCCGGATCGTATAGAATGAAGACATGAGATCGATCGCCACCACCGCTTCCCATTTCTTTATCGGGAAGTCGTCGATCGGCGCGACATGCTGAATGCCGGCGTTGTTGACCAGTATGTCGACGGCGCCGAACTCGGCGATGGCTTTGTCCATCATCGCCGTGATGGCGTCGCCCTTGCTCATGTCGGCATTGTCGTATCGAACGGCGGCCTGATGATCGGCCGCAAGCTTGGCCCGCAGGCGTTCGATCTCGGCGGCGTCGCCAAAGCCGTTCAGAACGATGTTGCAGCCCTCGGCCGCGAAGGCTTCGGCAATGCCTTGCCCGATGCCGCTGGTCGAACCGGTGATGAGCGCTGTCTTGCCTTTGAGCATCGTCTTGTCCTTCCGATTGCGCTATGAGCGACGGGGTGCGGGCCGGCTCTGGATCTGACGATGAGTATGGTGAACCGCCGCAAGCTGCGGAAATGCCGTTGAGACATGGATTCGATAGATGACGGTCAGATCGTCGGCTGTGGAGGTCGATCGACCGCTCGGGTTGTTTGACGTCAGGGCAGCTAGTAAGATTGCATGGCACCCGGGCCGTGCCGTATGCACGTCCAGTGAGGGAGCGTGCAGTGGAGATCAGCCAGGTCCGATACTTCTTGGCCGTCGCCAAGGAACTGAATTTCACGCGGGCGGCCGAGCAGTGCAATGTCACGCAGCCGGCGCTGTCGCGCGCCATCAAACTCCTGGAAGATGAATTCGGCGGGCCGCTTTTCCACCGTGAGCGCCGTTTCACTCACCTCACCGAGCTCGGCCGCATGGTTGAGACCTATCTCGAGGGAGTCTTCGAGAACTCTCGCCAGGCAAAGCAGATTGCCGAGCAATATGTGAGCCTGAAGAAGATGCCGCTCAAGGTCGGCATCATGAGCACCATCGCTCCGGACGAGATCATCGAGCTCATCGCGGCCGTGCGCGCGCACCACCCTGGCGTCGAGCTGCATCTTTGCGATGCGGACGCGGTAAGCCTCAGGAGAAGGCTGATCGAGGGTGAGCTCGAGGCTGCCATCTATGCGTTGCCTTCAGACGCCCCCGACGAAGAAGTGCACGCCCTGCCGCTTTTCCAGGAGCAGATGGTGATGGCTGTTCACCTGACCCATCGCCTTGCCAATCAGCGCGCGGTGCGGGTGAAGGATATGAGCAACGAAAGCTATATCCACCGCAACAATTGCGAGTTCGCCGGCTACGCGGATGCCATCCTTGCCGAACAAGGCGTCACGGTCAGCCCGGTATACTGGAGCGATCGTGACGACTGGACATTGGCGATGATCGCCGCCGGGCTCGGCTTCGGCTTCATGCCCGAGCATACCGCCAAGCATCCTGGCGTGGTGCCTCTGCCGATCACGGAGCCGGAATTCTGGCGGGAGGTCAATCTCGTCACGGTGCGCGGCCGCAGGCATTCGCCCGCGGTCGGCGCATTGGTGCGAGAGGCCACGCAGAAGAAATGGTTCGGCGAGCGGGCTAAAGCGTTGTCCGCCGCCGAATAGGGTTGCCGGGCAAGGCAGCGTGCTTTGCATGCCGGGCAATGCTTTTCCGCATTCAGTTCTTCTTGACGGTTGAGGTCACCGACTGGATGACTTCCGTCGCCATCTTGAACTGCGCGGTGCGGTCGGTGATGCCGTGCCGCTTGGCGATCCAGTCGAAATCGCTGTAGGCGGCGTACACCGAGCCGTCGGCGCTCTGGTAAACCAACACTCTCACAGGCCAGTCGAGCCCGGCTTCGGGATTGGAGGTGATGAAGGTGGTGCCGAGCGCCGGATTGCCGAACATGACGAGCCGCGACGGCCTGACGTCGTTGCCCGCATTCTTGCCAAGCTGAGCCTGGTCGATGACGCCGAAGAACTTGATGCCTTTCTTGAGCACGTCCTTCTTGATGCGGGCGACGGTTTCAGCGACGGAATAGTCGCTCTTGACGGTGACGACGCCGTCCGAAGCCGCAGCCGGGAGGGCAGCAAACATCAGCATGGCTGCGCCTGCAAACAGAGCTTTGAGATGATTGGTCATGTCGGTCTCCTTGGTTGGACAACTAAGTTTCGATTTCAGGTCTCAGGCCTTCGGCGTTTGCAGCACGCGCGCGATCGCGATCGCACTGGCGAGAACCGCGACCAGCACGATCACGCATGCGGTCCAACCGACACGGTCGTAGATCTGTCCGATGAGGAAGCTGCCGGCGAGCCCGCCCGCGTAGTAGGACGCGAGATAGATGCCGCTCGCGGCGGCGCGATCGCGCGACGCGGTCCGGCTGACATGTCCTGTGGCTATCGCTTGAGCCAGGAAGGTGCCGACGGCGACCAGCGCCATCCCGGCGAGGACGACCGGAAGGCTGGGTACGAGCAGCAGAAGCAAACCGATGATCGCCAGCCCAAGCGTCGCGCCCACCCCCATTCTCGGGCCAAGGCCTGAGGCCACGCGCCCGGCGAGCGGAGTGGTCAGCATTGATGGCAAAAAGACGAAATGGACTGCGCCAAGCGCCATGGGGGTCAGCGAAAGCGGCACCGCGACAAGCTGAAAATTCACATAGGTGAACGTGCCGATAAAGACGAACAGGATCAAAAAGCCGATCGCAAAGCAGGCACGCAGCTCGGCGTTCCGCAACGGGGCTTTCCAGGCGCCGCGGGCGGGCTGACCCTCGGCGTCGGCGGGCATCATTGCCGAGGTCTTTTGCAACGTGAACCAGACAAGGGCGGCGCCGAGCAGATTAAGCGCGGCGAAGGTCAGAAAGTTGGTGGAGATGCCGAACGTGTCGGCGACAGCCGCCGACATCAACCGGCCGAAAAAGTTGCTGGCAACATTCCCCGTCACATAGGCCGCAAGCGCGCTCGTCGTCTGCCGTGCCGAAAAATGCTCCGCCAGGTAGGCCATGGTGAGCGTGAACGCAGTCGACATGCAAAGGCCTTGCACCACGCGCAGCAGCGCGAAGACCACAATATTGTCCGTCTGCGACAGCAGCGTCGTCGGGATCGCCAGGATGGCCAGGCTGATCCAGATGCCGTTGCGGCGGTCGATGCCGCGCCCAAAGAGAGCGACGGCAATCCCGGCCACCGCCATGCCGAAGGTGCTGGCGTTGACGGCAAAGCCCATGGTGGCGCGGCTGACGCCGAATTTCACCACCAGCGACGGCAGGATGGCTTGGGTGGCGAACAGATCGACGAGTGTCAGGAACGCAATCAGCGCGATCAGGCCGAAGCGCCAGCTATCCGCGGCCGCCATGCGAAGCCGCGTCGGTTCGGAATGCTCACTGGTCGTCATGACAGGCTCCGTTGCCACGTCCTCAGGCAATCGCCCGAGGACGGGTTTTTGGTTTCTGATGCCGGGATATCTTCACCGCGGCGAGCGGCTTACATCATGTGGTCTTCATGCATCGCCGGCGGCAGGACGTCGGCGGAATAGAGGACGGCCGGAACCTTGCCGTTGTTCTTCCACCAGTGGGCGAGCTGGCCGAACTCGGCGGTCGCGTCGCCGGCCGGATGCTCGATGCCGACCTTGCAGGTGCTGGCGTATTCAGTGATCGAGCCTTCGACGACGATAATGTTGGCAGGGCGGACATTGTGCTCATGCCACGGCACGACGCCGCCGGGCTGAACGACGAGCTTGCGAAGGCGCAGCATGTTGCCTTTCCAGGCTTCGCCCTTGCTGCTCAGATCGATTGCGGAAAGCACCGTGTCGATCACGCCGACCGGCTTGCTTGGATGTTCCTGGACATCGGTGGTGGCGGCTTGGCCGGCAGGGCAGTCGCCTGCGAAAGCCGGGGCCGCGGAAAATGCAGCGGTCGCGGACAGCATGCCCAGCGCGAAGGCAAGGTTGAGTTTCTTGGTAGCCATCTCGTATTTCTCCTTTGTCGGTGCCCAATCGCGGGAGGCGGGGCATGACGAGGAGAGTGACCGGAGGCTCCTCGAAAGAGAAATGCTGACTGGCTCTTAAATCGATACCTGAAAACTATCGTCGATCATCATACCGGCGCAGCAATCCGCGCCACGACATAGATCATGGCGTCGGTTCTTTTCTTCGACTTGCTATGCAGCCGTTTTCCTAACCAGATCGATGCCGCTTTCCGGCCAGCTGTGCGCCTTGACGCTGTTGACGAAAGTCGATGTGGCCGGCGAGAACCGGCGCCCGGCTACGACGACAAGCGATACCTCTCGCCAGACCTCCGGATCTATGACGGGCCTGATCTGCAATCCCGGGATGACGGCGCTGAATTCCGGGATGAAGCAGATACCCAGCCCGCCGGAGACCATGTTTTGAATCCAGTCTTCGCGTTCGCTGGCGTAGGAGATCCTGAGCTTGACCCCACGTTCATTGCAAAGGCCCGCAAGATAGTCGCGATACTCGCAGTTCAGGCGCCTGAGATAGTTCTCGCCGTCGAGCTCCGAGATGGCGACATTGTCGTTTCGGGCCAGCCGGTGCCCGTTGGGAAACGCGAGCACGAACCGCTCGCGGTAGAGGGGCGTGACATCGAACCTCTCCGGAAAGCTGTTGCTCGACGCCATGATGGCGACATCGATCTCACCCGCTTCCAGCAACTGCGACAGGGATGTCGGGACCCCCTCGACAAGCTGCAGCTGGATGCCCTGCTGGCGCCGGTTGAAGTCCGTCAGCAGCCCGGTAAACCGCCGCGGACCGATCGTGCACATCACGCCAACCTTGAGATTTGCATTCTCCAGGCAAAGGAATCTCGACGCCTCCTGGCGAACGCCGGTCACCTCATCGAGGATCTGCTGAAATCTGGGGCGGAGCAAAGCGCCCAAATCGGTGAGGTGCGTCAGATTCCGCTCGCGGCGAAACAACAGTCCGCCGACCTCATCCTCGAGCTGCTGGATGGCGCGCGAGAGCGCCGGCTGGTTAACGTTGCACTTCTCGCCTGCGCGCGTGAAATTCCGGGTCTCGCAGACGGCCAGGAAATAGCGAATGTGATGTATGTCCATGCGGGTCGTCCCTCAACTGCATCTGCAGGCTCGAACCCTGCCGCAATGCATTCCATCACGCCAATGCACGGGGGGTATAAAGTCGATAGCAATCGGTCATGATGAGCTTCCGGCGAATGCCCTCGCTTTCTCAAAAGGATGATGGCGAGCAAGCTGCTCGCCATCGTGCCGCCGTCCGATGTTGCCCGAAACGGTTGTCGAGCGCTCAGTTGGCGCCGCCGAGCGCCTGGAGGTTGGCGCAGAATTCGGCGTGCGGCTTGCTCATCGCCGCATCCTGGCACTCCTTCATCATCGCGCCCTGCTTGTCCTTCGACATCGCGTCCCAGGCGGCCTTGAATTCAGCCTTGGGCTTCATCGTCTTCATGCTGGCGTCGGTGAAGAAGGGCTGCATGTTGGACGGCTCGTCGAGCGCGCCGGCGAACGCAGCGCCGCCGAGCATGGAAAGTGCAAATGCGCCGATGCAGATGGCTTTGATATTCATGGTGGGATCCTTCTCCGGAGTTGTGCAATCGCCCCTTTGACGACTGCGTTGATGACCGGCAGCATTTTGGAACTCTATTGTTCCCGCTTGCCGAGGTGGACCTTGCTTCATCCGGCGCTCAATTCGCCAATGCCATCTGCGAATGGGGTTTATGCCGGTTCTGCATTCCGGGCGTGCGCCGCTAATTGGCTCCGCCCAAAACAAGCACGTTGGCGCAGTATTGTGCGTGGGGTTTGCGCATCGCCGGGTCGTTGCACGCCTTCGTCATCTTGACCCGGTCATGCTTTGACAGAGCAAACCAGGCCTTCCTGAACCCGGCCATCGGTTTCATCGTCTTCATCGTGGAGTCTGCATAGAAGGTCGGGAATGCAGCGAGGTCGCTGAACGGGTCGGCGGACGCCGGGCTCACGCCAAGACAAACGGCAAGCACAGCCACACAGGCAAGTTGTCTTCTCATCATTCATCTCCCTTCCAGGCGCGGCTCCGGCAACGGCGCCAGCCTGATCGGGATGAAGATTGTCGCGCGCGGGGCCAGCAATGCAATCTGCCTATGGACTTCATGCCACCTTGGCATTTCGGCTGAACAAGAAGATGCGGCAGTCTCTCTCCAATCGCCCTTGCTGGCGACCTTGGGATGGAGACCAGGCCATGCTTGCCCAGTCCGCAGTGAGCACAGTCCAATCGATCAGGTCAGCGACGGATCTTATCACGTCAGTGACGGATCCTAATGTCGAGGGCCGGACGATCGACATCGTGCTGGCAAACGACGCGCATGCCGCTTTCGTCTGGGGTGTGCTCGATCGGCTGCTGGACGAGCCGAACTGCAGCGTGAGCGGCGTTACCGCGTCGGGCTTTGCAGCGATGCAGGCGGCGGTCTTTGCTTATGGGCTGACCGTCGGCGGAAGGCGCGGCGCGCGGACGGCACTCGCCAATTTCTGGCGGCGCGTCAGCCATGCCTCGATGTTCGCCATCGACAGAACGAGCCTGCTTAGATCGATGCTGGAACAGTCGATCGACCTTCAGCCTATCCGCGACGAAGACTGCCCGGTGAGGCTGCGCGTCGTGGCCGTCAACGCCCGCACAGATGCGGCGAAAATATTCTCGGACGAACAGTTGTCGATAAACGCAATCGTGGCGGCAGCGGCTGTTCCGTTCCTTTCGCCGGCCATTGAGATCGATGGCGATCTCTATTGGGGCGACGGCGACATCTCGCAATTGCCGCCTGCGGCATCGATCGGAGCCTGCCATCGTGTGATGGTCAGCGGCAAGCCGTCGATATTCATGGCGCGCTGTCGGGATCGCAGCCCCGGCGCCACCCAATGCGTGACCGGATGCGCCCCGGTTCACAGCATCTTCGACAGCCACTATCGAGCTGGAGCTCCGCTGCTTGTGAGGCCCTGGATCGATTGGGGCGAGCTGACTGACATTCGTGACAGGGGACGGCAATGTGCCGAAGACTGGCTTGCCGCTGATCTTTCCAGCACCGACGAGCGCCCGCCCAGCGACTGCAGAACCCAATACATCTAGGCGCTTTCCTCCCGCCTAGCCGCGCCTGCTTCGCATACTCCCGAATGCAGGCGCCAGGCCCTCCGGTTCCCGGCCGGAGGGCCTTTTCGCGCCGCCCTCGGCACATCGTGGCCCGCTTATCAATTCCATGCCGAGACAGCATTTCAGCTCGGCATGGCGATCGTGGAAACTGATCTGCAGACGGGCCTCAGGGCCGGTCTTTCCGTCGAAACGCCAACCAGGAGACAAGCCTGTGATCAACACCAAGACCCTTATCGGCTCGGCCCTCGCGGCCGCCACCTCGCTCGCCGCCACGGCGGCATATAGCGGCCCCGCCGCCAAGCCCGGCTTCGCCTTCGAGAAGTGCTACGGCGTCGTCAAGGCAGGCCAGAACGACTGCCAGACCGCGACGCATTCATGCGCCGGCACTTCCACCGCCGACAACCAGCCCGACTCCTGGCTCTACGTGCCGGCCGGCAGCTGCGCGAAGATTTCCGGGGGCAGCGACAAGCCCAAGGCCTAGCCGACTTTCCACCTCGAGCAATCAGACCAGAAGGAGGAGACCGATGTCCAATATGTTTTCGCCACTCGCTATCCCCGCATCGGCGGGCATCGGTCTTCGCTCGCCCCACATCGCGGAGATGCTGACGCGGCGCCCGTCCGCGGGCTGGCTCGAGGTCCACGCCGAGAACTACATGGGCGACGGCGCGGGCGTCCAGGCGCTGGAAAGACTGCGCCAGACCTACCCGCTGTCCGTGCATGGCGTCGGTCTATCGCTGGGCAGCGCGCGAGGCCTGGATCGCGATCATCTCGAAAGGCTGCGCAAGGTCTGCGAGCGCTTTGAGCCCGATCTGGTTTCCGAGCACCTTGCCTGGAGCGTCGCCGACGGGGCCTATCTCAACGATCTTCTGCCGTTGCGCTATGACGAAGAGGCGCTGGCGATCGTTGCCCGCAACGTCGAGACGGTTCAAGACACGCTGAAGCGACGCGTGCTGATCGAGAACCTGTCGGCCTACCTGGCATTCGCGGACTCCTCGATGAACGAGGCCGAGTTCCTCGCGGCGCTCGTGGCGCGGACCGGCTGCGGCCTGCTGCTCGACGTCAACAATGTCCAGGTTTCCGCGCACAACCTGCAATATGACGCCAAGGCATTCATCGACGCGCTGCCTGAAGAGGCTGTCGGCGAGATCCATCTCGCCGGCCATGCGACCAACCAGGTCGGAACCGACACCGTGCTCATCGACGATCATGGCTCGCGCGTGCCGCCGGTCGTCTGGGCGCTCTACCAGCATGCCGTGGATCGGCTTGGGCCGCGCCCGACATTGATCGAGTGGGACACCGACGTTCCCGTTCTCGACGTGCTGCTGGGCGAAGCGATGTGGGCCGACATGCTGACCGCATCGATCATGTTCAGCCGCAAGCAGGCGGTGCGGCGCGAGCAAACGGCAGAAGCCCGAGCGATGCCGATCCGCCTGCCGATCGAAGCCGAAACGACAACCAGCATGCCCGTCCTTGCGGCGTTCGCGGCTGCCAGAACCGCGAGGCCATCCGTCTCCCTGGCGCTGCCTCCGCTCGAGGAGGAATACCATGCTGCCGCTTGAGCACCTGCAGACCACGATGGCGCGCTCGGTGCTGGCCAAGGATCCAACGATCGCGGCGAGATTGCTGACCGCGGGAAAGGCCGATCCGCTAGCCCGCCTGCGCATCTACCAGAACAACACCCGCAGCTCGCTGACAGCGGTGCTGATGGCGGTTTTTCCGGTCACGGTTCGCCTGGTCGACGAACGTTTCTTCCGCTACGCGGCGAGCGAGTTCATTCGACGCCATCCGCCAACGGAATCGCGGCTGGCGCGCTATGGCGCCGGCTTCCCGCGCTTCCTCAAATCAACCGACACGCTGTCCGACATGCCGATCGTTGCCGAAACGGCGCGGCTCGAATGGGCCATAGCCGAGGCGCTCGATGCACCTTCGTCGCAGCCCCGCAGCCTCGCCGAATGCGACAACACCGAGCTCGGCCCGTCGCCAGATATCGTGTTGCAGCCTTCGCTGCGGCTGATCATTTCGCACTGGTCGATCCTTTCGGTATGGACCGCGCATCAGCAGGAAGGGCCCGTCGACCAGAACAGCGCCTGGACAAGGCGCCCCGAACGCGTGGCGTTGTGGCGGTCGGGGGATAACGTGCGACTTGCTCTGCTCGACCGTGCGAGCCTCGCCTTCTGGCATTCGCTGAAGCATGGTCTCGGCCTTGAGCATGCCACCGGCCGTGCGTTGGCCCTCGACCCTGCCTTCGATCTGGTTTCCGCCCTTATGCGTCTGTTCGGCGACGGTCTCGTCACCAATGTGCGCGTCGCCGCGAATTTCCTCTCAAACACATGGAGACAGTCATGAGCGCAGCATCAGAACATTCCTCATCCATGCCGGCCGGCCTTGTCGGCCTCTACAGGCGCGCCATCAAGCTGCCCGAACATATTCCATTTTCGCTGGTCCAACTCGCTGCGCGCGTGGCGGTGGCGCATGTCTTCTGGCAATCGGCCCAGAGCAAGCTCGCCTCGTGGCCAGTGACGCTGCAGTTGTTCGCAAACGAATACAACCTGCCGTTCATCGATCCCTCGATAGCGGCGCCATTGGCGACAACGGCCGAAATCACAGGCTCGGTGTTGATCTTTTTTGGACTGTTCTCGCGCCTGGCGGCCCTGATGCTGCTCGGCGTCGTCTCCGTCATCCAGATCTTCGTCTATCCGGAGAACTGGGCCGAGCACCTGTTATGGGCCTCGTTGCTGCTCCTGGTGCTGACGCGCGGCGCCGGCATTTTCTCGCTCGACCATGTCGCGGAGCGAAACCTTTCGGCGTCCGGCGGATGAACATCCCGACGGGTGAGGCCATCGCTTACCCCGTGCTCGCGGACTTTGACGATAGCCATGTCTTGAAATCGGAGCGAAAGACGGACGCAGACTTTTGGCTCTCAAGAGCTTCAGCAAATTCAACGGGATAGGCTGGTGCTGCGAGAGAGGATTGAACTCTCGACCTCTCCCTTACCAAGGGAGTGCTCTACCACTGAGCTACCGCAGCCTGCGATGGCGGCGCTTCTGCCATATCGAACCGGTAAGCGCAAGGCCAAGAAAAACCCAAAGCGTCGCATGTGATTCCCGCCGGCAATTATGCGGTTTGGGGCGGCATGGGCGGCTGATCCACAGGATGAACCCGACTTTCGGCCCGCTTTCATGACATGGCCGCGCGAAAATGCTAGCCATTGCGGAATCGCGGCCGGCTGACCGCCGGTCAGGAATGGACGATGGACGAGAAGGCAAATCCACCGAAAAAAGGCGGCGGCGAGCGCAAGGACCGGCTGGCCGAGGCGCTGCGCGCCAATTTGCAGAAGCGCAAGATGCAGGCACGTTCGCGACGGGTTGGCGACCGTGACAAGCAGCGCACTGGCGACGTTCACAAGCAACGCGCCGGCGACGCTGACGAACAGCGCGCTGCCGATCCCAACGATCGGCCGGAAGAGTTGCCGGCTGCAGGAAAAATGCACAAGGACTGACCAAATCAGCCATACTGGCCGGCCACAGTCGGTCCGGTTTTAGGAAAATCCTATTTCTTGAACCAAGCCGGCCAATAGTCTAAGCCGGGCACACTCAAACCGATTGAAGCGGCCTGTTCGGGCCGAGGGGACGTTTTCTCATGGATCGCATCAGAATTGTCGGCGGCAACGAGCTTGCCGGCACCATTCCGATCTCGGGCGCCAAGAACGCGGCATTGCCGCTGATGATCGCCTCACTGCTCACCGACGACACGCTGACGCTGGAAAACGTGCCGCATCTGGCCGATGTCGAACAACTGATCCGCATCCTCGGCAATCACGGCGTCGATTATTCCGTCAACGGCCGGCGCGAAAAGCAGCAGGAAGGCTATTCGCGCACCATCAATTTTTCCGCCCGCAACATCGTCGACACCACCGCGCCTTACGAGCTGGTGTCGAAGATGCGCGCTTCCTTCTGGGTGATCGGGCCGTTGCTTGCCCGCATGGGCGAGGCCAAGGTGTCGCTGCCCGGCGGCTGCGCCATCGGCACGCGCCCGGTCGACCTGTTCCTCGAGGGCCTGCAGGTTCTCGGCGCCGAGCTCGACGTCGACAATGGCTATGTCATCGCCAAGACCCGGAATGGCCGCCTCATCGGCAATCGCTACGTGTTCCCGAAGGTCTCGGTCGGCGCCACCCATGTGCTGATGATGGCGGCCTCGCTCGCCAAGGGCGAGACGGTGCTGGAGAACGCCGCCTGCGAGCCGGAAATCGTCAATCTCGCCGAATGCCTGATCGCCATGGGCGCCAAGATCCATGGCGCCGGCACCTCGACCATCACCATTCACGGCGTCGAGGCGCTGTCGGGGGCGCGCGTGCGCGTCATCCCCGACCGCATCGAGACCGGCACCTATGCCATGGCCGTCGCCATGACCGGCGGCGACGTGATGCTCGCCGGCGCCCGTCCAGACCTGTTGCAGACCGCGCTCGACGTGCTTGTCGAGACCGGAGCCGAGATCACGCCGACCAATGAGGGCATCCGCGTCAAGCGCAACGGCACAGGCATTGCGCCGGTCGACGTGACCACCGCTCCCTTCCCCGCCTTCCCGACCGACCTGCAGGCGCAGTTCATGGGCCTAATGACGATGGCCAAGGGCAAGTCGCGCATCACCGAGACGATCTTCGAGAACCGCTTCATGCATGTGCAGGAGCTCGCGCGCCTCGGCGCCCACATCACGCTTTCCGGCCAGACGGCGATCGTCGACGGCGTCGCCAGACTCAAGGGCGCTCCGGTGATGGCGACCGACCTGCGCGCCTCGGTGTCGCTGGTCATCGCCGGCCTTGCTGCCGAAGGCGAGACCACGGTCAACCGCGTCTATCACCTTGATCGCGGCTTCGAGAGGCTGGAAGAGAAGCTCTCCGGTTGCGGCGCGGTGATCGAGCGCATTTCGGGCTGACGCTTCGCAGCATTCTTTCCCAGCGGTTGCGCCGAGCGGAAAGACCGCATAACAGAACGTTGAATTGTCAACGTTCAGGGTGCGCATTCCGCATGGCAGCTCTCAAGCTCATCGCGCTCGACGACCAGGATCTGAGCATCGTCTCGGCGCATGTCCAGGACGCCGTGATGAAGGTCTCCGACCTCGAATATCTGCCGGCGGCCAAGCGCTTCGTGCTGACCATGAACCGCTTCGTCTGGGAAGCGAAATCCGGCTTGTTCCGCCAGCACAATGAACGGCGCCAGAGCGTCTTGCATTTCGATCGCGTGCTCGGCGCCAAGACCAACGGCATCCCGCGCGACAAGCCGGCCGAGGTGCTGTCGCTGCTGGCGGTCAGCTTCATCGCCATCAGCAAGCCGGCCGGCATCGTCGAGCTGATCTTTTCGGGCGGCGGCACCATTATGCTCGACGTCGAATGCATCGAGGCCAGGCTTGCCGATATCGGCGGCTCCTGGGAAGCCACCTCGCGCCCCCTGCACAGAGGCTGAAGCGCGATGGCGATAACGCTCCGACAGCAGGACGGCGATTTCGAACAGCGTTTTTCGGCCTTCCTCACCACCAAGCGCGAGGTGTCGGCCGATGTCGAGGCCGTGGTGCGCGACATCATCGCCCGCGTGCGCGCCGAAGGCGACAAGGCGCTTGTCGATTACACGCTGAAGTTCGACAAAGCCGATCTCAACACGCTCGGCATCGCGGTGTCGAAGGACGACATCGCCAAGGCCTATGAAGCGGCCGATCCGGCGACCGTCGAGGCGCTCAAATTCGCGCGCGACCGCATCCGCTCACATCACGAGCGGCAGAAGCCGAGGGACGATCGCTATACGGATGCCGCGGGCGTCGAGCTCGGCTCGCGCTGGACGGCGATCGAAGCCGTCGGCCTTTACGTGCCGGGCGGCACGGCGAGCTATCCAAGCTCGGTGCTGATGAACGCGGTGCCGGCCAGGGTCGCCGGCGTCGAGCGCATCGTCATCGTCGTGCCGGCCTCGGGCGGCGTCATCAATCCGCTGGTGCTGGTGGCAGCCGACCTTGCCGGCGTTTCGGAGAACTACCGCGTCGGCGGCGCGCAGGCCGTTGCAGCGCTTGCCTACGGCACCGAGACGATCAGGCCGGTCGCCAAGATCGTCGGTCCGGGCAACGCCTATGTCGCGGCGGCCAAGCGGCAGGTGTTCGGCACGGTCGGCATCGACATGATTGCCGGGCCGTCGGAAGTGCTGGTGGTGGCCGACGCCGACAACGATCCGGACTGGATCGCAGCCGACCTTTTGGCGCAGGCCGAGCATGACGTTTCGGCCCAGTCGATCCTGATCACCGACGACGCAGAATTCGGCAAGGCGGTCGAGCAGGCGGTCGAACGCCAGCTGAAAGTTCTGCCGCGCGGCGAGACGGCCGGGGCCAGCTGGCGCGATTTCGGCGCGGTGATCCTGGTGCCGACGCTCGAGGCCTCTCTGCCGCTGGTCGACAGGATCGCGGCCGAGCATGTCGAGCTCGCCTTCGACGACGCCGAGGCATTCCTTTCCAGGATGCGCAACGCGGGCGCCGTGTTTATCGGCCGCCATACGCCGGAAGTCATCGGCGATTATGTCGGCGGCTCCAACCACGTCTTGCCGACGGCGCGGTCGGCGCGTTTCTCGTCGGGTCTGTCCGTGCTCGATTTCGTCAAGCGCAGCTCGATCCTGAAGCTCGGCCCGGAGCAGCTCAAGGCGCTGGCGCCCGCCGCGATCGCGCTCGCCAAGGCCGAAGGGCTCGATGCCCATGCCCGCTCCGTCGCGATCAGGTTGAACATGTAACGATGTCCGGCCGCGACCAGACCCGCGACAGGCTGATCGACGTCGAGCTCGACGAATCGATCGGACGTTCGACGCCCGACGTCGAGCACGAGCGGGCCGTGGCGATCTTCGACCTCATCGAGGAGAACCGTTTTCGGCCGGTCAATGATGACGGCGCGGGTCCTTACAAGCTTAAGCTTTCACTGGCCGAGTCCCGCTTGGTCTTCGGCGTCAGCCGCGAGAACGGCGCCGAGGTGGTCACCCACATCCTGTCGCTGACGCCGCTGAGACGGATCGTCAAGGACTACTACCTGATCTGCGAAAGCTACTACGAAGCCATCCGCTCCTCGACGCCGAGCCATATCGAGGCGATCGACATGGGCCGGCGCGGCCTGCACAATGAAGGCTCGCAGACGCTGATGGACCGGCTAGCCGGCAAGATCGAGATCGACTTCGATACGGCGCGCCGGCTGTTCACGCTGGTCTGCGTGCTGCACTGGCGGGGCTAGATCAGGATGATGTTTCGTTGAAACACCGTCCTGATCCAGTTCTTTGTTGGAGCATGATTTTTTCCAAAAACCGGTTCCCACTTTTTGGGATCATGCTCTAGTGGCCGCCCTGCCCCATTCGATCCTGTTTTTATGCGGCATGAACGCCGTGCGCTCGCCGATCGCGGAGCAAATGGCGCGCCGCATGCTTCCCGCCACCACCTTCGTCGCTTCGGCCGGTGTGCGCGCCGGCGAGCGCGACCCGTTCGTCGATGCGGTGCTCGCCGAAGAAGGCCTGTCGCTTGGCGAGCGCCAACCCAGGACGCTGGCGGATATGGAGGACGATTATTTCGACCTGATCGTGACGCTGGCGCCGGAGGCGCATCATGCGGCGCTCGAGCTGACGCGCTCGCTGGCCGTCGAGGTCGAATACTGGCCGATGCCCGACCCCACCGACACAGGCGGCACGCGAGAGCACATCATGGCCGCCTATCGCGATGTGCGCGAGCGGCTGAAAGCGCGCATAAGCCGACGTTTTCAGCTTCCCGAGGCAAAAAACGCGGCCGATTAAGCATGTTCACAAGCGGGCGATTATCATATAGGTTCCGCCGCAAATTCCGGCCGGAGTCGGATGATTTCCGGTCGGTTCGGCCGGAAATCATCCGACTCCGGATCAAAGAACTAGAGCACGATGTTGCCCGAAAACCGCTTGACACTTTTCGGCATCATGCTCTAGGCGCCGGAACCGCCATCCAAGCAAAGGTATCGAATGCCGAAGGAAGAAGTCCTCGAGTTTCCAGGTGTGGTCACCGAACTGCTGCCCAATGCGATGTTCCGGGTGAAGCTCGAAAACGAACACGAAATCATCGCCCACACGGCCGGCCGCATGCGAAAGAACCGCATTCGCGTGCTGACCGGCGACAAGGTCCTGGTCGAGATGACGCCCTACGACCTGACCAAGGGCCGCATCACCTATCGCTTCAAGTAACAGTCCGGGCCCGAAGAGCGATGAGCATCCTGCAGAAGCTGGTGCTTGCCTCTGGTTCGCCGCGCCGCATCGAACTCTTGCAGCAGGCCGGCATCGAGCCCGACCGGGTGCTGCCCGCCGATGTCGACGAGACGCCGCTGCGCGCCGAGCATCCGCGCTCGCTAGCCAAGCGCCTTTGCAAGGACAAGGCCGAGAAGGCGCTGGCCTCGCTGAAGAGCGAGGAGGACTATGCGCCAGCCTTCATCCTCGCCGCCGACACGGTGGTGGCGGTCGGACGGCGCATCCTGCCCAAGGCCGAGACGATCGACGACGCCGTCAATTGCCTCGGCCTGCTTTCCGGCCGCTCGCACCGGGTCTATTCCGGCATCTGCCTGATCACGCCCGGCGGCAAGCTGCGCCAGCGGCTGGTGGAGACAAGGGTGCGCTTCAAGCGGCTGCCGCGCGAGGAGATCGACGCCTATGTCGCGTCGGGCGAGTGGCGGGGCAAGGCCGGCGGCTACGCCGTGCAGGGCCTGGCCGGCTCCTTCGTCGTCAAGCTGGTCGGCTCCTACACCAACGTGGTCGGCCTGCCGCTCTACGAGAGCGTGGCGCTGCTTTCCGGCGAAGGCTTCAAGGCGCACCAGCACTGGCACGCCGCGCGCTCATGAGCATAGTCCATACATGAGCTCGGGCGACAAGGTAACGCCGCTGAGGCCGAAACGGCCCTGCCCCGAATGCGGCAAACCGTCGGTGCGCGAGCATTATCCGTTCTGCTCGGCGCGCTGCAAGGACATCGACCTCAACCGCTGGCTGAAGGGCGCCTATGTCATTCCCGGCCGCGACGGCGAAGAGGAAGAAGACGACAGCCCGACGCCCAAGGACGAGCCGTAAGCGCAGCCGGCGACCGGTTGTTTTCCAGCGATTTTTCTTTCCTGACGAAATCAACACCTAGGCGCTGGACAGGCAAGATTCCCGTGCTATAACCCACGCGCTTTCAAGGGGCGCCGCCTGGCGCCTTCGTGAAACCCGGCGGGCGCATCCCGTTAGCCGGCACAGGCCCAGATAGCTCAGTTGGTAGAGCAGCGGACTGAAAATCCGCGTGTCGGTGGTTCGAATCCGCCTCTGGGCACCATCACCTCTTTTCCCCGCATTCCCGTTCGACGAATCTTCTACGCTTCAGTGTCCACAAGTACCTGAACTTGTTTACCTTTTCGGCGCGCAGGTCGTGCTTCGGCAAATTTCGTCGCGGTTCCGCAAATTTCGTCCAACGCGGCGAGGTGTTGGTATTTTTGTTAGTATCTGAGACCCTGTTGGTATCGAAGCACCAAAACAGGAGGTCCCACAATGGCTCTCTCCGACGTGAAATGCCGCAACACCCGGCCCGCGTCCAAGCTCCAGAAACTGTCCGACGGTGGCGGGCTGCAGCTATGGGTCCAGCCATCGGGAACAAGGCTATGGCGTCTCGCCTATCGGTTCGACGGGAAGCAGAAGCTGCTATCTCTGGGCAGCTATCCTGTCATTTCTCTCGCAGATGCGCGCCAAGTTCGCGAGATCGATACAGCCACCATCCTTACCGCTCTTCGTTGCGTGGAAGTTCGCGGTCGATACGAGTCGGCCAGCCGCCTGCGCTCAATAATCGGCACCGTGTTTCGATTCGCAATTGCGACCGCACGCGCCGAGGCAGATCCGACGATCGCTCTGAGGGGCGCGCTCATCAATCCGACGGTCACGCCGCGTGCAGCGATTACCGATCCTAAGGCCTTGGGCGGCTTGCTGAGGGCGGTCGATGCATTTGATGGTCAGCCAACAACCAGAGCCGCCCTGAAGCTGATGGCAATGCTGTTTCCCCGCCCCGGCGAGCTGCGAGCGGCGGAATGGGAAGAGTTCGATTTCGAAAGCTCGGTGTGGATCATTCCTGAAGCACGCATGAAAATGCGACGGCCGCACCGCGTACCCCTTTCAAAGCAGGCCATAAGCGTCCTGACGTCGCTTAAAGAAATCTCTGGTGGGGGATCGCTGCTTTTTCCTGGTGTTCGATCGGTTTCGCGTCCGATTTCCGACAACACGCTTAACGCCGCCCTTCGCCGCATGGGCTACAGCAAGGAGGAGGCTACCGCGCACGGTTTTCGAGCAACTGCATCAACTTTGCTAAACGAATGCGGTAAGTGGCATCCGGATGCCATAGAGCGGCAACTTGCCCACATTGAGAATAACGACGTTCGTCGTGCCTATGCGCGCGCTGAGCACTGGGATGAGCGCGTCAAAATGATGCAATGGTGGGCCGATTATCTGGATGAACTCAAGAGCAAAAATGCGCGCGTGATCTCAATGAGAGGACACAGCGAGCCTGCTCCCCATGAAATTGCCATCACACACTTCGAATCCAACCTCGGCGACCAACCAAGGATTGAGACGAATCTCCAATCTCCGAAAATGGCGCTGAGGCCCAAGGGGGCGTAAGGAAAGCCTTGCTCCTTCAAATCGCCAGCCGTCTTGGCTCCCTTTGTCGGGCGGTGGGGTTGCGGCAACGGCTGAAGAAAGCGGTCCATTTGAGCGCTGTGCAGGCTCGCTTTATCAGGCGCCCAGTAGGCAAAGCATAGCCTGACTTGTCGAGTTTCACCGCCCCACACCCCACCGACGTATGGACGAGGTGCATGTATCGCACTTGCTCGTCGGGTTGGATTTGGCAAGGGAATGCGGCATAATATTACAGGTTGGGACTAACGGGGATTCGCAGATTGTTGATGGGAAAGATTGCACGGCGGCCGCGGAAGAACGATAGATCGCATTTAGGATGGCTAAACCCCTACACGGGAATAATTAGCGCCTTTTCTGCCATAATTGTTTCCTTTGTAAGCATTTGCAATATCTATCTCACAACGCGTCAATCTGAAATTGCCGAACGCGCGCTCAATTTGTCAAACCGCAATACCGAGATGGCAAATCTCCTTGTATCACTCCGCAAGACCTGCCAGTCAATCACAAAGCTACGCGCCGATTTTTTTGGCAGCGCTACCTTTTACTACAAGGCTGATTTTGACATGCGGGAGCCGCAAAAACCTGTCGACGGAGAAAAGCTCAAGATCACATTTGTGGAGACTCCCAAATATCCTGATCCGGGCGCACCACAGGTGTTGAACGACGGAAAGGAATTCTTGCGTTTGTCGGAAGATACTTTTAGCAGTTTTCAGGTCGTTGAACTTTACCTTACTGAAAAGGAAGCGGCCGAAGAGAAAGCTGCGAACCTCCGATACGCATTTGAAGAGCTCGTTGACGTTGCCGATATGGTGACGAATGAAGAAGTCAGCACACACGACCTAATCGGCAATGTGATCGTCGCGTCATCTATGTGCCGGCTATTACCGGACAAGCTTTCGCCTTGGTTTCGGAACTCTGAGGACAACAGACTGGGATACATTTTCACCGAGAGCGACGTCCGATTTGAATGGATCAAGGAGCCGGAAGACTTCAGAGCAACACGCAAATCTTGGGGTTTAAGCCTTGAAGACCGGACAGAGAACGAAAGGCACAATGCGTCAACGATTGCTAAATCCACCGCCTGAATTCTGAATTTGAATGGAAAAGCAACGGGCAACCGAAGGCAGAAATGATGGGCCCGGAGGGCGTGCTTAAATCGTTGATTTTATCAAGTTTTTTTGTGGGCCAAAACTCCGAAGCTTCCCGTATCCCCCCGTATGAGCCCGCCCAATTTCTAGAATGGCCGCAATGAGGCCGGAAGCGGACCGTCGGCTTCTAGGAAGCCAGGTTAGAAAGCCCACCTGACGTCGCCGCTAATAAAACGCAGTTCAGGGTCTGGCGATCGATGCAGTTGCTTTGTTAGCTCGGTTTCCGCTGCCCTTTCGATCAAGGATATCATTGCGAAAGCAGTTCTGCATTTCTTTGAAGGAGCTGAAGCCGAGGCGCGGAGCGAGGCGAGATAAGGTCGTCGTTGATACGTTGCACCGGCGTGCGATCGAGACCGAATTCTCGAAGGCGACGTAGTCCGGGTTCGAGAACATCAGTCGAGCCGCTGTCTCCAGTTTCGCCGGAAGTATCATTTCCTTCTTTGCAATCAGTATTTTGAGCTCAGCGAGAGTTGGCGCTTTGATGCTTCGCACCACCGGCTGCTTGGCGCCTGCTGGTGATGACGTGGGTAGCTCCGGAGGCATCGGTTCACCGTTTGGCCGCTTGCATGAAGCTGTCGAACTCGGCATCTCCGATCGGAACGGTGTGCTCATAGCCTGGGTATCGGCCAGATTCGACATCGGCCCTGTATTCTCTGAACGCCGCGATGCGCTCGTCCTGAATCTTCTGCAACTCAGGACCAAGATTTCGGTAGACCTTTCCATGTCGTGGCTTGTGGTTCTTGCCATAGCCGCAGACGTCTTCGGTAAAGAGATATTGCGCATCCGCATGTTTGCCGGCGCCCATGCCAAGCATTACCAATGACGAGTTCTCGGTCAGGAATTTCGCCACCCGGTCAGGCACGACTTCCAATTCCGCCCCGAAGACGCCGATCTCCTCGAGCCTCTTCGTATGTCGCCAGAGGCGGAGCGCTTCGTCCGCCGTCTTGCCGACCGCTCGCCACCCCGTCCAGGTGATGTAGGAAGGGATCAGGCCGATATGGCCGACGACAGGGAGGTGATTGTCGCAGAGTGCCCTTTGCACGTCATAGGAGGCCGCGCAGTAGAAGGCGTCGCCGCCAATGCCGGCGAAATGGAAGGCCGCCCGCAGATAATCTTCCGCCGTGGCAAGAGGCCGACCGGCAAAGCTGCCCCAGCCGCCATAGGGCAGACCGACCTGCACGAAACAGTTGCCGGCCGCATCCCGCATTTCCTGGTCGAAATATCGGCCCTCGATCGACAGCATGTGAATGCCCGCCGCCGCTGCGGCGGCGGCTTCCTCGGGCGTGCTGACGAAGAGCATGGATATCTTCTGTCCATTCCGCTTCATCTTTCGAATGTCCTCGACATGAGGACGGTTGTGATACATGCCCATGGTCAGCCTCCGCCGCGGTTCGTATCTCAGATCGTGAAAGCACGCCGGAACGCGTCCAGCGCTGCTTCCGCATCGTTTCGGGCAAAGGCCTCCAGACCGACCGGCCCGCGGTAGCCCATGTCGAACAGGGCCCTCGCGATGTAGGGCCAGTTCATCTCGCCTGTTCCTGGCTCGCAGCGGCCCGGATTGTCGGCGACCTGCACCTCACCAATGAAGGGCAGGCACTTCTGGCACCAGCGCATGATGTCGCCTTCGCCGATCTGCGTGTGATAGAGGTCGAGGTTGATCCGCAATTGCGGCCTGTCGATCGACGACACCAAAGCCAGCACCGCCGCCGTGGAGCCGAAGGGGCAACCTGGGTGATCCAGCAGGTTCAGGTTTTCGAGCGTGAAGACGACATCTTCCGCTTCGGCCATGTCGCAGATGCGGTTCAACGTGTCGCGCGCCTTCAGCCACATGGGGCCGGTCTCGACCTCGGCCTTTACGATGGGAATACCGCCCTCTCCAAGCCCGGTGCCGTGCAGGTTCAACCGGGCAACGCCGACGCGTTTTCCGACCTTCGCGGTCTCGGAAGCTGACTTCAAGAGCATGTCGGCGCCCTCATCGTCGGCAAGCCGCCCTTCGAGATAGCCGTTCATGATCGTGAAGCTCGCGCCGGTCTTCTCGAGCGCCGCGAGGTCGTGGTCCGGCCAATTCCACAATCCGACGCCGAAACCCATTTCATGCAGCCGCGCGACGCGCCAGGCCATCGGACGATCGCGCCAAAGCATCTCGGCGCAGGCAGCCAGTTGGAACGGCTGGGCCATAGTGGCTCAAACCTCGACCATAACGCGGCCGTTCTCGACCTTCGTCTTATACGTCCGCAGATTCTCGCAAGCCGGCGGCGTCTCCACCTCGCCCGTCGTGAAGTTGAAGATCGATGCGTGCTTCGGACATTCCACCGTATTCCCCATGACCAGGCCGTCGGCCAAGTGGATCCTCTCGTGCGTGCACAGCCCGTCCGTGCAGTAATATTCGTCGGCGTCGTTGCGGAAGATCGCGAAGGTTCGGCCGCCATCGTCGAAGCGTTTGGCTTCCTCGGCTTCGATGTCATCGGCGGCGCATGCGTCGACCCAGGGCATTGAGCATCTCCTCAGATATCTTGTGGCTTGAAGTCCGCGGGGGCCGACGGCATCACGCCCTGGAGCAGCGCGACGGACTTGTCCAGCCCCTCCACCGAATTCAGAAGCACGTCCTCGTGCTCGATGGAAAGCCAGCCGTCATAGCCGGCCATCTTGAGCCGATAGCAGAACTGCCGCCACCACTCCTCGCCATGGCCGAAGCCGAGCGTGATGTAGCTCCAGGAGCGAGCCGGGATGTCCATCAGGCTGCCATTCTCAAGCAGCGAGGTCGTGGCCTGAACGGGTCGGTTGAGCAGCGTGTCCTTGGCATGAACATGATAAATGGCCGCGCCCAGCGCTTCGGCGGCAGCGAGCGGATCAGCGCCCATCCAGAACAGATGCGAAGGGTCCAGATTGGCGCCAATGACAGGTCCGACCGCTGCTCGAAGTTTCAGAAGCGAGGGCACGTTATAGACACACTGATTGCCGTGCAGCTCGAGCGCGATGCGCTCGACGCCGTTTGCTTTCGCCAGGGCAGCGATTTCGGTCCAGAACGGGATCAGCTTTTCTTCCCATTGATATTTGAGGATGGTCTGTGTTTCCGGCGGCCAGGAGGACACGACCCAGTTCGGCATGCTGTCTCCGGCGCTGCCGGCCGGCAGGCCGCTCATGGTGCAGACGGTGCGGATGCCCATCTCGCCGGCGACGCGGATGGTATCTCTCAATCCTTCGCCTTGGGAATGATCGGTCGGATGCAACGGATTGCCGTTGGCGTTCAGGCTGATGATCTCCAGCCCGTGTTCCTCGAACGCTCCAGCGAACCGCTTTTGAGCCTCCCTGTTGCCTAGCATGGACGACAGCCGGAAATGCGGCGCCGTCGACCAGCCGCAAGTGTTCACCTCGATGCCGGACACGCCCATGAGCTGGGCGTGATCGAGCACCGCCTCAAGCGGCAGACCGCCGAGACTATCTGAAACGAAACCCAGCTTCACGCGTAGAACTCCGGCTTTGCAATCATCTGAACTTCTGTACGGCGGGCTTCCCTCAGTGCCCTCACGCCGGCCTCGGCGACGATGGCCGCGCAGTATCCGTCCCAGACATCCGAGGCGATCGCCGGGAACTCGCCGGTCGTGGCAAAGCGCAGGAAGTCGCGGTTCTGGCGGCGATAGGCATCGTAGTAGCGGGTCCGCCAGTCGGCGTCGTAGCTTGTGCTTTGGGTAAGCGCCGACTCCGTGCGGGTATAGGCGACGTTGTTGGTCGCAACGGTGCCGCGCTCGCCGACCAGCTCGGCGCGAACGTCGTAGCCATAGGCGGCATTGTTGTTGATCTCGATGTTGACGAGCTGGCCGTCTACCGTTTCCAGCACCATGACGACGGGTGCGACGCGCGCATCGGAGCGGCTCGGCTGGAATGCAGAGATTGCCGCATACTCGGTTCCAAGCACGTAGCGCACCACGTCGAATTCATGCGGAGCGGAATTGGTGATGGCCATCGCGCCGGTGAAATCGGCAGCCGGCGTTTCGACGTTGCGGTGGAAATTGTGCATCATCAGCGCCCGGCCAAGATGGCCTTCTTCAAGTGCCCGCTTCATCTCCTGGTAGGAACGGTCGTAACGGCGCATGAAGCCGAGCTGGACGAATTTCGCCCCCACCTTCTGTTCGGCCTCCATCACGGCGATGCAGTCGGCCGAAGCTTGTGACAGCGGCTTTTCGCAGAGGACCCGTTTGTCGGCGGCAATGCAGGCCATCGAAAGCGGCGCATGCGTGAAATCGGGGCTGGCGATGATCACGGCGTCGACGTCTTGTCGCGCGATGCTGCCCTTGGGGTCCGTGGCAATGTCGAAGGCGCCGCACGCGTCGGCAACGCTACGGGCGCGCTGCTCGTCCATGTCGCAAACCAATTGGAGAGTTGCCCCGGGCAATTCCTCGGCAACGATCCTGGCATGATCCGCGCCCATCAGGCCGGCGCCGATCACAGCAATGCGGATTGTCATTTCTGTCCTGCTCTTCTTCCTGGAATTACGGAACGGCCGCGCCGAACAGCGCCGGCCTGGGAATACCTCGTGACGCCTAGTGCGCGGTTGGGCCCTTCAGCACCTGGAGCGACGGCGGATGCCCCTCATGGGTGTCCATGTAACCCTCGACCTGGACCTCCAGATCGGACATGGTCTCGCCGCCCGCCATCAGATCCGTGATCTCCTCGCGGGATTTCTCGCCTTTACGGAAATCGGCGGCGATGGCGCCGCGGATCAGCACCGCGAAATGGTCGCCGACGGCCATGGCGTGCATGACCTGGTGGGTGATGAAGACCACCGCCAGGCCACGCCGCTTGGCCTCGTTCACGATGCGCAGCACATGGGAGGCCTGCTTGACGCCGAGCGCCGCGGTCGGTTCGTCCAGGATCAGCACGCGCGCTCCAAAATATACGGCGCGGGCAATAGCGAGCGACTGGCGCTCGCCACCCGATAACCCCCCGACCAGGCGGTCGCCGTCATCGATACGGGTGATGCCGAAATCCCGGACCGCTTTCACCGCGATCTCGTTGGCGCGCTTGCGGTCGTAGATCTTGAACGGACCCCAACCCTTGGTCGGCTCGACGCCGACGAAGAAGGACCGCCCGATGCTCATCAGGGGGAACGTGCCGCCAAACTGGTGCACCGTGGCGATTCCGCGTCCCTGCGCGTCGCTCGGTCCGGTGAAGGTCACCGGCTGACCATCCATCAGGATCTGACCGCTAGTGGGCTTGTGGACCCCGGCCAGCGTCTTGATGAGCGTCGACTTGCCGGCGCCGTTATCGCCGAGCAGGCAAAGCACTTCGCCGGCGCGCACCCTCAGCGAAATATCGTGCAAGACGTCGATCGGCCCGAAGGATTTGTTGACGTTCCTCAGTTCGAGAATGGCAGGTTTGTCGTTCATGGCGTCATCTCTTCATCTGCATCCGGCTGCGCTAAGGTGCTTGGCGAAGCGGGGCCTGATCTGAACTCGCTTCTCATGGGTTTGCCGGCTCCCGCGGCAGGCCTTGTTTGCGCCGCGGCCGGAAGTACAGCGCCAAGTCGCGGAACGACTGGTTCATCAGCACCGCCAGCAGGAGCATCACGCCGAGGATCAGGTTCGACCAGTTTCGGTCGATCTGGGTGAAGTAGATGCCCTGGCTGACGATGGCGAAGGTGATGGTGCCGACGAAGATGCCCAGGACCGAGCCGAATCCGCCGGTCAGCAGCACGCCGCCCACGACCACGGACACAATGGCATTGAAGATGAAGTTCATGCCGCCGGAGACCTGGGCGGAGTTGAACAGGATCGCTTGGCAGATGCCGACGAATGTGGCGCTGACCGCGGACAGCACGAACAGGGCAATGGTCATGCGGTCCGTCGGGATGCCGGCGTTGCGGGCGCTGACCTTGTCGCCGCCCATTGCAAAGAGCCAATTGCCATAACGCGTCTTGTGCAGCACGAAACCGATAATGGCGGCGAACGCGAGCCACCAGACGATGATGACCTGGTGACTGCCGCCGATCAGCTGTCCGAACAGGAATTTTGCCCAGTCCGGCGCGGTGAGCGCCACGCTGGCATTGCCGGTCAGGAGCACCGAAGCACTGAGCACCACGCCCTGCATGGCGACGAGCGTTGCCAGGGTGATGATCAGCGACGGCACCGAAGTCCGAATGGTCAGCAGGCCGTTGACCAAGCCGACCGCGACGCCGACCGCCAGCGCGCCGGCAATGCCCACTGTTATGGGGAATCCGTAGTAACCGGTCAGGATCGCAGTGGTCATCGAACCCGCCGGGATCAACGCGCCGATGGAAATATCGAGCTCGCCAGCGATCATCAGCAGGCCGACCGGAATGGCGACGATGCCGAGATTGGCCGCGAAGTTGACCCAGCTCGCCGCGCCAACCAGCGTGACCAGATTGGCGCCGCCGAACAGAACGAAGAACAGCACCACGCCGACGAGACTGAGAATGGAACCGGCGTCGGGACGGCGCAGCAAGGACTTGACCACGTCCATCATGACTGCCCCGCCTTCTTCGACGAATAGCTGAGCGCCAATTGCCGGAACGTGTCGTTGGTCAATACCGCAATCAGCAGAAGCGCGCCGATGATGACGCTGCCGACATTGGGATCGAGGCTCGTGAAATAGATGCCCTGGTTCACGATCGAGAAAGTAAGCGTGCCGAACAGGATGCCGACGATCGAGCCGAAACCGCCCGTGAGCAAAACGCCGCCGATGACGACGCACATGATGGAATTGAAAATGAAGGACTGGCCCGCCAAAACCTGCGCGCTCTGATAGACCATCACCTCGCTGACCCCGACGAAAGCGGCGCTGAAGCCGGACAGCATGAACAGGCCGATGGTGAGCCGCTTGGTCGGGATACCGACGTTGCGCGCGCTCTCCTTGTCGCCGCCCAGCGCATAGATCCAATTGCCGATCGGTGAGACGTGCAGCAGCCAGAACAGACCGACGACGAACACCACCCACCACAGGATCGTGACCTGGAACATGCCGCCGAGATAATCACCGAGGATTAGCTTGGTGAGCGGGTCAGGCACAAGCGAGACGCCGGTGCTGCCGGCGATCTTGACGGTAAGCCCCAGCGTCAGACCCATCGTGCCGAACATGGTGCCGATGGTAATGATGAGCGACGGGATGGTTGTCCTCGTCACGAACAGGCCGTTGATGAAGCCGACCGCGAGGCCAAGGCCAAGCGCCGCCGCTATGCCGAGCCAATCGGGCAGGCCATAATGGCCGGAGACGATGGCCGCCGTGAGCGATGCAGCAGGGATCACCGCACCGACCGAGATGTCCAGTTCCCCGGCGATCATCAGCAGTCCAATCGGCAGCGCGATTATCCCGATCTCGGAAGCGATGTTCAGCCAGCTGGCCGTGCCGGCGGCCGACAAAAAGCCACTACCGCCGAACAGCCCGAAGAACAGCAGAACTGCGACCATGCCGAGAAACGAGCCCGACTCCGGCCGACGCGCCAGCCGGCCGAGGGCCAGTCCGGATTGCGTTCGGTCCGGCGCCGGAATTGATGTGGACGTCACGGGATGTGCCATTGGGGTAATCCGCGAACATGCCGACCTGCCACGATGCGGCCGACGCCGAGAAGGAAAGAGGCCGCCCCGCAGTAAAAGCGAGGGCGGCCCAGGCGGGGAGGATTATCGCGTCCCTGCTTTCACGCCGGCGATGGTGGCGTCGACATTTGCCTTGTCGATGATGCCTGGTCCCGTCAGGATCTCACGCGTAGGCACCGACAAACCATAGTTGACATGGCCGTTCAGGATCGCAACGGCGAGATAGCCTTGCAGATAGCCCTGCTGGTCGATCGCGCAGTCCTGCTGGCCGCCCTTGATGTTGTTCAGGATGGTCTCGTCGAAATTCATGCCGCACAGATGGACTTTTCCGATCTTGCCGGCCTGGGTAATGCCGTTCATGGCCGAGTTCGCATCGACGTTGCCGATGGTGAAGACGGCGTTCACGTCCTGATGCTGTAGCAGATAGGCCTTCACCGCCTGCGCAACGGCCGTGGCCGAGCCGAACGAGGTGGCCGGCAGTGGCAGCACGTCGGCTTCGCCGCCGCCGTTCTTCATCCCCTCCTTGAAGCCACCGCAAAACGCCTCGATGTTGGCGGCGCCTGGCAGCGTGTTGATGCAGACGCCTTTCTTGTTGCCAGCCTTGGTGAGGTACTCGCCGGCCGCGACGCCGCCCTTATAATCGTCCGAGCCGACATAGTTCATGGCGCCAAGGCGATCGGCCGCTTTCAACCCGCCGGCATTGTAGATAAGCAGCGGAATGCCCGCGTCCTTTACCGCCTTGAACGCAGGGTCCATAGCTTCCGGCACCCAGTCCGGGCCGACAATGGCGTCGGCCTTCTGGTCGATCGCCTGGCGGATCAGTTCGGCGGCGTCTACACCGAGATTGTCGTAGTTCTGCGGCCCGAGCCAGGTAACCTTGCCGCCCTGAGCCTCGACCACCTTGCCGGCGTCTTCAGCGCCGCGCTTGACAATCGACCAGAACGGATCGTCGGGCTTGCCGCCGACCACGAAGATATTGGCGGCGAGCGTCGCGCCGGTGCTGAACCCGATCAGCACCGCTGTCGACACCAGTGTCTTGAAAAGCTTCATGGTATTCCTCCCAGATTACCCCGTGGGGTTTCAACAAAAGTCTTCCTGCTCCGGGCCCGCTCCTCACGGCTCAGCCGAAACAGCGTTTGGTTGGTTATTCCGCCGGCATTCCAGGCGCCGGATCACCGCGGCCTTCCTGGCGGCTCCGCATCTTTTCCTTCTTCTTGCGGAAGCGCGCCTTCATGGCCTCGTCCGCTTCCTTGCTGCCGTCGTGCCAGGTGCCAAACAGCTTATCGAGGGGTACCAGCCCGTCGCCGCCGTAATTCACCTCGAAATACTTGTGATGCAGGTAGTGTACGTAGGAATGGCTATCGAGATTGACCTTGTCGGTGATTTCGAAGATCTCGAAACCGAGGTGACCGTTCACCGCGCCGAAACCCGCGCCGTGCAGTGTGAAGTAGGCGCAGACCGGGTTGGACGGGATCAACAGGTGCAGCCAGGCCTCAGCGTGATAGAGGAAGCCTTCGACCGGATGCATCGACAGCGACGACCACGGGCTCGGGTTGATCGAATTGTGATGGACCGAATGCACCCATTTGTAGAGCGGCGGCCAGTGGATCGCCCTATGCAGGAAGAAGAAATAGACCTCATGCACGGCCGGCGCGACAAGCACCAGGAACGACAGGTATAGCCAGTTCGTCGTCCACGGCAGCCAGACCGCCCAGCTGTTGGCATAGACCCACAGCATCACGATCTCGACCACCGTCCACAGCGGTATCGTGACGAAAAAAGAGCGGGCAAAATTGTCGATGTTCTGGCTTTGAAACCAGAACACGTCGGAGGGCACCTCGGACGGAAATTTCGGATTGTATTTGAAACGCTTCTGCTGCTTGCGCTGGATGTAGTAGCGCAACTCGAAGAAGCCGTAGAAAAGAAAAATCCCGGCGGCGTTGAGGCCATACAGCCAAAGGTAGTTGAGCAGCGAAAAGCTCGCGAGGCTTTGCCAGCTCGGGATGAGCAGATTGACCCAAATGAGCGACGTGGCGAGATGGAACGTGTTCCACGGCCAGAAGAACTCCGGAATCCAGGCCACCACTCTTTTCGCATTGAACGGACGGTGCCAGATCGGCGCCGGCTCGGCGCGGCGGTGCGGGGCCCAATTGCCGCGTTTGTCGCGTGTTCCATACTGAAGGTCATCCATCGTAACAGCGCCTCCTCACCCGGATCGGTCTGGAATCTGCAGGGATCAGGCCCCGCCCTGGGCTCAGCTGGCCGAGCCCTAACTAGGCGCAATTCATATCGGAGGGTTGATATTTGGAGAAGGCAGAAATAGTATCAAAATTGCATTTGTATCATTTAGTTTCAATCATGATGATACTGCAAAGGGATGGGCGTTCAATGAAGCGGCCGACAATCCATGATCTCGCCACGGCGGCAGGCGTATCGGTGGCGACCGTGAACAGAATTCTGGGCGGCACCGTTTCCGTGCGGCCCAAGACAGTCCAACGCGTGCAGAGCGCCGCGGAGGAAATCGGGTTTTACGGCATAGGAGCGATTGACGATCGGGCCCGAAAAATATCGCCACACTACCGGCTGGGTTTCCTGCTCCAGCAGTCGACCCGCGACCTCTACCAGCTGTTCGGGAAGAAGATTATTGCCGCCTGTCGCGAGCGTCGGGACGAGGTCATTGAACCTGTCGTCGACTTCGTCGATATTCTAACGCCGGAGACCATATCGGGCCGTCTTATCGCGCTCGGCGAGGGATGCGATGCGGTCGCGGTGGTCGCGGCTGATCACCCGATCGTTGGCCAGGCCATCCGTTCACTGAAGGAAATGGGGAAACCGGTCGTCTCCTACATCACGGATCAATCCGCCCCGGAAAGGGCGGCTTATGTGGGCACCGACAATTGGAAGCTGGGGCGGACCGCAGCCTTCCTGATCACGCAAACGACGCAAGGCCCCGGTCGCATTGCGGTTTTCATCGGCAATCACCGGTATCAGTGCCAGGATGTCTCGGATGCCAGCTTCCGCTCCTATCTGCGCGAGCACGCGCCTCGGCTCACAGTTGAGGAAAGCCGCCCCACTCATGAGGAACCAAGCGAAGCTTACCGCATGGTGGCGGAGTTGCTGAAGACGACCGACGATCTTGTCGGGATTCTGATCGTTGGCGGCGGCATCACAGGCGTTCTTCGTGCCTTAAGGGAGGCGTCTGCCGAGAGGCGAGCAGGGATCAAGGTGGTGTGCCGCGACATTGGCCCGGAGACCCGAAAAGGACTGTCTGAGGGACTGATCACAGCCGCGCTCTGCCATCCCCTCGAGGCGACTTCCGCCCTTCTCGTGCAGACCATGATCGACGTCATTGGACCACAGGCACCATTCGCCACCCTTCAGCGATCAATACCATTTGAAATTGTCACGCCGGAGAATATCTGAGGCACGGGCAGCCGGGCCGCCATCGGACATTTGGTTTGAAGTCCGTTGTCGGGCGAAAACGAGCCGATCTCAGCGACCGGGAAGAGGCGCAAGGCGGTCAACACTCAAGGCCATTAGATCACTGCTTCCTCGAGGAACGGTTCATTGCGCGGTATGCGCTCGTAGCTGAACGGCGACAGGTCGAGCGTCTGAAAAGCCCCGTGGACAATCAGCTCCGAGACCGCCCGGCCGACGGCAGGCGACTGCTGCAGGCCATGGCCGGAGAAACCGTTGGCGAACATGAAGTTGGTCACCTCCGGGTGGAAGCCGACGATACCGTTGTGGTCGAGCATGTTGTATTCGTAATGGCCGGTCCAACTGGTCTGCACCTTCAACGCGTCGAAGGCTGGAATGCGGTGCCAGAGCGCCGGCCAGATGTAGTCGTCGAACTCTTCAAAATGGATCTCGAAGTCGTCGTAGTCGGCCGGCCCGTCGCCCTGCGGCGTGTTGCCGGTGAGGAAGAGCTCACCTTCCGGACGCACGAAGGTGCCGGAAAGATCGATGACATTGGGCATCCGCCCGGGGATGGGATTGGCGCTGGCGAAAACAAAACTGTAGCGCTTGTAGGGAGCAACCGGGATGGACAAGCCAGCCATGGCGGCGACCTGCTGTGCGCGTGGACCGGCGGCGTTGACTAGGGTTCCGCAACGAACCGTCTGGCCGGTCGAGAGACGGGCAGAGACGACCCGGCCTTCGGAAACATCCAAATCCGTCACGGCGTTGTCGATATATTCGACGCCGCTCGCTCGCGCCGCGCGGCGGAACCCATTAAGCAAGCCCATGGAGTCGAACCAGCCCTCTTCGCGCGAACCCCACGAACCTCCGCCGAGGTCGTCGACATTCAGCCACGGAAAACGTGCCTTCAACGCGCCCGGTTCGAGGAAGACGGTGTGGGCGCCGAGGCTGCGCTGCAGCTCGACCCGTTCGCGCGCTGCGTTCACGCCCTCGGGCGAGCAGCAGTAGAGATATCCATGTTCCTTGAAGCCGAGATCAGGCGCGGGCTCATTGGTGTAGAACGGCGCCATCCGCTCCTGAAAACCGCGGATGATCTCGATGCCGAACTGGCTGATCTTCACATTGATCGGGTTGGAATATTGCTGGCGGATTGCGCTGGTGGAGAGCGCCGTCGAGGAGAACTCGTAGCTTGAGTCGCGTTCGACCACGAGGATCGACGCGCCGCTGCCCAGCGCCTGGCTCAGCCAGTAAGCGGTCGACGAACCGATCACCGCGCCACCGACGATGACGATGTCGTAGGCGTCCCGGGAAGGCGCCTTGTAAGGAGGAATTGCCATGGCTTTTCCTACTGCCTGAAAGAAGCGATCAGGGCATCCGAGCCCCGCGCCAGCAAACCGAGATCCGAGCCCACCGCAATCATGGTGAAGCCGTCGGCGACATAGCGGTCGGCGTCGGCCTTGACCGGCGCCAGGATGCCGCTGGCCTTGCCAGCGGCGGCCGCGGCCTTGCGCACCGAAGCGATCGCCTCCTGCACATGTGCAGCGCCTGGATTGCCCATCGCGCCCATATTGGTGGAGAGATCGCCGGGGCCGACGAAGAGCACATCGACGCCCGCGACAGCGGCGATCTCGCCCGCATTGGCGACGCCCGATTCGTCCTCGATCTGGACGGCCAGCAGCTGCTGCTCGCGTGCCTTGGCGTGGTAGCTGGCGATGCGGCCAAACGCGTTGGCACGATGACCGACGGAAAAGCCGCGGAAGCCGCCTGGCGCATAGGTAATGGCTGCGACGATGGCGCGTGCCTGCTCCGCCGTGCGCACATTTGGAATCATCAAGCTGCGGGCGCCGACATCCAAAGCCTGCTTCATGAGGTTGGCATCGTCGGACGGCAGGCGCACCACTGCCTCACAAGGAAACGCTGCCGCGACCTGCAGCTGCGCCATGATGCTGCGCAGATCGTTCGGGCTGTGTTCGCCGTCGATCAGCAGCCAGCCCGTCCCGGAACCGGCGACGACCTCGGTGGTCAGCGCCGAAGCCAGCGAGCACCAGATACCGATGTGGGGTTTGCCCGCCTGCACGGCAGCCTTTAGCGAATTGACACGCTCCTGCATTTTGCGATCGATCTCCAGCTAAAGAAGGTGCATTGAAATTTGTATGATGTCCTATATCATATGGCAAGCTTGGCCTGCAAGATGGCTCTGGCCGCAACGGAGTTGCAAATGAAGATTGGCTTTATCGGACTGGGCGTCATGGGGGCGCCGATGGCAAGGCATCTCGCCGACGCGGGGTATGAGGTCCTCACGGTGCTCAACCGCTCGCCTCTGCCTGCAGATCTGCGAGCATCGGTCGTCGCCTCCGCCGCCGAGGTAGCGCGGACCGCGGAGATCGTCATCACGATGCTGCCCGACACGCCTGACGTGGAGCGCGTCCTGTTTGGCCAGAACGGCGTGCTTGAAGGGATATCCGCCGGCAAGCTGGTGATCGACATGAGCTCGATCAGCCCGATCGCCACCGCCCAATTTGCGGCGAAAATCAGGGAAGCGGGGGGCGGCTATCTCGACGCGCCGGTCTCCGGCGGCGAGGTCGGCGCCAAGGCGGCCACACTTACCATCATGGTCGGTGGTCCGGCTGCCGAGTTCGAGCGCGCGCTGCCGATCTTTGAGAAGCTTGGCAACAACATCACGCTGATCGGCGAAAAGAACGGCGCCGGCCAGACCTGCAAGATCGCCAACCAGATCATCGTCGCGCTCAACATCGAAGCGGTTGCCGAAGCGCTGGTCTTTGCCGGCAAGGCCGGCTGCGATCCGGCGAAGGTGCGCACTGCCCTGATGGGCGGCTTCGCCTCATCGCGCGTGCTTGAAGTGCATGGCGAGCGCATGATCGCCCGCGCCTTCGCCCCGGGTTTCCGCATCCGGCTGCACCAGAAGGATCTCGGTCTTGCGCTCGAAAGTGCTCGCGCGCTTAGCGTTGCATTGCCGGGCACGGCAACGGCGCAGCAGCTGATGAATGCCTGCTCAGCGCGAACCGCCGGCGCGGACGCCGACCATTCGTCACTCGTGCGGGCGCTCGAAATCCTGAGTGATCACGAACTTTCAAACGGAAAGGAATAACCGATGCGCGGATCCGGCAAGGCCGACATCTTCGTCATGCTAGCCCATCCCGTGGGCCATGCGAAGAGCCCCGGCATATTCAACGAGATCTTCGAGCAGAAGGGGCTCGACAGCCTGATGGTGCCGCTGAGCTGCCGTCCGGAAGATTTCGACACTTTCTGGGCCGGCATCACGGCGGCTGAGAACATCAGGGGTGTGATCATCTCCGTGCCCTATAAGGTCCCGGTCTACCACAAATGCGCGGCCGCTCACGACCGCGCCGCGCGCGTGCAGAGCGCCAACTCGGTGCGCCGGCAGGCGGACGGCAGCTGGTATGCCGACAATTTCGACGGCGTCGGCTTCATCGAGGGGCTGAAGGCAGGCGAACACCGGATCGCCGGCAAGCGTATCCTCCAGGTCGGCGCCGGCGGCGCGGGTGCCTCGCTGACTTATTGCCTTGCCGAAGAAGGCGCGGCGGAAATCCGCCTGGCCGACATCGACAGGGAACGCGCGCAAAAACTCGCATCGCTGGTCAACAAGTCCTTCCCCGATTGCCGCATCGAGGTCGCAGATCCCGACCCGTCCGGCATGGACATGGCGATCAACGCGACGCCGTCCGGCCTGAAAGCCGGCGACCCGCTGCCGATGGATGTTAGCAAGCTGACCCCGAACATGACGGTGGTCGACATCATCATGGAGCCGGCCGAGACCGCCCTGCTCAAGGCGGCGAAGGCGATCGGCTGCCGCATTCAACCCGGACGCCCGATGATGGATTTCCAGGTCGAGGCCATGGCCGCGTTCTTCGACATCGAGCGGAAGGACCGCCACCATGGCTGATGCAATGAGCGCCGTCATCATCGGCGGCACGTCCGGCATCGGCCGTGCGATCGCCGAGCACTTTGCCGGGGACGGCTATCAGGTGGTCGTCGCCGGCCGCGACAGCGTCCGTGGCAAGGAAACGGCGAGCGCCTGCGAGAGCATAGGCGCGCCGCGAGCCCTCTTCGTCGGGACCGACGTTGCCGATCCCGTCTCCGTCGAGGCGCTGGCGCAAGCCGTCGGCGACGCCTTCGGCACGCCTCATGTCGTCGTCAACTGCGCCGGCATCCTGCAGAGCGGCAAGCATGTGCTCGACCAGGACCTCGCCGAAGACGAAAAGATGTGGCGCATCAACTATCGCGGCACCCTGCTCGGCTGCCAGGTGTTCGGCCGGCTGATGTCGGCGGCCGGGCGCGGGGCGATCCTCAATGTCGGCTCGCTTGCCTCTTTCGCGCCGCTGTCGCTGCCGGCCTATACGCCGGGAAAACATGCGGTGCTGGCCCTCACCCAGATGTTGGCCGCCGAGCTCGGCCCGCACGGGGTACGCGTCAATGCCGTGGCTCCGGGTTACACGCTGTCGGACGGGCTGAAAGCAAAGATCGCCAAGGGCGAGCGCAACCCCGAAGCCATCCAGGCGACCACGGCGCTGCGCCGCTTCGTCGAGCCGCGCGACGTTGCCGAGGCCGCGCTGTTCCTGTGCTCCGACCGCGCCGCCTCGATAACCGGCGTGACCCTGCCCGTCGATGCCGGCTGGCTCGTCCAGGCGCCCTACGCGCAGTATCTGCAAGGCAATCCCATTCGGCTGACGCCGGCTATCTGAGAGAGAACCCGTGACCGACATCCAGCGCTTCGACTTCGACACCCGCGTTCATCACGGCGTCATCCACAACGGCACGCTGTACCTCACTGGTCAGGTGGCGAAGCCGGGCCAATCCGCGGCCGACCAGATGCGCGAGGTGCTGGACAAGATCGACGCGCTGCTCGCCAAGGCGGGCACTAACAAGACCCGCATCCTGCACGTCCAGATGTGGCTGGACGACGTGCGCGATTTCGACGAGGTCAACACGGTCTGGGATGCCTGGATGCCGAAGGAGCACGCGCCGGCCCGCTCCTCCGGCGAGGGCCGCATGGCCAAGCCCGGCATGCTGATCGAGCTGATCGTGACAGCCGCGGTTTGAATGGTCCTGCCGGTTCGGGCATCATCCCGAATCTGAACTTGAACGGAAGGACCTCAATGACGAAACGCAAGCCGCTTTCCACCCTGGTGGCGGAGAGCTTGGCCGAAAAGATCCGCTCCGGTCAGTTGCAGCCTGGCGCGCAACTGCCGACCGAGGCCGAGCTTTGCGCCGAATACGACGTCAGCCGCACCGTCGTGCGCGAAGCAGTGGCGCGGCTGCGCTCCGAGGGTATGGTGGTTCCGCAGCAGGGGCGCGGCATGTTCGTCAGCGAGACGCCGACCCCGCGCAGTTTCTCGATCCCGGACGAGGCACTCAGGACCCTGCCGGAAACCATCGCCTTGCTTGAACTCAGACTGAGCGTCGAGGTGGAATCCGCCGGGCTCTGTGCGGAACGCCGCACCGACAAGGAAGCAAGCGGCATCCGCGCCATAATGGATGACATCGACGCGCAGCAGGCCGACCCCGCCGCGGTCCAGATCCATTACGATTACGACTTCCACCTCGCGATCGCCAAGGCGGCGCGCAACGAATTCATCCACGGCTTCCTTGCCTATCTCGGGCCGATGATCGTGCCGAGATTCCAGCTCGGTTATGTCGTCGAGCCTGCCCTCAAGGACAGCTACTACGCGCGTATCCACAGCGAGCACAAAGCCATCGTCGATGCCATCGAAAGGCAGGACGGAAGCAAAGCCCGACAGGCGATGCGCAAGCATCTGCAGAACAGTTTGGGACGTGTGCGCGCGCTTGCCAAAGCCTCGGGCGTCGAGACAACCGAGGCCGAGCAGAAGGCCGCGGCGGCCTCGCTTTTCACCAAGCTGAAAAAGCCTTTGCCGACCGCCGGGTAGGTTCACCGACTGCGAGGTCGTTTGCCTCTGTCGCCGCGCAGGCGGCCGGTTGTTTACGAAAGCCATGTTTTTTCTCAGCTGGCGATCGGAAATCCGCCTTCGCGGTTTGAGGACATTGTTTTCCTTGGGACAGCAGCGTTTGTCGCCGCCTAGGCACGCCGGAATATTCCAGCCGCCGAAAGGCGTTCGAAAGTTTATCTTTCCTTTTTGCTGCTTTTCTTGGTTTCGCGGCATCGGCCCAGGCCGCAAACTGAAGTCCAAGCAATCGGGGAAGCCCAGGTGACGACAGCCTTCATAACAGGAGCGACGAGCGGCATAGGGCGGGCGATGGCAATTGCGCTGAGCGACGCCGGCTACGACGTCTATGCCATCGGCCGCAGCCAGGCCGCGCTCAAGGAGCTACAGGCCGAGCGTCCGGGCATCGTGCCGATCGCCGTCGACGTCACCGACCGCGAGGCGCTGGAATCGGTGCTGGCCGATCTCACCGTCGACGTCTTGATCAACAACGCCGGCATCATGCCGCCGCTCGGCAATTTCGCCGATATGAACATCGCCGACATCGACACCACGCTCGAGGTGAACCTCAGCGCCGCGATCCTGCTCACCCGCCTCGTCGTGCCGCAGATGCGCGAGCGGCAGTCGGGCCACATCTTGTTCACCGGTTCCGTCGCCGGCCACACGGCATTCTCCAACATCGCCGTCTACGCGGCCACCAAGGCGGCGATCTCCGGCTTTGCCGGCGCGCTGCGCGCCGACCTCTCTGCGTCCGGCATACGCGTCACCGAGATCGTCGCCGGCCGTGTCGAGACGCAGCTCTATGAAGACATCCTCGACGCCAAGGCGCGCGAGGCCATGTACGCCAGCAAGGTGGTGCAGCCGGATGACGTGGCCAAGATGGTGACCGCGGTTCTCGCGCTCCCCGCATGGGCCGACGTTACCCGTTTTGACATCATGCCGACCTGGCCAACCTCGCCGAGCGGCACCAAGTAAGGGAAACAGGATGAAAGACCTTTCCGTTCTGATCGTTGGCGGCGGCGCAGGCCTCGGCGCTCTTCTCGCCCGCATGGCCGTGGAGGCCGGAGCGACAAAGATCGGTATCATCGACATCAACCAGGAAGCAGCGCAGAGCGCGCTCGATCCGGCAAAGGCCAAGAGCCTGCCGACCGCAGCGGCGACTTGCGACATCCAGGTCGGCCCGCAGTGCCATGCCGCTTTCGACGCCATCGTTTCGAAGCTCGGGCGCATCGACACGCTGATCAATTGCGCCGCCATCTATCCGCGCCGTCCGCTGCTCGAGATCACCGACGCCGATTGGGACGCCTCCAACGGCATCAACATCAAAGGCACCTATCACATGATGGTGGCCGCGGTTCGCCACATGCAGGCGCAAGAGCCGAAGAACCATGTCCGCGGGCGGATTGTGAACCTCACCTCGGTCGATGCCTTCAAGGCGCACCCGCAGAACGCCCATTATGCAGCGACGAAGGCAGCCGTCGTCAGCCTGACGCGCTCCTTTGCCCATCACGTCGCCAAGGACGGCGTCCTGGTGAATTCCGTCGCACCCGCCGGCATGGCCACGGAGAAGGCAAAGGCGCTCGGTTTCCTCGAGGAGCTGGCTAAGGCAAGCCCTCTCGGCCGCGGCGCGGAGCCGACGGAAATCGCCGAGTGGGTACTCATGACCGGCGGGCCCAAGAATACCTACATGACAGGCGAAAACGTCATTGTCTCAGGTGGTTACATCTACGCCTGAACAAACTTCATCAGCCCGGCCCGGCTGACATTCAGCAGTGCATGATCGACGGAGTCTCGAACGAAAGGAGGCGGAATTCCATGACCGGCAAGCTTCGCCTCCCATCGCTCAATGCGCTGCGCGTTTTCCACGCCGTCGCGCAGCACAAGAGTTTTAGGCAGGCAGCCGACGAATTGCTGGTCACGCCGCAAGCGGTCGGGCAGCAGATCAAGCTCCTGGAGGACACGCTCCAGGTGACGCTGTTCGAGCGCAAGGGTCGTTCGATCGAGCTGACCGAATCCGCCATTTTGCTCTCGCACTACGTCAAGGCCGGCTTCGAGGAGTTTTCCGAAGGTGTCCGCCGCGTCACCAAGTCGAACTACCGCGACCGCATCAACCTCAATGCCAGCCCCTACTTCGCCACGCACTATTTGCTGCCCAGGCTCTCGCTCTTCCGCGAGATGCTGCCGGGCGCCGATCTGCGCCTGACGACGATGGTCGACCTGCCCGACTTCGGGCGCGACGACATCGATATGACCGTGCAGTGGGGCTACGGCAACTGGCCGGACTACGAAACCACGCTCTTGGTGCCGGATCCGAAGATCATCTGCTGCACGCCGGCGATCGGCGAAAAGATCAAGTCGGCGCACGATCTGACGAAGTTCACGCTGCTCGACACCGTCAAGTCGAAGCGCCTGTGGCCGGATATTCTGCGGCACCTTGGCGTCGAGCTGACGGATGGTGACCGCAGCATCAGCTTCGACGATGCCGCGACCATGCGTCGGGCGACCCTGCAAGGCATCGGCGTCGGCCTGGTTTCCGTGATCGATGCCGAGGAAGATTTCCGCTCCGGCGCGCTGGTGGCGCCGATCGGCCGCGACGCCATTGCCGATATGAAGCCGGAGGAAGTGCCTGGTTTCTACCTCGTCGTCCCGCGCGGGCATCTGCGCGTGAAGGCGGTGGCGGCGCTCCATCGATGGCTGGCCCAGGAGGATTGGCGGAGCGACCTGAAACTCTCCTTGCCGAAACCGACCCCGCTTTCCGACTGAGAGGCGGCTTCGAGACCGAGTCCCGAAGACATCTTGCGGGGCTCCAACAACAAGAAACGGAACAACCTCAACAGTGGAGACAACAACTATGAAAATGATCAAATGGGGGGCCGCCGCCATGGCCCTGGGCCTCGTGCATCTGGCGGCGCCGGCTGAAGCCGCCGGCGGCAAGACGCTGGAGACCGTGAAGGCCCGCGGCGTGCTCAACTGCACTGGCCATGACGGCTCCTATCTCGGCTTCGCCGAGGTGGACGACAAGGGCAACTGGAAGGGCATGGACATCGACCTTTGCAAGGCGGTGGCGACCGCCGTGTTCGGCGATCCGGCGAAGCTGAAGGTCGTGCCGATCAGCTGGGCGCAGCGCTGGCCCTCGCTTCAGTCGGGCGATGTCGACATCATCATCAAGGCCTCGGGCGGCACACTCAGCCGCGACACCGAGCTCGGCCTGCAATTCTCGACGTCCTACTATCTCGGCACCACCAAGGTGATGGCGCATAAGGAGCTCAACCTGAAGTCGCTCAAGGATGCCAATGGCGGCACGATCTGCATTCCCGCCGGCACCTCGCAGGAACAGCAGGTCGCCGCCTACGCCCAGAAGCTCGGCATCAAGCTCGAGCCGGTGCTGATCGAAAAGACGGAAGAGTTGGAGCAGGCCTACTTCTCCGGCCGTTGCGATCTTTATGCACAGTGGGGTCCGACATTGGCCATCGCCCGCATCGCCAAGAGCAAGGTCGAAGACCATGTCATCCTGCCCGACGTGCTCGCGGTAGAGCCGGAAGTCATGATCATGCGCCAGGGCGACGACAATTGGGTCGACATCGCCAACTGGACGCTGAGCACACTGATCTTCGCCGAGCAGGAAGGCATCACCTCCAAGAACGTCGACGAGATCAAGGCCAAGCCGACCTCGCCGCAGGTGGCGAAGTTCCTTGGCGTGACGCCCGGCATGGGCAAGGGCCTCGGACTCTCCGACGATTGGGCCTACAACGTGATCAAGAAGGTCGGCAATTACGGCGAGATCTTCGATCGCGACCTAGGCAAGGACTCGCCCTACAAGATGGATCGCGAGCTAACCAACCTCTGGAACAATGGCGGCGTCCTGTTCCCGCTGGTGATCGACTGATCCACGTCTGACGGTGTTACCGCTCAAGGCTCCCGCCTGGCTTCGGCCGGGCGGAGCCGGCGGCAATTCGAGAAGGATTGGTCAATGGTCAGCCTGCTGAGAAATCAGAAGGTCCGCAGCGCGCTGTTGCAGGTCGTCTATGTCGGTTCGCTTGCGGCCCTGGTGCTCGCAGGCATCATCATCGCGCGGCGGAATCTCGCGGAGCAAGGGATCACCTCGGGATTCGATTTCCTCTACAAGTCGACGGGCTGGGACGTGAACTTCTCGTTGCTGCCGGCCACGGCCAATGATCCCTATTGGTGGTTCTTCCTTATCGGCATCATCAACACGCTGTTCCTGGGCTGCACGGGGCTGATCCTGGCAACGCTAGTCGGGACGATCGTCGGCCTGGCGCGGACCTCGTCCAACGAACTGGCGCAATTGCTCGGCCGCACCTATGTCGACATCTTCCGCAACATCCCGCTGATCCTCCAGGTCTTCTTCTGGTACGCTTTGATCACGCACCTGCCGACGCCGCGCGCTGCGCACGAAGCCTGGGGCTTTCTGCTGACCAGCCGCGGCCTCTATGTGCCGGCGCCGAATGTCGGCGGGGTGGCAATGGCGCTGGCCACATCGGCCGTGATCGCCGCCATCGCGCTGCCGGTCTGGCTGGGCAGGACGTCACGGCTCAGCCAGCCGTTCGGCCAGCGTGCCACCATTCAGCTTGCCGGTGCTGCTGCGGCGCTGGCCTGCGCGGCCATCGTTTTGATGGTAGGACGTCTGCCTGACGCACCGCTGCTCGATTTCCCGGCCCTAGAAGGCCTCAACCTGAGGGGCGGCCTGCGCGTTCCGCCGGAATTCTCCGCCTTGGCTATCGCGATCGCCATCTATGGCGGCTCCTACATCGCAGAAATCGTGCGCGGCGGCTTCAAATCTGTCGGCATGGGCCAGATGGAAGCTGCACGCTCGCTCGGTTTGAGCCCATGGCGCGTCTTCACGCTGGTGCGTCTGCCGCTGGCGTTGCGGGCCATGCTGCCGATCCTTGCCAACCAGTATGTCTGGCTGATGAAGGCCACGACCATGGGCATTGCCGTCGGCTTCACCGACTTCTTCATGATCGTGGCGTTGACCATCAATCATTCCGGGCAGACCCTGGAAGTGATCGGCATCCTGATGGGAGGCTTCCTCGCCATCAATCTCAGCCTTGCCGCCGTCTTCAACCGCATCAACAAGGCCATTGCCCTCAAGGGCAATCAACTGAGGGGATGACAGAGATGGAGATGGTCATTGTCGCCCCCCCTGCCCCGGGCAGGCTCGAAGACCTGAAGCGCCGCTTCTTCGCGACGCCGCTCCAGGCGCTGCTGTCGCTGATCTCCTTGGCGATCATGGTCTCTATCGTCTGGAAACTGCTCAACTGGGCAGTCTTTTCTGCCGTCTTCACCACGAGTGGCGGGCCAGATGCGTGCCAGGCGGCGGCAGGAGCCTGCTGGTCGGTCATCGCTGCCCGGTGGCGGATCATCCTGTTCGGCCTCTATCCCTTCGAGGAGCAATGGCGCTCCGCGCTCGCCTGCCTGACCGTGGTGGTGATGACGGTGCTGAGCTGTATTCCGGCCTTCTGGACCGGACGCCGGATCGCGCTGGTGTGGGGAGCAGGAGCAGCGTCGTACTACGTGCTGATGAAAGGCGGCGTGCTCGGCCTTTCCTATGTCGGCGAGGAAGCCTGGGGCGGGCTGGCGCTCACCCTCTTCATCTTCGTGACCACCTGTCTGATCGGCTTCCCGCTGGCGGTCTGCCTGGCGCTGCTGCGCCGCTCCGAGCTGCCATGGATATCCAGGACCACCGGTCTCATCATCGATGGGGTCCGGTCATTGCCGCTGATCTCGATCCTGTTCACCTTCGCCATCGTCCTGCCTTTCGCCTTGCCGCAGTGGATGGCGGGCGACAAACTCTACCGGGTGATCCTGGGTTCCGCCTTGTTCTTCTCCGCCTATCAGGCCGAGATCGTCAGAGGCGGCATGCAGGGCGTCCCGGCCGGGCAGGAAGAAGCCGCCATGGCGCTCGGCATGAGCTACTGGCAGCGTATCGGCCGCATCCTTCTGCCGCAGGCGATGCGCAACGCGCTGCCGGCCACGATCAACCAGTTCGTCATCTCGTTCAAGGAGACCTCGCTGGTGGTCATCGTCGGCTTCTTCGAGATCCTGGCCTCCGGCAACGCCGCCTATGGCACCGGCGAATGGCGCTTCGCCTATGTCGAGGTCTATGCCTTCATTGCCTTCATCTATTTCGTCTTCGTCTTCAGCCTGTCCCGCTACGGCGCTTACCTCGAGCGGCGCATGGCGGTCGGCGAACGCTAAGGAGGATGCATGGAACCGACGCTCCCGTCCGGCTCGGCCGTGCAAATCGAAAGTCTCGACAAACATTACGGGTCGTTCCACGCGCTGCGAAAGATAAACCTCTCCGTCGGGCGCGGCGAAAGGATCGTCATCTGCGGTCCGTCAGGCTCCGGCAAATCCACCCTGATCCGCTGCATCAACCGGCTCGAACAGCATGACGGCGGCCGCATCGCCGTGCTCGGCACCGAGCTCAACGACGACGTCGGCAATATCGACGGGATCAGGCGCGAAGTCGGCATGGTGTTCCAGCACTTCAATCTGTTCCCGCACATGACGGTGCTGGAGAACTGCATGATCGCGCCAATGATCGTCCGCAAGCGGCCGCGCGCGGAAGCCGAGACGACGGCCAGGCGCTTTCTGGAGAAGGTGCGAATCCCTGAGCAGGCGATGAAGTTTCCGAGCCAGCTTTCCGGCGGCCAGCAGCAGCGCGTCGCGATCGCCCGCGCGCTCTGCATGCAGCCGCATATCATGCTGTTCGACGAGCCGACCTCGGCGCTCGACCCGGAGATGATCGCCGAGGTGCTGGATGTCATGGTGACGCTCGCTTCCGAAGGCATGACGATGATCTGCGTGACCCACGAAATGGGCTTCGCCCGTCGCGTCGCCGACCGGGTCATCTTCATGGACGGCGGCGAGATCGTGGAAGAGGCGCCGCCGGAGGCGTTCTTCACCTCCTCCCGAAATGAGCGAACTCGTCAGTTTCTGTCGCAGGTGCTGGGTCATTGAACAGCATCCCGGGAGATGCAACGTTCGCGCGCACATCAGCAGGAATTTCAATGACCGATCCCATTGTCGCCCTGCGCGGGATACTCGGACCGAAAGGCTGGCTTTCGGGCGATGATGCCCAACCTTACCAGCGCGATTGGCTCAACCGCTACGGCGTCCGGCCCGTGGGCGTCGCCCGCCCCGCCAACACCGCGGAGGTGGCCGCGGTCGTCAAGGCTTGCCGGCAGGCAGGATTGGCAGTCGTGCCGCAAGGCGGCAATACCGGCCTGTGCGGTGGGGCCGTCGCCGAGCAGCCCGACGCGGTTATCGTCTCGCTGTCGCGCATGACGGCAATCGGCGAGCCGGATCCGGAGAGCGGCTCGATCGCTGTTGAGGCAGGCGTCGTGCTCGCCGCGCTGCACGAGGCGCTGGAGCCGCATGGCCTGATGTTCCCAGTGCATCTTGGGGCCGAAGGCAGCGCCAGGATCGGCGGTCTGATCGGCACCAATGCCGGCGGCAGCCAGGCCTTCCGCTTCGGCATGATGCAGGATCTGGTCCTCGGCCTCGAGGTCGTCATGGCGGACGGCACGGTGTGGGACGGAATGCGCGCAGTGCAGAAGGACAATGCAGGCTATCAGCTGCGCAAGCTGTTCTGCGGTTCGGAAGGCACGCTCGGCATCGTGACGCGGGCAATCCTCAGGCTCTATCCCTCGCCAAAGCAGCGGGCGAGCGCGCTGCTGGTGATGTCCGACTTCGCCGCCGCCGTGTCGTTCGGTGCGTTTCTGCGTGGCGAGGCCGGAGAGTTCCTGGCCGGCCTTGAATTCTTTTCGGATGTCGGCCTGACGCTCGCGCTCAAGCATCTTCCAGACCTCGCCTATCAGCTGGAGACGCGGGGCGACGTCTACCTGCTTGTCGAGATGGCGTCGGGCTCGACGCGCGTTCCCCTCGACGACATCCTGGGCTCGGCGCTGGACTGGGGCATGGAGCAAGGCCTGGTCGTCGATGGCGCGCTGGCCAATTCGGGCGCGCAGCGGGCGCAGTTCTGGCGCCTGCGCGAGGAGCAGCCGGAAGGCCAGCGGCTGGAGGGCGGGCAGCTCAAGCACGACATCTCCGTGCCGCCGGGCGCGATCGCGCGCTTCATCGAGGCGGGCGCGAAACTATGCCACGAGATTCTTCCGGGCGTGCGGATCAACCCGTTCGGCCATCTCGGCGACGGCAACATCCACTACAATCTGTCACCGCCGGCGGGCCGCGCCGATTTCGATGGGAAAGCCGCGGCATTCGCTGAGGCGCTGGCCGCTTCAGCCACCGACATGGGCGGGAGCTTCGCCGCCGAGCATGGGCTCGGCCGCGCCAAGATCGCCATGGCCGACCGGAATAGAAGTCCGGTGGAGCGGGAGCTCATGGCACGGCTGAAGGATGCATTCGATCCGTCGGGCATCATGAACCCCAGTGTTTTGGTACGGATTTCATAGCGAAAGAAAAACTTTCGTATGGATCGCATTTCTTGATTTCGCGTCGACCGGCCGCAGTGCAGGTATAAATCCGAAAGGCAGGCTCGGTCCGCTTGCCACCGGCTTAAGAGGATGTCGAAGCATGGTCCGCAAAGGCGGTCGCCTTCTTGTCGAGTGCCTGATCGCCTTGGGCGCGACCAAGAGCTTTGGCGTGCCCGGCGAAAGCTATCTCGCCGTTCTCGACGCGCTGCACGATACCAAGGGCAAGCTGGACTATGTGCTTTGCCGCAATGAAGGCGGCGCCGCCTTCATGGCCTCGGCCTACGGCAAGTTGACGGGATCGCCCGGCATCTGCTTAGTGACCCGCGGTCCGGGCGTGACCAATGCCAGCATCGGCATCCACACCGCGATGCAGGATAGCTCGCCGATGATCCTCTTCGTCGGCCAGGTCGGCACCGATATGAAGGGCCGCGAGGCCTTCCAGGAGATCGACTACCGCGCCGTCTACGGCACCGTCGCCAAATGGGCGGTCGAGATCGACGACGTTGAGCGCCTGCCTGAAATCTTGGCGCGCGCTTGGACCACCGCCTTGACCGGCCGGCCCGGCCCCGTCGTCGTCGCGCTGCCCGAAGACATGCTGACGACCGCGACCGAGGTCGCGCCGCTCAGCGGCCCTGCTTCGATTTTCGAAGCCGCTCCGTCGCAGGATGCCCTTTCGTCGGCGCTTGAGATGCTGGCTGCGGCCGAGAGGCCGGTGCTGCTGATAGGCGGGGCCAACTGGACGGCAAATGGACGCGCCGCGCTCCAGGCCTTCGCCGAGGCTTCCGACATCCCCGTCATTGCCGCCTTCCGCTACCAGGACCAGTTCGACAACCATTCGCCAGTCTTCGTTGGCGAAGCCGGCGTCGGCATGGTGGCGCATGTCAAGACGCTGATCCGCGATGCTGACGTGATCTTGGCTGTCAATGTCCGCTTCGGCGAGATGACGACCGACGGCTACACGCTGCTCGACGTTCCGGTGCCGCGCCAGAAGCTGATCCACGTCCACGGATCCGACCGCGAGATCGGCAAGATCTATGTACCCACCATCGGCATTCATGCCGGTCCAAACGCTTTTGCCAGGGCGTTGACCTCGGTGAGGGGCGCCTGGGCGGACTGGCGCGCGGCGGCGCGCAAGGCCTATGAAGCCACATTCGCGGCACCCGTCCAGCCCGGCCCGGTCGACATGGTCGCGGTCATCACCTGGTTGCGCGAGACCTTGCCGGCCGACGTCATCCTCACCAACGGCGCCGGCAATTTCACGGTATGGCCGAACAAGTTCTTCAAGTTCGGGCCGGGCGCGCGGCTGCTTGCCCCGCAGTCTGGCGCGATGGGCTATGGCCTGCCTGCTGCCATCGCCGCGAAAGTCGCGTTTCCGCAGCGCACCGTCGTATGCTTTGCCGGCGATGGTGACTTTCAGATGAACTGCCAGGAGCTCGGCACGGCTATGCAGGCCGGCGCGCAGCCGATCGTGCTCATCATCAACAACGGCATATACGGCACGATCCGCGCGCATCAGGAACGCAACTATCCGGCCCGCGTCTCCGGCACCTCGCTGGAAAACCCGGACTTCGTGGCGCTGGCAAAGGCCTATGGTTTTCACGCCGAGCGCGTCGAAAGCACCGGGCATTTCGCGGCGGCGTTCCGGCGGGCCCAGCAGTCTGCGACCGGCGCCGTTCTCGACATCGCCATCTCGCCCGAAGCGCTCACGCCCCGGCAGACCCTTTCCCAGATGCGCGACGCAGCACTCGCTTCGCAGAAGGCCACGGCATGACCTCCAGATCAGACGACATCCGCCTCGGCGCGGACATCGGTGGCACCTTCACCGACATCGCCCTCGATGTCAGGGGAACGATGTTTTCGACCAAGGTGCTGACCAATTATTCGGCGCCCGAGCAGGCGATCCTCGACGGCATCGACGTCGTCGTCCGCGACGCCGGAATTTCGGCAGCCGAGATAGGCATCATCATCCACGGCACGACGCTCGCCACCAATGCGCTGATCGAGCGGCGCGGCGCCAGGACCGCGCTCGTCACGACGGAAGGCTTTCGCGATGTGATCGAGATGCGGACGGAGAACCGGTTCGAGCAGTATGATCTGAACCTGCAGCTGCCGACGCCGCTGATCCCGCGCGAAGATCGTTTCACCGTCAAGGGCCGCATCGGCGCCGAGGGCCAGGAACTGCAGCCGCTCGACGAAGCGGCGCTGGAAGCAATCGCCGAGCGGATCTTGGCCGGCAATTTCGGCTCCGTGGCGATCGGCTTCATCCACGCTTACGCCAACCCCGATCACGAGCGCCGGGCGCGCCAGATCCTCGCTCGCAAGCTTACCATCCCGATGTCAATCAGCGCCGAGGTCTCGCCGCAGATGCGCGAGTTCGAGCGCTTCAACACGGTCTGCGCCAACGCCTATGTGCGGCCGCAGATGGCCGACTACCTCGCTCGCCTGCAGACGCGCCTGAAGGACATGGGCGCCGAGTGCCCGGTCTTCATGATCCATTCCGGCGGCGGCCTGATCTCGGTGGAAACCGCTTCTGAATTCCCTGTCCGGCTGGTCGAGTCCGGTCCCGCGGGTGGCGCCATTTTTGCCGCCGACATCGCTCGGCGCTTCGGCCTGGAGAAGGTCGTCTCCTATGACATGGGCGGAACCACCGCCAAGATCTGCCTGATCGAGGATTTTGCGCCGCGCACGGCGAGAACCTTCGAAGTGGCGCGCACCTATCGCTTCTCCAAGGGCTCCGGCATGCCGATCTCGATCCCCGTGATCGAGATGATCGAGATCGGCGCCGGCGGCGGCTCGATCGCGTGGGTGGACGCTATGGGCCGCATCCAGACCGGACCGGAGAGCGCCGGCTCGGAACCTGGTCCGGCCTGCTATGGCCGCGGCGGTAAGCGCCCGGCGATCACCGACGCCGACTTGGTGCTCGGCAAGCTTGATCCGCACAATTTCGCCGGCGGCGCGATCAAGCTGGACATCTCCGCTTCCGAGCAGGCGATCCTGCGCGATGTCGGCGAGCGCCTGTCGTTGAATGCCATATCGACCGCCTTCGGCATCTGCGAGGTGGTGGACGAGAACATGGCCAACGCCGCCCGCGTACACGCCGTTGAGAACGGCAAGAACATTTCCGACAATCTGATGATCGCCTTTGGCGGCGCAGCGCCTCTGCATGCGGCAAGGCTTTGCGAAAAGCTCGGCATCGATCAGTGCATCGTGCCGCGCGGCGCCGGCGTTGGATCGGCGATCGGTTTCCTCAAGGCGCCGTTCGGCTACGAGGCGCTGGCCTCGAAACTGACGCGCCTTTCGCGCTTCAAGCCGGCCGACGTCAACGCCCTGCTCTCCGATCTCAAAGCCTCCGCCGAAGGCTTTGTCCGCACCGGCGCTAGTGGCCAGATCGTCTGCGAGATCACCGCCTTCATGCGCTATGCCGGCCAGGGCTGGGAAATCCCCGTGCCGGTATCGGACGAGCCGTTCGGCGACGATGCGGCCGCCAGGCTCAAGGCGCTGTTCGAGACCAGCTATCAGCGCTTCTTCGGCCGCGCCATCGACGGGCTCGACGGGCTGGAGATTGAGATCGTCACTTGGTCGGTGAAGGCGACCGATATTCGTCCGGCCGGCACCAGGCACGAGCTCACCGCAGGCAAGAAGACCAGCCAACCGACGACGACCCGCGCGGTCTTCGATCCGGCAACGGGGGCGCCGCAGAGCTACGGCATCGTCGAACGCGAGGCGCTGTGCCCCGGCGATCGCATCGCTGGCCCGGCCGTCATCGTCGAGCGCGAGACATCGACCGTTGTCACCACCAGCTTCGACGCCGTCATCCAGAGCGACGGCGCGATCCTCCTGATCCGCAAAGGCAGCCAGGCATGAGCGATATTGGCGAAATCCGCATGCAGGTCATGTGGAACCGGTTGATCTCGGTGGTCGAGGAACAGGCGCTCACCCTGCTGCGCACCGCCTTCTCCACCTCGGTGCGCGAATCCGGGGACCTGTCGGCCGGCGTGTTCGATCCGCGCGGCCAGATGCTGGCGCAGGCGGTGACCGGCACGCCCGGCCACGTCAACACCATGGCCGAAGCCGTGCTGCATTTCATGAACGAGATCCCGCGCGATCAAATGTTCGAGGGCGACACTTACGTCACCAACGATCCCTGGCTCGGCACCGGCCACCTGCACGACATCACCATGGTCTCGCCGTCCTTCCTCAATGGCAAGCTCGTCGCCTTCTTCGCCTGCACGGCGCATGTGGTCGATGTCGGCGGCCGCGGCTTCGGCGCCGACGGCAAATCGGTCTATGAGGAAGGCATTCAGATCCCGATCATGAAGTTTGCCGAGAAGGGCAAGGTCAACCTCGACTTGGTCCGCATCCTGCGCGCCAATGTCCGCGAGCCCAACCAGGTCGTCGGCGACTTCTATTCGCTTGCAGCCTGCAACGAGGTCGGCCATCGCCGTCTCGTCGACATGATGAAGGAGATCGGCCTCCCCTCGCTCGACGGGCTCGGCGACTTCATCTTCTCGCGCACCCGCGACGCGATGCTCGAGCGCATCGAGGCGCTACCGAAGGGAAGCTGGTCGAACGAGCTGGTGACCGACGGTTATGATGAGCCGGTCAAGCTTGCGGCCACGGTCTCGGTCCGCGACGACCATGTCGAAGTCGATTTCACCGGCACAGATCCGATGAGCCGCTGGGGCATCAACTGCCCGATCATCTACAGCAAGGCCTATGCCTGCTATGCGCTGAAATGCATGGTGGCGCCCGACATTCCCAACAATGCCGCCTCGCTCGCCTTCTTCACCGTATCCTCACCGGTCAACATCCTGAACGCGGTGCGGCCGGCGCCGGTGGCGCTCAGGCATATTTTCGGCCACATGGTTCCCGATCTGGTGCTCGGCGCCTTCTCGAAGGCGTTACCCGGAAAAATCCTCGCGGAAGGCGCCGGCGCACTCTGGAACATCCATATTTCGGCGCGCCCTGTTTCAGGCGCATCCGGTCGCCGCGCCGAAGTGCTTATGTTCAATTCCGGCGGCATGGGCGCCCGCCCCGAGCTCGACGGCTTGTCGGCGACGGCCTTTCCGTCCGGCGTGCACACGATGCCGATCGAAGCGACGGAACATACTGGCCCGATCGTAATCTGGCGTAAGGAGCTGCGCCCCAACTCCGGCGGCGACGGCGAATTCCGCGGCGGCCTCGGCCAGATCATCGAGATCGCAGCAACCGACGGCCACGAATTCGACTTCTCGGCCATGTTCGACCGCGTCAATCATCCGGCCCACGGCCGCAACGGCGGCAAGCCGGGCGTTGCCGGCGTGGTCAAGCTCGACGACGGCACCAGGATGCGGCCCAAGGGTTGGCAGCATGTGCCGGCCGGACGCCGGCTGATCCTCGAACTGCCGGGCGGCGGCGGCTATGGCGATCCGGTCAAACGCAATGCGGCCGCGCGAGCCAATGACCGGTCCAAGGGTTACATCACGGAGAACGACTGATGAGCTATATTGCCTCGCGCCTCTCGGTGGTGAAGCCTTCGGCCTCGATGGCGGCATCGCAGGCCGCCAAGGCGCTACGCGCCAAGGGCGTGGACGTGATCGACCTCGGCCTGGGCGAGCCCGATTTCCCGACGCCCCTCCACATCATCGATGCCGCGCATTTCGCCGCCAGGGCCGGCCAGACTCTCTATACCGCCGCTGCCGGGACAGTCGAAGTGCGCGAAGCCATAGCGGAAAAATTCCGTCGCGAGAACGGACTCGACTACAGGGCCGATGACATCGTGGTGGCCAACGGCGCCAAGCAGATCATCTTCAACGCGCTGATGGCGACGCTGGAAACTGGCGACGAAGCAATCCTACCGGCGCCGTACTTCGTCTCCTATCCCGAAATGGTGAAGCTGCTCGGCGGCACACCTGTCGTCGTCGAGTGCCCGGAGACCAGCGGCTTCCGGATCACTCCGGCGCTGCTGGAAAAGGCGATCACGCCGAGGACGAAGTGGCTCTTCCTCAACATGCCGGGCAATCCGTCCGGCGCGGTCTATTCGGAATCAGACCTCAAGGCGCTGGGGGCTGTGCTGGCAAAGCACCCGCAGGTGCTAATCCTTTCCGACGAGATCTACGAGCACATCCTGTTCGATGGACGCGAGTTCGTTTCCTTCGGCAAGGCCTGCCCGGAGCTCAAGGACCGCACGCTGATCGTCAACGGCGTCTCGAAATCCTACGCGATGACCGGGTGGCGCGTCGGTTACGCGGCAGGACCCGCGCCGCTCGTCAAGGCGATGTGGACGATCCAGAGCCAGTCCTGCACCTCGGTGTGCTCGATCGCGCAGGCCGCGACCGTAGCCGCGCTCAACGGTCCGCAGGATGAGGTAGCCCGCTTCCGGCAGGCGTTCCAGTCCCGCCGCAATCTGGTTGTGGACGGCATCCGCAAGATCGACGGGCTGACACTGCCGGCGCCGGAAGGCGCCTTCTACGCCTATATCGGCTGTGCCAGCCTGATCGGCCGCAAGACGCCCAAGAGCGTCGTGTTGGAAGACGACGCAGCCGTATCGAACTACCTTCTGAGCGAAGGTCGGGTGGCGTCGGTGCCTGGCGTTGCCTATGGACTGTCACCCTATTTCCGCATCTCGACCGCGACCAGCGAAGAGACGCTGACCGAGGCGATCGCGCGGATCAATGCCGCCGTCGCGCAAGTGGAGTAAACGATGCCGCATTACGAACGTATCCTGATCACTGGCGCCGCCGGCCGGCTTGGGTCAGAGCTGCGCAAGGGGCTGGTGCCGCTGGCAAAGACGATTCGCCTGGCGGGGCGCCACCCGTTCGGTGATCTCGCGCCTCACGAAGAGGAAGCGGTCTTCGATCTCGCCGACATGGAAGCCACGATCGCCGCGACCAAGGATTGCGACGCGATCGTGCATTTCGGCGGCGCGCCGCTCGAATGCGAGTGGCAGACCATCCTCGATTCCAGCATCCGGGGCTCCTACCACATTTACGAAGGCGCGCGGAAACACGGCGTGAAGCGTGTCATCTACGCCTCGTCGGTGCATGCCATCGGCTATCACGAGATCGAGGCGCATATCGGCGTCGACGCGCCGGTGCGCCCGGATAGCCTCTACGGCGTGTCGAAGAATTTCGTCGAAAGCCTCAGCCGGCTCTACTGGGACAAGTTCGGCATCGAGACGGTATGCCTGCGCATCTTTTCGTCCTTCCCCGAGCCGGCCGACCGCCGCATGCTGTGGTCGTATCTCTCCTTCGCCGACTGCGTGCGCTTGGTGGAAGCATCGCTGACCGCGCCGCGCGTCGGCCATACGATCTCCTTCGGCATTTCCAACAACAAGCTAAAGATGGTCGACAACAGCGGCGCGGACCACCTCGGCTTTATCCCGCGGGACAGCGCCGAACCGTTTCGCGCCACAGTCGAGGCAAAGACCCCAGTTCCCGATCCAACCAGACCGTCGGTGAAGTATCTCGGAGGCTGGTTCTGCGAGCTTGGCCACCCTGACGATACGCCAGTATGACGATTTACGACAGCGGGAGTAACATGTGGTTTAATCACGCCAACTGGCATCACAGAACGCGCTTCGCATGCGCGAAATCTCTCAGACTGATGCCAGCAATACCTGGCCCGGACCCAAAGCGATTGTCCGTGGACTGAATATCAGAAGCGCGCGGATTTCGCCGAAACGCGACAACGGTCGCTCAAGTTCAGCACTCGCGATGGCTGGCTCGATTCGATGTCCTTGAAAGGCGTAAAAAACGCTTCGAGATTCTTCAAACGAGGGGGGTTCGAGTCCACATTGTGGGCAACTCTCAAAAAATACAGCGAGAACAATGGCTTACGGGGGTGTTTTGGTGGGCACGGAGGGCGGCCTCAGAACATTGATTTTATTGGCTTTTCGTGGGCGAAAATTGAGAACCTTCCCGTATCTTTCCGTATGGTTCCGCAGTCTATCTAGCTAGACCCATCGTTTCTCAACCATCCTGCTGGTATCTGGCCGATGGCGCGCATGTCGTCCCCGGGGGCTATCATGTGCCTACCTGATGCGGTAGCTGACGCTGCTTGGCCATCGGCGGCCGACCGGTTTGGGCCGTTTCCAGATTGTCCGCTTGTGGCGGGCGGAAGTCGGTCAATGACAGTAACTTGCCCGGAGGGCGTCTGAGGATGATTCGCTAGAAAATGAGCTTTCGCCGACTCCGGCCTAAGCCCCTTGTCACGACGAGACCAGCGCGTTAGCCATGCGCTCCAGCCCTCGACGCAATAGAGGACGCGGACAGCCGACATTGAGGCGAATGAATCCTTCGCCACCGGGCCCATATACGCGGCCATCGTACAAATTGACCCCGGCACGATTGACAAAGAACTTCTGAACTCCTTCCACCCGGCGATCGAGCGCGCGCGCATCCAACCACACCAGAAACGATGCGTCGGGCATCATCGGCGTAATTCCTGGAAGATGTTCGCGGGCGAATTCGCAGACCAGATCTATGTTGCCGGCGATGTAGCGTGTGAGTTGGTCGAGCCATGGCGCGCCGGTACTGTAAGCGACCTCCAGAGCGAGGCGGCCGAAAAAGTTCGCGTTCACCATGAATGAGGCCTGCATCGCCGCAAGAAGCTTGTCGCGGCGCTTTTTGTTCGCCACCGAAATGGTCGCCGAGGGAATGCCGGCCAGGTTGAAGGTTTTCGTCGGCGCCGTGCAGATGAACGACTTCTCGGCCGCATCCTCACAGATGGAGGAGAAGACAATGTGGGGTCGGCCGGACAGTCTTATGTCACAGTGTATGTCGTCGGAAATGACCAAAACCCCATGGCGCTCACAAATAGCGTTCAGTGCCGTCAGTTCCTCAAGCGTCCAGGCTTTTCCGGCAGGATTGTGAGGGTTGCAGAGCAGAAATATCTTGGCGCCGCTTGCCGCCAGCGTCTCGAAGTCCTCGAGATCGAGCTCATACTTGTTGTCTTCCAGCTTAAGGCGGTTCATAAGCAGAACCCGTCCGTTTCCCTGGACCACTTCGAAGTAGGGCGAGTACACAGGCGCCTGAACAATGATGCCGTCACCCGGTTTCGTGAAGGTTCGCAGTATCGTCGCCACTGACGGCATGATCGCCGGCGCGGGAAGCAACGATTCCAGCTTCGGCGACCAGTTGTGGCGTCGTGCAAACCACGATTGCACGATCTCATAGTGGCGCGGATCGCGACGGGTGTAGCCGTAAATACCGTGGTCTGCCGCTTCGCGCAGCCGCGCGACGACGGTTTCCGGAGCCCGGAAATCCATATCCGCCGTCCATAGCGAGAGCAGGTCTTCGCCCTCGACCCGCGGGGAGAACTCATCCCATTGATTGGCCCATTTGACCGATCCGAATTGCTGGCGGTCGTGGATTTTGTCGAGATCCACTCCTGCAACGCTTGCTGCCGCGATCGACGGATTGGACGTGTCTGCACATGCCATTTGTAATGCCCGCAAAAGTCTGTTGTCGCGCTTGCCGCACTGCCTGCGGCGTCGCTATTTGAGGATTTGCGCTAGAAACTGGCGCGCCCTCTCCGATCGGGAATTGGCGAAGAACTCATGTGGTGTGTTCGCCTCAACGATCTCGCCGTGGTCCATAAACACCACTCGATCGGCTACCTCCCGCGCGAAACCCATCTCATGCGTGACGCAGAGCATCGTCATGCCCTCGCTGGCGAGCGACACCATCGTGTCAAGGACCTCCTTCACCATCTCCGGATCGAGGGCGGAGGTCGGCTCGTCGAAGAGCATTACTCTTGGGTTCATGCAGAGGGCACGGGCAATCGCAGCGCGTTGCTGCTGGCCACCCGACAGCTGTCCCGGATAGTTGGTCGCCTTCTCCGCGATCTTGACGCGATCGAGATAATGGCGCGCCAATTCTTCTGCCGCCATCCGCGGCATCTTTCTCACCCACACCGGCGCAAGCATGCAATTCTCGAGCACCGTCAGGTGGGGAAACAGATTGAAGTGCTGGAACACCATACCCACGTTGCTGCGGACTTCGTCTATCCTGCGGAGATCCTGCGCCACCGGCTTTCCGTTGACGATGATCTCGCCCGATTGATGCTCCTCGAGATGGTTTATGCATCGGATCATGGTCGATTTGCCCGACCCGGATGGGCCACAGATCACGACTCGCTGACCGCGAGGCACCGAGAGATTGATGTTCTTGAGCGCATGGAACGAGCCGAACCATTTGTTAACGTCGCGCAGCTCGACGGCGACGACGGACTCGCCGGGTGCTTCCCTTCTCGGAGCGTACACTGCTTGAGGCATCGTCGTTCGTTCCTAGGATTTGTGGCCGCGCGCCAGCTGGCGCTCCATTGACTGCGAGTAACGGGACATGCCGAAGCAGAAGCCCCAATAGACCAGCCCCGCAAAAAGGTACCCTGTTGAGGAGATCGTAGGGCCTGCCCAGCTCGGATCGACCCGCGCCGTTTCGACGGCCTTCAAGAAGTCTGCGATGCCGACGATGGCAACCAGCGTCGTGTCTTTGAACAGGCCGATGAATGTCGAGACAATGCTCGGGATGACGATCGTCAATGCCTGGGGCAGTACGATCAGGCGCATCATGTCGAAGTAGCTGATGCCGAGCGCCTTCGCCGCCTCGTATTGGCCTTTCGGGATCGCCTGAAGACCGGCCCGCACAACTTCTGCCATGTAGGCGGAGGAGAACAAGGCTATGGCGATGAGCGGGCGCAGGAGACGATCTGGCGTCAAGTAATCCGGCACGAAAAGCGGCATCATGAAGTTCGCCATGAACAACACAGTGATAAACGGCACGCCCCGAACGACTTCGATGAATGTTAGGCAAACCGCCTTGACGATTGGGAGGTCCGACCTGCGTCCGAGCGCCAGGAGGATCCCGATCGGAAGCGAGAAGACGATGCCCACGATCGACATGAGCAGCGTAATCAAGAGGCCGCCCCAGAGCGTGGTATCATTCACGGGCAAATGGAGCAGAGCGACGCCACGCAAGAGAACGAAGGCGGCAACGGGGTAGAAAACGAAAAATAGCATTGCCGCCAATTTGCGCCGCGGAGCCTTCGTCCACAGCAGCCAAGCTATCAGGATGGCCCCGATCGCCTGCGTGAGATCAACGCGCCACCGCTCGGAAATGGGGTACGCGCCGTATCGCAGATAATCGAATTTCTCCGCGATGAAGGGCCAGCAGGCTCCTTCCGGGTTCGCACGGCAGGCCTCTCGGCCGCCGCTCCAGACCGCGTTGAGGATGGCGAAGCTCAGAAACTGATGCAGCAGCCACACCGCAAGGAGGACAAAGCATATTGTCAGCGCGCCTGAGAAAGGCGTCGAGAACAGATTCCTTTTGACCCAGGTCAACGGACTCGGCCGGACATCGGCAGGCGGTGCCATCGCCGGCATCAGTGCGAGATTGACGATTGGTGGACGCAAGGATTGATCGATCATGAGTCACCTCTCGACGATCGCAAAATGCCGGTTGAACGCGTTCATGGCCAACGAGGTGACAATGGAGATGGCGAGATAGACCGCCAGGGTGATTGCCATCACCTGGACGGCCGCTCCCGTCTGGTTGAGCACCGTCCCCGCAAAGATCTGAACGAGGTCGGGGTAGCCGACGAAGACGGCAAGCGACGAGTTCTTGGTCAGGTTGAGATACTGACTTGTCAGAGGCGGTATGATGATGCGCAGCGCCTGCGGAACAACGACCAGGCGAAGCGTCTTGCCCGGTGAGAGCCCCAGCGCGTAGGCAGCCTCGGTCTGGCCCTTCGGCACCGCCTGGATGCCACCACGGACGATCTCGGCGATGTAGGATCCGGTGTAGACCGACAGGCCGATCAGGAGAGCGGCGAACTCCGGATAGAGCTGATGTCCGCCTTGAAAATTGAACCCGTGCAGCTGCGGCCTTATGAACGATACCGGCTCGCCGGCCGCCAGGAAAATGACGAGGGGAAACCCTATCAAGGTCGCGAGGCTAACCAAGAGCACTGGCAGTTGCCTGCCAGTTCGTCTCTGGGCGCGCTTGGCGTAGAAGCAGAAGACGATGCAGAAGAAAATGGCTGCCGCGAATGCCAGGTCCACCAGCCCCGCTCCCGGATGCAGCTGGATCTCCGGAATTATGAGGCCGCGATTGTTGAGGTAGATGCCGCCGGGAATTTCGATCGACGACTTCGGCGCGGGCAGCGGCTTGAGCACGGCGTTGTACCAGAAAAGCAGCTGCAGCAATAACGGGACGTTGCGTATGACCTCGACATACGAAGTCGCGACCTTCGCCACGATCCAGTTTTGCGACAAGCGGGCAATGCCGACCACGAAGCCGAGCAAGGTTGCCAACAGGATTGCCAGCAAGCTGACGTAGAGCGTGTTGACCACGCCCACCCAGAAGGCCTGGCCGTAGGTAGAAAGCGTGTCGTAGGGTATGAGCGTCTGATTGATGTCGAAGCCGGCAGCCTCATTCCAAAAGCCGAATGAAAGCGGGATTCCCCGTGCCCGCATATTCGAGGTGGTCTGGATGCCGATACCGAGGGCCAAGGCCAACAGACTGCCGGCGAGCAGGACCTGGTAGAAAATGCCTCGCACCTTCTTATTGTGCAAAGAGAGGCTTCTGCGCGGCTGCACGGAAAGCGTCAAATCGGACATGGCCGGTCCTGTCGGGTAAGCACAACGGCGCTGGCGATTATGCAGCAGCGCCCGGCAATGATGTCTTGTTAGCGAATTGGCGGAGCGTACTGAACGCCGCCCTTGTTCCAGAGCGCGTTGAGGCCGCGCTCCATTTTGAGCGGCGAGTCCTTGCCGACATTCCGGTCAAAGACTTCACCGTAGTTGCCCACCTGCTTGATCACCTCGACCGGCCAATTGTCGCCGAGCCCGATGTCCTTGCCTATGCTGCCTTCTACGCCGAGCAAACGGCGGATGTTCGGATTGTCCGACGATTTCATTGCATCGACATTTTTCGAGGTGACCCCAAATTCTTCAGCGGCCACCATGACATAGAGCGTCCACTTCGCCACATTGAACCACTGATCATCGCCCTGCCGCACCGCTGGGCCAAGCGGTTCCTTGGAGATCAACTCGGGAAGCACGATGCTGTCGGCCGGCTTGGCCATGCGCAATCGCGACGCGTTCAAGGTGGAGGTGTCCGCGGACAGGACGTCGCAACGCCCCTCCTCAAAAGCCTTCACGACAGCTTCCTCGTCGGCGAACCCAACCGTGCTGTATTTGAGCGATTGCGAACGGAAGTAGTCGGCAAGGTTCAATTCGGTTGTGGTGCCTTGGGTGACGCAAATCGATGCGCCATCCAGCCCCTTGGCTGATGTGATGTTGTCCGCTTTGCGCACCATAAACCCCTGACCGTCATAGAAATACGTGCCAGCGAAAAGAATGCCGAGCGACATGTCGCGGGAGGATGTCCAGGTTGCGTTATGCGCGAGAATGTCGATCTCTCCCGACTGCAACGCGGTGAAGCGATCTTTCGGCGTCAACGGAATGAACTTCACCTTTTGCGCGTCGCCAAGCACGGCGGCAGCCACGGCACGACAGTAATCGACGACGAATCCAGTCCACTTGCCTTCATTGTCCGGAAGGCTGAAGCCTGCGGTTGCTGAATTTGTTCCGCAGGTGAGGACTCCATTTTTCTTGACATTGTCGAGGGTTGCGGACCACGCCGATGAGGCGGTGCACGCCATGGCTACGGCAATCAAACCCTTAAGCATCGATCTCATTCCGGCATTCCCCTGTTTTTATTGGGGTTCAGTCTGCACGTTGCGCAAACTATTCGTCAAATTGATTGTTTTCATTGTGAAAATGAATATCGATCATAATTTGCACGCAGAAAGAGCGGTCGGCATTTAGGTTGCTGTGCAGTAGCCTAGTGAAACAGGGTTCAGTGGGCGGCTATTGTTTCGGTCGACCTGGTGCTCCGATGTCGACGATTGAACTTCGGCGCCTCTTGGCCTGGGACTCGTTGTAGATGCCCACGATCACCTCCCGAAGCCACTTGGTCCCCGGATCGTTCGCCATCTGACGGTGAACGACGAGCCACGCATTGACATCCGAAATAGGAAGCGGTGGCGAGATAAGGCTCACTTCACTTCTCTCATCCAGCATCTGCAGAATGGCATCCCCGCAATGGGTGATCAGTTCGGTGCCGCGCAGCGCCCAGGGAAGCACCAAATAGTTCGAGATGGTAGCAACGACGTTGCGCCGCAGACCGCGCTGCTTGAGGGCGGCATCTGCCAGCCCCTCTGCTTGACCATCGGCCGAGATCTGGAGGTGGGAACTGGCCAAGTAAGCTTCCAGCGTCATACCGCCGCTGGCGATCTTACTTCCACTCCACACCGCGCAAAAAAGGCGGTCCTGCCCGAGCTCCACCTTCAGGAGATTCGGATCGTCGCGTATTGCCGCTCCCGTCAGCGCACAGTCAACTTGCCTCAGATAGACCGAGGAGCCGATGTCGGGTCCGTTTGCGGGAATGACGTTCAGTGTCGCGTTAGGGGCTTGCCTCGAAAACTCTCGGATGAGCCCCGGGATAAATATCATGGCATGATAGTCGGTAAGTCCAACGCGAAAGTTGCGTCGGGTCGTTGCCGGATTGAACACCTGATGCCGGTCGATCGAGGCCCGAATCGTTGCCAGCGCAGCAGAAATGTCAGACAGCAACTCCACTGCCCGAGGCGTCGGTCGCATCTCGCCCCCATCTCTGGTGAACAATTCATCCCGCAATAGAAACCGAAGCTTCGCCAAGGAGTGGCTCACAGCAGATTGTGTTCTGCCCAATTCGGTAGCCGCGCGCGTGACGCTTCTCTCACGCATCATTACATCGAAAACGCGCAACAAGTTGAGGTCCATGTCGACAAAGTTCATAGCGGCACCTCGTCCGTAGAGATCGCGGCTCTGCACCACGCTCCACCAAGTGAGGTATTAAAGGTGAAGATGCCGCCTGGACAGTGAAGATAGCTCCGCCCCAGCGATGATCGACGCCCCTGGACCAGCACTGATCGAAATCAATCATCGCACCAGGGGATTGTTGAGGCGGCTGTGACGGCCTTTCCAAACTGCTAGGCGAGAAGATCGCGCGGTCTTTCGCCTCTCGCACCGGAGCCGACATTTATGCCCTGCGGATCGGTGGCGTCGTCGAGCCGAAGGACTATGCCCGCTTTCCGGAATTCCTGGCCGATCCCTCGAAGCGGCGGCGCGACGCCTGGACCTATATGGACGTGCGCGATCTCGGTCAGATCGTCGACCTGTGTGTCGAGAGGGACGGCTTGGGATTCCAGATATTCAACGCCGTCAACGACACCATCGTGTCTGAATTGCCGACGGCGGAGTTTCTCAGGAAGCATGTGCCCAACATACCGGTCACCCGCGCCATGGACGCATTTGAGGGACCGATCTCCAACCGGAAGCTGCGCGACGTCCTTGGGTTCCGGCAAGAGTATGACTGCCGGACACAGTGACCCGATCGTGCCCCACGGGCAGCGGCGACCGGCTTGATAGAGCCACTACATCCGGCTGATCTCTGACCAGCTCGTTCCAGGCGTCAGGCGGTGACAAGCCACCCAGGCCGAATGTCGCGCCGTATCACAATCGGCAGAGCGTCAACATGATTTCTCTTCCGAGCTTACTAGCGATGAAGGTACCTCTCACCTCGGGCAAGGTCCGTCCGCGCAGTCAGTCTTGTCGAGATCGAGAGATTTACAGCGACTAGCCTGTAGGGACGTTTCCACCCCCGGAAGTCAAAGGATAAGCTGCGGTCGGCGAGTGGTGAATCGGCTTCTTTTGGCGAACCATTTCGTAGCCATTGATTTATACCGACTATGTTAGTCGCTGAGGGTGTGAGGCTTCGAAAGAAAATCAATGGCCTAGCGGCTGGTTAGCCGACCCATATCCTTCGTATTCTGGCGAACTAGGGAGCGGCTTCTTTCCCACAAAAATGGTCGCAGGGCGCATGTATGGACCATGACGGTATGAGCGCGGCTGGTTTGGGCCGCAAGCGGGCCGGCAGCTTAGGGCAGCGGAACCTTCAAGAACGGACATTATTCTCGCATCGTGATCTGGTTCAGAACCGATATCCGGCCGCAAGAGCATTGAATCGATCCGGTTCAGCGATTTCGCTGCTCCTGACCGATGTCAGCTACGCTGCTGGACCCAGATGTTGGAAGAACTGCAGGAACAATTCACGCTCGGTGGTGATGTCGAGCTTTTCATAGATGCGGCGGCGGTGGTTCTTCACCGTGCCGACGGTGATGCCGAGCCGCTCGGCAATGTTGGCGGTGGGATGGCCGGCGAGGATGAGCTGCACCAGTTCGCGCTCGCGCGATGAAAGCTCGGGCCAGAGGCTTTCCGGAATTCTGGGCTTCTGCTGCGGCGAGGCGCCGGGACCACTGGGCGCCGAGGTGCGGGAGAAGTCTGAGCCGCGTGCTTTGATGTCCAGCGCATGCAGCGCCTCGAACACCGGCAATCGCTCGGTGAGCAGCGCGATCTCGCTGTCCTTGAACGACACCGTCGAGCGGTCGAGGAAGATGCCGAGGCACCAGTCGCCGCCATCGGCCAGCATGATGCCGACCTCGTCGCAGATTTCCGACTGCGCCAGGAAACCGGCTATGTACTGCCCGCGTTTGGCCTCCTCGTTGGCCAGACCTTTCAGCGGCATGATGCCTAGCCGGCGCTGGCTGCGCCACGAGGCATAGAACGGATCGAAGACGTAGTAATTGTCGAGATAGCGCCGCACCATCTCGTCGGAGAAGCGCCGGTGCTTGACGAATTCCGGCGTCTTGGTCGCCGAGTAGCGCGTCACCGTCACCAGGTCATGCGCGATGTCGGCGCCGATCAGGTCGATCAGGCAGTCGACATGCCGGTCGGTGCCGGTGGCGGCGATCGCCTTGGCCAGCGGCGCCCAGATGTTGCCCATGCGCATGCCCTTTTCTCGGCGAACCCGGCCCAAGCGTCATTGTGTCTTTAGGCATATGGCGCGATCCGGCTTTGGGAATCTAGCCTGCGGTCACTCTCGGCAAGGGAAAGGGACCCGTGGACCAGATTACCACCAACCCAATCGTCATCGGCATCGACGCCGGCGGCACCATGACCGACACGATCCTTGTCGATCAGGACGGCCACTTCAAGATCGGCAAGTCGGCGACCACTCCGAAGAACGAGGCCGAGGGCTTCCTCGCCTCCGCCGAGGATGCGGCCGATGCCTGGGGCATCTCGCTGCAGGACCTGTTCTCAGGCGTCAATGTCGTACTCTATTCCGGCACCGGTATGCTCAACACGCTGTTGTCGCGCACCGGCCGCAAGCTCGGGCTGATCACCACCAAGGGCCTCGAGGACATGATCCTCATGGGCCGCGGCCTGCAGGCCTGGGCCGACTATTCCTATGCCGACCGCCTGCATGCGGTCACCCATCACCATCCCGATCCGCTGGTGCCGCGCCGCCGCACCCATGGCGTCACCGAGCGCATCGACCAGTTCGGCGACGTCATCCTGCCGCTCTACGAGCACGAGGTGCATGCGGCGGCGAAGAAGCTGATTGCCGACAAGGTCGAGGCGATCTGCATCATGACCATCTTCTCTCACGTCAATCCGGCGCATGAGAAACGCATTGCCGAGATCTGCCGCGAGGAGATCGCCACCGCCGGCGCCGACATCCTCGTCTACACCAGCCATGAGGTGCGTCCGGTCATCCGCGAGCAGTCGCGGCTGAACTCGGTGCTGATCGAGGCCTACGCCACTTCGCGCGGCCGCAAGCAGCTCAAGGGCATCGAGGACGTCTCCAAGAAATACGGCTTCAAATATGGCGTGCAGACGCTGCTCTCCTTCGGTGGCCTGACCTCGATCGACCATCCGCGCCTGCACGAGACGATGATCTCCGGGCCGATCGGCGGCATTCTCGGCGCGGCCTATGTCGGCAAGCTGATTGGCAACGACTCGCTGATCTGCTCGGATATGGGCGGCACGTCCTTCGACATGGGCGTCATCACGCGCGGCCAGACGCGGATCGAAAACGAGCCGCTGATGGACCGCTTCAAGCTCAACGTGCCGACGCTGCATCTCGACACGATCGGCGCTGGCGCCGGCATGATCCTGAAGGTCGACCCGCTGACCCGAAAAGTCTCGCTCGGACCGGAAAGCGCCGGTTCCGATCCCGGCCCGATCTGCTTCGCCAAGGGCGGCACCGAACCAACCATCGCCGATTGCGATGCTATCCTCGGCCGCTTGAACCCGCATTACTTCCTCGGCGGCAAGGTCGTGCTGCAGGTCGAGAAGGCGCGCAAAGCCTTCGAGGAGAAATGCGCCCGCGTTCTCGGCGTCGGTGTCGAGGAAGCTGCCGAAGGCATGATCGACATGCTGGAGGCCGACGCTAACAATGCGCTCCGCCGCGTCATCTCCGGCCAAGGCATTCACCCCTCGGAATTCACGCTTCTGTCCTATGGCGGCTCGGGGCCATTGCACCTCGCCGGCTGCTCCAGGGGCATCGGCTTCAAGGACATCATCACCTTCCAGTTCGCCGCAGCCTTCTCGGCCTTCGGCTGCACCACGGCCGATTTCATGCGCCGCCATTCGGTGTCGACGCAGATCGACATCGGCGCCCGCGCCAGCGATGACGAATTGCAGGCCTTTGGCAAGAAGGTGACCAATGTCTGGGACGATCTCACCAAGGCTGCGGTCGACGAAATGATCGCCGACGGCCACAGCCACGACAAGATCAAGACCGTGCCGTTCCTGATGATGCGCTACACCGGCCAGCTCGAGGACGTCGAGGTCATGGCGCCGCTGTCGGCGGTTCGCTCGGCCGACGACATGCGCAAGGTCATCGCCGAGTTCGAGGCGGTCTATGCCAAGGTCAACCACCGCGTCTCGCGCTATGGCGAGGCCGGCTTCTCGATCACCGAGCTCGGGCTGATCGCCACCGCCGACAAGGTCAAGCCGATGCTGGTCAAGCGGCCGCTCGGCAAATCCGATCCGGCGTCCGCCCACAAGGGCGTGCGCGATGCCTATATCGGGGGCCGCTGGCACAAGGCGAATCTCTACGAGATGGACTTGCTGCAACCCGGCCACGAGGTTGTCGGCCCCGCCATCATCGAACATCCGGCGACGACGCTCGTCGTCCATCCGCAGGATCGCGTCCATGTCGATGAATGGACGCTGCTGCACTACACTCACGCTTGAGAAGGGCGAACGCCATGCTGGACAAACCCGCCTCTGCGCTGCGCATCCGCGAAAGGCTGCTCGAATCCGAACGGCTGATGGACGAGACCGGCTGCTATGACGGCATCACCGAGCTCAAGCTGCGCAACCAGGATCCGCTGAAATTCGAGACGCTGCACACCAAATTGCGCGCCTACTGCGTATCGGCCCGCGAGATGGCGCGCCGCATCTCCGCCTCGCCCGGCGTGCGCGAGGTCGGCGAGATGGTCGTCGCCATCTACACGCCGGAAGGCGATGCCATCGCGCTTTCCAACGGCATCATGGTGCATGTGCACACGATGAGCCGCTTCATCAAATGGATGATCCGCAACGGCTACGAGGAAAACCCGCAGATCCGTGATGGCGACATCTTCGCCAACAATGACGCCTTCATCGGCACCGTCCAGGTGCCGGATGTGATGGACGTGGTGCCGATCTTCCATTCCGGCAAGCTCGTCGGCTGGGCCGGTGCGGTCTGCCACGAGCTCGAAGCCGGCGGCATCACGCCGGGCGGCGACGTTGCGCTGGCGCAGGAACGTTTCACCGAGGGCCTCTTCGTCTGCGCCGAGAAGGTCGGCGAGAATGACGAGCTTCGGCGCGACTACGTCATCCGCTGCGAGCGCAATCTCCGCATGCCGATCTACTGGGTGCTCGACGAGAAGGCCAAGGTGGCGTCGTGCATCGACATGCGCGAAAGCGTCAAGGCGCTGATCGACGAGATCGGCCTCGACTACTGGATGCAGGTGTCGAAGGAATTCATCGAGGAGGGCCGCCGCGCCCAGCTCGCCCGCACGCGCCAGCTAACGGTGCCCGGCATCTATCGCGGCCACACTTTTTATGGCCACGTCACCAAGGGCAAGCCCGGCTACCAGCCGCTCGGCGATCCCGACTGGCTCTATAACGTCCCGATCGAGATGGAGATCACGTCGGACGGCAAGATCAAGATGGACTTCGAGGGCACGCAGCCCTGGGGCTACCATTCGATGAACTGCACGCCGGCCGGCATGGATGGCGGCATGTTCGTGACGCTGACGCAGCACATGAACTTCGAGGGCCTGGTCAATGACGGCGCCTGGATGGCGACCGAGCTGAAGCTGCCGCATGGCACCTGGACCAACCCCGACAATGAGATGGTGGCGACCGCCACCTCCTGGGCGCTGCTGCTGCCGGCCTATGGCGTCTTCCAGAGGCTCTTGTCGCGCTCCTTCATCGCGCGCGGCTTCGTCGAGGAGGCCTTTGTCGGCCAGGTCAACAGCCCGATGATCGAGATGGGGGGCACCAGCCAATACGGCACGCCCTTCGGCATGGCGCATTTCGAATGCGCCGCCGCCGGATCCGGCGCGCTCGCGATCAAGGACGGCTTGGACACCGCCTATGTCGGCTGGAACCCGGAATCCGACATGGGCAATATCGAGATATGGGAACAGAACATGCCGATGCTCTATATCGGCCGCTCCATCGTCCCCAACTCCGGCGGCGCCGGCAAATATCGCGGCGGCTGCTCCTTCCTGTCGACCTGGCTGGTGAGCAAGACCGATCATCTCAGGCTGGTCACGTCCGAACATTCCTCGCGCGTGTTCGACAATGGCGGGCTTTGCGGCGGCTATCCGGCGCCGACCTGCCAGAAGCACCGCGCCGTGCGCGAGAGCAACATATTCGAGCTGGCCGAAAACGGCGCGCCGCTGGCGCACCACACCGGCACCAACCCGTATCGCTCGGAGCTGGAAATGCGGCTGGAAGGCGAGCATGTGACGCTCGAAGGGCCATACATCACAGCACCCCACAAGACGGGCGACGTCTTCACCCATTCCTACAATGGCGGCGGCGGTTACGGCGATGTGCTCGAGCGCGATCCGGTCAAGACCGCCTGGGATGTCGAGAACGGCTTCCTCACCAAGGAGGCTGCCGAAGGCATCTTCGGCATCGTGCTCGATGAGGACGAGGAAGGCTTCCCGATCGCCAATCTGGACGCCACCAAGCGCCATCGTGCCGAAATGCGGGCGCGACGTTTGGCTCGTGCAAAACCGGTTTCCGAATGGATCGCCAGCGAGCGCGAAAGGGTGAAGGCGGCCGATTTCGCGCCCGAGGTGAGGAAGATGTATGTCAGCGCGATCAAGCTTTCGCCGCGCTTCACCAAGGATTTTTCGACCTTCTGGGATGTCGACGCCAAATCGACCTTCGGCGTGGAGTAAGGGACCATGACCTCATACAGCAAGGAAGTCATCGCCGACCTGGTTGCCGGCACGCTGCCCTGGCCGCAGACGCGCCGCATCATGAGCGCCTACAAGGACGACGACCGCTTCTTCAAATATGTCTCGGTGCTGCAGGACCGCGTCGGCTGGAGCGATCCGATCCTGCTTCCGGTCGGCGATCATCTCTTCATCTGCCAAAGCGGTGACGAGCGGGTGACGAAATGCGAATGCGGCCATTCCTTCGGCGACTATCGCAAGAACTGGAAGCTGAAGGCGGCGATCATCGTGCGCGACAGCGAGGAGACGCTGCGCGAGATCTACCCCAACAGCGATCTGCCGGATCCGGACTGGATGGAGATCCGCGAATTCATCTGCCCTGAATGTGGCACGCTGCATGAGGTCGAGGCGGCGGCGCCCGGCTACCCGATCGTGCATGATTTCGAGCCCGATCTCGAAGGATTCTATCGCGATTGGCTTGGCAAGCCGCTGGAGCCGTCGAACAAAGGAGGCTGATGCCGCAAATGGGCCGCGTCGCAGGCAAGGTGGCGCTCGTTACCGGGGCCGGTCTCGGCCTCGGACGGGCGTCGTCGCTTTTGCTGGCGTCGGAAGGCGCCAGGCTCGTCGTCAGCGACATAGACGAGAGGCTCGCCGGCGATACGGCGGCGCAGATTATCAAAGTTGGCGGCGAGGCGTTGGCGCTTCGCCATGACGTCTCGAAGCCCGAGGATTGGTCTGCCGCCATGGCGGCGATCGAGCAGCGCTTCGGCCGGCTCGACGTGCTGGTCAACAATGCCGGCATCGCCATCGCTCGGAACATCGAGGATACCTCTTTAGCCGAATGGCGGCGCACCATGGCGATCAACCTCGACGGCGTCTTCCTCGGCTGCCAGGAAGGCATCAAGCTGATGAAGAAATCCGGCGGCGGATCGATCATCAATCTCTCTTCCATCGACGGCGTCATCGGCGAGGCGGATCTTGCCGCCTACTGCGCCTCCAAGGGCGGCGTGCGCACCTTGACCAAAGCGGTGGCCGTACACTGTGCCGAGCAGCGCTACGGCATCCGCTGCAATTCGATCCACCCCGGCTATATCTGGACGCCGCAGACCGAGAATTATCTGCGCGATCTGGGCACGCTCGAGCAGGAGAAGGCGAAGGCGCTGTCGCGCCATCCGATCGGCTTCCTCGGCGAACCCAACGACATCGCCTACATGGTCCTCTACCTCGCCTCGGACGAATCGAAATTCGTCACCGGCTCCGAAATGGTCGTCGACGGAGGCTATCTTGCAGTGTGAACACGGAGCACGTTCGCGATGACCAACCTCACCGGCCGCAGCGCCATCGTCACCGGCGGCTTTTCCGGCATGGGTTTTGCCATCGCCACGGCGCTCGCCAAGGCCGGCGCCAATGTCGCCGTCGGCTCCTATGTGGCGCCGCCGCAGGCGGACAGGGCGGCGGATGCCGCCTACTATCCCGGCGCCGACGAGATCGAGCGCGTCAAGTCAGCGCTGGCTGCCCACGGCACCAAGGTGCACGCCGCCCATCTCGACGTGCGCGACAGCGCGCTCACCAATCTCTTCTTTGCCGAAGCCCAGGCGGCAGTCGGCCCGGCAGACATCCTGGTCAACGCCGCCGGCACCACGGCCGAGCAACCGGTCTGCGGCCATTCCGACGAGCTCTGGGACAAGATCGTCGACACCAATCTCACCGGGGCGTTCCGTACGACCCGCGCGGTCCTGCCCGGCATGATCGAACGCGGCTGGGGCCGCATCGTCAACATCGGCTCGACCGCGGCTTCCGTCGGCTGGAAGGACAATCCTGCTTACTGCGCATCCAAGGCCGGCCTGCTCGGGCTGACGCGTTGCGTGGCGCTCGAAGGCGCGGCACACGGCGTCACCTGCGTCATGATCAGTCCGACCTGGGTCGAGACCGAGCTGATGCGCCGCAACGTGGCGCAGGTCGTCGAGCGCGAAGGCAAGGGCCGCAGCGCAGAGGAACTGATGGACGAGTTCAGGAAAGGCAATCCCCAGGGGCGCATGATGCAGCCGGAGGAAATCGCGGCGCTCGTCGTCTTCCTTTGCTCGGACCTCGCCAGGGGGATCACCATGGAAAACGTCCAGATCACCGGCGGCGCCTTGTGGTAGCGTCGGTGGGGGGTGATGGATTCCGGTCTCGTGGGAGGAGACCGGCATAGACGGAAGGACCATCAACAGACAGGGGAACTGACATGAAAATAAGAAATGCCTTGCAAGGGGCCTGCCTTGGCCTCGGGCTGATGCTTGCCGCAACGACGGCCGGGCAAAGCGCCGATCTTGGCGCGAAGGACGAGCCGATCAAGCTCGCCATGCTGGAATGGACGGGCGCGCACGTCTCCACGCACATCGCAGGCCAGCTTCTGGAGAAGCTCGGCTATAAGGTCGAATACGTCACCGCCGGCAATTTCCCGCAATTTTCGGGCCTCGCCGACGGCTCGCTCAGCGCATCGGTCGAGATCTGGTTGAACAATGTCGGCGACATCTATCCGAAAGTGCTGGCCGCCAAGCAGATCGAGGACATCGGCAAGCTCGATCTGAAGACGCAGGAAGGCTGGATCTATCCGAAATTCATGGAAAAGGTCTGCCCCGGCCTGCCGGACTGGACTGCGCTGAACAAGCCCGAATGCGTGCAGGCATTGGCGACGCCCGAAACCGCGCCCAATGGCCGCTTCCTCGATTACCCGGCCGATTGGGGCTCGCGCGCGGCCACCATCCTTGCCGACAACAACATGCCCTACACCGCTGTGCCGTCGGGCTCCGAAGGCGCGCTGGTGGCCGAGTTGGAAGCCGCCGAAGCCGCCAAGACGCCGCTCATCATGATGTTCTGGGGTCCGCACTACGCGCTGGCCGAGAACGACGTCGGCTGGGTGACGATGCCGCCCTGCAAGGAGCAGACCAACGAGCACTGCATCACGCCCCCCGACGTCGACAAGATCGTCTGGTCGGGCTTTGGCGCCAAATGGCCGGCGGCTTACGCCTTCCTCAAGGCCTTCAAGATGGATGCGACCGAGCAGCAGAAGATGATGCTGGCCGTCGACAAGCAAGGCAAGGATCTCGACGCCGTCGTCAAGGAATGGATCGACAAGAACGAGACGGTGTGGAAACCTTGGCTCGACGCCGCCAAGGGATAATTCGCCGATGTGCCTGGCAAAGGCTGAGGGCACCATAGGCCCGGTTTCCGCACTGCGCGGAGCCGGGCGGGCGATCGGCACGGGTGGTTGAGGATGAACACGGCCGCGCGTCCGATAAAGCTTGCCTGCCGAAATGTCTGGAAGGTCTATGGCCGGCGCCCGGCCTATTACTTCGACTCGCGCGGCTATATCATCGATCCCGATGCGCTGGCCGAGCGCCTGCGCGCCGAAGCGCATCTGCCGGCCGTGGTCGATGCCAGCTTCGAGGTGGCGACCGGCGAGATATTCGTCATCATGGGTCTGTCCGGCTCCGGCAAGTCGACCCTGGTGCGCTGCCTGTCGCGCCTGGTCGAGCCGAGCGCCGGCGAGATACTGCTCGACGGTAGGAACCTGCTTGCCGCCAGCGGCAAGGAGCTGATCGAGCTGCGCCGCCACGCCATGGGCATGGTGTTCCAGAATTTCGGCCTGCTGCCGCATCTGAACGTGTTGGGCAATGTCGCCTTCCCGCTGAAAATCCAGGGCAAGCCGGCGAAGGAACGCGAGGCCCGCGCCCGCGAGATGATCGCGCTGGTCGGACTCGAAGGCCGCGAGGCATCCTTCCCGCACCAGCTCTCCGGCGGCCAGCAGCAGCGCGTCGGCATCGCCCGTTCGCTTGCGGTGGGGCCGGAGCTCTGGTTTCTCGACGAGCCATTCTCGGCGCTCGATCCGCTGATCCGCAAGCAGATGCAGGATGAGTTCCTGCGCCTGCAGCGCATGCTGAAGAAGACTATCATCTTCATCACCCACGATATCGCCGAGGCCTTCCGGCTTGCCGACAGGCTGGCGATCATGCGGGCCGGCAAGATCGTGCAAATCGGCCGTCCCGCCGACATCGTGCTCAACCCGGCCGACGACTATGTCGCGCAGTTCACCGAGGACATGCCGCTGTTGCGCGTCATCACGGCCGGCGACATCGCCACGCCCGCCAATGGCGCGCTGTTGCCGGAACGAAGCGTCGTCGCCGATACCAGCCTAGAGGCGCTCATCCCGCAACTCGCCGCGGGCGCCACGGCCTTCACCGTTTCCGGGGTGGGTGACAGCCCGCCGGCGGTGCTCGACGCTGGCGCCGTGCTCGCGGTGCTCGAACGCGAGCAGGCAAGGCGCAAGAACTCATGACGGCGCCGGCCGCGGCATTTCGACCCTCATCGCGGTTCGTGGTGGAACCGGCGCTTCTGCCTTGGTGCGGCCTGGCCGTGCTGACGGCGCTTTGCCTGCTTCTCAAAACCGAGCTTCCCTGGCTGGTCAATTTCCCCAAGCAATGGACGCTGCCGCTGGCTATCTACATCAACGCCGTGACCGACATTGTCGTCGCCGTCATCCAACCGGCCTTCCGGGCGCTGTCCGCTTTGCTCGATGCGCCGATGCGCGGCGCGCGGCTGGCGCTCGCCTGGCTGCCCTGGCCGGCGGTGATGCTGGCGATCGCCGCCCTTGCGCTGAAGTCGGGCGGTGAGCGGTTGGCGATCTTCGCGCTCGCCACGCTCGCCTATATCCTGCTCGCCGGCTACTGGCCGCAGAGCATGAACACGCTGGCGCTGGTGCTGCTGGCGGTGCCGATCTCCACCGTGCTCGGCTTCCTGCTTGGCTTTCTGGGTTACGCCCGCCCGCGCTGGCGTCCGGTCCTGCTCGGCGCGCTCGACCTGATGCAGACGGTGCCGGCCTTCGCCTATCTCATTCCGCTCCTGCTCCTGTTCGGCTTCGGTCCGGTGGTTGGGCTGATTGCCTCGGCGATCTATGCGACGCCGCCGATGGTCCGCAACACCATGCTCGGATTGGACCGTATGCCGGCGGCCATCAGCGAGGCCGGCTTGATGAGCGGCTGCACACGCCGTCAGCAATTCTGGCAGGTCGAGGTGCCGACTGCGCTGCCGCAGCTTCTCGTCGGCTTCAACCAGACGACCATGGCGGCGCTGTCGATGGTCATCGTCGCCGCCATTATCGGTGGCTTCGAGGATATTGGCTGGGAGGTGCTCTCCTCGATGCGCAAGGCCGAGTTCGGCCAGAGCATCCTCTCCGGCCTCGTCATCGCGCTGCTCGCCATCCTCATCGACCGCCTCACCATCGGCTTCGCGAAGGCGCCGGAGACCGGGCCGGCGCCCGCCATGCGCTGGATGACGCCGCGCCGGTTGGCCTTGTCATTGGCGGGTGCGCTGGCTCTCGCCGTGGTCATCCGGTTGGCCGCGCCAGATGCGGCGCTTCTGCCGGAAACCGGTCTGCGCATGCAGATGGGCGCCGTCAACCAATGGCTGCTGGCGCTCGTGCGCGACTACGCCTGGTTCTTCAACGGCGTGCGCAATGCGGTGCTCTACTGCCTGCTTCTGCCGATGCGCGTCGGCATTGCCGGCTCGGCGACGCCGGCAATGTGGGGCTTCACATTGCCATCTTCGGTGCTCGCCGCCTATCTCGTCCTGGTGCTGGCCTTGGCCGTGTTGGCGCTGCGCGGCTTCGGTTGGCGCGGGGCGCTGGCCGTGCTGGCCGCCGGCCTTGCTCTCTATACCGGCTTTCTCGATCTCCCCTGGCCTGCCTTCATCCTTGCCGTCGCGTTGCTTGCCGGCCAGGTGGCCGGGCCGCGGCTCGGTTTTTTCGCGCTTGTCGGCTTCGGGCTGATCCTGGTCAACGGGCTGTGGCCGCAACTTGTGCAGTCGCTCTATCTCTGCACGCTGGCGGTCCTGCTCTGCCTTCTGATCGGCGGCGCGCTCGGTACATGGGCGGCGCACAGCGATCGAGTCTCGCATATCCTGAAGCCGATCTGCGACGCGCTGCAGACGATGCCGCAATTCGTCTTCCTCATCCCGGCGCTGATGTTCTTCAAGGTGGGCGAGTTCACGGCGCTGATCGCCATCATGCTCTACGCCATCGTGCCGCCGATCCGCTATGTCGAGCACGGGCTGCGGCATGTCCGTCCCGATGTCGTCGAGGCGGTCGAGCAGATGGGCGCGACGCCGATGCAGACCTTGCTGCAGGCCAAGCTGCCGCTGGCTTTGCCGGTCGTCATGCTTGGCCTCAACCAGACCATCATGGCGGCGCTGTCGATGCTGGCAATCGCCGCGCTCGTCGGCACGCGCGATCTTGGCCAGGCAGTCTATGTCGCGCTCGGCAAGGCCGATGCCGGCATGGGCCTGATCGCCGGCCTGTCGATCGCCTTCCTGGCGATCCTCGCCGACCGGCTGATCCAGGCGGGCGTCAGCGGCAGGGCCGACGAAGTCAGCTGAATCTGACGCCACAAAGCCGCGAAACCGCTAAGTTATTGAAAAACAACATGATTGGCCCGGAGGCGCCGATAGCGGAGACTTCAGGCCGGCCTATGTGATCCAAGAAAAGAGCCTGGACACCCTCCCATGGGCCAGATTCCCGCAGTCATTGCACCGGCTAATTTTGCTTTGCGGCTTGGTCGCGGTGCCATAGCTTCCGTTCCGGAAGACCTTGCCGACAAATTTGGTCGCCAGACCTGCATGGATATGCCGTGCCTGTGAAAGCAACTACCCATGTCAAGGCCATGTCCGCTTTTGCCTTGGCGAATTTCGGTGGCTTCGACCGGCCCACGCTAGCCCAGAACGAGAGCGCCTTCCCGCCTAGCCCGAAGGCAATCGAAGCCGGCCGGGTCGCTGTGGCACGCAGCCATCTCTACCCGGACCCGGACTGGACCTTGCTGCGCGACGCGATCGCAAGAACCTATGGGATCGAGCGCGATCTCATCCTGTGCGGCGCGGGTTCGATGGAGCTGATTGCCTGCACCATCGCGGCCTTCGCCGGACCGGGCGCTGACGTGCTGGGTACGGACTATGCCTATAATTTCGCCGCCTCGGCGGCCGCGCGCGTCGGGACGACCTATGCCAAAGCGCAGGAGCGCGGCTTTGAGGTCTCGATCGACGCCGTCCTGGCGGCGGTGACGTCGGCGACACGTATCGTGTTCGTCTGCAATCCGGGCAACCCGACCGGCACGCGCATCAAGAACGCGGAGCTGCTGCACCTGCGCGCGGCCCTTCCCGGCGACGTTCTCCTGATGGTCGACCAAGCCTATGGCGAATTCGACGATCAGGATCCGCAAGCCGTCTTCGCGCTGGCCGGGCGCGGCGACACCGTCATCCTGCGTAGTCTGTCCAAGGCATATGGGCTGGCCGGCGCGCGCATCGGCTGGGGCTTGTTCGCGCCGCGGATCGCCGCCGAGGTGCGCAAGATGCAGAACTCCAACCAGGTCTCGACGGTGAGCCTCGCCATGGCCGTCGCGGCGCTAGAGGACCAAGCCTATACGCGCGCAATCGTAACCCGCACCGCCGACATTCGCGACCGCTTCGCGCAAGGCTTGCGAGCGGCCGGATACGAAGTCCCCGAAAGCCGGACCAATTTCGTTCTGGCGCGTTTTGCCGACGCGGCGGCAGCGGCCGCCGCCGACAGTGCCCTGCGCGGCGTCGACATTATCGTGCGCGGCCTCTCCGGTTACGGCCTGACCGACTGCCTGCGCATCACGATCGGGCCGCAGGAAGTCATGGACCGCACGCTGCGTATCCTGACCGCCCTGCGCGGCCGGCAATGCTGGTAAGGGCTTCATCCGAGGAGATTTCATGACGTCAGACGCACCGTACCTGCCCGCTCGCGATTTCATCGGCTATGGGGAGCGGCCTCCACGGGCCGAGTGGCCGGGCGGCGCAAAGTTGGCGCTCAACATCGTCGTCAACTACGAGGAAGGTGCGGAATACTCGATCGGCGAAGGCGACGGCGTTTCCGAAACGATCCTGTCCGACCTTGCCGTCGCGCCCGCCGTGCCGGGCCTGCGCAACCGCAACATGGAATCGCTTTATGAATACGGTTCGCGTGTCGGCGTCTGGCGGCTCATCTCGCTGTTCCGGGACAAGGGCGTCATCCCGACCTTCTACATTGTCGGGCGCGCGCTTGAGATCAACCCGGCGGCTGGCAAGGCGATCGCAGCACTTGGCAGCGACATCGTCTGCCACGGCTGGCGCTGGATCGACTACGCCCCGCTCAGCGAGGAGGAAGAGCGCCAGCACATCGCCATGACGGTGGACACGGTGCGAAACATCACCGGCATCGATCCCCTCGGGTGGTACACCGGCCGGCCAAGCCTCAACACGAGAAGGCTGGTGGTCGAGCATGGCGGCTTCCTGTTCGACTGCGACGACTACAATGACGACCTGCCCTATTTCGTCGATGTCGGCGCCAAGCGGCACCTCGTCGTGCCGCACAGCTTCGACAACAACGACAGCCGCTTTTCGCGCGGTTCAGGCTTGGAGACCGGTAGCCAGTTCTTCGACTATGTCAGCGACGGCGTCGACTGGCTGCTGAAGGAAGGCAAGAAGACCCCGCGCATGATGACGGTGTCGCTGCATTGCCGGCTGGCGGCGCGGCCGGGGCGAATGGTCGGGCTGGATCGCTTCCTCGACAAGATCACCGCCAATCCCGACATCTGGGTCTGCCGCCGCTCCGACCTCGCCCGCCACTGGCTGGACCGGTTCGGCGGCTAAGCCACCGAGCCGTTACCAGCGAAGTCTCTATTTATTCGGCACCTCATAGACCTTGCCGTGCCAGGGTGCTGCATCGATCTGGTCGAGCGCCATCACATAAAGCACCTTCTCGTCCGGTCCGAAGGCGAAGTTCGGCATCGAGGGCGACGGCACCGAAAGCGTGTGCAAGAGCTTGGCGTCCTTGTCCACGACGATGATCTTGCCTGGCGAGTCGAGCGAGCGCGGGCTCTGGCCGATATACATCTCGCCTTCTTTGTCCATCTTGATGCCGTCGGGCCAGATATGCGGCTGGTTCGGGAACAGATCGTCGAGCCGCAGGAACACGCGGCGGTTGCTCAAGGTGTGGTCGGACGAAACGTCGAACTCGATGATCCGGTTGTCCTCGGTCTCGACCAGATAGAGGATCTTGCCGTCATTCGACATGACAAGGCCGTTGGCATTGTGCAGGTCGCCGGCGACCTTCTTCACGCTGCCGTCCTTGCCGATGTAATAGGCCGAAGCGTCGATCAGCGGACCGCCCTTGCCGGAACCCGTGAAATAGACGCCACCATCCTTGTCCGGCGCGAAATCGTTCGGTCCGCTGAACGGCTTGCCGTCCGTGTCCTTGTCATAGGCGGGCAGCGTCTTGCCGTCGGCCGAGATGCGGCCGATCGTGTTGTTGTCGTAGCAGGTGACGAGGAACTCGCCGGTGGTGGTCGGCAGAACGGCCGAGGGGCCGCAGCCATCCATCTTCCAGAAAATGTCGTTCTTCTTGCCGTCCCAGACAGTGACCGTGCCGCGGCCATATTCGACGTAGAACAGCTTGTCCTGATACCAGATAGGACCTTCGGCGAACCAGGCGTCGTCGTTGACGACCTTGATGTCGGCCGCCTGTGCGGCGGACGTCAGGACCAGGGCAAGCATCGTGCCCAGCAAATGCCGTTTGATCATGCGATTCCCCTCTGTTTTGGTTGTTGGAAGTCCTCTTCGACTCTCGTGTGCTCCCAGTGGCCGGGCGTTCGCGGGCTTACGACCGCAGCCGCTTGCCCTCCGGGTCGAAGGGCGGATGCGCGAGCAGCACCGCATCATGCGGCCGCCCGAGGATGGCGACAGTCACCTTGTCGCCGGCCTTGGCGGTTCCAGCCTTGACGTAGCCCATCGCCAGCGACTGCTCGACGAAATAGCCATAGGCGCCCGATGACACCTGGCCGATCGGCGTGCCGTCCGGCAGGAAGATCGGCTCGCCGCCGGTGGCGTCCGCGTCCTTGGCCGACACGGAAAGCATGATGAGTTCATCCCGCGCCGGCTTGTCGGCGACGGCGAGATAGGCGTCGCGGTTGAGGAATTGCTTGTCCGTCTTGATCAGGCGATCGAGCTTGACCTCCTGCGGCCAGTATTCCGGCGAGTATTCGCGGCTCCAGCTGCCATAGCCCTTTTCGACGCGCAGCGACATCAGCGCCCGTGAGCCGACCGGCCCGGCGCCGACTTCCGCGCCCGCCTTGAGCAGCGCGCGGTAGAGCTCGACCTGGTCGGCCGACTTGCAGTGCAGTTCCCAGCCAAGATCGCCGGTGAAGGAAACCCTCAACGCCACGACATCGACGCCGGCGACGGTGATCTGCCGCGAGCGCATGAACGGGAAGGCCTCGTTCGACAGATCATCATTGGTGAGCCGCTGCAGGAGCTCGCGCGATTTCGGGCCGGCGACGTTGAAGCCGCCGAGATCCTCGGTACGCGAGCGGAAGGTCGTGCCTTCCGGCAGCGGCACCGATTTGAAGAAGCGCTGGTGGAAGCGTTCGGCCATGCCCGAGCCGATCACCATGAACTCGTCTTCCGCCAGCCTCGTCACGGTGAAGTCGCCGGCAATGCCGCCGCGCTTGCCGATCAGCGGCGTCAGGCAAGAGTTGCCGACCTTGGCCGGCATGCGATTGGCGAAGAGCGCGTTCAGCCAGGCTTCCGCGTCCGGCCCCTTTATCTCGTATTTGGCAAAATTGGAGATGTCGATGATGCCGGCATACCCGCGCAGCATACGCGCCTCGCGGCCTACCGGCCCCCACCAGTTCTGCCGAGTGAAGCCGATCGTTTCCTCGCGCGGCTCGCCTTCGGCCGCGAACCACAGCGGATGCTCCCAGCCGAAGTTGAGGCCGAACACGGCGCCCATCTCCTTCTGCATCTCGTAAACCGGCCGTGTCCGCACCGGACGCCCGGCGGCGCGCTCCTCGTTCGGGAAATGGATCTTGAAACGGTGGCTGTACTGGTCCTGCACGCGCGCCTTGGTGAAGGCCTTGCCGGCCCATTGGCCGAAGCGCGCCATGTCCCAGCCGAACATGTCGAGCGAAGGCTCGCCCTCGATCATCCACTCGGCCGCGAGCTTGCCCATGCCGCCCGATTGCGAGAAGCCGGGGATGATGCCGTTGCAGCAGAAATAATTGCTGAGCTCCGGCGCCGGCCCGAACAGCACCGCGCTGTCGGGCGACCAGATCATCGGACCGTTGATCACCTTCTTGACACCGGCGGCGGCCGCCGCCGGAACGCGCTGGATGGCGCGCATCATGTTTTCCTCGATGCGGTCGAGATCGTCGGGAAACAGCTCATGGCCGAAATCCATCGGCGTGCCGTCCTCGGCCCAGAATTTCATGTTGCGCTCGTAGGCGCCGATCAGCAGCCCGAGGCCTTCCTGGCGCAGATAATATTCGCCATCGCGGTCGGCGACCGACGGCAGGCGTCGGCCCATCGAGGCGATTTCCGGAATGGTTTCGGTGACGAAATACTGATGCTCGGTCGGGATCAGCGGGAGTTGCAGCCCGGCCATGGCGGCGACCTCCCTGCCCCACAGGCCGGCGGCGTTGACTACCCATTGGGTGCGGATATCGCCCTTTGGCGTGCGCACGATCCAGCTGCCGTCCGCTTGCGCCTCGGTCGCCGTGACCGGGGTGAAGCGATGGATTTCCGCGCCGCGCTGCCGCGCCCCCGCGGCGTAAGCCGCCGTCACGCCCGACGGATCGACATTGCCGCCCTCCGGCTCATACATGATGCAACGAATGCCGTCGAAATCGACCAGCGGATGCAGTCGCTCCGCTTCGTCGCGACCGACCTCGTAGAAGTTCATCTTGTAGCGCCGCGCCTTGGCTTCCTGCAGCCGCAGCTGATGCTCGCGGGCCTCGGTCTGGGCCAGATAGAGCGAACCCGGCTGGAAGATACCACAGCCCTGGCCGGTCTCCGCTTCCAGCTCCTTGTAGAGCGCCATCGTGTAGTGCTGCAGCCGGCTGATATTGGTGGAATCATGCAGGCCGTGGATGTTGGCGGCCGCGTGCCAGGTCGAACCGGAGGTCAGCTCGCTGCGTTCCAGAAGCACGACATCCGTCCAGCCGAACTTGGCGAGATGATAGAGGATCGAGCAGCCGATCAGACCACCGCCAATGACAACGGCTTGTGCATGAGTACGCATATCGAGATTTCTTCCCTTTGTTCGGCGACTTTGCTTCGCGCTCTTTGGCAGCGCTTTGGCATTTCAATTAGCTGACTGATCGGTCGCAGTCGCCAGCGAATTCAGGGGCGCAAACCGCGCCCCTGAATGGTGTTTGAGCTGCCGGTCTAGGCCCTATCCAACCAGACTTTGTCGAGCTGCAGTTCGAACGTCTGGTGCATGCCGAGGTTCTTCACATAGGTGGCGTGGTGGCGGTAGAGCGAGCGCCAGAACGCTTGGACGAGGATGCCGGAGTCCTGCAGGATGAACTCCACGTCTTTCATCAGCTCCTTGCGCTTGGCCGGGTCGGCGATGGCCATCGCTTCGTTGAGCTTCTTGTCGAACTCCGGATTGGCATAGCCGGACTCGTTCCACGCCTCACCGCTGCGATAGGCGATCGCCAGCACCTGCACCCCCAGCGGCCGCATGCCCCAGTCGGTGGTCGACCACGGATATTTCGTCCAGTCGTTCCAGAACGAGGAGCCCGGGATGATGGTGCGCTTGACCTTGAATCCGGCGTCGCGCATCTGCGCAGCGACGACATCGGCCGGGTCCTTCACATAGTCGGCGTCGTAGGAGATCAGCTCGAACTCGTGATCCGTCTGGCCGGCCTCGGCCATCAGCGCCTTTGCCTTGGCCAGGTCGCGCGGGACTTTGGGCAGTTCGTAATATTCCGGATGGATCGGGCAGACATGATGGTTTTCGGCGATCTGCCCCAGGCCGCTATAGCCGAGTTTCAGCACCGTCTCGTTGTCGACCGCAAGCTGGATGGCGTTGCGCACGCGCTTGTCGTCATAGGGCTTGTTGGTCACGTTGGTGCGCAGCACGATCGTGCCGGCGGTGACAACCTGCTCCTTGACCAGGCCCATGCTGTCATAGAGATCGACCGTGCCGCCGACCGTCTGGTAGTTGCAATCGATCTCGCCGGCCTCGAAGGCGCTGCCGATGGCGGGGTTGGATGCGTCGGATCCGTAGTCGATCCAGTCGACGCCGTCGAGATAGGGCTCGCCGCCGAACCAGGTGAAATCCTTGCGCCGCCGCACCGAGGCGGACTCGCCGACCTTGTAGGAGATCAACTCATACGGGCCGGTGCCGGGCGTCTTCAGCATATTGGCGCCGTTCTTGTCGAAGTCGCGATGGACGATGACCGCCGGATAGTCGGAGAAGCCCGGGATGATGGTGACGTCGGACTGATTGCATTTCAGCTTCACCGTATGGTCGTCGAGCTTGGTGATGGCGCCTTTGGTAGCTTTTTTCGTGGCGGCGTCGATCAGCGAGCCCATGCGCCCGGCCATCGAGTTGCCCTCGGCCGCCTTATCGCACCAGCGCTCGATGTTGTAGACGATGTCGTCGGCGTTGAAGTCGTCGCCATTCGACCATTTCACGCCCTTGCGCAGATGCAGCGTGTATTCGGTGGCGTCGTCGCTCACCTCCCAGCTCTCGACCAGATGGCCCTCGAAGGTGAAGTCGGTGGTGTAGCGGATCATGTAATCGTTGCACTGGCGCATGACATTGGCGATTTCCGACCAGTCCCAGGCGCGCGGATCCTTCATGTCCTTGATGATCATCTGCATCTTCAGGATGCCGCCCTTCTTGCCGGGCACGGCTGCCGAGGCCTTGGCCGGCTCCATCCCCGCCATCGCATAGGCAAGCGCCGTTGAAGCACCCATCACGCTTGCCATGGCTAGGAATTCGCGGCGGTCCATCCGCCCGCCTTTGACTTCAGCTGCGTAGCTTTCGATGACCGCCGGCACGCGGTCACCGTTGCTCTTGAACATTGTCATCGTTGTTCTCCGGTTCAGGGCTTTCCGCCCGTTGCATTCCCCTTGCGGCTCAGCATGTTAGGGGTGATGCAAAAATCGCGGAAGGGCTCGACCCTTCACAAACCGCAGAAAACCGGCCCTTGAGGCCTAAAAAAACAATGGCATTGGCTAGCTAAATTTTTGAAGGAGCGGATAGCCCTATGGTCGGGCGGCGTCTTCCCTGGCCCTGGACAAGATCCATTCCCTCACTGTTCGGGCGATATTTCCCTTCGAAAGCTGGCTTTCGGTGAGATAGTAATTCCAGGGACTTGGCGGCCGCACCGGAAACGGCTCGACGAGAAGCCCGCGGCGCATATAGGCATGCGCCAGCGAGCGCTGCGTGGCGACGAGCCCCGCCCCCATCGCGGCGAGCTCGAGCGCGATGTTGGAGGCGTTGGTCGACAGGCCCTTGTCATGGTCCTCCATGTCAACGCCGAGCGCCTCGGTCACCGCCTGCCAGTATTCCTGGCGGCCATGCACGAAAATCCAGTCGACCTTTAGCATGTCCTGCGGCGTCTCCAGCGCATGCTCGCCCTCGAGCAAGGCAGGGGCGCAGAGCAGCACCAGTTCGTCGTTCCAGAGCGGGATCGCCGCCGGCGGCCTGTCATCGAAACGCCGCGTGGAGATTGTGATGTCGGCGATCTGCTCGTTCAGATCCTCCCAGATCGTGCCGTGCAGGACGATCTCGATCTCAGGATGCCTCTTGCGGAAGGCGGCCATGCAGCCCGCCAGCCAGTTTTCCGCAAGGCTCATCGGGCACGAAACCACGACTGTCCGGTTGCGAGAGGACGCGACGATCGCCTCAGTCGCCTGGTCGATCTGATCGAGCGCCTGGCGCAAGGTCGGCAGGAACGCCTCCCCCATCTCGGTCAACTTCAGGCTGCGCGGATAGCGGATGAACAGCTGCCGGCCGATATAATGTTCGAGCGCGCGCACATGCGTGCTGACCGCGGCTTGCGTGTAGCCCAGTTCCTTGGCAGCGGTGGTAAAGCTCAGATGCCTGGCCGAGCTCTCGAACGAGCGGATATAGTTCAAGGGGGGTGGCGGCTTCATCCCGGTCTCCTGTTCCACAGTTGCCTAGCTATCGCATGGGCAACCGGGCGTTCAATCGCAGACAAGCGACATGGCATCAATATTTTTGGCCAAAGCCGCCAAACTAATCGCGTGCCTGCGCGATGAACCCAATTTAATGATGTTGTGAGAAGACAGGGGAGATAAGCGCGTGGCTGTGCCGTCATACCGGCGTGAGGGGCCTGTCGTCAGTTCCGATACGTTCACACGCCTGGCCGATTTCGTGCTGCGGCGTCCAGCTTCCGTCTTCCCTCAGCCGGTGCTCGAACAGGCCCGTTACCTCCTGCTCGACACGCTGGGCATCGCCGTCGCGGCAGGACCGATGGAGGCAGGCCGCATTGCCCGCGACGCCGCCGTCCTGCTCTATGGCTCGGGCGACCCGCAATATTCCGCCCGCATGCTGTTCGACGGACGGCGCGCCAGCATTGCCGGCGCGGCCTATGCCGTCGCCACGCAGATCGACAATCTCGACGCCCACGACGGCTACAGCCCCACCAAAGGCCATATCGGCGTGGCGGTCGTGCCGGCGCTTGCAGCACTCGCGGAGGCGAGGCCCGACCTCACCGGGCCGGAGGCGCTGGCGTCCCTGGTGGTCGGCTACGAAATCGCCGGCCGGGCCGGCATCGCCTTGCATGCGACGGTGAGCGACTATCATACCTCCGGCGCCTGGAACGCCCTGGGCGTTGCGGCGATCGCGGCACGGCAGCGGCGGCTCGACGAAACGCAACTGCGCGAGGCGCTGGGCATTGCCGAGTATCATGGCCCGCGCAGCCAGATGATGCGCGAGATCGCCACGCCAACCATGCTGCATGACGGCTCCGGCCTCGGCGCTCTCGTCGGCCTCTCCGCGGCTTTGCTTGCCGAACGTGGCTTCACCGGCGCGCCGGCGATCACGGTGGAGGCGCCGGAGGTCGCGGCGCATTGGCAGGATCTCGGCGTCTTCTGGCAGTCGCTCCATCAATATGTAAAGCCCTACCCGATCTGCCGTTGGGCGCATGCGGCCATTGATGCCGTGCGTGGACTTTGCCTGGCGCACAACCTTGCCCCGTCCGACATCGGCCATGTCCAGGTCAACAGCTTCCACTATGCCGCAACGCTCTTCGACGGCATGCCGGACACGACCTCGAAGGCGCAATACAGCCTGCGCTTCGCCGTGGCGACCTTCATCCTCCATGGGCGGATCGGGCTCGAGCATATTTCCGGCTCCGGGCTCGTGGACGCCGCGGTCGCGGACATGCTGACGCGCATCACGGTAATCGAAACCGAGCGCCACAGCGCCCGCTTCCCGGCCGGCCGCTGGGCCGACGTCGTCATCACGACGACGGACGGACGTGTGCTGGCGTCCGGCGACGTGCATGCGCGCGGCGGCCCGGAAGCGCCGATGACCAGGCAGGACGTCGAGGCCAAATACATGGAGTTCGCCGCGCCCGTGCTCGGATCTAGCCGCGCCGCTGCGATCCGCGACGCGGTGCTTTCGCTCGACGACCGCAACAGCCGCTTCTCCGATCTGTCGGCGCTGCTCTACGATCCTCCCAAGATTTCGAGCTGAGCGCGCAATGCCCCTCAGGCTCCTGAAATACGGTCTCAGCAGGGACTATCCGGTGAGCGGCGACATCCCCGCCACGCCCGAGCTGAAGCCGGCCTATGATGTCGTCATCATCGGCGGCGGCGGGCATGGACTGTCCTGCGCGCATCACCTTGCCAAATATCACGATATAAGCAGCGTGGCGGTACTGGAGAAAGCCTATCTCGCCGGCGGCAACACGGCGCGCAACACCACCACCATCCGCTCCAACTACATCACGCCGGAAGGCATCGCTTTCTACAAGGAAGGCGTCGAGCTGTTCGAGCGGCTCTCGCATGAGCTCGATTTCAACGTCATGTTCTCGCAGCGCGGCCAACTTACGCTGGCGCATAGCGAGGCGACGATGCGCAGCTTCCACATGCGCGCCGAAATGGGCAAGCATATGGGCACGCGCACCGAGGTCGTCGACCAGAAGGGCGTCGAGGAGCTCTGTCCGCTTTTGAATATGGACTATGGCGGCCCGCTCGAAATCCTCGGCGGGCTCTGGCATGCCGACGGCGGAACGGCGCGCCATGACGCCGTCGCCTGGGGCTACGCCGCCCAGGCGTCGCGACGTGGCGTCGAGATCCACCAGCGCACCGAGGTGCAAGACTTCGAGGTCGTCGGCGACCGGGTCCAGGCCGTCAAGACGAACAGGGGCCGCGTCGCTTGCGGCCAGGTGCTGATCGCCACCGGCGGCATGAACTATGACGTCGCGCTGAAGGCCGGCGTCGAGCTCCCCATCCGCTGCTATCCGCTGCAGGCAATGGTGACCCAGCCCTTGAAACCCTGGCTGCACACGCTGGTCTCCTCCGTTTCGCTGCACACCTATCTCGTGCAATCCTCGCGCGGCGAGGTCGTCATCGGCGGCGGCTCCGATCCCTACCAGCTCTATTCGACGCGCTCGACGCTCGACATGAAGGAGCACCTCGCCGAGGGCGCCATCCACCTCTTCCCCTTCCTGCAGGGCGTGCGCCTACTCCGGCAATGGGCCGGCATCACCGACATGACGCCGGACTACAGCCCGATCATGGGTGCCAGCCCCCTCGCCAATCTCTGGCTCGACTGCGGCTGGGGCACCTGGGGCTTCAAGGCGACGCCTGTCGCCGGCAAGCGCATGGCGCAGACCATCGCCGACGGCCGGGTGCCCGATATCCTCAAACCATTTGCATTGGAGCGCTTCGAAACCTTCCGGCTGCTCAATGAAATGGGCGCGACTGCCGCCAGCCATTAGCCATGAAACCACACTGACCGATGAAACTGCTTACCTGCCCCATGAACGGCCTGCGCAACATCGACGAGTTCCAGTCCTTCGGCCCGGTGCGTGCGCGGCCCGATCCGGACGCAACCGCCGATACCGAATGGTCGCGCCATCTGTTCCGCGCAGAAAACCGCAAAGGTATCGTGACCGAGTGGTGGCGGCACGTGCCGAGCAACTATTTCTTCCTGGCCGAGCGCGATCTTGTCAGCAACGAGATCATCCGCACCTTCGACGCGTCCGAGCTGCGGGACCGCGCATGAACCGGCTGCTCGCCCCTTTCGGAAGCCGCATCGATCGAAGCCAGCCTATCCGCTTCACCTTCGAAGGCAAGCCTTTTAAAGGCTATGAAGGCGACAGCATCGCCAGCGCCCTCGCCGCTTCCGGCCAATGGGTGTTGTCGCGCTCGTTCAAATATCATCGACCGCGTGGCATCCTGTCGATGACCGGGACCGACGCCAACGCGCTGGTGCAATTGCCATTCGAACCGAACGCTGCAGCCGAGCGCACGCCGATCAGAGAAGGGCTGCGGGTCAGCGCACAGAACGTCAACGGCTCGCTTGAGCGCGACCGCGATGCCATCATGGACAGGTTCGGCCGCTTCCTGCCGGTCGGGTTCTACTACCGCACGTTCATGGGTCCACGCCGCGACAGCTGGCTGAAATTCTGGGAGCCGGTGATCCGCCGCAAGGCGGGCCTGGGCGTGGTCGACACCAAGGCGCCGCACCGGCATTTCGACAAGACGCATCTGCATTGCGACGTGCTGGTGGTCGGCGCCGGCCCGGCGGGATTAAGCGCCGCGATCGCCGCCGCGGAGGCCAGCGTCGATGTGGTGCTGTGCGACGAGAATCCGGAGATCGGCGGCGCGCTGAGCTATGGCCGCTACGATCCGGCCATCCTCTCCGGTCTGTTGGCAAGGCTCGAGTCGCTGCCCAATCTCAAGGGGCTGACCGGCACCGTCTGCAATGGCTGGTACGAGGACAACTGGCTGCCGTTGATCGAGGGCAATCGGCTTCACCGCACCCGCGCCCGCGAGGTGATCCTGGCGACCGGCGCCATCGAGCAGCCAGCCGTCTTCCGCAACAACGACCTGCCGGGGATCATGCTCGGCGGTGCTGCCCAGCGCTTGATCCGCCACTATGGCGTGCGGCCCGGTCAGAGCGCCGTGGTGCTGGCCGCCAATGACGACGGCTACCGGACGGCGCTCGACCTGCTGGATGCGGGTGTGTCGGTCGTCGAGCTTGTCGATCCGAGACCCGCTGGCGAGGCCGGTCCGTTGGAAACCGAACTGCGCAGCAAGGGCGTCACCATCCGCAAAGGCGCGACTATCGAAGCGGCGGAAGGCACAGTCGGAAATCGCCACCTTGCCCGCGTCCGTATCGGCGGGAGCTGGATTGCTTGCGACCTGCTGACGGTTTCGATCGGCCAGGCGCCAGCATGGCAATTGCCGTGCCAGGCCGGCGGCAAGGTCGGCTATGATGCCGGCATGCAAACGATGACGATCACGTTGCCGAAACGTCCCGTCCATCTCGCCGGCGCCGTTGCCGGATCGGATGATCTTGAGGACGCGATCGCCAGCGGCCGGCGCGCGGCGGCAGCAGCGCTCGTGCGACTCGGCCATGCGGTCGCCGATGAGCCTCAGGTCACGGCGAAGACCATTCGGCCGCGCTATGTGCAGCCGATTGTCGCCGACCCCAAGGGACGTGACTTCGTCGACTTCGACGAGGATCTGCAAGTCAAGGATCTGCAGAACGCGACCAAGGACGGCTATCGCGAGATCGAGCTCGTCAAGCGTTTCACCACCGTCGGCATGGGCCCTAGCCAGGGACGCCATTCGGCCTTGGCGACCGCCCGGATCGTCGCCGAGGCGACCGGCCGGACGGTCGGCGAAATCGGCATCACCACGGCGCGGCCTCCCGTCGGGCCGGAAACGCTCGGCGTGCTCGCCGGCTACCACGAAGTGTTGGAACGCCGCACGGCGCTGCATGCAAGGCACCTCGCGCTGAACGCGGCGATGAAGCCGGTCGGCGCATGGTGGCGGCCTTACTACTATGGAGACGCAAGCAGCGTTCGCGAGGAAATCCTCGCCGTGCGCGAAGGCGCCGGCCTGCTCGACGTCTCGACGCTCGGCAAGCTGGAGATCCGCGGGCCGGACGCCGGCGAATTTCTCGATCGTCTCTACACGATGGCGCATGCCAACCAGCCGGTGGGCCGCGTCCGCTACTGCCTGATGCTCAACGAGATGGGCTCGGTGATCGACGACGGCGTCGCCTACCGGATGGCCGAGGACCAGTTCTATGTGACGGCGACCACCGGCGCCGTCGGGCGCGTCTATGCCGACATGCTGTTCTGGAATGCCGAGTGGCGCCTGAAGGTCGACGTGCTCAACCTCACCGGCGCCTTCTCGGGCCTCAACGTCACCGGACCCAAGGCGCGCCAGGTGCTCGAAGCGCTGGAGAGCGACATCGACTTCAGCCGTGACGCCTTCCCTTATCTCAGCGGCCGCGAAGGCATGGTCGCCGGCGTGCCGGTGCGGGTGATGCGCATCGGCTTCACCGGCGAGCTGAGCTATGAATTGCACTGCCCGTCTAGCCTGGCGCCCAGTCTATGGGATGCGGTGATGGTGGCGGGCCGACCGCATGGTCTGCGTCCCTATGGGCTGGAGGCATCGCGCATATTGCGCCTGGAGAAGGGCCACATCCTGATCGGCCAGGATACGGATGCGATCACTACGCCTGATGAGCTGGGCTTCGGCTGGGCCGTCTCGAAGAAGAAGCCGTTCTTCGTCGGCAAGCGCTCGATCGAGATGCGCGCAAGGCTCGGCCAGGCCCGTAAGCTGGTCGGCCTGCAATTCCCGGCCGGCGCGCGGAACATTCCCGGCGAAAGCTGTCTGGTGCTGCGCGGCGGCGCGCCTGTCGGTCAGATCACCTCGGTCGGATATTCGCCGTCGCTCGGGCATCACATTGCGCTCGCCTATGTCCATGTCGACGACCAGGCTGAAGGCAGCCGCGTGACGGTGAAGTGCCGCAATGGCGAGCTGGTCGAGGCGCCGGTCGTCGCCCACGCCTTCTTCGACCCGACCAACGCGCGGCAGGAGATCTAGATGGCCGCCGGCACCGCGACGCGCATCTACCCCTTCATGCCTGGCGGCGCGGCCGACGGCCCGGAGCTGATTTCCGGCGCGGTCGTGCTGAGCGACCTCACGGACCGCCCGCGCTTTGGCCTGAAAGGCGGCGGGAGCGCCGCCTGGCTTGCCGCGCAAGGCATTACGCTACCGTGCGTCAACCGCATCGGCGAGCATCGCGGCATGCAGGTTCTGCGCCTCGGCAACGAGGACATCCTACTTCTCGCGGAGGACGCCGGCGAGACTCTCGCCGAAGTCAAAGCGGCCTGGCAGGCTGCGACGGCGCCGAAAGGCTACTCGTCATGGCGCGAGGAAAGCTGGGCATGGATGCGCCTTTCCGGTCCTGAACTTGCCGAAGCGATGAGGGCGCTTTGCGCGCTGGACCTGAGACCGCAAAAATTCGGCCCCGACGATGTCGCCCAGACGCGCGTCGGCCATATCGAGGCCGTGACGTTCCGTTCGCCGACGGGTTTCGACATACTCTTCGACATCACCGCTTCGGCCTACTTCGCCCGCGCCGTCGCGGCGGTGGCCGGCCACACAGGCAAGCACAGAGGACATTCATGACCCGCCCGCAAGGAACCATCGCCCCGATCCTGACGCCATTCGAAGATGACGGACGCATCGCGCGCGATCTGTGGATCTCTCACGCCAAATGGGTGCTGGACCAGGGCGCGCATTTCCTCTCGCCCTTCGGCACGACGGGCGAAGCGCTGTCGGTGTCCTTGCGCGAGCGCATGCAGGCGCTGGAATGGCTGGTCGAGGCCGGCATTGCGCCGGACCGGCTTATGCCCGGCACCGGCGTCACCGCGCTTCCCGAAACGGTCGAATTGTCGGCCCACGCCGTCGGCCTCGGCTGCGCCGCCGTCATGGTGCTGCCCTCCTTCTTCTACACCGGCGCCGGCGACAACGGTCAGGCGCGCTACTACAGCGAGCTGATCGAGAAGGTGGCAAAACCTTCGATGCGCGTGATCCTCTATCACATCCCGCAGAACTCCGGCGTGCCGGTCAGCCCGACGCTGACGGCGAGGCTGAGCAAGGCGTTCCCAAACACCGTTGTCGCCTACAAGGACAGCGCCGGCGACTGGAACAACACCGCCGCCGTCATCGCCGCCGCGCCTGATATCTCGGTCTTTCCGAGCTCCGAGGCGCAGCTCACCAAGGGTCTGGCGAGCGGCGCGGCCGGCTGCATTTCGGCCACCGTCAATTTGAACGCCGCCGCCATTCGCCGCCTCTATGACGCGGCCCGGCAGGGCGAGGACGTCGCCGAAGCCGATGGCGCTATCAAGACGTTCCGGAAGGTCATCCAGGATACCGGGTTGATCCCTGCGATGAAGGCGGTGCTTGCGGTCAAGTCCGGCGACCGGCGCTGGCTGAACCTGCGCGCGCCGCATGAGAATGCGACGCTCGAGAACGGCCGGGCGCTGCTTGCCATCCTCGGCAGCGCCGCCGATCATATCGGCCGCGATTGAGATCGCGATGTCGGCGCGCCCAACAATCATCCTGCACACCGACAAGCCTGCCGGCGCGCTCGCGGTGCTTGCCGAGACACATCCGGATCTGGATGTTCATGCCTGCGAGACCTATGCCGGCCTTCCCGCTTTGATCGAGCGGACCGCCGCGGAAGTAGTCTATTCGATCCGCTTCGACGGCACGCCGCGCTATCCGCGCCAGGTCCTCGTCGAGAGCCCGACGGTGAAATGGGTGTCGATCGGCGGCTCTGGCACCGACCATCTCGGTCGCTGGGATCCGAATCATGTGACGGTGACGAACTCGGCCGGCGTCGCCGCCGGTATGCTGGCCGAATATGCGCTCGGAGCCATGCTCTCCTTCTCGCTCGACCTGCGCGGTTTCGAGCGCCGGCAACAGGCCCGCCAATGGGGCGGCGGCCGTGTCGAGCCGATCGAGGGTAAGACCGTCCTCATCGTCGGCCTCGGCAAGACCGGTGAGGCCGTCGCGCGCCGCGCGCAGGCGATGGGCATGCGCACCCTGGGCATCCGCGCGCGACCGAAACCGATGCCGTCGCTCGACGAGGTGCATGGGCCCGACGCGCTGCTGCCTCTGACCGGCCGTGCAGATTTCATCGTCTGCTGCGTGCCTCTGCTGTCCACCACGCGCGGCCTGCTGGGCGAGGCCGCTTTCGCCGCGATGAAGCCGTCCGTCGTTCTCATCGACATTTCGCGCGGCGGCGTCATCGAGGAAAAGGCCCTTCTCGCCGCGCTTGATGCGGGGAGGATCAAGGGCGCGGCGCTCGACGTCTTTGCGACCGAGCCGCTCCCGGCGGAGCATCCGCTCTGGAGCTACGACAACGTTGCCGTCACGCCGCATTGCGCTGCGGTTTATGACGGCTGGGACATCAAGTCGGTGCGCATGTTCGCCGACAATCTGGCGCGCTACCGCCGCGGCGAGCCGCTCGAGAATGTGGTCAATCCGGAACGCGGCTACTGAAAGCAATTCCAGGAAAAGTGCAGCGGTTTTCCGTGCGAGAACAAGAATCGAAAGGGAATGCTATGTCACAGGACAGGCGCGGCGGTGGCCGCAGATCGAAGCTCGGGCGCGGTGGCGGCGGCATCGCGCAGCTGCCGTGGCAGAGCGTCAAGAACCCCTACCCGCCTATGCAGCTCCTTGACGAGGAGCGCATGGAGCAGTTGCACAAGACCTCGATGCGCATCCTGTCGGAGCTCGGGATCCGCGTCATGAGCGAAAAGGTTATGGACCTGTTCGCCAAGGCTGGCGCCATCGTCGATCGCGAGGAGCGGACCATCCGCATCGACGAGAGCATCGTGACGGAAGCTCTGAGCAACGTGCCCTCCTCCTTCACGCTGACCAGCCGCAATCCGGACAAGCAGATCCATTTCGGCGGCAATTCGCTGGTTTTCGGCCTGGTCGCCGGTCCGCCCAATGTGCATGACCGCATCAACGGCCGCCGTCCGGGCAACCTCCCCGACTACCAGAACTTCATCCGGCTGGCGCACCACTTCAACGCCATCCACATCATCGGCAACCAGGTGGTGGCGCCGATCGAACTGCCGGCGAATTCCCGCCATCTCGACACCTACCATGCCAATCTGACACTGAGCGATCTCTCCTTCCATTGCACGGCGATCGGCCGCGCCAGGGCGATGGACGGCATCAACATGATGGCGGTCGCGCGCGGCATCTCGGTCGAGGAGATGCGCGCCTCGCCGGGCGTCACCACGATCATCTCGATCAACTCGCCGCGCCTGTTCGATGACGCGATGGCGGAAGGCCTGATCGCCATGGCCGAGCACGGCCAGCCGGTGACGGTGACGCCCTTCACGCTGATGGGCGCGATGACGCCGGTGACGCTGGCCGCCGCGCTCTGCCAGCAGAACGCCGAGGCGCTGTTCGGCGTGACGCTGACCCAGCTCGTCAACCCCGGCACGCCGGTGATGTACGGCGCCTTCACCTCCAATGTCGACATGAAGTCGGGCGCGCCGGCCTTCGGCACGCCGGAAAACGCCAAGGCCAACATCATCGCCGGCCAATTGGCGCGGCGCTACAACCTGCCCTACCGCACCTCAAATGCGAATGCCTCCAACGTGGTCGACTTGCAGGCCGCCTACGAGACCGAAATGGCGACATGGGGCGCGGTGCTCGGCGGCGCCAATTTGATCTATCACGCCGCCGGCTGGCTGGAGGGCGGGCTGACGGCGTCCTACGAAAAGCTCGTGCTCGACGTCGAGATCCTGCAGAACATGATGGAGTTCCTGCGGCCGTTGCCCTTCCAGGAGGACGACCTCGGCTTCGAAGCCATCAAATCGGTGCCGGCCGGCGGCCATTTCTTCGGCGCCGAGCACACCATGTCGCGCTACACCACCGCCTTCTACCAGCCGATGCTCTCCAACTGGCAGAACTACGGCGCCTGGCAGGAAGCCGGCGGCAAGGATGCGCTGGAGCGGGCGACAGAGCTCTGGCAGCAGGCGCTGCACGACTATGAGGAGCCGGTCATGGATCCCGCAATCCGCGAGGAGCTCGACGCCTATGTCGCGCGCCGCCGCGAGGAGATCGCCGCCAATCCGGAAGCTTAGGACACTACAATGCCTTACGACCTCGTTATCCGCCACGCGACACTGATCGCCGGCGACGGCTCGGCACCGTTCGAGGCCGACATCGCCGTTACCGGCGACAGAATCGCGGCGATCGGCCGGCTGGACGATGAGCACGGCATCGAGGAAATCGATGCTCTGGGCAAGATCGTCGCGCCCGGCTTCATCGACGTGCACACCCATGACGACGGCGCGCTGCTGGCCCCACGCGGCATGGACCCGAAGATCAGCCAGGGCGTGACGACGGTGATCGCCGGCAATTGCGGCGTCAGCCTCGCGCCGCTACTGCTCGACAAGACCCCGCCGCCGCCTTTCACGCTGGTCGGCGGCCGCGAGAACTTCCGCTTCGGCAGTTTTGCCGACTATGTCGCCGAACTGAAGCGGCGCGGCATCGCCACCAACGCGGCCCTGCTCGTCGGCCACACCACCTTGCGCCAGCGCTGCATGCCGGTGACCGACCGTCCCGCAAACGCAGCGGAAACGGCGGCAATGCAGGAAGCGGTGGCCGAGGCGATGGCCGAGGGTGCGTTCGGCCTCAGCACGGGGCTCGACTATCCGCCGGCCGTCAACTCGTCGACCGAGGAGGTTAAGGCGCTGGCCGCCACGGCGGCGGGCCTTGGCGGCCCCTATGTCACCCACACGCGCAATTATTTCGAGACGATGGACGAGGCGATCGAGGAAGCGATCGACATCGCCGACCATGCCGGCGGCAAGCTTTTCATCTCGCACCACCAGTGCACCGGCCGCGCCAATTTCGGCAAGAGCCGGCCTTCGCTGGAGCGGATCGACCGGGCGCGCGAGACGATGGACATCGGCATGGATGTCTATCCCTATGCCGCGAGCTCGACGGTGCTGCGGCTGGAGCGCTGCGATACCGGCCTGAAGATCCTCATCACCTGGTCCGATCCGCATCCGGAGATGGCAAGGCGCGAGATCGCCGACATTGCCCGCGAATGGAACTGCACCGAGCGCAAAGCCGGCGAGCGCCTGCTGCCGGCGGGCGCGGTCTACTTCCAGCTGGATGAGGAGGATGTCCGCAACATCATCGCCCATCCGCGCACCATGATCGGCTCGGACGGCCTGCCGCACGATATCCACCCTCATCCACGCCTCTGGGGCACTTTTCCGCGCGTGCTCGGACATTATGCGCGCGATGTCGGCCTGTTCAGCTTGGAGGAGGCCGTGTTCCGCATGACCGGCCTGCCTGCGCGTGAATTCGGCATCCAAGAGCGCGGTATTCTCGCCGAAGGCAATTTCGCCGATCTCGTCATCTTCGACCCCGAGACGATCATCGACACCGCCACCTTCGATGAGCCGCGCCGGCCCGCCGCCGGCATCGACCATGTCTTCGTCAACGGCATCTCGGTCTGGCGTGGCGGCAGAGCCACCGGAGCGCTGCCCGGCGCGGTTCTCAAGCCTTCGGCTTCAAAGACGATATTCAAAGGCGCATGCGGCTGTGGCGCCGATCACAGCGCCTCGTAGATCCGGTCTACGCTCTCCAGCGTATAGGCGAATTCCACCGGCCGCGTGCAGCGCCAGCCCTCGAAGGGCTGTTCGGCAAGCGCCTTCAACGCCTGCCGCAGACGCAATATGCCGCCGCCATAGAGCCGGTTCGCCATGTCGAGCATGCCGGTGCGGTGCATGGCTTCCGTCATGCTGCCGCAGGCCTCTTTCACCAGCCAGACGCGAAAACCCTGATAAACCGCATCGAACACGCTCTCCGTCACACAGCTGTCGGTGAGCACGCCGGTGACAACAAGGTTTTCAACCCCGAGCGCGGCGAGGCGCTGCGAAAGATCGGTGCGGCGAAAGGCGCTCGGCCAGTGTTTGTGGATGACGATGTCGCCGGGCACGGCCGCCACCTCGGCGCAGATGTCCGCGCCTTCGCTGCCCGCGACGGCGGAGCGGAATTCTTCGGTCAGGATCTCCTCCTGACGCGCGTAGCCTTCACGCTCTTCCGGCTTGACCCAAGCCTGAGCGTGGATGACCGGCACGCCAGCCTTGCGGGCGGCCTCGATCAGCGCTGCGGCATTGGCCAGCACCGCGTCGTAGCCGACGACCGGCCATGCCGCGCCGGGTCGGTACTCATTCTGCAGGTCGATGACGAGCAAGGCAGTCTTGGCGAGGTTCATGGCTGATCCAGGAGATTGTCGAAGTCGGTGACGAAGCGCAGAAGCAGACGTATCGCCTGATCGAGATCGGCGATCTCCATCGCTTCATGCGGATTGTGGCTGCCGTTTTCGTTGCGCACGAAGAGCATGGCGGTCGGAATGCCCGCGCCGGCGAACGTGGCCGCATCGTGCCCTGCTCCGCTCGGCACATGCGGCGCCCTCATCTGCAATGCGGTCGCGGCGCGGTCGAGCCTAGCGATCAACGCCGGCGACATGGTCGCCGGCTCCCAGGTGAAGCGCGGGCCGGTCTCGAAGCTCACCTGATGCTTGCCGCCAACCTCCGTGAGAATAGTCTGCAGCCGCGCCTCGATCCGCTCCAGAACGGCCGCCTCGGCGCTGCGCACATCGAGTGTGAAACCGAGCTCACCCAGAACACGGCTGCCGCCATGCTGCGTCGGATCGGACTGCACGCGGCCGAAGGTGATGGTGGCCTCACGCCCTTCGCGTTCGAGCGCATCCCATTCGGTTTCGAGCGCGGCGACCAGATCGGCAAAGCCAAGCACGCTGTCATGCCGGGCGAAGCGCGGCTCAGCGCCGGAATGGGCGTAGGCGCCAAGGCATTTCGCATCGACATAGCGGAAGCCGCCGGCGATCCCGGTGACGATGCCGACCGGCGCTTCGGCTGCGATCAGGCGCGGTCCTTGCTCGATATGCACTTCGATAAAGGCCGCGATCCGGCCGGCATCGATGCCCGGCATGCCCCGCCGCACGGCATCAGGGTCGAAACCTTCCTCGCGCATGTGCTCGGCCAGTGTGCGGCCGCTGTCGGAGCGCCTGGCTTCGAGCGCCCGTGACTCCAGCAGGCCAAGCGCTGCCTGGCTGCCGGGGTAGGACAGCGGAAACCAGACGGCTTCCTCGGCGCGCGTCGCCAGCACGATGAGGTCGCGTGGCAAACGGATGCCCTGCCCGACCAGTTCGGCCATGACCGCCAGGCCCGCCACGACACCGGCGGCCCCATCGAAATTGCCGCCATGCGCCACGCTGTCGAGATGCGAGCCGATCACGATCGCCGGCAAATCCGGGTCACGGCCTTTCAGCGTCAAATAGAGGTTGCCGGCGGGATCGACGCGCGCGACAGCGCCCAGCTTTTCCGCCTCCTTGCGCACAAGACCATGGGCGAAGCGTTCACCGGCTCCGTAGGCGACGCGCGTGATTCCCGGTGGGTCCGTCGTAGCTTCGGCCAGCGCGTCCAGGATGCGTCCCGCCAGTTTGCCACCGGCCGTCAGTGAGCTCATGAAGCGACCTGCTGGGCTTCGCCGTCACCGCCGCGCAGCCTGTGCGGTGTGAGTTTCGCAAGCGACACGCCTTGCCTTGCGACATCGTCGGGCAGCCCGCCGCCGGCGATCAGGCTAGCGCAGACGCGCGACAACGCCGGCGAGGTCTTGATGCCGTAGCCGCCCTGCCCGACCAGCCAGACGAAATCCGGAAATTCGTCATCCGGCCCGACCACCGGCGACCCGTCGGAAACAAAGGTCCTGAGGCCCGCCCAGGAGCGCGACACGCGCTGCACCTCGATCGTCGTTGCCCGTTCGAGGCGCTCGGCGCCGATCGCGACATCGATGTCTTCGGCAAAAGCGTCCATCGGCTCGGAGGGCGTGGCATCGGCCGGCGACACGAACAATTGCCCGGCATCCGGCTTGAAATAGAATTCCGCGCCGACATCGTTGACCAGCGGCCAGTCGCTAATGTCGACACCCGCAGGTGCGGGAATGTTGAAGGCGGTGCGGCGCTTTGGCTGCAGGCCGACCGGGCGCACGCCAGCCATCGCAGCGACCTCGTCGCCCCAGGCGCCAGCCGCATTGACGATCAGCGGCGCAAGGAATGCTCCCGCTTCCGTCTCGACCCGCCACTGGCCACCCTGTCGGCCGATGGTTCTCACCCCGGCCTTGGTAACGATGCGGGCGCCATGCGCTCGCGCGCCGCGCAAAAAACCCTGGTGCAGGCCGTTGACGTCGATGTCCATCGAATGCGGTTCGATATAGGCGCCGGCGAGGTAGTCCCGGCGCAGCACCGGCACGCGCGCGATCGCCTCCGCCGGCGTCATCGCGACGATCGTGGGAACGAGCGCCTGCGCGGCCGCCAGATCTTCACGCAAAAGGTCGAGTTGGTCGGTGCGCGCCACGGTGATCATGCCGCGCTTGCTGAGCAGCGGATAATCACAAAAACCCGTCGGCGGCTCGGTGAAAAACGCCCGGCTGGCGAGCACGATGCGGCGGATGACGCCGTTGCCGTAATTCTCGGTGAAGCTCGCCGCCGAGCGTCCCGTGGTGTGATAGCCGCAATGGCTCTCGCGCTCGAGCAGCACGACCTTCTTGTCGCGCGAAATCTCGAAGGCAGCGCCGGCGCCGGCCATGCCCCCGCCGATGATGATGACTTCGGTCTGCCCGCTCATCGGCGCTCATCCTCCACGACTATTTTGCGCGGCACGGCTGGCGGCTCGCCCAGGCGGCCGCGGCGCGCGCGATCGCGGGCGCCCCGCCCTTCGGCCAGATTGTCGGCCGGCGAGTTCTGCACGGCGCAATCCCGCAAAGCGAGGTCGCTGACAAAAGGCACCGGCTTGCCTGCGATTGCCATGCCTGTCAGCCGCGCCCACACGGCGCGCCGCTTGCGCACTTGATGCGACTGCAATTCGCTGATCTCGGCGATGCCGCTCTCCCGCTTGATCTGCAGTACGCCAGTCTCAACGGCCGCGTCGAACAGCTCCAGCCCGCGCTTCGTGCGCACGATGATGCCGTTGAGTGGCTCGTCCTCGACGGCCGGTCCGCCGTTCAGCCAGGAATCCGATACCGCGATATCCGCCACCTGCCCGATCGCGTCGGGGCAGATCTTGCAGCGCGGCTGGATCATCCATTTGTCCTCGTCTTCCCACAGCTGCCGATAGCTGATCTCGAAGGCGCGGCCGTCTCTGGTTTCGATGCGATTGAGGCCTGGATTGCCGTGGCCCCGGTAGCGGAAGAGAGACAACTCGTCCTCGCGAAGGCCAAGACGCTCCAGCACCTGTTCGGACTTGGTCAGGTCAGAGGCCCCGCCGCAGACGAAGGCGAGCGCATAGCGCATATATTCGTCGACCCGCAGATCGAGCCGGGCCAGGTTTCGCACCGCGGTGATGTCGCAGGGCTTGGCGATCAGGGCGAACGGCTCGCCTCGGTCGAGGATGTCGTTGAAATCCACCAGCGTCGCCGCCGGCCCATAGCGCGAGCCGGCGCCTTCGAGCACCGAGGCGCTGTCGAAGCTTAGCCTTCGTTCCGTGCGCATCGGCATGGAACGCGAGGCCGCGACGTGCAGCACGAACTTGACCCGTCCCGAGTCGAGCAGGAACTGCCCGAGCGCCGTCAGCGTCCCGCCGCCGGAGCCGATAAACCGCACTGTGGGATTTCCAGCGGAGCCGAGCACAAGCCGTTCGACAGGCCCCCAGACGGTATCCGCTAGCCTGGCCTCGCGCCGTTGCGCCGGAGGCGGACCGGCGATCCTCGTTCCTGGGCAGACGGCGTTGATCTTCGCCAAGGTCGCCTTATCCAACGCCTGCCTCGCCACTGGCCGCTCTCGGCCTTCCGGCGTCATCACCATCTCGATTTCTCCAGCACCGGCAATCGAGACGCAAAGGCCGCAACCGATGCAAAGTCCGTTCTCTACGATGTCGCCAAGCGACAGCGGGTCGGCTGCGAGCGCCGCGGTGCCCTGGCTGTATCCGGTTTCGATCAGGCCCATCGCGGTCTCAGACAGGCTCCGAGATGCGCTTGTACTGGTCGGGGCGGCGATAGAGCTCGAAGTTGAAATTCACCTTCCGGCAGGTCTCGATCAGATCGAGATCGGCGCGGTGGACAATGACCTCGTCGTCGAGCGACATCGCCTGCGCGGCGATCTCGCCGGTCGGCGCGATGATGCAGGATCCGCCGATCAGCGCTTGCCCGTCTTCCAGGCCCGCCTTGGCGGCGGCGCCTATCCAAAGCGTGTTCTGGTAGGCGCCGGCCTGCATCGGCAGATGATTGTGGAACATTCTCAGATGCGCCAGCGCCGGCGCCTCGTCGAGCAGCAGCGGCGTGTTGTAGCCGAGCAACGCCACCTCGGCGCCGTTGAGGCAGAGCATGCGATAGGTCTCCGGCCAGCGGCGGTCGTTGCAGATGGCAAGCCCGACGCGCACGCCGCGATAGTCGAACACCGGAAAGCCGAGATTGCCCGGTTCGAAGTAGCGTCGTTCGAGATGCGTGGTCGTGCCTGCTTCCGGCTCGCTCGAACCCGGCACATGCATCTTGCGGTAACGGCCGATGGAGGCGCCATCCGGCCCGACCAGATCCATCGTGTTGAAATGGCGCCTGCGACCCTCTTCATGCGCCAGTTCGCAATAACCCAGCGCGAACCCGACCTTCAGCCGCGCGGCGGCATCGTAGAGCCGCTGCGTCTCGGGTCCTGGCATCGAGACTTCGAAGAAGGCATCGATCTCGGCCTGGTCGTCGATGCGCGAGCGCGGAAAGAATGTGGTCAGCGCCATTTCCGGAAACACCGCGATCTCGGCGCCGGAAGCCGCTGCCTTTTCGAGCAGATGCACCAGCCGCGCGACTGTCTCGGCGCGCGTGGCGCTGCGCTGGATCGGTCCGGTCTGGCAAACGGCGATGGTCAGGCATCGAGCCATGGTGTCCAATCCTCGACTGGTTTTCCCAAAAGCGCCGGATCGGCTGCGGCGCGCGCCACGAAGCGCCCGAACCCCGGTTCGGCCTGCAGCTTGCCGTCGGCGACCACCGGCACGCCGCGCACCAGGACGGTGGTCGGCCGGCCGGTGACGACCTTGCCCTCATAGGGCGTGAAATCGACGTGCGAATGCAGCGCCTTGTGCCCGAGCGTCCAGCGCGCAGCCGGATCCCACAGCGCGAGGTCCGCGTCGAGCCCGACGGCGATCCTGCCCTTGCGATCGGCGAAGCCGTAGATCGAGGCGGCGTTGCGCGAGGTGAGGTCGAGATAGCGCTCGAGCGTCAGGCGGCCTGTGAGCAGCCCTTCCGAAAACAGCAGCGGCAGGCGTGTCTCGATGCCGGGAATGCCGCTCAGCGTCGTCGTGAAACCGGGTGTTTCGGAGCGGCCGATCTTGTCGGCGAAATAATATGGCGAATGGTCCGAGGACCAGAGGTCGATGCCGCCGTTAATCAGCTCCTGCCACAGATGCTCATGGCTGCGCGGCGAGCGCGGCGGCGGCGAAAAGACGAAGCGCGCCGCATCGATCGCCGGGCGATCGAGATCGGCAGCCCCGAGAAACAGATATTGCGGACAGGTCTCGGCGATGGCGTCGACGCCGCGCGTCTTTGCCCGCGCCACTTCCTCCGCCGATTGCCAGGAGGAGACATGCACGATGGTCATGCGCGCGCCGGTCATCTCGGCGAAGGCTAAAGCGCGATGCGTCGCCTCGCGCTCCATCGTCTCGCTGTGGGCGACGACATGATAGCGGATATCGGTGCGGCCGAGATCGATGAGCCGCTGTCGCGTGCGCCGGATCGCGGCGTCATTTTCGGCATGGACCATGACGATCCAGCCTAGTCGTCTCGCCGTATCGAGCACTCGGAAGAACAGGTCGTCGTCGACGGCAAAACCCTGATAGGTCATGAACAGCTTCACCGAGGAGATGCCGCGTACCGCAAGCGCCGCAAGTTGCGCCTCGACATCGGCGCCAGTGCCCATGGTGACCACGGCATGCAGCCCATAGTCGATCACGGGACGCCCCGCCGCGCGCTGCAGCGCGCGGTCAATGGCGCCGATGGTGGTCATGTCCTGCCCGGGCATGCCGAACGGGACGATGCAGGTGGTGCCGCCAAAGGCCGCGGAGATCGTGCCGGAATAGAAATCGTCGGCATTACCCGCGCCGCCCCAGACCGGCTGGTCGAGATGGCAATGCGCGTCGATGCCACCGGGCATCACCCAGCTGCCGCCGGCGTCGATCGATTTCCCCCCGGTCAGGCCTTTGCCGATCGCGGCGATGCGGCCGTCGTCGATGCCGATGTCGCACTCGGCCCAGCCGTCGTCGAGCGCCACGCGCCCGCCTTTGATCACCAGCTCATGCATTGGCGTCCCCTGGCCGGCCGGCTCATCCGACGGCCGCCGTCACCATGATCTCGACACGGTACTGGTCGCCGGCAAGCCGCGCTTCCACCGTGGCGCGCACCGGCATGGCGCTCCTGTCGATCCAGGCGTCCCAGGCCGTGTTCATCATCTCGAAATCGGCGATGTCGCGGAGCCAGATCTGGACGCTGAGCAGCTTCGACTTGTCGCTGCCGGCCTTGGCCAGAAGCGTATCGATCTTGGCCAGGATCTGCTTGGTCTGGCTGGTGGTGTCGCCGGAAAGATCATCCGCGGTCAGGCCGGCCACATAGACGGTGCCGTTGTAGCGGAGCACCCGGCAGAAGCGCTGGCCGTTTTCGAGGCGTTCGATCGTCATGATGTTCCCTTCCGCTGGGTTCCAGATCCGGTTTTTGCCTATGGTAAGGAGGGTGCAAAACCGCTGTAAAGCCCGCGACGCGCCGAGACGCCGCTTTCCTTTGCCGGCATGGCCAAAAAAATTTAAGCCATAGCCGCGTCAATCTTCGTTTGTGGCAGCCACTATAAAGTGTAGCTTCAGCTCGGGCTGCCGTCGGTCAACGGTGCCGCCAGGGAGCCGCCGCAGCCGCATTCATGAGGTCGATCGCTCAATCCGCGATGAGGCTTTGGCAAAATGCTGAGCGCTCCCGCGCCATGCTGCCGATCATGGTCGGCGTCTGCCTCGCTTGCATCGGCAGCGCCATGCTGACCACCGCCGTGTCGCTGCATCTCGGCAAGCCCGGCATTTCGCCCCAGGTCGTGCAGATCGTGCTGACCGCCTATCCCGTGGGCTTCCTCGTCGGGTGCCTGGTCACGCGCCCGGCTGTCGCCCAATACGGCCACGAGCGCACCTTCGTCGCGATCCTTGTGCTGGCGCTGCTGGCCGCTTCAGGCTTTGTCTTCACCGACTTCCTGCCGAGCTGGATCTGCTTCCGCCTGCTCGGCGGCATGGCGATGGCGTCGTTGTTCGTGGTCTGCGAAAGCTGGATCAACCTCTACGCCGAGCACCACAATCGCGGCGCGTTGTTTTCGCTCTACATGCTGACGACGGCGATCGCCGTGCTGCTCGGACAACTCCTTGTCGGCCTGGTCGGTCCGCAATCGCCGCATCTGTTCCCGGTCGCAGCGGCGACGGTGCTTCTGGCGTTGATCTCCAAATTCATCGGCGGACGCTGGCCGGCGCTGCCGGCCAGCGATCCGGAGCACGCAAGTTCGGCGAGGCCGGTCAAGCGCCTCGGCCCGCTGGCGCTCTTTCGTCTGGCGCCGGTGACGGTCGTGGCGATCTTCCAGGGCGGCATCACCAACATGAACATCTTCGTGCTGACGCCGATCTACGGCACGCAGATCGGGCTGTCGGCGGCAACGACGGTCGGGCTGGTTACGACCATCAGCATCGCCGGCATGCTGGCGCAGACGCCAGTCGGCTGGCTGTCGGACAGGTTTGAGCGGCGAATCATATTGCTTGTCCAGGGCGTCCTGTCCGTCACGCTCTGCGCTGCGATCGCCTGGCTCGGCAATTTTTCGGTGCCGCTGCTCTTCGTGCTGTTCTTCCTCTATGGCTGCACGGCGCTCACCGTTTATCCCGTGGCGATGGCCTTCGGCGCCTCGCAATTGCACAGCCGGCACATGGTCGGCGCTTCCGGCACGCTGCTCCTGCTCTATTCGATCGGCAATGTCGCGACGCCCGGCATTTCCGCCGGCCTGATGGACCGCATGGGCGCGCCGGCCATGTTCCTCTTGCTCGGCGGCGGCGCCGTGCTGGTGACGATAGCTGCCTGCTACAATCTTTTACGCCGGCCGGTCATCGCGCCGACGATGCAGGCAGCCGAGGAGCAGATCTGATGACGGATGCAATGAACCGCATGAAGGGCAGCGTCATTCTCATTGCCGGCGCTGCCAGCGGCATCGGTGCGGCGATTGCACGACGCTGCGCTGCCGAAGGCGCAAGCGTCGTCTGCGCGGATTACGATCTTGAGGCTGCGACGAAGCTTGCCGAAGCGCTTGGCCCTGCCGCGGCCGCTTGCCAGTGCGATGTGACGAACATCGAGTCCGCCGAAGCGGCCGTCGCGTTCGCCCGGCAAAAATTCGGCCGGCTCGACGGGCTGGTGCACAATGCCGCGGCCCCCTCCACCAACGCCACCGTCGTCGATCTCGATGAAGGTGCGTGGCGGCACGAGATCGATATCGGCCTGACCGGCGCCTTTCTGATGAGCAAGTTCGCCGTGCCGCTGATCGCCGCAAGCGGCGGCGGCTCGATCGTCTTCATCGGCTCGCAATTCGGGCGCGTCGCCACGACCAAGGCCGTCGCCTATTGCGCTGCCAAGGCCGGGCTGATCCACCTTGCCAAGGCGATGGCCGTGGACCACGCGCCCGACAAGGTTCGCGTCAACAGCCTGTCGCCCGGCGCGGTAGCCACGACCCGCCTGCTGCGCCGGTTCGCCGATTTCGAGGCCGCCAATGCCGGCCTTGGTCCCGCCCATCTGCTCGGCCGCATCGCCGATCCTGACGAGATCGCCGCGGCGGCGGCTTTCCTGCTTTCCTCGGATGCATCCTTCGTCACCGGATCCGACATGCTCGTGGACGGCGGCTATGCGACGCGCTGAGCCCGTATTTTCAAAGGAGTTCCCATGACCCTGCTCGTCACTGGCGGCACCGGCTTCGTCATGAGCGTGGTTGCGCGCGCTTGGCTGGATCGCGACCCTCTGGCCCGCGCCGTGATCCTCGACCGCTCCGGCCTCGACGCAGCCGCTGAAAAGCATTTCGCGCCGGTGCGCGACCGGCTGACGGTAATCGCTGCCGATATCCTCGACCCGCAAGCCTGGTCCGCGACGCTCGACCAGCAAGGCATCACGGCAATCGTCCACGGCGCGACGATCACGCCGATCTCACGCGGCAGTGCTTCGGAGGCCAAGCGCCAGCCGGAGGCCGAGGATCCGGCACGCATCGTCGACGTCAATCTGATGGGCACCGTGCGCATGCTGGAGTGGGCGCGCGCGAGGCCCGGCCTCAAGCGCTTCGTCTATGTCAGTTCCGGTTCGGTCTACCGCCACAACGGGCCCGACTGGAGTAGCGAGCCGCTGCCGGAAGACGGCTATGTCGCGCCGCTGACGCTCTACGGCATCTCGAAATTCGCTTCCGAGATGGTCACCAACCGCTATGCCGACCTGTTTAACCTGTCGGCGGTCTCGGTGCGGCTTGCTTCCGTCTACGGGCCGATGGACCGCGCCACCGAGAGCCGCAACTTTCGCCATGTGCCCAACCGCGTCGCGCATATGGCTCTGGCCGGCGAGACGATCAGGCCGAACAGCCTGGAGCCTGTCGGCGACTATGTCGCCTCGACCGACGTTGCCGCAGCGATCCTCGCGCTGATCGACGCGCCGCACCTCAATTACCGTCACTACAATATCGGCTCCGGCTCCAGCCAGACCATCGGTGAGATCATCGGTTGGGCAAAGGAACGCGTGCCGGGGCTGAAGGCCGAGGTGACATCAGGAGAAGACGCCAACATCGTCCAGGACGTGGCGCTGAAAGGCGGTATGTGGGGCGCCTATGACATCGCCCGCATCCTGCGCGACACCACATGGCGGCCGCGTCCCGGCAAGGAAGCCTTCCATGCCTATATGGACTGGATCGCCGCCAACGAAAGCTGAGGAGAGTACCGATGCCGATCGATCTCCAGCATGCCCAGCCGCGCGACTTTGTCGGCTATGGCCCGCATCCGCCCTTCGTCACCTGGCCGGGCGGCGTGAAGCTCGCTGTCAACCTCGTGCTTAACTACGAGGAAGGTTCGGAATACAACTGGCTGGATGATGGCCGCAACGACAATTGGGGCGAATACAATCTGACCAGCAGCCCGCCGGTGCGCGATCTCGGCACCGAGACGCATTTCGAATATGGCAGCCGCGCCGGCGTCTGGCGCCTGGTGCGCCTCTTCGATCGCTACGACATTCCGGTCACCTTTTCCGCCTGCGCCGTGGCGCTGGAGCGCAACCCGCCTTTGGTCGAGTGGATGAAGAGCCGCCGCCAAGACCTGATGGGCCATGGCCTGCGCTGGATTGACTACACGATGATGGAGCGCGGCGAGGAAGAGCGTCACCTGCACGAAGCCATCGCGCTTTACGAGAAGCTGCTCGGCAAGCGGCCGCTCGGCTGGAACTGCCGCTCGCTGCCCAGCGTCAACACGCGCGACCTTCTGGTGAAGGAAGGCGGCTTCCTTTACCACTCCGATCCCTGCAATGACGACCTGCCTTATTTCCTCGACCACCGGGGCACGGAGATACTGGTCGTCCCCTACTCCAAGACGCTCAACGACAGCCGCTATCTGGTGGCTCCGGGCTATAGCAATCCCCGCGACTTCGCCGAGGACTGCCGCTCGGCCATCGACTATATGCTCTCCGAAGCCGACGAGACCGGCGGCCGCATGCTGACCATCGGCATCCACGCCCGCTGGACGGGCCAGCCCAACCGCGCATCGGGTCTACGCGAGGTGATCGAGCATGTCCAACAAAGCGGCGGCGCCGCCTTCATGCGCCGCGAGGACATCGCCCGCTTCTGGCATGCGAACCATACCCGCATCGAACAGCGCGGCTGAGCGATGTTCGAAACGCTGATCCGCGGTGGAACGGTGGTGAATGCCGAAGGCATCAGCCACAGCGATATCGGAATCGCCGCGGGCAAGGTCGCCGCAATCATCGCGCCCGGCGAAGCCGCCGAAGCCAGGATGGTCGTCGATGCCTCAGACTGCTTCTTGCTGCCAGGTCTGGTCGATGCGCATGCACATCTGCGCGACCCTGGCCTGACTCAAAAGGAAGATTTCTCCTCCGGCACGCATGCGGCCGCACTCGGCGGCGTGACGACCGTGCTCGACATGCCGACCGACGAACCGTGGACGGCCACGCCAACGCAACTCGCCGACAAGATGGCGATCGCCGAAGGCCGCATCCATGTCGACGTCGGCCTGCAGGCCGTGATCAGCCGCGACCTGTCGCTCATCCCTGGCCTGCTTAGCCTTGCGCCGGTGTCGTTCGAGCTGTTCACCGCCGACGTGCCGGACGCCTTCCTCTTTGCCTCGCTCGACGCGGTCGCCGAAGCGCTCAAAGCTTTTGCCGGTGCCGATACGCTGATCGGCATTTCACCCGGCGATCAATCGATCCTGAACGGCAGCGCTACGCGCGACCGCTCGGGCGCCATCGCCGCCTTTCTGAACAGCCGGCCGCCGCTGGCCGAAGCCAACGGCATCGCCCGCGCCCTTGTCGCCGCGGCCTCGGCGGAGGCAAAAATCCACGTCCGGCAGATCAATTCCGAACTGGGTGTCGAGACCTGGAGCCGGCTGCGCGGCATGGCCGACGCCAGCGTCGAGACGACGCCGCAGAACCTGTTCTTCACAGCGCAAGATTACGAAGCTCTGGGCGCCAATCTGAAGGCTTCGCCGCCCTTGCGGTCGCCGCATGACGTCGATGCGCTGCACGCTGCGCTCGGCGCGGGACTGATCGACATCGTCGCCACCGACCATGCTCCGCACGCACCGGCCGAGAAGGCGGCGCCTTATGCGGCTTTCGCTGACATTCCGGGCGGCATGCCGGGATTGCAGACGCTGCTTCCCACCATGCTGAAGCTGGTCGATGACGGGTTCATCGCCCTCCCGGATCTGGTGCGCATGTGCTCTCGCAATCCGGCTGAGCGCTTCGGCCTCGGCCGACGCAAAGGCCGCATCGCCGCCGGCTACGACGCCGATCTGCTGATCCTCGATCCGCACCAACCCAGCACGATCGCCAATGCCGACCAGGTGTCTCGGGCCGGCTATACGCCCTTCGACGGTTGGGCCGTGAAAGCGCGCCTGACCAACGTCTTCCTGCGCGGCCGCGAGATCGTGCGCGCAGGCAGGCTGGTTGGCCCGGCGCAGGGAAAGATCGTCACCCGGGAGAGCTGAACACCATGGCCTTGCTCGCAGGTAAAACCGTCATCGTTACCGGAGCGAGCTCCGGCATCGGCCGTGCCATCGCGCTGAAATTCGCGGCGGAGGGCGCGAGCGTCGTCGTTGCCGACATGGTGGAGCAGCCGATCGAGGACGGCGAGAGCACCACCGACATGATCCGCTCGGCCGGCGGCGCTGCAATCTACGTCAAGACCGACATATCCGACTGGAGTGCCGTCGATGCGCTGGTGGGCGCAACGGTTGCGCGGTTCGGTCGCCTCGACGTGATGGTCAACAATGCCGCGATCTACACCAGCACCAACCTGATCGAGACCACGCCGGAACAGTGGAACCGCGTCATCGGCGTCAACCTGACCGGGTTCTTCTACTGCAACAAGCGCGCCGTCACGCAGATGCTGACCCAGGCGCCGGTCAATGAGGTGCGCGGCCGGATCATCAACATCTCCTCGCAGCACGGCATGGTTGCCTGCCCCGGCGATTTTCCCTATTCGGTGAGCAAGGGCGGTATCGTGCAGATGACGCGCCAGATCGCCGTCGACCATGCCGACGACCTGATCGTCTGCAACGCCATCGCGCCGGGCAAGATCATCACCGGCAAGCCGGGCGTCGCCAACGATCCTGGTGCGCTCGAGTATTCGCGCCGGCGCACGCCGTGGCCGCGGCTCGGGCATCCTAACGACGTGGCGGGCGCGGCGCTGTTCCTGGCCAGCGATATGGCCAGCTACGTCACCGGGATAAACCTGATGGTTGACGGCGGCTGGATGGCCGGCTGACGAGTGATTGCCGGGCCGCTCTGGCAACCAGGCACGGGATGACGCCTGACGAATACCGGGCGAAGTGGGGACTGGCGAAGGACTACCCTAATGATTGCCCCAAACTATTCGGCCGCCCGATCGGAATCTCGAACTAACGAAGGAAAGCGTCCGGCCTCGAGTTTCTAGGGCGTGGGCAAAGCGCGGGCAAGCCGTGGGCGAAGCCATTTTTTTCGCAATGAAATCAAAGGTCATGGTGGGCCCGGAGGGTGTGAGGTCGTCAAGCAAAATCAATGGCTTACAGGATGGTTAGCCAACCCATATCCTTCGTATCGTCTCGTATGGTCTGGCGAACCGGATAAGAACCCGAAATGAGCCACCTTCTTATTCGCTAATCGTAGGTCGAAGGTTCGATTCCGGGTTCACCACTTGGGCTCGCTATAGTCTCACCTGACGTTGTTAAGGTCGGTATTCCGGGCAACACCGCCCTATCGCTCACTGAAAATCCTCGTGTCAGTGGTTCGAATCCGCCTCTGGGCACCATCCCCTCTTCTCCTGATAGTCCCTTTCGCTGAAGCTTCTACGCCGCAGCCTCTGCAACCGGCTGAAATTGTTGGTCTTTTCGGGTCAGTTCGCGAATTTGAGCGCGGTTGGGCCGTTTCGAGCGCATTTGGTCCAACGGCGGGTGGGGATGGTATTTCCGTTGGTATTGGACATCCTGATGGTATCGAGACAGCCAAAGGAGATCTGATAAATGGCCCTTTCCAACGTGAAATGCCGGAACGTCCGGCCCGCTTCCAAACTCACGAAATTATCTGACGGTGGCGGGCTCCAGCTATGGGTACAGCCAACGGGATCTCGCCTTTGGCGGCTCGCATATCGCTTTGACGGCAAGCACCGGCGCGCGCCTCCGTGAAGTCGATGCTTGATGCCCAGCTTTCCGCTTGTTGATCGCAACATAGACGTGGGTGCGTCGAAGTTCTTGATTTATGGCGGGCAAAGATCAGAAGCTCTCCAGGATGGCTCCGTATCGCTCGGCCCTACCTTTTGAACGGCGATTTAGCCATTAAAGCTACCAACGCGTCCCCTGGACCGCACGACACGTGCAATTACATACAGTGGCAAATCCTAATAAGGAAAAATACGCCCACTCCATAAGGGATGACGAGAAGTCCGAGGGCGATCCAATAGCCCGGCTGCGCTATTGCCGCGAAATCTGAGCGAAGCTGTTTCATTGCCATCAAACGATGCGCCAACATCGTTGTTCCAGGGGGGCAACGGTCCGAGCGCAACATGACGTTCCCGATTTTTGCCAGCAATGGAACATGTTCTTGAGTTTTCAATTCGTGGCAGGATCAAAAAGCAGTGGAGATGTTGGTGGCTCCTTTAACGCCAGAGCAGGTGACGGCGGCTCGGGCCCTGTTGAACTGGTCTCGGGTCAGTCTCGGGGCCAAGTGCGATTTGAGCGAGGTGGATATTCGCGAATTTGAGCGTGGTGGCCGTCTCCCCTCGCCAGAAAAGCTGCTTGCCGTGCGCCAGGCATTCCGGGCCGCCGGTATCGTGTTTTTCGGCCAGGACAGCTCGGGCAAGCCTGCCCTCCGATTGCAAATACCGGCTCTTGTTCCGATCATCAATCGTAGTGATGGCGGGGCTGGGACAGTCGGCAACAGCGAAATGTAGCCGCTCTTCATCCCGATCGGGGCGAGCGGCTCGGGGAAATCGCCTCTCAATTAGGTCGAGGTAGCATTGCAAGCCTGCCGCAGCCGCAAACAGCCGAGCTTGCCAACGCTATGGTCCGACCTGTCGCGGACATTTGGTGCGGCCAGTGATCCAAACTGGTTCCGCTGCCCGGCGTCCTTACAGGCCAGCGGTCTTGGTCGGCTACAAACCTCTTCATGAAGGAGGAACAAAGCAGCCGGCTGTCAGTTCGGTAACATTCAACAAATTGTTCCGGATCATGGCTCATCGTCGGTTTTCGTTGCTAGCTTTGGGCCTTCTGGTCTTGGCGTTTGGCTCGACGCAGCAAAACGCCGCTCACGCGCAAGCGCCCTGCCCGGCCGATCACGACAAGCTGCTTTCGGCCTTGAAGGCCAACGTCAAGGCGAGCGGCGGCCCCGCGAATGGCGGCTTCGAGACCAATGAATGGGCGGCAATCGTTGCCCGCGACGGCACCGTCTGCGCCGTTGCCTTCAGTGGACCCACGGCCGATGCGCAATGGCCGGGCAGCCGGCTGATCGCGGCCGAGAAGGCCAACACGGCCAATGGCCTCAGCCTAGTGAACATGGCGCTGTCGACAGCCAATCTCTATGCCGGGGTGCAACCAGGCGGACCGCTGTTCGGTCTGCAGACCACCAATCCCGTCAACCAGGCAGCGGCTTACACAGGCGACCCCAAGACGTTCGGCAGCGCCAACGATCCGCTGATCGGCGAGCCGATCGGCGGCGTCGTCGTGTTCGGCGGGGGCCTGGCTCTCTACGACGGCAAGGCGATCGTCGGTGGCCTCGGGATCAGCGGCGATTCCTCCTGCGCTGACCACAACGTCGCCTGGCGCGTTCGCGCCGCCCTGGGACTCGATAAGGTTCCGGCGGGCGTCAATCCCAACCGCAAGGATGCCATCGTCTACGATCTTGATCCCGGCGGGAAAAGCGCCTCGGGCTGGGGCCACCCGCTTTGTGCCGGGCACGAGGCCGATATAGCGGCGGAAATCGGTTCCGGCGTCGGAGGTTCGACTCCGAAATGAAGCAAGCAGCGCAACCGGCGCGATCCTGCGGAGACGCCCCCATGACCAAGCGCTCGTCGGCGCCCCGAAAACATTCTCCGTGCGCCCTTGCAGCGATGCTGTTGGTCTGCGCCCCCTTGCTGACAGCCGCTTCGGAATCGCCGCCGGCACCCGCGATCTCACCGCCTGCCGCGGCCGCGCCGCCCGATGACGGGCAATGGACGATGCCCGCCAAGAACTACGCCTCGACCCGCTATAGCGAGCTCGCCGAGATCAACGAAGGCAACGTCAATAATCTGCAGGTCGCATTCACCTTTTCCACCGGCGTGAACAAGGGCCAGGAAGCGGCGCCGCTGGTGGTCGGCAGCACGATGTACATCGTGAGCCCGTTTCCCAACATCGTCTACGCGCTCGACCTTTCCAAGTCTGGCGCGCCGATCAAGTGGAAATACGAGCCCAATCCTGAGCCTGCCGCGCAAGGGGTTGCCTGCTGCGATGTCGTCAACCGCGGTGCTGCCTTCGCGAATGGACGCATTTTCTTCAACACGCTCGACGGCCACACCATCGCGCTCGATGCGAACACCGGCCAGCCGGTCTGGAACGCGCATGTCGGCAACATCAATATCGGCGAAACCATCACCATGGCGCCGCTTGTGGTGAAAGGCAAAGTGCTGGTCGGCAATTCCGGCGGCGAGATGGGCGTTCGCGGCTGGGTCAAGGCGCTCGACGCTGGCGACGGTCATGTCGTCTGGACGGCTTACAACACCGGCCCCGACAAGGAGGTGCTGATCGGCCCGGACTTCAAGCCGCATTACGACATGGACAAAGGCAAAGATCTCGGCGTCTCGACATGGCCGCCGGAGGCCTGGAAGATCGGCGGCGGCAATATGTGGGGCTGGATTTCCTACGATCCGGATCTCAATCTTATCTTCCACGGCACCGGCAATCCCGGCCCCTGGAATCCCGATCTGCGGCCCGGCGACAACAAATGGACATCGGGCATTTTCGCGCGCGATCCCGATACCGGAGCGGCGAAATGGTTCTATCAGTGGACCCCGCACGATCTGCACGATTATGACGGCATCAATGAGCAAATCCTGCTCGACATGAACTGGCAGGGCAAGCCGCGCAAGGTGCTGGTCCGGCCGGAACGCAACGGTTATCTCTACGTCCTTGATCGCACCACCGGCGAGGTCCTGTCCGCAAAGCCTTATGGCCCCGTCAACTCCAGCAAGGGCGTGGATCTCAAGACCGGCCGCCTGATCGAGAACCCGGACAAGCTGACGGGCACCGGCAAGGTCGTCCGCGACATCTGCCCGACCGCGTCGGGCCTCAAGGACTGGCAGCCTTCCGCCTTCTCTCCGAACACCGGCCTGCTCTACATCCCGCACAACAATCTGTGCATGGACGAAGAAGGCGTCGAGGTGAACTACATCGCCGGCACGCCCTACGTCGGGATGAACGTCCGCATGATCCCGGGGCCGGGCGGCAATCGCGGCGCCTTCACGGCGTGGGATATCGCGGCCGAAAAACCCGCCTGGAGCCTCAAGGAGAATTTCCCGGTGTGGAGCGGCGCGGTCGTCACCGCCGGCGATGTGGTCTTTTATGGAACGATGGAAGGCTGGTTCAAGGCGGTGAGCGCCAAGACCGGCGACCTGCTCTGGCAGTTCAAGACCTCGTCCGGCATTATCGGCCAGCCCATCACCTATCGCGGCCCGGACGGCCACCAATACGTCGCCATCTTGTCCGGCGTCGGCGGTTGGGCAGGCGCCATCGTTTCGGGCGACCTCGACCCGCGTGATGCCACCGCCGCGCTCGGTTTCGTCAATGCGATGAAGGACCTGAAGAACGCGACCACGGCGGGAGGCACGCTCTATGTGTTCCGGCTGCCCTGATGTGTTCGGTGTGATCCACAGCGTGGCGCGGAAGGCTTTCCCGCCGATAGCGCTCGGCATCACCGCGCTCGCCTTGCTGCTCTTTCCGGCGACGGCCGGCGCTCGTGAACTCAGGGTCTGCGCCGACCCTAACAACCTGCCCTTTTCCAATGCAGCCGGACAGGGATTCGAGAACAGGATCGCCGAAATCATCGCCGCCGATCTCGGCGCGAAGCTGACCTACACCTGGTGGGCGCAGCGCCGCGGCTTTGTGCGCAACACGCTGAAGGCGGGCCTCTGCGATCTCGTGCCCGGCACGCCGGCCAATCTCGAAATGCTGCGCACCACAACTCCCTACTACCGATCGTCCTATGTCTTCGTGACCCGTCAGGACGGTCCCGACGTGGCCTCCTTCAACGACCCGCGGCTGCGCGACATGCGCATCGGCGTTCAACTCATCGGCGACGACGGGGCCAACTCGCCTCCGGTCCAGGCGCTCGGCCGCCGCGGCATCGTCGGTCACTTGGTGGGCTATCCGGTCTATGGCGATTACTCCGCCCCCAATCCGCCGGCCCGTATCGTCGAGGCGGTAGCGAGCGGCGAGATCGACCTAGCCGTGGTATGGGGCCCGCTTGCCGGCTATTTTGCCCAGAAGCAGAAGGTGCCGCTCCGGATCACGCCGGTTGCGCCTCGCATCGACGGACCGCAATTACCCATGATCTACGATATTTCGATGGGCGTCCGGCGCGAGGACGACGCGTTGCGCGGCGACGTGAACACTGCCTTGGCCAAGCACAAGGCCGAGATCGACGCATTGCTGGCGCAGTATGGCGTGCCGCGCCTCGATGCTTCGGGGAGCCCGGTGCGATGAGGTGCGCTGCCGCTATGCTTGTTCCTGTGGTGCTGATGCTCGTCGCCTGTCAGCGCGAGGAGCGGGATACGCGCCCGCAATCGGCCCTCGGCTCGGGCGAGCAGCCGACGCCGGTGACAACGCTGGAACCCGGCGGGCAGCGGCCCTCCCCCACAGACAACAAAGCGGCGAGCTTCGAGGCCAATGCCTTTCATCTGAGCGAAGGCAAGCGCCTGTTCGGCTGGTTCAACTGCTCAGGATGCCATGCCAATGGCGGCGGCGGCATGGGCCCGGCGCTGATGGACGAAAAGTGGATCTATGGCAGCTCGATGGAAAGCATCCATGCCACGATCCGCGACGGGCGGCCGAACGGAATGCCCAGCTTCCGCGACAAGGTCCCGGACGACCAGATCTGGGAGCTTGCGGCCTTCGTTCGCTCGTTGAGCGGCAACGCGCCCTCCTCCGCCGCGCCTTCCCGCAATGATGACATGATGGCGCACCCGTCGGAAAACCGTATGCCGAATGCCGCCACGCTGGGGAAGTCGCCGTGAAGCGCTTCGCCCCGATTGCGTTCGCGATGGCAATCGCCCTGTTTCTTCAGGGATGCGCTGGCTGGCAATCGGCGCTCGACCCGAAAGGTCCCGCGGCAAGTGAGCTCGCATGGCTGATCTGGTTCTTCACCGGCCTGTGCGCGGCGGTGTGGGTGCTGGTGATGATCGCCCTTGCCTTGCCATTGATGATGCGTCCACGAGAACGCGCCGAGCCGCTTGTAATCGACGCCGATGCCGACAACCGCAAGCTGCGCGTGGTGTTGACCGCCGTAGCGCTGACCGCGGTGATCCTGGTCGGGCTCACCTTGCTCAGCTTCTTTGCCAACAGGACGCTTGCCGCGATCGGTTCGGACGCCGCGCTGACCATTCGCGTCACAGGTCATCAATGGTGGTGGGAGGTCCGCTACGAGGATGCCACACCGAGCCGCATCCTGACCACGGCGAACGAGATCCACATTCCAGCCGGCGAGCCGGTGCGGCTTCTTATCACCTCGACCGACGTTATCCATTCCTTCTGGATCCCGAGCGTTTCCGGCAAGCTCGACCTCATTCCCGGCCGCATGAACGTGCTCGATATCAAGGCGGACAAGCCCGGCGTCTATCGGGGCCAATGCGCCGAGTTCTGCGGCGCGCAGCACGCCAACATGGGCACCTTCATCATTGCCGAACCGCGCGAAAAGTTCGACGCCTGGTGGAACGATCAGTTGGAACCGGCCGCCGCGCCAATGAGCGACGAGGCCAAGACCGGCGAGGACCTCTTCCTAAGACGCCCCTGCGTTATGTGTCACAAGATCGGCGGCACCCCCGCGGGCGGAACGGTCGCGCCCGATCTCACCCATGTTGCCAGCCGGCAGACGCTCGCGGCCGGAACATTGACGATGAGCCGCGGCAATCTCGCCGCCTGGATAGCCGACCCACAGGGCGTGAAGCCTGGATCCCACATGCCGGTGGTCGATCTCAGCGGCGACGAACTCAACGCCATCGTTGCCTATCTCGAGGGGCTGAAATGAGCAGCGCCGATATCACCAGCGAACGCGATCTGCCGCCCGAAAGTGAAGCGTCCGCCAAAGGCGATATCGCCCCCGAACGTGACGGACCGCGCGACACCGGCTTGGACGATGCCAGCCTGCATCGGTGGCTGGCGCGGACGTGGCGCACGCCTCCCGGTATCATCGGCGCGCTGTCGAGCGTCGACCATAAGGTCATCGCCCGCCGATACCTGATCACCGCCTTCCTGTTTCTGTGTTTGGGCGGCCTCAACGCCGTTGTCATGCGCATCCAACTCTCGGGTCCGCGGCGCGGCCTGATCGGGCCGGATCTCTACAACCAGCTGTTTACGATGCATGGCGTCACCATGATGTTCCTGTTCGCTGTGCCCATCGTCCAGGCGACAGGAATCTATCTGGTGCCGTTAATGGTCGGCACCCGCAACATCGCCTTTCCGCGCCTCAATGCCTTCAGCTATTGGGTCTATGTCTCAGGAGGCCTCTTCGCCTGGGTGTCCTTCGCCCTCTCGATGGCGCCGGATGTCGGCTGGTTCGCCTATGTGCCGCTGTCCGGGCCGGAATACGCTCCAGGCAAGCGCGCCGACGTCTGGGCGCAGATGATCACGTATACAGAGGTATCATCCCTGGCGGTCGCCGTCGCGACAATCGTCACCGTGTTCAAGCAGCGGGCACCCGGCATGTCGCTCGACAAGATCCCGCTCTACGTCTGGGCATTGCTGGTCACGTCCTTCGTCGTCGTCTTCGCCATGCCGGCGGTAATGGTCACCTCGACCTTCCTGATCCTCGACCGGCTCGTCGGCACGCATATCTTCAACCCGGCGGAAGGCGGCGACGCGCTGCTGTTCCAGCATCTTTTCTGGTTCTTCGGACATCCCGAAGTCTACATCATCTTCCTGCCGGCGACCGGCATGGTGTCCGCCATCATCCCCGCCTTCGCGCGGCGCCCGGCCTTCGGTCATCTCGGGCTGGTTCTGTCGCTCATCGCGGTCGGTTTCCTGTCGTTCGGCCTCTGGGTCCACCACATGTTCGCGACCGGGCTGCCGAAACTGGGGGCCAGCTTCTTCACCGCGTCTAGCATGATGATTGCCATTCCCAACGGCGTTCAGATCTTCTGCTGGCTGGCGACTCTCTGGGACAGCAGACCGGTGATCCGCACGCCGCTGCTGTTCGTCTTCGGCTTCTTCTTCATCTTCGTCATCGGCGGCCTCACCGGTGTCATGCTTGCCTCAGTGCCGCTCGACCTGCAGGTGCACGACACCTATTTCGTCGTCGCTCACTTCCATTACGTGCTGATCGGCGGCTCGGTCTTTCCGCTGCTCGGAGCTGCCTATTTCTGGTTTCCCAAAATCACCGGCCGCATGATGAGCGAGCGCCTCGGGCGTTGGCACTTTTGGCTGGCGATGGTCGGCTTCAACGCGGCCTTCTTCCCCATGCATATCGTCGGCCTGTGGGGCATGCCGCGCAGGGTCTACACCTATCCGGCCGAGCTCGGCTGGGGGAACATCAATTTCTTCATCAGCGCCGGCGCGGTGCTCTTCTTCCTGAGCTTCGTGCTGTTTGCCTTCAACCTCGTCCACAGCGCATTGAGGGGTGCGCCTGCCGGCGACAATCCCTGGGACGCCGGCACGCTCGAGTGGGCGACGTCCTCGCCGCCGCCCAGCTACAATTTCGCGCGCATTCCGATCGTGACGAATATCGAGCCGCTCTGGGCCCAACGCGAGGCGCTCCCCGTCGCGACCGGGCTTCGCGTCGACGTGCGCGAGTTGGTCGTCTCGACGGTGGCGGAAGCCCATCCCGACATCCGCGAGAAATCTGCGACGCCGTCGATCTGGCCGCTGCTGGCGGCCATCGCCGTGGGCGGCACCTTCCTCTACTCGATCTTCACGCCCTGGGCGATCGTCTGGGGCGCCGCGCCGATCGCCGTCACCTTGATCGGATGGTTCTGGCCCAAGGGCGATCCGGAGGACGAGGAATGAACCAGCGTCCCGCGATGGATCTTTCCGGCCTCCCGACCTTTGGACACGGCCCGCGCAGCCCGACCTGGTGGGGCACGCTTGGCTTCATGGCGTTGGAGGGCACGGGCTTTGCGCTGGCCGCCGGCGCCTATCTCTATCTCGCGACCTTGTGGCCCAACTGGCGCCTAAGCGCTCCACAGCCCAACCATTGGCCGGGAACGATCGTGACGCTGCTTCTCATCGCCAGCCTGATTCCCAACCACATACTGAACGGCTACGCCAAGCAATGCGCTATAGGACCGGTGCGGATCGGCATGGTGGTGATGTCGCTGCTCGGCATAGCGCCGCTCGTCGTGCGCTGGTTCGAATTTCCCGCGCTGAACATCTACTGGGACACGAACGCCTACGGCTCGATGCTGTGGGTACTGCTCGGTCTCCACACCACGCATCTGATCACCGATGTCGGCGACACGATCGTTCTGACCGTGCTGATGTTCACGCACCATGGCTACAGCGGCCGGCGCTTCGGCGATGTCGGCGACAATGTCTTCTACTGGGACTTCGTGGTCCTCACCTGGATCCCGATCTACCTGCTCATCTACTGGCTACCGAGGTTGGGCTGAGATGCGCGCGCTGCGGCTGGGCACGTCCTGGGGAGGTTTGTTGTCGGGGCCTTTGGCCTGGGCAATCTCGACGCAGCTGAACTATTCGCTCGTGCACTGGCAGTGCAATCGCCAGGTTCAGGTCGTGCTCCCGGTGGCGCTGTTGCTCGCGCTGTTTTCGCTGCTCGGCGGCGCGCTATCATGGCGGGCGAAGCGGCAAGGCGGCGCCGCCTTCAAGCCCGAGCGCACGCGCAGCACCGAGCGTTTCGTCGCCGATCTCGGCATGCTCGCGGCGCTGCTGTTCGCCCTCGTCATCCTCATGCAGGGCAGCGCGGCGCTTATTCTCGACGAGTGCCTGCGATGAGCCTCGAGGCCTTCTTTTCGACCTCGATCTGCTATGGCGCCGGCGCGCCCGAGGCCGGATGGACGTTGGCGTTTCCCATCACGCTTCCCTTGGCTGGACTCGCGCTCATCTATGGGATCGGCGCAAGCCGGCTATGGCGCCGCAGCGGCCGGGGCCGACCGGAGCGGCTACGACAGGCTCTGTTGTTCGCGGCCGGTTGGGGCGTGTTGACCGGAGCGCTGGTCAGCCCGATACACGCGCTCGGCGAGCGCGTGTTCTCAGCCCACATGATCGAGCACGAGTTGCTGATGGCCGTAGCGGCGCCGCTCCTTGTCGCCGCCTGCCCCGGCGCGGCCTTGATGTGGGCATTGCCGGCCAAACTTCGCCGAGGGACAGGAAAGCTCACCCACGGCAAGGTGCTGCAGGCGCTCTGGGCCCTCGCCGCGCGCCCGCTCAACGCGACAGTCATTCATGGGGTAACGATCTGGATCTGGCACATTCCCAGCCTGTTCGAGGCAGCACTTCAGCAGGGCGTACTGCATTATGCGCAGCACGCGAGCTTCCTCGGCACCGCCTTGCTGTTCTGGTGGGCACTTCTGCCGCGCTCTGGTCGACAGCAAACCTGTGGCAGCTCCGTCATGCATCTTTTCTTCACCTCGCTGCATACCGGCCTGCTCGGCGTTCTGCTGCTGCTATCGCCAAAACTCTGGTATCCGGCGAATGCCTCCGGCGCGGCGCTCTGGGGCCTGAGCCCGATCGAGGACCAGCAACTCGCCGGGCTAGTAATGTGGGTTCCGGCCGGCTTGATCTATGGCGGAGCGGCCTTGCTGCTCGCCGGCCTTTGGATAAGCAACAGTGGAACCAGGGAGGCAACGCATGCGCTCCGACCTGGCTAGGCTGATCGGCGGCGCCCTTGCCGCGATCCTCCTGCTGGCCGCCGCAGTCGGCGCGGCGGCCTTATGGACCGACCGGCGCGAGCGCGTCCGGCACGAGTCGGATGTGGCGACCGGCGGCGTGGGCGCACGCGCCATTCCGATCATGGCCGCGAATGGCTGTTCCGGCTGCCATACGATTCCTGGCGTGCCGGGAGCGCAAGGCCAGGTCGGGCCGCGCCTCGACGGCAGCCTAGCCGGCCGTGTCTATATCGGCGGCGTTGTGGCAAACAGTCCGGAGAACCTGATCCGCTGGATCCGGTCGGCAAGGGAAATCAACCCGCACACCGCCATGCCGTCGACAAGGATCACCGAGCAGCAGGCCCGCGATATCGCGGCCTATCTCTATGCCCTCAGATAATCAGCCTTCGCCGCCGCGCCGGGACCACAAGCCGCGGCCCGGATCGTAGCCGACCACCGCCGCCAGGAAGAATGCCCCAAGGCAGGCGACAACGACGAGCATGGAAACCACATCGAACCGAAGGTAGAGCGCGAAGCGGATCAGTTCGACCGCCGAGCTGAATGGGTTCCAGGCGGCGATCGTCGCCAGCACCGGGCCGGCTTCGGCGAGCCGCCAGATCGGATAGAGCGCCGTCGAGGCAAAGAACATCGGGAAAATGACGAAGTTCATCACGCCGGCGAAGTTCTCCATCTGGGTCGAGATCGAGGACACCAATAGGCCGAACGCACCGAGCATCAGACCCGACAGCACGAGCGCCGGAAACACGGCAACATAGCCCAGGATCGGCGGCCGCACGTCCCAGAAGCGCGCCACGAAGAGGAACAGGTAGACCAGCGGCAGGCCGACGATCACGCTGGCCAGCAGGCGCGCGGCAAGCAGGTACCAGCGCGGCAAAGGTGCCGTCAGCAGCAGGCGCATGCTGCCCATCTCGCGGTCGTAGACCATGGCCAGCGAGCTTGCCATGGCATGAAACAGCAGCATCATGGCCACCAGCCCGGGCACAACATAGACCTCGTAGAGGACATAAGTCTGGTAAGGCGGCGTGATCGACAGGCCGAGTACCGAGCGGAAGCCGGCGGCGAAGATCGCCAGCCAGACAAGCGGACGGACCATCGCGGAGAACAGGCGCGCGCGCTGCCGCAGCGTGCGCAGCATTTCCCGCTGCAAGATGCCGTGGAGCGCCCGCAATGCGTGATACGTCTTCATGGCGAACCCGTCAGCAAGGCGAATGCCTCCGCGATGCTTTCGACCCCAAGCTCGGGAGAGATGCGATCAGCGCGACCGGCCCAGCGCACCCTGCCCTGATCCAGCACGACGATGTCGTCATCGGCTCCCACTTCTTCGAGGAAATGCGTCGCCCACACAACGGCAATGCCGCGCTCGCGGCAAAGCTCTCTCACATGCCGCTCGAGCGCGCGCCGTCCCGGCACGTCGAGCCCGGCGGTCGGCTCGTCGAGCAGCAGCAGGCGCGGACCATGCATCAGCGCCCTTGCGATCTCCACGCGTCGGCGCTGACCGCCGGACAGCGCGCGGGCGGGATGATCGATCCTGTCCAGCACTCCCAGGCGGCTGAGTTCCTCCCTGGAGCGCTGCTTGCTCAGGTCTGTAGGAAGCCCGTACAGGGCCGCGTGGTAGCGCAGGTTCTCCCCCACCGTCAGGTCGAGATCGAGCGTCGGCAGTTGGAAAACGATGCCCATTTGCGCGAGCGTGGCGGATGGGTTCGCCTCCATCGCCTGGCCAAAGACATGCACAGATCCTGCCCGCGCGTGATAGAGACCAGTGATCAGCGAGAACAAAGTCGTCTTGCCGGCCCCGTTGCGTCCAAGCAGGACGCACATCCTCCCTTCAGCCACAGCGAACGAGACCCCCTGGAGAACCCGCCGGCTTCCGAAACTGTGGCCCAGCTCCTCGACCGACAGCGCGTTCATGGGCCGATCACGACGCCCCATGGGCCGCGCCCCACCGGCAGCGATTTCACCACCTCCTGATTCTCCAGGTCGATGAAGGAGACATCGCCCGAGTTGCCGTTGGCGCTGATCAGGCGCTTCTGGTCGTCCGAGAGCGCAACATGCCATGGCCGCTGGCCGACAAGGTAGAGGCGCCGGACCGTCAGCGTCTTGGTATCGACCTCGGCAATCCTGTTGGCCGGACCGAGCGCTACATAGGCGCTCGCGCCGTCGCGCGACATCACGATACCGACCGCCTGCACGCCCTCGCGCCGAATACCCGGCACCTCGAACTCGATCTTGCCCGTTTGAGCGCGCGTCGCGGCGTCGAACACCGTGGCGGTGCCGCGGATTTCGGACGACACCCACAATTGCTTGCCGTCCGGCGAGAACGCCGCCGCGCGCGGCCGCGTGTCGATGAGCAGGTTGTCGATGAGCTCGAGCGTGGCGGCATCGATAAGATGGACCATGCTCGTGGTCTCGGAGGTGCAGGCGACCGTTCGGCCGTCGGCACTAACCGCCATACCTTCCGGCTCCACCCCGACATCGACGGTGCCGATAACCTTGGCCGCCGCGATATCCACGACCGAAACCAGATTGTCCTTCTCATTGGCCACAAAGAGCCGTTTGCCATCCGGGTGGACGACGAAAAATTCCGGATCGGCGCCGGAAGGCGATCGACCGACCACCTGCCGCTTGGCGAGATCGACCATGTCGATGCGGTTATCGTCGCCTTCGGCAACGAACAGCGTCTTCTTGTCGATCGAAAGCGCCATTCCGCGCGGACGCCGGCCGACTTCGATCGTGTCCTGAAGGGTCATGGTCGCCCCGTCGACGACCGCGACGGTGTTGTCCTGCTCGTTGGAAACGTAAATCGTCTCCGCCCCGGCGGAAGGAGCGAGGATCAACATCGAAAGGACGAGCGCGATCAGAACTTGCACGTGCTCTCCTCCAGATCGACGCCCAGAGTGTCCAGCGTCGTACGCTGGTGAAGGAAGCCCGGCTGTGGCGAACTCGAGACGAGCAGGCGAGGGCCAGCGATAAGGATGGGCTGGCGCATCTGCCCGTCCCACGGACGGAAACTCAGCCCCTGTCCCTTGAAGCCGGCGAGAAGGAAATCGTCGCTGCGCAGATAGTTTCCGATCGCGGTCGGATCGAGACTGTGCAGCCGCGTTGCCGCCTCGCCAACGCTTCTGACGGCAAGCCAGGCGGCGTAGTCGCTGGGCAGCATCCAGCGCCCGGCCAGCTTGTGGAAGCGATCCTGGAGCTGCGTGGCGCCCCACTCCTCGTTGACCGCACTCCAGCCGGTTGCGACCAGCCCTTGCGTCCCGGCCACCGGCCTCGGAAGAGCGGTGCGCCCCTCGAGATAGGCGCCGAATTCATCGGCTTCGTCGGCTGCGACCAGAACATCATAGTCGCTGACTTGCGTGGCGGCCGGGATCTCGGTCTGCAGCGTGACGTGCCCCGTGTCCGCGCGGCCATTGGCGGGCCGGAACGTCCAGGGCTGGTCGACGGTGATTTCCGCTCCGAAGCGCGTCGCGGCGCGCCGGAAGGCAGCCGCCAGCGCCTGATCCTGCGGATGCGGGCCGACCAGCAGGAACCAGTGCTGCCAGCGTTTCCAGATCAGATATTGCGCCAGGGCGTCGGCGAGCATGGCGTGGCTCGGAATTGTGTGCAGCACGTTCTTGCGGCAATCCTCCTGACGCAGGCGATCATCGGGTGCGCGGCTGTTGAACAGCGTCATCCGCTCGGCGCCAGGAGCTGCGCTCGCCTGCAGCAATTGGGGGGCATCCAGATCGGCAACCACAAAGCTGATGCCGGCGGCGGCGAATTCCTTGATCGCTTCGGCTGGCGTCTCGCCGACCTTGAGGATGGCTTGCTGCAACCGGAATTGCTGGCCGAGAAAGCGGCCGGTGCTGGCATCGTCGGCGATGCCGAGCCGGGCACCTTGCAGGCCGTTGTCGGTGACGACCTCGTCCAGCGGCCCGAGGGGCAGAGGTGGTTTGCGCTGTTCGCCGAGATAGCCGATCACCAACGTCTGCGGCTCGGCCAGACCGGGCAGGGCCATGGCGAGCAGCATGAGAAACGTCAGCGCCAGCCGCATCCGGCTCAGGTCGGGCAAGCCAAGTCGGATGTTCAATATCGGCATGGGCACTCCAGGATGGGAGCGACCCTAATGTTTTGAAAGAAGGAATGTTCCTGGATTCATGCCAACCGGGCCCGCCCCATTCAACCATCGGGGCGGGCCCAGCCTTCGACCGGTAGAGGGAGGACCGACCGCGACCCTAACAGCTGGAAATGCGGATTGTTCCTGGCGGTGGTCTTTCCAAGTCAGCGTTTCGCGCTGTCGCTGTCGGCGTCCGCCCGCGTCAGGAACTTTTGCGTGACTTGCGGCAGGTTGCTCTTCAACCACTCGGCCATGGCTTCTTCTTCGCGCAGGTTCTGTTCGCAAACACGGGCAATCTCAGCCTCGCCCGCGGCGTTGGCCGCGGCGATGAGGATCGTATAGGACGCGATTTCCATGTGCTCGAACGTGTAGCTCGCCAGAGAGCCTTTCATGACTTCGTCGCCGGCGAAGACGCCGCTGATCGACTGCGCTGTAGCGGTCAGCTTGCCGCCTGCGTCTTTCAACATGGAGGAACCTTCATCGAGGCCATCTAGGCAGGTTTTCAGTCGCCTCGCCTGCTCTTTCGTCTCTTCCAGATGGCTGCGAATTCGCTCGCTGAGTTCAGGGTAGCTCTCAATCCGGCTCAATTGCCCCGACAGCATCGTCTCTGCCTGTTCCTCCATGGCGTGAGCGTCCCTCAGCCATTGGACAAGCCATTCGCGCGATTCAGCCATTGCGGTGTCTCCATCTATCTGACGCCGCCCGAACCGAGGGAGGCGCGCATTGTTCCTTGAGTGTTGAAAAAGCGGCTACGATTTCCCGGACGAGGACGCGTCGGAATCGGAAAGTTTCTCGCGCACCGATTCGTCGGCCTTGTCGGCCGCGGCTTTGACGACCCCGCCGACCTTGTCGGCCAGCGTGCCCTCGCTCGACGCCTGCCGTCCGGCTTCGTCGCTTGCCGACTGGTAGGCTTCCGCCGCGACTTGCGTTGCGGTGTCGAGGCCTTCTTTCAAAGTGTCTTCGGCACTATCCCGAAGCCTCTCGCGATAGGTGCCCAATCGCTCGTCCTCGACCTCTGTGTGGGGCAGCATGGCGCCGATGGCAGCTCCGATGGCGAGGCCGACGGCAGCCACTGCGAGAGGCTGGTCCTCAAGCAAACTATGTGCCGAGCGGCTGGCACTCGTTGCCATATCGGCCGCAGCCGCCGCCGAGCTCACCAGTGTGTCGGCTGCGCTGCTTGCCACGTTCGACACTGTGCCGGCAGCTTCGTTAGCCATTCCCGAGACAGTTCCGGCCGCCCCGCTGGCCGCTTCGGCGACGGAGCCTGCCGCATCCGAGACGGTCGAACCTATTCCAGCGCCGAACGCTCCATGATCGAGGCCAGGACCGCGCCGCGTCACACCATCGGTACCAGCCGGGGTGGCGGAGGCGCCACTGCCCAACATCAGCCAGGCCAGGCCCGCGCCGATCACCGTCAGCGGCAATGGATTGTCCCGAACCTGGGCCTTCAGGTTGTGAAGCATTTCGGAGCCCGCGCCGCCTCTGAAATGCCCGGTGAATTCGTCAAAGAGCTGCCCGGGGGTCATCTTGTCGCGAATGGAGTCTGCGGTCGCCACCACTCTTGCGCGCGTGGCTTCCGCTTCGCGTTCGAGCTCTGCTGCGGATCTCTCGGTCATCTCGCTTGTTCCTTGATCACGTTCACGTCACGCTTGAGCTGTTCCCGTGTACGGTCCGGCGCGAGCTCGGAAGGCGCCATGCTCGCCATGCCGGTCCGCAACAGGATCACGCCAAGCACGGCCACGACCACGCCCACGAGCAAAGCGGACCACCCGGCGCCCAGACCAAGGCGGGCCAGAGCGATAACGAGCGCCTGCAACAAAACCAGCAGCGCAGCGAGCAGACATATCGCGCCGCCCAGCACCTCGACGGCGCCTGCGCCAGCCTTGGTCGCGTTCTCCGAGATCTCCGCTCTTAGGAGCCTCGCCTCCGTTTGCACGAGCGTGCTCACCTGTTGCGCCAGATCGGCGACCAATGTGCCGAGACTTGGATTATCGTGAGTGCTCATTTCTTCAGCTCCGCTGCCTTGCCGGGTATGCCGCCGTCGGAACCCCAATTTGAGGGAGCGCTATCCCGTCGTGCACTCCTTCCCAGGCCGGTTTGTCCGGAATGTTCAGGCTTGGCCGCGGCCTGCGTCGGGCGGCGCGTGCCGGGCGGCGAAGCCTTCATGAAGCGGCCGAGTGCCAATCCCGCCAAAACCGAACCGGCAAGAAGCGCTCCAGGATTCTCGCGGCCAAAGGACTGAACGTCTTCGAGCACTTGTCCGAACGGCTTCTCCTTCAACGAGGAGGACAGCCGCTCTAGCCCGCTTGCGGCCTCCTGCATGAACTTCGAGGCCGCACTCTGGTCGCTGTTAGCCAAGTGATCGCTCGCGGCGCGCAGGGCGCCGCCGAAAACCGACAGGCTCGATCCGATATCGCGCTGGGTCTGCTCGGCCTTTTCGGAGACGGCCTGCTGGGCTTCGGCGGCATACGCTCCAGCCCTGCGGGCGACCTCGTCGCGGGCATCGTGGAGAGCTTCGCCGGCGCTTTGGGTTTCTTGCTGGATCCGGTCGGAAACTTCCTCCTTCGCCTTGGCGAAGTCGGACTCGGGGCCTCGATCATCCTCGCGCTGCATGGTGCCTCCTAGTGAAAGCCGAGGAAGGAAAGCACGGCGAGCACAACGACGATCAGTCCGATGAGATAGATGACACTGTTCATGGTGCAGCCTCCTCGATGCAGTCCGAACTTCCGGCCGGCTACGATGTTCCCCTGGACGAGCAGCTTTTTAGCGAGCTCTCATTTGCCCTTGGGCTTTGCCCTCAAAGCGGCAAGCTCCTCGTCTGGGCAAAGCAGCCTGGGGCGTGTCGGATCGGAAATATCGATCTTGTCCCAGGGAATGCGATAAAGGCCCTCGCGGCGCCTCAGCGCGAAGAAGTCGAGCAATGCAGCGCCGACAGTCGAAGCGGACAAGCGCTCGAATGCGGCGAAGATGCCGACATGAAATTCGGTGGCGACGAGGTCGTCGCCGTCCCGCTCCGCGATGATCTCCTCGATGTAGCCGATGCTCTTGCCGCGCTCGGAGAATACGGGCCTGCCGGCAAGATGCTCGAGATTTACAGTCGCCATCCTCAGGCTCCCGGGATTCGGCCGACGACATGTTCGCGCAGCCAGTCCTGCCAGGCGAAGATCTTGGTGCGGCGCACGTCGATGTCGAATTCGATGTCGACACCGATGTCGCGCACCTTGTGCCACGCGATCCGGTGCGGCCGTGCCTGGCGCTTGCCGCCAAGCTTTGCCGCGAGCCGCGCGGTCCATCGGCCGGGTCGCGCGCCAAGCCGACGCGCCAGCGCGATCGAGCCAAGCTCGATCGCAATGACCCTGGGCGGCTTACCCGGCCTCAGCTCGGCGACTAGGCCATCAACCTTGCCGATCTTGACCTGCTCGCGATCGACGACCTGCTTGTCCAATATATCGCGCAGCAGCTGCATCAGGTGCCTCCGAATATCTGCAGCGGAATGGTCACCACCGCCAGCACGAAGCCGAGCGCGATAACGAAGATCACGGCCGCGTTCGAAACGACGCCGTTGCGATGCTTGCCGACATAGCGGTCGTCGTTCAGCAGGAAAAGGAACGGCACGACCGTCAGCGGCAGGCTGGCCGCGGTCAGCGCCATCGAGAAGATGGTGAGCTTCAAGGCGTCAAGACCGAGCGCTATCGGGACGGCGGCGAGGAAGAGCGTCAATGTGTAGACGAGGCTGAATCCGGGATCATCGCGCGGCTTGAGATCCTCACCCCAGTTCCAGCCGAACCCCTGCGCGACGAGATAGGCTTGCTGCAGAGCCACTTCGAGGGCGGCGCCGAAGCAGGCGATGGCCAGCGAAGCAACGAAGAGGACAAAACCCCAGAACCCGAATATCGGGATCAGCATCAGCGGGAGCTGGTTGTAGTCGTCCACTTCGGTAACGCCATGAGCGCCCAGCACGAGCGCGGCCACGATGAGCACGCCCACGGAGATCGTGCCACCGAAGCTCATGCCGAGGCCGGCAATCGCTCGATTGGTGCCGAGATAGCTCTTGTCCCACCGATCCTCGATCGCGCCCGAGGAATAGAACATGAAGAGGTAAGGCGAGATCGAGGCGCCGAGGATGCTGACGGCCATGAACCAGTATTTTGCCGTGTCGTGGTGCGGCAGGCTGGGCACGGCGCCGACAGCCACCCCTTTCCATTCAGGGCGCAGCATCACGGCCGCGACGACGAAGCAGAGGGTGACGAGGCCAAGCATCGACACCCCTTTCTCTATGAGGCCGAACGTGCCCTTCCACAGCAGCAGCCACGCCAGGAAAGCGACCGGCAAGGCCCACCACTGGAAGCTGATCCCCGTGGCAAGCTCGGCGGCGACGGCAACACCGCCTATCTCGGCGGAAAGCACCAGGAAGTTGACCAGCAAGACTGCAAGCAGCGGCCAGATGAACGCATTGAAGCCGAACCTCTCGCGGATGCCGTCGGCAATGGTGTGATGGCTGACCGCGGCGAAGCGACCGGCCATCTCGACCAAGAAGATGATGCAGACGGTGCCAAGTACAATGGCCCAGATGAGCTGGTAGCCAAACAATGCGCCGGCCTGCGCCGCCGTCGCCATCGACCCGACCTCCAGGAAGCCGCCGACGCTGGTCACGACACCAAGCGAGATCTCCAGCAACTTCTTCATCGGCCCGGCGAGAAATAGTTTCGATAGGCTGTTGCGAGATCGCCTTGCGCGGCGCGAAGTTCCTGCTGCGCCTCGCCGGCCTCGGCGTGCCGTCCGGCCTCGACCGCGTTCTTGGCCCGCTTTGCCGCGGTCGACAACCGGCTGAGAGCCTTTGCCAGCGCATCCCGCTTTGCCTCGTCGGACGGAGACGCCGATTCCACTTGCCGGCCGGAGTCGGCGAGTGTCTCGGCAAACGATTGCAATGCAGAGGATGCGTAGCGTGAGGGCGCCGCGCCGGCGAGCCAGGCATCACTCACCAGCACAGCCGCCTGCGCCGTCGATGCTGCAAGCTTCGCTTGCTGGTCGACGGTTTCAGACGAGGAACAGGAGGCAACCGCCAGCGCCAGTAGAGGCAGGAAGACCCGGCACGGCCGGGCAACGGTGCGCAACATCTTCCCCTCTTTGCAATCGCTTGAAGTCACGAGGGATAAAGCCGCAGCCACGGGAAAGTTCCTCCGTGTCGGGATTTGCGGCACTGCGGCTGGCCCGTTTCCATGCCCTGCCTAGCTTTACAAAATTTGCCCCTGGCATAGGCATGCTACGCCGCCGATTGCCTGCTGCAGGGTGCATGGCTGGTTCTCCGTTGGGAGCGAGCCGAACCTCGGCCATGACATTGTTCCGTGGAGCTCGGACTCAATCAGACCGACCGGCTTGGCTCCGCCCTGTCACCGACGCTGGTAAGTGCCGCAATCTTATCGATCATGGCTAGGACCGCCTCAGGCCTGCTTTGATGCACCATGTGCCCGGCGTCCGGCACGATATCGACCAGCGCCTGGCTTATCTCGGATTGCAGGCGCACTGCCTCGGCCTTGGCATCGAACAGCTGGTCGCCCGCGCCGGCAATTATCCCGACAGGGACGGCGATGTCGGCATATCGGCGATTTGGGAAGAGTGCCGATGCCAGCATCAGAAAGGGTTCAGCGGATATGGAGCGCAGCTGCGAGGGCCGGCTCGCCAATCCTCTTGTCATCGCCGCAAAAGGCATCGCGACCGTTGCCGGATGAAAAATCTGCTTCATCGCCCAATGCCAGTTCAGCCTGACCAGCGAAGGCAGCAAAGCGTGGCGCAGCACCGTCCCGAGCAGTGGAACCGCCGGCAGCGCAGAAATGGCAAGGGCCAGTCTCGGCGACGGGTAATGATAGCCGGCGACGACAACGACGCCAGCTACCGACCGGCGATGCCGGCGCGCCATCTCGAGCGCCACCGCTGCACCCCAGGAATGGCCGACAACCATGTAGCGCCCGATGCCGAGTTTCGCGACCGCGGCATCGATGACGTCGGCCTGGGCAGCTGCGGTCCAAGGTCTGCCGGCCGGGCGTGGACTCATGCCGAAGCCGGGCCTGTCGAAGGCAAGTACGCGATATCTGGCGGCGGCTCTGCCGAAGATGCCGCTTGTCGTGAAGTCTTCCGCCGAGGCGCCATTGCCGTGCAACAGCAGAAGCGGTTGCCCATTGCCCGCCTCCAGGAAATGCAGCTTCGTTCCCCGGAGATGGATGAAGCGCCCGAGCGGACGTGCGGCCAACGCCCGTCGCGCAAGCTGGCCATTGTACAGGGACAAGCCAACCGCTGCCGCCGCAAGCAACAGAAGCAGGTTCTTCCTGAACTTTGCCGTCATCGTTGGAAATCAGGCGGTGTGGCGGAGCAGGCGACTTTACAGCCGCCCTGCTCGCTATCAGGCCGACCCTTTCTGAGGCAGCTCGGTCTCTTCCTCGACTTGGTCGCGCAGGCTCTGCTCGGCCTCCTTCTTATCAGCCCCGGCCGACGGCTTTTGCCGGGCGAGCTCGCGATCCACAATCTTGCGCGAGCCTTCAACCGGATCTTCCTGCGGCGAATCCCTGTCCGCTCCTGTTTGCTGGCCGGTCCGATCGCTGCTTGGGGTTGATCGCGCGGGATCGTCGTTTTGGCGGGGCTTCGTCATTGAGCACCTTCTCCGCTTTCATCGGATGTCTGCTGACTTCGGATGTCTGCTGACTTCCGGGCAGGTTGGAAGCCGGCCAAACCTCTGTGGCCGGCCTTTGTTCCGTGGGGCGTGGGATCGGCCTCGTTACTGCTCCGCAGCCGGGAGAAGCACCAGCCTCTTGCAGCAAATGTGGTTGAGGCTGAACCGCTGCACTTCTACAAGTGCGGCGAGCGTCCGGTCGCGTCCTGCGTCCGCCTCGCGACGAAGGAACCATGACGCGCCACTCTCAACTTAGTCTTTGGAATTCGAAGCGCTAACGCAGGCAGCTTCGAAACTGTCGAAGGATCACGGCGGAACGCTGGAAAGCTTGGTGACCTCCCTGTTCGAAGCGCTGCGCGAAGGAGAGACTTGCCCAAAGACGGTTCTGGACGCGGTAATTTCGACGCTGACCAAGGAGAACCGCTAGACTAGACAGCCGGCTTGCCGGAGCCCTCGGCATCATCCTGTTCAGGCTCGACATCTTCCAGGGCATCGATGACAGGCGCCAGCGAATTCTCGTGATCAGCACTGGATTCCGACCCTCTGTTTTCCTCGCCGGCTTTGTCTAGTGCACGTTGGATGGCGTCCTCAATGTTGCCCACCTCCTGCTCGCGCACCTCGCGACCGTAGCCGGCGGCATCGGCGTCTTGCTCGAATTGCTGCGCCAGCATCGCAACGCTGATCTCGGTGTCGGTCGGCAAGTTGCCGACATTCTCTGCCAGCCAGCTTCGCAGGAATTCCTTTGTCGCGTTCATGGAGCACCTCCTCCTCGACGCGAGATAACTGGACGGGGACGCCGATGTTCCGCAAATCCGAAACGGCGGGGAATGGACGGATCGCTGCACGGTGGGGAGCTTGAACACTCTGGGGAGACACTCGATGGCTTTCCACGGCGAGAGCGCTTGAAACGAGGGGACGTTCCCGCCTCGAGCTAGGTTCCAGCCCAACGTATCCAGCGGGAACCCGGATTGCGCTCAGCCGTTCGCAGGCATGGCAACATTGCAGCTTCGAGAAGCGCTGACCAAAGTCGGCACACTGACGTCCCGACCGGCGGCCTTTTTGATTTTGGGCGGCTACACTCTTGCTTGGTACGTCTTCGAGCGGGAGACACTTGACTGGCACGGCGCCGCGACGCTGATCACCTGGGCAATGACGCTGTTTATTCAAAGGGCCGAGCATCGCGACACCCAAGCATTGCAGGCGAAACTCGATGAGCTGATCAAGGCGAACGCCAAGGCTCGCAACGAGATCGCCGGAATGGACGACAAAGAGCCGGAGGAAATCGAGCGGATGCGCGATGTCGGACGAGGCGGAAGTTGACGTCTCCTCAACCGGACTGCCTTCGGAGCTAAGTCGTTGTGAGCACGGCGCCAGCGATGATGACACTCTTGTCGGAACTTCGGGTCCCCGGGCGGATTAGGAAGAGTGCCGCAGGCGCATCCCTACACCCAAGGAGGACCTAAGATGCCGAAAAAAGCTTCGTCCGCGACCTCGAACGGCTTGGAAAGCCTGTTCCTGGACGGACTAAAAGACATTTATTACGCTGAAAAAAAGATCCTGAAGGCTTTGCCAAAGCTGGCGAAAGCAGCACAGTCCGAAAAGATAAGCGCCGCTTTCGAAAAGCACCTCAAGGAAACTGAAGACCAGGTGGACCGCCTGGAACAAGTCTTCGACATGCTCGGCAAGCCGGCCAGGGGCAAGACCTGCCCTGCTATCGACGGAATCATCGAGGAGGGCTCGGAAATCCTCGAAGAGTACAAGGACGAGCCGGCGCTTGACGCAGGGCTGGTTGGCGCCGCGCAAGCGGTCGAGCATTATGAAATCGCACGCTACGGCACGCTGATCGCATGGGCCGAACAGCTCGGTCTCAAGGATGCTCTTCCGCTGCTCCGACAAACGTTGAAGGAAGAATCGGCAACCGACGAGGCGCTCAACGCTCTTGGCGAGAGCGACGCCAATCAACGTGCTTTGCAGGCGGCCTAGCAAAGTGGACCACTTGGCCCTAACGGCCGTCGATCTTATGGTTGCAGAAGGAGAACTCGATGAAGAAGACCTGGAAGAAACCAACCATGTGTCAGGTGGCGGCGGGCTTCGAGATATCGCGATATCTGCCTGCTGAAATCCGGCCGAAAAAGTAGCCCGTGAATTTGCATGCCCTGCTCAACGGGGCATGCAATTCTTTGCGATATCAGAAGACGCGGACGCAATCGACCGCAGCCGTAAAAGTGGCGCCGGTCAGTTGGCCCGCTGGGCATGCATTGCCATGCGCGTGAAGATCGTCGGATCGGCGGCGGGAGGCGGCTTTCCGCAGTGGAATTGCAATTACCGCCTGAGCCGCGCGGCCCGCGCGGGCATGCCCGGCGTGCGTTCGCGAACCCAATCCTCCATCGCCGTATCGGCGGACGGGACAGGTTGGGTCCTCTTCAACGCGTCGCCCGATATCCGCCAGCAGATTGCGCAAGCGCCCGAGCTTCAGCCCGCGGCCGACGCACCGCTGCGCTCGACGCCTATCCGCGCGGTGGTGCTGACCAATGCCGACGTGGACCATGTCGCCGGCCTGCTCAGCCTGCGTGAGCGGCAGCCTTTCGCGATCTATGCGACCGCGCAGGTGCTCGCGACACTGGCGGCCAATTCGATCTTCAATGTCCTTGATCCGGCGATCGTGCCACGGCGTCTCTTGGCGCCGACACAGGAAATGGCAATCTGCGGCGCGGACGGCCACCCGACCGGCGTGATCGTCCGCAGCTTTCCGGTGCCGGGCAAAATAGCGCTCTACCTCGAGCAAAGAGGCGATCCCGCCGCCGATTTCAGCTCGGACACCGGCGACACGATCGGCGTCCGCATCAGCGAGAACGGCGGTCGTGCCGCGGTTTTCTACGTTCCGGGCTGCGCGCGCATCCATGCCGCGCTGCGCGCGCGCCTGGCCGGTGCTGCCTGCCTTCTGTTCGACGGCACCGTCTACACGGACGACGAGATGATCACGGCCGGCGTCGGCCAGAAAACCGGCGCGCGCATGGGGCACATCGCAATGTCCGGAGAAGCAGGTTCGATCGCCGGCCTCGCTGATGTGAAGATCGGTCGCCGTATCTTCATCCACATCAACAACACCAATCCTGTTCTGGACGAGAATTCCGCCGAACACGCGGCGGTCAAGGCGGCTGGCTGGGAAGTCGCCAGCGATGGCATGGAGCTTGAATTGTGAGCGATTTCCACGACGCGGCCCGAGGCGGACTGTCCAAGAACGAGCTCGAGGCCGTGCTGCGGCAGGTCGGCGACGAGCGCTATCATAACCGCCATCCTTTCCATCACAGGATGACCGGCGGCGCCTTGTCGAAGGTCGAAATGCAGGCCTGGGCGCTGAACCGTTATTGCTATCAGGCCGTCATTCCGCGCAAGGACGCCATGATCCTGGCGCGTGCCGAGGATCCGGCGTTTCGCGCCGCCTGGCGCAAGCGCATCGAAGACCATGACGGTGATGACGGCTGGAGCGGCGGCATCGCGCGCTGGCTGCACCTGGCGAGCTCTCTTGGGCTCGATGCCGAAGCCGTCAAGGGCGAAAAGCTGGCCCTGCCGGCGACCCGTTTCGCCGTCGGCGCCTATCTTTCCTTCTGCACGAACCATACGCTGCTCGAGGCGGTCGCGTCATCGCTGACCGAGATGTTCTCGCCGACGATCATTGGCGAGCGGGTGCCGGCGATGCTGGCCAGATACGACTACATCACCGAGGATACGCTGGCCTATTTCAGCCGGCGGCCCAAACAGGCATCGCGCGACGCCGACTTCGCCCTCGCCTATGTGCTGGCCCATGCCGACACGGCCGAACGCCAGCAGCAGGCGATCGATGCGCTGGTGTTCAAATGCGACATACTCTGGGCCATGCTCGATGCGCTCCAGCATGCTTACGGCGCGCCGGGAAACATACCGCCCGGCGCCTTCCGCCCGGCGGCGGCCTCATGACGGCACTACGGGAAAGAGCCATCGTGTCGTTGCGGTCGGCGCCATCGCTGCCCAGGCATGTGCGCATCCAGTACGATCCCGTGCGGCAGGCGTTCGCCGTGCTTTCGCCGGAGAAGGTATTCTGGCCGAACGAGATCAGTCTCGACATACTGCGCCGCTGCGACGGCCGGTCCACGGTCGAGCGCATCATCGCCGATCTTGCGGCCGACTATGACGCGGATCCGGAGGACGTGGCGGCCGACGTCATCGCCTTCCTGCAGGAATGGTCGGACAAGCTTTTGGTGAAGCTATGAACGCGCCCCTCCTGCCCCCGATCGGCATGCTGGCGGAACTGACGCATCGCTGCCCGCTGCAGTGCCCTTATTGCTCCAATCCGCTCGAGTTGCTGAAGGCCAACCACGAGCTCGACACGCAGATCTGGCTCGATCTGTTCTCGCAGGCCGCCGATCTCGGTGTCCTGCAGGTGCATCTTTCCGGCGGCGAGCCGACGCTGCGTCGCGACCTCGAGCAATTGATCGCCGGGCTTTCGGCGCGCGGCGTCTACACCAACCTCATCACCGCCGGCATCGGCATTGCTGAGGGCCGCATCGAGGCCTTTGCCGAAGCCGGTCTCGACCACCTGCAACTAAGCTTCCAGGGCGCCCGTCCGGCGACCACCGACCGTATCGGCAACCACCGGGGCAGCCACGAGAAGAAGCTGGAGACGGCACGCCGCGCCCGCGCGGCCGGGCTGCCCCTCACCATCAATGCGCCGGTCCATCGCCACAACATCGAGGAAGTGCCGGAATTCATCGATCTCGCCCTCTCCTTGGATGCGGAGCGGCTGGAGATCGCGAACGTCCAATATGCCGGTTGGGCGCTCGCCAACCGCGACAGGCTGATGCCCGACCTGGCGGCGGTCAACCGGCAGGCGGACATCGTCACGGCGGCACGCGAAAGGCTCGCCGGAATCATGAACATCGATTTTGTCACGCCGGATTATTTTGCCGTGTATCCCAAGCCATGCATGGGGGGCTGGGCGCGCGACGCCTTCATGGTCGCGCCCGACGGCACCGTGTTGCCGTGCCATGCCGCCCAGACCATTCCCTCGCTGCGCTTCGAGCGCTTCGGAGACCGCAGGCTCGCCGAAATCTGGGCCGACTCACCGGCATTCAGCGCCTTCCGCGGCACCGACTGGATGCAGGAGCCGTGCCGAAGCTGCGAGCGGCGTGAGATCGATTGGGGCGGCTGTAGGTGTCAGGCGATGGCGATCGCCGGCGATGCGGCGGCAACGGATCCGGTGTGCATCAAGTCAGGGGCACATGCGCGCATGGCTGTGCTGGTCGACGGAACGCGACGCAGCGTTGCCAACACCGCTGAGAACAAAGCATTCATCTATCGCCGGATAGGAGTCGTGAATGAAATCGCGTGACATTGGTCTGCGGAATGATCGCGCGGATACCGGGATCATTTAGACAACCTACAAAGCGTCACCCAGAGACACCTACACGCAATCGGCGAACGATTTCTATGAGGGTTTTACGCGAGGTTTTTCCTCTGACGCAGGCACAATGTAGCGAGCAACCAGCCGCTTGCCCACCCTGAACGCCGCCGCCTGCCTAGTCACGCGGACTTTAGCACGGTAAATGCGCGTTTCTGGGTGGTCCGTTTTGCCTGGAAACTTCCGGCGGCGGCAGGGCGGCCGACACGGTAACCTTGGACCTTGTCGATGCCGAACTCCTGCATGAGCGCCATCTGCTCGTCGGTTTCCACCCCCTCGACCAAGATTTTGGGGCCGCGATTTCGGACCAAGGCGACAATATCCTGGAGCATCGCCATGCCCGTCTGGGTGCCGCAGGCGTGAAGGAACGAGCGGTCGATTTTGACCGTATCGAAATCGATGAGACGAAGCCACGAAAGGCCTGCGAAGCCCGTCCCGAAATCGTCAAGCCATATCTTGATCCCCAGCACTTTCAGGTCGCTGATGCAGCGCAGAACGTCCGAATGCATCTCCATCTCGAGGCCTTCGGTAACTTCGAAGGCCAGCCTGCTGCCGGCAACACCGGTCTCGCCCAGTATGCTGGCGACGGACGTTGCGAAACCGGGCGTCTTGAGTTGGATCGGCGAGACGTTGACGCTGACGACGCCAATGTGGTTGCCCGCCAGGAGCTCCGTGCAGACCGACCTTATCACCCACCGCCCGAGTTCCAGGATAGCGCCGGTTCTTTCCGCCACGGGAATGAACAGGCTGGGCGGAACCAAAGTGCCGTCCAGCATCTTGAGGCGCATCAAAGCCTCGGCGGCGTGGACCTTGCCCGAGGCGACATCCTGGATGGGCTGGTAAACGAGCGAGACGAGATTCTGGCCGATCGCGATTTTCAGCAAAGCCGCGATGTTCTCGCTCTCGTCGCTGCTCTGGGGATCGGTCGGATCGAACAGCCGGGCGCAGTTCCTGCCGCCGGCTTTTGCCAGGTAGAGCGCGCGATCGGCCTCGTGAATGATCTTCTCCAGCTTGGCGCCAGCCTGCACTCGGGTCAAGGCGGCGCCGACGCTCGCCGTGACGATCGAGATGCCGTCGCGGCGCAGCTCGTGGGTAAGTGCCAGGCTCTCCACTGTGTGGCAAATGGCTTCCGCAAGCTCCGCGACGCGCTCCTTCTTGTCCATGCGGACCAGGACGATGAATTCCTCGCCTCCGTAGCGCCCGATCGAACCGTCATATTGCTTGATGAGATCGCCAAGGGCATTGGCGACATGGATCAAGCAACGGTCGCCTTCCTGATGGCCGTAGCAGTCATTGAATTTCTTGAAGAAATCCACGTCGATAAGGATGGCGGCGAAGCCGTTGCCGAGCTGTTGCCAGTCGCTCCAATAGTCACGCAGCTTCTCATCGATCGCCCGCCTGTTTTCCAGCCCCGTAAGCGGATCCGTCCGCGATAGCCGCAGCAGGGCCTTGCCGCGCTCCGTGGCCTCCCTGTGCTGAATTTTGGCCTCCAGGGCGTTCAGGAAGACGTTGTAACGCTCTCTGTTCAACTTCCAGTTCACATATGATGTGAACGTAAAGCACGACACGTAGAAGGTCCCGAACACCATCTTGTAGGTTAACGTAGCCGGCAAAAAATAATTTACCACATACAATATCAACATTATTATTGTTGATGTTACAATCGATAGCTTAAAGCTGAAAGTAAAGAAAAGATTGGCGCTCATCATGAAAATCGTACCGAACACCATGTAGTATGCAACGCTTTCCTTGTCGGCGCCGATAAAGGCCGGGCAAAGCCAACCGATATAGCCGAAAATGATGGCTCCGGCGCAAGTCAAATCGAGCCATTGCGTCGCGACCCCGCGGCGAAGCTGTTCTTCCAAAATCAGCAGCGCAGTTATGCCGACGACGAAGCGGGCCACGATCGTATAGGCGGCCACGTCCGGTATCAGCAGCAGATCCGTTGCCGAAAACATCAAATAAATAGCGACTGCCATCCAGAGGCCAGGCCTGGCTTCCGTTCTTCGTTTCGCTTGGGCTTCCGCACGATAAAGGACGCTGAGCTCGCCAGCCCCCGGCTCATCGCGGGGTTCGTATGGTTCCAGATGCGCCATATCGGCCAATGCGGAGGAGACACGGTAGTTCACCGCAAACCCCGGCTGAACGGGGTTTTGCGTTGCGGGATGCTTTCCAGCTTCTGCCCCACGCGCGTCGACTCCTTGGGACACGGTTTCCACGCGAACATTGCACCTGTGCAGGCCAAGTTTGCATTAACTGGAACCCGGACTCCGAGCTACGAGAGGCTCAAAGATGCGAAATGGTCAACGGGACATTAATCATATCGGTAAAATGCGCCCGGCGCGACATTGTCAAATGAAGCATTCTAAGTAATACCTTAACAGCCTGTTAACCATGGAGCGGCGCGTGCAAACTGTCTTAGATGGCCAAAGCTTGATTACAGCCGAGATGATCGCGGGCAATCTACATCGAAAACCAGAACATCATGGCGAAGCGTTCGAAACCGCACGCGCCGAGCTTGCGCTCATACTGCACACGACCAGCCAGCAGATCGAACAAGGCAAGGACCCGGCCGGGCTTGTTGGCCGCCTGCTGTCGACGCTCAACGGACTGCGATCCAAGCTTCGCCCCGATGTCTGGCAAGCATTAATACCGGTGGCGCAGAACCACCCAATCCTGGAGTATTTTCTCGAAGACCCGCTGACGCGCTGGTCTTTCACCAAGCCCAGGGGTTATTCCGGCGACGCGCAACTGCTTGACTACATCTATTGCGACCCTCACGTGGCCGACAGCGTGGCGAACGCCTCGGAGATTGGCGCGGCGCTCTACAGCCATACCAAGAATGTGCCGTCCTGCATCGCAGCACGGGAGCGGCGCGATCTTCTGACCCGCTATGTCGATGAGATCGCGGCCAGAAACGGGCCGGAAACGGAGGTTCTGGCAATAGCTGCCGGCCATTTGCGGGAGGCCAATCGTTCAGTAGCGCTGGCGGAAGGGCGTATCAAGCGCTGGGTTGCACTCGATCAGGATCCGCAGAGCGTCGGCCTGATCGCGCGCGAATTCCAGGGCACAGCGGTCGAGGCCGTCGACGGTTCGGTGCGGACCGTGCTCGCTAGGGGCCATAAGCTCGGCAAGTTCGATCTTATATATGCCTCCGGCCTTTACGACTATCTTGCGCACAACGTGGCAGTGAAACTCACCAAACAATGTATGCAGATGCTGAAGCCCGGCGGCACGTTCCTGTTCGCGAACTACACCGACGGCAATCCCGACGCCGGATACCGCGAGACGTTTATGGACTGGGTGCTGCTGCTGCGATCTGAGGCCGATATGTGGAACATCATCAATGCGAGCGTCGACCGCAACACGGTCGAGGCGCAGGTGTTCTTCGGCGAGAACCGAAACGTGCTTTACGGCGTCATCGGAAAGCGGGGATAGCCAGCGAACGCCGGCGGCGGGCGCGAAAACAACTTTCGGCGGACCGCATCACAATCATTGGCCGACAACCGTCGTGCTAGATGTTTGATCCCAGGCTTTGATGGGGCATCCTTGTCCTCCGAATCAAAGGATGCGCTATGGGCCAGGTTCTTCATGGGAGCGCCACGACGACAGAGGCGGTCCGTCGAGCGATACAGCATAGTCAAGAGAGCTTGAGGGTCCTGGCCAAGCGCTACGGGATCAACCAGAAGAGCGTTTCATCGCTTGATTGAATCGGAAGGGATTCCCGGTCGGTCGGATTTGTGATTCAAGATTCTGGCTGGATAGGAGGCCAGCATCTGATGGTTCGACCACTTTCCGATGATCTTCGCGAGCGGGTTGTGGCGGCGGTTTTGGGTGGCGAGAGCCGCCGGTCGGCCGCCCAACGGTTCGGTATTGCGAATTCGACGGCGGTGAAGTTGTTGCAGCGCCATCAGGCGACTGGCTCGGTTGCGCCTGGCAAGATGGGCGGACATCGCAAAAGGGTGCTGGAGCCGCACCGTGCTTTGGGCCGTCTGCCTGAAACACCGCATCTGACGCTGCATGGTCTGAAGGATGAGTTGCCGCTCGCGGGGTCAAGGTCTCGTACAACGCAGTGTGGCAGTTCCTGCGCCGCGAAGGCCTGAGCTTTAAAAAGACCGCGCCCTCCGGGCGGTCGAGCCGTGCGAGAAGGTAGCGCCCGCCGTCCTGGAACCAATTGTGCACGTAGTCATCCGAAAGCTTCGGCAGGCTGAGCGGATCGCCGACAGCCTGGCCCAGAAGATATCCACCCTCGGGTTGGCCGGATTCAAAGCAGGAGCCGTTCTTGGTGGCGCAGGTGAAGACCTCCGAGAAGCCCTTCGCGTTCAGGCCTTCCTCGTAATTGCGGAGCACCTCGAGCGTGGAACGGCCCTGCGGCAGTGTGTAGTAGATGAGCGTGACGTGGCCCTCGACGGTCTTGAAGCCGGTTCCACCATTGGTGCTGGTCGGCGAAAAGGGAGCTTCGATGAGGTATGCCTCGTCGAATTCCGTCGTCTTGTAACCGACGATCTCGGAGCCGTCGTAGCGCCCGACCAGCGGGTGATCGGAACTGCCTTCCACGTCCGCCGCCCGGGCAGGCAGCGCCGCGCCCAGTCCGCCAATGATCAGCAGCACGGCGACGGCGACGATCCCCTTCGTGCTGGCCATGGCTCTCATCGTCTTATACCTCAAGACAAACGGGATTGGTGGACTGCTGCGCTGACAAGCCCCACCACCGGAACCGCCAACACGGCGCGCAGCGGAGACATTCGGTCGAAAGCAGCTGCAGCGCCGCTCTCGTTACTAAGACCGTGATCTAATCGGGGGAAATTGAATGATAATATACCGGATATTGGCGCCATGAATTTGGACGAGTTCGATCCTAATCTTCTGCGCGTTTCGGCGCGATGATCCGGCGGGGATGGTCCCATCGAACATGCTGGCTTGTTTGGCGCCCTTTTGCAGTTCGCTAGTACGGCCATTGGCTCGCCGCCAAGCAGGGCAGTGTCGTCCCGGCTGAGCAGGCTCTCGGCAGATTGTGAACCGCGGACAACGCTTCCCAGCATCGTCATACCCCCTGCAATGGGCCGTGCTTTGCTAGACGAATTGCGGCGTCGCTCTCGTCTGCTGGGCAGCATCAGCCACCGCAGAAGAAACTGCCCCGAAAACTGGGGGTCGCCTATCATCATATGATGATAGGAAGGGTGATGGCTGCGTTCGAAGGGTGGCCCCTTGGGAGCCCCGGTCAGCGCGGAAGGGGGTGCGCCGACTTCAGCAGGGCAACCAACTGGCTTTGCTGGTTTGTACCGGTCTTGCGGAAAACGCGGTTGAGATAGGTGCGCACGGTCGAGAATTGCAGGCCTGCTTCGGCTGCCGCCGCCTTGAGGCTATGTCCCTTGGCCAACGCGGTCACAAGATTTACCTCGGCAGGCGTCAGGTCGAACAGGCCCGTCAAGATGGTCGGGGACGGGACGAGGGCGCTTGCCGAGATCCACGTCGCGACGACGAGCATATCACCTCCGTCGAAAGCTCATGCGCGGTCCGTTTGAGCGGAAGGACATGCACCACCGCCGACGGTGTGCCCGGCACAGGGATGGACCGCGGGAGGAGTTCGCCACGCTTCGCCTGCAGCGCAGACTGGAACAGACGGTTGCTCTCAGAATTGGCAACGGCGACGCCGCCAAACGCCGTCGGCAGGAAAAGCGACTTCTCGCGATCAAACAGGCTGTTGGTCGCTCGGACACGCCCATTGGCGGCGAGAACGGCGGCCGGAAGCCCGATGTTGGCCAAGGCATCGACGGCGCCGCGCGCCTGCGCAAGGCCGAGCCGCGCGGCCGCGAGGGTGGCGCGCGCCATGTCAGGCCTCATCCGGTCAAGAACTTCAAGTTGGCGCTCGTCGTAGCCCCCTTCGCCCAGCCCGCGCTGGAAAACGAACATCGCCATCTCACCGGTGGGCATCGGGATGGCCGCGCAGGCATTCACGCCCAGGCCACGCGCGCGCAACCGAACGCGTATCGGATCATCCCGCACCTCGTCAGCCGTCATGAATCTGTCTACATCCACAAAGCTCGAGGGCCTAACGGTGCCCATACGCGCAGCGGCAGTGGATAGGCGCAGGCTTTCATCCTCAAGGAATTCGTCCATCAGATCCTGCAGCCCTGCGACGGCCTTTCCACGAACGGGCGCGCCATCCGCGAAGACAAAGAGAGCACCGCCTTTCGATGCAGACGCATTGGTGATCTGCCCGAGAACAGCGGGCCATTTTTCCGCTACGAATGCAGCTTCATAAAGCGCATCGACAATTTCTGTGAACATTCGCGTGTCGATTTCTTGCTCTGCGAACGCGTATCGCGCCTACATCCGCAGGATAGCGAGAAATGCCTGAAAATTTCAAGGAACGACGCCGAGCGGTAGTCGGCCTACGGATCAAACGAAGCAACAGCCACTAGGAAGCCGACCTTCCAGACAGCATAGTCTCGACGGTTCCGGGGCGAAGGGGATATGGGGACCGGGTGGGCCAACTCAGCGAGTGGTCAGTGGTAGTAGATGCCGCCGTCGACGTTGAGCGCCTGGCCGGTGACGAAGGCCGAGAGATCCGAGGCGAAGAACAGCACCGGTCCGACGATGTCTTCCGGCGCGCCGAGGCGCTTCAGCGCCGCGACCTCCTCCCAATGGCGGATCGCCGCTTCGCTGCCCAGATTGTTCTTGCCCATCTCGGTCAGGATGATGCCGGGGCAGATGGCGTTGACGGTGACGCCGTCCATGCCGACCTCCTGCGCCAGCACGCGGGTGAGCGTGATCACCACCGCCTTGGTCGCGGCGTAGTGGCCCTGCGTCGGCACGCCCTGCCGGCCGGCGATCGAGGCGATGTTGATCACCCTGCCCGACTTCCTGGCGCGCATATGCGGCAGCACCGCCTGGCACATCATCAGCACGCCCTTGGCATTGACGTCGAAATGCGCATTCCAATTGGCCTCGTCGAGATCCTGCAGTAGACTTGGCTTCAGGATACCGGCATTGTTGACCAGAACGTCGATGCTGCCCGCAGCCTTGAGCAGGGCCTGCGCGGCCGCCTCGATGTCCTTCTTCTTGCTGACGTCCATCGTGTAGACATACGCTTTGCGGCCGGCCGCCTCGATCTCGCCCTTGGTCAGGTCGAGCTCCGCCGCCTGCGACGGCAGATCGGTGATGGCGACATCGAAGCCCGCTTCGGCGAGCCCCTTGGCGAGCGCCCTGCCGATGCCGCGGCTGGCGCCGGTGACGAGAGCCGTCTTGCCCTTGGCTTCGGGGAGAATGGTCATGCTGCTTCCACCTTTGATGTCTTGACCGGGAGCGAGTTCATCGCCGCGATCGTGTCGTCGAACGAAACGAGTTTGCCGTCGGAGCCGAGCCCCATCGCCACCTTGGCGGCGACGGCGCTGGCAAAGCGTGCGGACTGCCTCAGGTCCCAGCCCTTGACGATGCCGACGATGATGCCGGCGGTGAAGGAATCGCCGCAGCCCGTGGTGTCGAACACGTCGACCTCGAAGGCGGGCAGATGGAAATCCTCGCCATGCTCGGGCGAGACATGCACACCGTGGGCGCCGAGCGTGAGGATGCAGTTCTTGACGCCCCTCGCCTTGAAGAAGGCGGCGACGCGGGCCGGATCGCGGTCATGCGCCATCTCGCCGGCTTCGTCGATGCTGGGCACGAAATAGTCGATGTAAGGAAGGCACGGCTCGACCAGCTTCCAGGTCTCCGGCGTCGCTTGGATCAGATCGAAGGTAGTGACGCGGCCAAGCTTCTTGGCGCGCTTCAAAAGCTTGACGGTCGGCTCGCCGTCGAAGCGCTTCAGGAGGCCGGTGCCGCCGACATGGACGACGCTCGCGTCGAGCGCCGCGTCGAGATCGGCATCGGCGACCTCGAACAGGGTCGCGGTGCCGGGCACATGCAGAGCCGGCCGCTCGCCGTTCGGCCGCACGGGCAGGATGGTGGAAGACGTCTGGACGCTGCCGTCGCGGCGGACAAGGCTCGTCTCTAGACCGTATTTCTTGAGCTTGGCGAGGAACCAGTCGCCCATATCGTCGGTGCCGAGCGTGGTGACGGCGCGCGTCTTCAGGCCGAGAATGGCGCAGTCCATGCCCGTCGCGCCCGCCGTGCCGGCGACCGTCATACGGATCTCCTCGATATAGTCGGCGCGGCCCCCTTCGGGGATATGCGAGACCGGCCGTCCGAGGATGTCGAGGACGTAGAAGCCGATCGAGCTGACGTCGAATTGCGGCATGGCTGACCTAACCTTTCGAATTCAATGGGCGGCGCGGCGCAGGCCGAAGCTCGCGGCCAGCACCAGGAAGACGAGCACGCCGATGCCGACCTGCTGCCAGTAGAAATTCCAGCCGACGAGCAGCAGCCCGTTCTTGACGATGGCGAGCAGCAGCACGCCGAGCAGCGTGCCGATGACCGAGGGCTTGCGCTCGCGGCTCAGCGTCGTACCGATGAAGGTGGCGCCGATCGCATCGAGCAGGAACGCGTTGCCGGAGAGCGGCACGTACGACTTCACCGTCGACGACAGAAGGATGCCGGTGACACCGGCGAGCAGCGCGCACAGCACATGCACCATCGACAATTCGCGCGGCACGCGGATGCCGGAATACCAGGCCACGCCCGGCTGCGCGCCCATCGCCTGCACGTAACGGCCGAAGACTGAGCGATGCAGCAGGACATGGACCGCGATGACGAGGACGATCAGAACGAGGACCGGGGTCGGTATCCCGAACAAAGCGGTGCGGGCGATGGCGTTGAACTGGTCTGCTGCATAACCACTTGTGAGATAGATCGGCTGGCCGCCGCTGGTGGCGAGCTGCTGCGTGCTCTGGCCGATGAAGAGCACGCCGAGCGTCGCCAGGAACGGGCTGATGTTGAGCCTGGTGATGAGGATCGCATTCAGCACGCCGACGATCAGCGCGGCGCCGAGCCCGCCTGCTACGCCGACCACGCCGCTGTAACCGGCGGCCAGAAGCATGACGAAGATCATGCTTGCCATGTCGACCGAGACGCCGACCGACAGATCGATCCCACCCGACGAGATGACGATGGTGAGACCCAGCGCGACGATCGCCAGCATGACGACGTTGTTGACCAGCACGTTGAAGAGGTTGGCCGGCGTCAGGAAGGTCGGGCTCGCCACGGCGAATAATATGACGATAACCGCGAAGGCGATGAGCACGCTGTATTTGGCGAGGAAGCCGCGCACACTCACCTTGGCTGAATTGTCGTTGGCTGAGACGCTCATCGCGAACCCTCCGAACCGCGGGCAAAGGATGTGATGGCCACCACCAGCAGGATCAGCGCGCCCTGCACGCCGTTGACCCAGTAGCTGGAGACGTTGAGCAGCTGGAAACCGTTCGCGAGCAGGCCGATGAACAGCACACTGAGCAGCGTGCCGCCCATGGTCGGCACGAAGCGGCGCGAAAAGACGGTGCCAAGCAAGGCCGCCGCCAGCACCGACAGAAGCAGCTCACCGGAACCGGGCGTGCTGGCCGACAGGCGCGAGACGGTGAGGATCGCCGCCACCGCCGCGCAGAGGCCGCTTAGAACATAGGTGAAGGAGACATAGAAGGGCACGCTGATGCCGGCCGCGCGCGCCGCCTCGGGATGGCCGCCGACAGCGTAGAGCCTGAGACCGAAAGAAGTACCGTGAACGAGCACGATCATGATCGCGGAGAAGACGATCAGCGCCCAGGCAAGCGCGGAGACGCCGAGGAAGCTGCCCGAAACCAGCACACCGAGCAGCGGGGAGGATGCGCCGACCACCGTGTTCTGGGTGAGCGTGAGTTCCATGCCGGCTGCGACGTTGAGCACGGCAAGCGTTGCGAGCAACGGCAGGATGCCGAGGCCGACCACGGCAAGGGCGTTCAACGCGCCGACCGCCATGCCGACGGCGATGGCCGCGAGCACGGAAAGGAAATCGCCATAGCCCATCGACAAGAGCGTCGCGTAGACGGCGGCGCAGAGCCCCATATTGGCGGCGATCGACAGATCTATGCCGCCTTCAGTGACATCGGAACCGCCGCCGATGATGACGGCCGTCATGCCATAGGCGAGCACACCCAGAATCGCCGACTGCTCGACGACGTTGATCAGGTTGAAGGTCGAGGTGAAGCCCGGCGCGAAGATGACGAAATAGGCCATGATCGCGGCGAAGGCGGCGATCGCGCCGAGCCGCACGACGAGCGCGCCAAAGCGCCGGCCGGCGCTCTTTGCGGCGGTCTGCTTCTCGTCGGAAACGCCGACTTCGGTGTGGAGAACAGTCGCGCTCATGCGGCCACCCCATCGGTGTTCGAGCGCGCGCCGGACGAAGCCGCCAGCAGCGCGTCGCTGTTCATCGCGGGACCGGAGAAGCTGCTGGCAAGCCGGCCGCGATAGACGACCAGGACACGGTCGCAGACGCCGACCAGCTCGAGCAGGTCGGAGGACAAAAGCAGGATCGCCGCGCCCTCGCCCGCCAGCCGGTTCAGCAGGTTGTAGATCTCGACTTTGGCGCCGACATCGACGGCGACCGTCGGCTCATCCAGCACATAGACGCGCGACTGGCAGCTCAGCCATTTGGCGATCGCCACCTTCTGCTGGTTGCCGCCGGAGAGCTCGCGCACCAGCGCGTCGCGATGCGGTGTCTTGATCGACAGTTCCTTGATCAGGCCGTCCACCGCCTGGTTCTCAGCGCCACGGCTGACCATGCCGCTGCGCGAATAGCGGCGCAGGCTGGCCAAGGAGATGTTCTCGCGCACGGACAGACCAAGCGCCACGCCATGCGCACGGCGATCTTCCGGCAGCATGGCGATGCCATCGCGCACGGCCTTGACCGGCGTGGACAGCGACAGCTCCCTGCCCTCGATCTTGACTTGGCCGCCATCGGCAGTCTTGAGGCCGAACAGGCACTGGACGATCTCCTTGGCGCCGGAGCCGAGCAGCCCGGTGAGGCCGACGATCTCGCCGGCGCGCACATTGAAGCCGATGTTCTCGAAACTGCCGCCTAGGCGGAGGTTGGAAACGTCCAGCACCGGCGCGCCTAAAGTGACCGAGCGCTTCGGGAACATCTCGCCGACATCACGGGCAATCATCATCGCGATGATCTCGTCGATCGGCGTCTGGCGCGGATCGACTGTGCCGACATCGGTGCCGTTGCGCATCACGGTGACGCGGTCGCAGAGTTTTTCGATCTCCTGCATGTAGTGGGAAATGAAGACCACGGCGATGCCGTCGTCGCGCAGCCGGCGCAGCACGTCGAACAGGGTGTCGACCTCGCGCTTTACGAGCGCCGCCGTCGGCTCGTCCAGCACCAGCACCGACGCCTTCTGCGCCAGCGCCCGGGTGATCTGCACCACCTTCTGCTGCGCCGTGGTGAGGTCCTTGACGAGGGTTCCGGCCGGCAGTTCCATGCCGAAGAAGCGCTTCAACAGATCAGCGGCGCGGCGCTCCATGGCACGGCGGCTGACGAATGGACCGAGGCCGATTTCGTGGCCGAGGAAGACGGCTTCGCCGACGGTCGCGGTCGGCACCAGAAGCCTGTCCTGGTGGATGAAGTGCACGCCGAGCTTTTCGACCGACGCTGGTGTCAGCGAGGTAATGACCTCGCCATTGATGACGATCGTGCCGCTGTCCGGCTTGATGATGCCGGCCAGCACCTTGATAATGGTCGACTTGCCGGCGCCGTTCTGGCCGACAAGGCCGAGGATCGAGCCGCGCGCGATCTCGAGGTTCGCGTTTTCCAGCGCGCGCACCGGACCGAACCGTTTCGATATGCCCGTCATCGATACAGCAATTTCTCTTGTTGCTGTCTGCATGGCCGTCAATCCTGGTTGGCTGTGACGGGCGGCCGCATAGGCGCGGCTGCCCGTCGTTCCGTTCCGTCCTATTGAACGCCAGCCTTCTCGGCGGCGTCGAGGAACGGCTTTCCTTTTTCGGCGGCGTTTTCCTTGTTGATCAGCACCGAAGGCACGAAAGTGAACGGCGGCACCTTTTGGCCGGCCAGATATTTGGCGGCGTTGTCGACCGAGGTCTTGCCGATCTCATAGGGCTGCTGAGCCGCGACCGCGCCGGCCGACGACTTCGGGTCCATCACCATCTTGATGACTTCCGGGCTGCCGTCGATTCCGTAGGTCTTGACCTCGTTGCGGCCGGCGGCTTCGACCGCCTGCGTGGCGCCGATCTGCGGCACGTCCCAGCACGCCCAAACCGCGCCGATCGACCCCTTCTCGGGCGACTTGGTCAGCATGTCGGTGACATTGGAATAGGCGCTCTGCACCGTGTTCGGGATGACGTCGCGCAGTTCCGGCTCGATGATCTTCACATCCGGGAACGAGGTCAGCACGTATTTCAGCTGGTCGTAGCGGATCTTGCAGACTGGCACGCTGTAGAAGCCGTTGAAGACCAGCACATTGCCCTTGCCGCCCATGTCGGCGACCATCTGCAGCGCGATCTCGGCGCCGATATTGTAGTTGTTCGACGTGGTGTTGTTGATGGCGTGCGGCGTCGCGGTGTCGACCGTGAACAGCGGAATGCCGGCGTCGCGGATCTTCTGCAGCCAGGGGTTCAGCACTTCGAGGTTGCCGAGCTGCTCGATGATGGCGTCGGGCTTCTGGGCGATCAGCGTCTGCAGCTGCGCGATCTGCTGCTGGTCCTTGCGGCCGGCATCGAGCGCGATGACTTCACCGCCGAGTTCCTTGACGCGGTCCTGGATGCCGCGGAACGCCATCAGGTCCCAATAGTGGTCCGTGCCGATGGCGGAGACACCGATGCGCTTGCCCTTGAGCGACAGCTCCTCGGCACTCGCGCTGGAGACGGCGGCAACGCTGCAAGCCGCCGCTAACCCAAAAGCGAGCGCCTTGACGAGGCCTTTCATGGATCTGGTCATTTTCATTCCTCCCTTGTTGATCGCTCCGGGCCTTCCCGGAGGATATGCGAAACTGTGAAATTGCTGCCCCTCAAGCAGCGGCGTCATTGTCGCGCAGGCCGTAGCTCGCCATGCGCTTGATGACGTTTTCGATCTCCTCGTCGGACAGGATCGGCGGCTCGCCGATCTGCAGGGCGCCGTGATACTGGCGCGCCAGCGTCTCGACCTCGACCGCCAGCCACATCGCCTGGGCGAGGCTCGATCCGACGGCGATCATGCCGTGCTGGGCAAGCAGGCAGGCCTTGCGGTCGCGCAGCGCCTCCACCGCATGCGCTGAAAGCTCCGCCGTGCCGAAGGTGGCGTAGGGCGCGCAGCGTATGTCGCTGCCGCCGGCAACCGCGACCATGTAATGGATCGCCGGTATCTTCCGGCCCATGATGGCGATGGTCGTGCAGTAGGTCGGATGCGCGTGAACGACGGCGTTGACCTCGGGCCTGGCCTTCATGATGTCGAGATGGAAGCGCCATTCGCTGGACGGCGGCAGGCGTCCGTCGACCTCGCCGTCCCAGCCCATGAAGACGATGTCTTCCGGCTGCAGCGTGTCATAGGGCGTGCTGGTCGGCGAGATCAGCATGCCCTCGCCATGGCGCCGGCTGATGTTGCCTGACGTGCCCTGGTTGATGCCCAGCGCGTTCATCTCGATGCAGGCATCGATGATGGCCCGGCGCGCCTCGAGGTCCGAAAGGGTCATACGGTATTCCAATCCTTGCGAGGCCAATTACCAGGCCGTGTAGCCGCCATCGATCGACAGGATCGCGCCCGTGACGTAGCTCGACGCCGGCGACGCCAGGAACAAGATCGCCGAGGCGATCTCCTGCGGCGTGCCCAGCCGGCCCATCGGCGTCATGTCGATCCAGGTGTTGAAGAGTTCGGGACGCTCGCGCATCTTCAGCGTCATCTCGGTGCCGACATAGCCCGGCGCCAGCGCGTTGACGCGCACGCCTGACTTTGCCCATTCGACCGCGAGCGCCTTGGTCATCATATGCACGGCGCCCTTGCTCCCCATGTAGGACGGCGCCGTCTGCGGACGGTTGATGATCAGGCCCGACATCGAGCCCAGATTGACGATCGAGCCCTTCTTGCGGGCGACCATCGAGCGGCCGAAGGCGCGCGAGGCCCAGTAGACGCCGTTGATGTTGACATCCATCACCAGGCGCCATTCCTCGTCCGGCGTGTCGAGCGCGGTGTTGAGGCGCGCGATGCCGGCGCTGTTGACCAGGACATCGACCTTGCCGAAGTCCGCGACGATCTGAGCGGCCATCGCCTCCACGGCTTGCGGATCCGTGACGTCGAGCACGCGGCCATCGACGCTCGCGACGCCAGCCGCCTTGAGCGCCTCGACAGCAGCTTTCAGCCCGTCCGCATTCATGTCGAGAAGCACGATACGCGCGCCGCAAGTCCCCAGCGCCCTGGCGGCCTCGAGACCGATCCCGCTGGCGCCGCCGGTGACGACGGCGACCTCGCTCGTTAGGTCGAATTGCGACCGGTAATCCATGCACGTCCTCCATCAGGACGAACTTGAGCGCGGGCAAAACACTGCCCTCGCCGCCGAAGCAGCGCCGCAAGCCAGCCGATCCTGATAATGCCTCCGGGGTCAGGCTCCTCCCGACCCCATGACAGGGACGTTACAGAAGCTTTTTCCACCCGTCAATCTGGTTATAACCAGAAAACAGATTCTTTTTTGGTAACTGGCAAGTCAGGTGCGATCGACGCCGTTCACCGTCGCTGACGGCTGCTCGACCGCCATATGGATGCGGGCGACGGAGGAATTATAAAAGGCCTCGTAATATTCGAGCGCGGCACCGTCCGCGTCATAGGCGATTGACTCGATCTCGATCAGCGGCGTGTTGGCGGCGACGCCCATTTCGTCGGCCTCTTCCTTGGTGGGGAGCGCGGCGCGCAGCCAGCGGTCGGCGCGCTTCACCGTCAGGCCGAACACGGCGCGGATAGTGCCGAAGATGGACTGGTTTTCCGACAGGATGTTCTCCAGACCCGGCACCCGGTGCCCCGGCAGGCTGATGCGCGTCATGGTGATCGGCGTGCCGTCGGTCATATAGACGCGGCTGATGCGGACCACGCTGCCATTGGCGGGAATGCCGAAGACCTTCGACTCCTTGTCGCTCGGCGGGCAGCGGTAGATCTCCAGCGTGCGGGTCGAGACCTTGTGGCCCTTGGCGGTCAAATCGTCGAAGACACCGAGATTGGCGGTCATGAAGTCGACATGCTCGCGGGGTGCCGCGACGAACATGCCCTTGCGCGGCATCTTGATGATGCGGCCTTCGTTGGACAGCGAGCCAATCGCGGCGCGCACCACAGGGCGCGAGACGCCGAAGAAATCGCAAAGCGCCTGTTCCGAGGGAATGCGTGAATTGGCGGCAAGCAGGCCGGTGTTGATCGCTTCCTCGACCTGGTTGCGCAACTGCACCCAGAGCGGTGCGGCCTCGTCGCGGTTGAGCTGCACTTTCGAGCCGATCGAGCGGAAGGCCTCGGCCGCCTCGGCGTCTTCCTGATCGTAACGAGGACGCCCGCGCGTTCTGGTAGCTTGTTCCATCCGATCCTGCCGCAATTCATTTGCCGCGACTCAGATAAGCGGCAGCGCCTCGCTAGCGGAGGCCGCCGGCCATTTTCACGCTCTCCGGCAAGTTTCGCAACCATAGCATGGCGGCCGCCCCCAGAAGCGGTGCGGGAACCAGGAGCAGGAAGGCCCAGCGCCAACCCCCGATGAATTCGGCGAAGCGCGGCGTCAGCCAGATGGCGAGCACCGTCAGCGCGAAGCCCGCGCCCATTTGCACCGACAGAGCGGTTCCGACGAAGCGGCGGTCGGCGAGCTCGGTGACGGCGGTGGAGAACTGCGCCGAATCGCCGATGACCGAGACGCCCCAGACGAGGGCCACCAGCATGAACAGCCAGAGCGGGCCGGTGAACAGAAAACCCATCAGCAGCGCGCAGCTTCCCGAGACGATCATCATGCCGGCGGTGGTGGCGGTGCGGCCGACGCGGTCCGACAGATAGCCTCCGAGCAAACACCCCAGAATGCCGGAGGCGACGACGAGGAAGGTCGAGAGCGAGGCAGCGGCCGCCGTTCCGATCGCCTGTGCTTCGAAGGCGGCGCGCGTGTAGGCGAGCAGCCACGCCCACATGGCGTACAGCTCCCACATATGGCCGAGATAGCCGAGATTGACTAACAGCAGCGGCTTTTCGCGAAAGACCTGGCCGATGCGCGAGGGCTCAAAGATAGCCTTGCCGAAGGGATGGGGTCCTTCCTTCGCGAACAGCAGGAAGAGCAGCGCGCCCGCCGCAGTGGCCAAGCTTGCCCCGGCAACCACCGGACGCCAGTCGAGCGCGGTCGAGACAGCGCGGAAAAGATGCGGCAGCGCCGAGCCGACAGTCAGCGCGCCGATGACGGCGCCGAGCGCCAGTCCCCTGTCGCGCGCGAACCAGGTGGCGACCAGCTTCAGCGCCGGCGGATAGACGCCTGCGAGCGCAACACCGGTGGCGACGCGCGCGGCGATCATGCCGCCAGGCCCGGGATGGAAGAGCAGCGTCGCGTTGGCCAAAGCGGCGACGAGCGCCGCCGCCGCCATCAGGTGACTCAGCCGTACGAGGTCGGGAAGATTGACCAGACTCGCCGCCAGCGCGCCTAGAACGAAGCCAACCTGGACGCCATTGGTCAGCCAGGCCTCGGCGCCCGCGCCCAACGCCAGCTCCTGCCTCAGTTCAGGAAGGATCGCGGTCGCCGAGAACCAGGTGGTCAGCGATAGGACGACTGCGAGGCAAAGCAGCGACAGCACGCGCCAGCGCTCGCTGTCGGCCGCCGTGCCAAGCCCGCCGGCCGTGCTCATGCGCCTTGCAGCGGTACGGTGAAGACCGTGGCTGTGCCGGTGAGGCAAAGCTCGCCCTGGCCGTTGCGCACGCTGGTCTCGATCTTGCAGATAGGCTTATCGGACCGCACTTCCTTGACCTCCACGCGTCCGGTGATCTCCTCGTCAACGCCGACCGCCTTGACGAACTTCCAGGCCACTTCGAGGAACACGGTTCCGGGGCCAGGCAGATCCTCCGCGACCAGCGCGTTTAGGATGCCGGAGGTGACGCCGCCCTGGACAATCAGCTTGCCGAACACCGACTTCTCGGCCAGCGTTCGGTCGTAATGCAGCGGGTTACGATCGCCGGTGATGTCGGTGAAGGCCTCGATGTCGCTCATCCTTGTGCGGCGCGTGCGCTCGGCGAAGGCCCCGACCTGCGGGCGACCCTTCACGACATCCACCCAACCGTCTTTCGTCTCGGTGCTCATTGCGGCTTCTCCTCTGCTCCGGGTTCGACTGGTTTGAAGGCCGGCAGGACGCGACCGCCGATGGCTGTCGGCGCAAGCCGAAGCATGTCCCCGATCTGTAGCGGCCGTGTGCCGGCCAGGATGAAACTCAGCATCGTCGGGCCTTCGACCAATTCGATAAGGCCGACCACATAAGGTGCCACAGGCAGCCAGCCGGCATGGCCGGGCTTGTGCACCTCCGAAAAAGACTTGAGCCGCCCTCTGCCCGATGCGTCTTTCCCGACCAGGCGCTTGCTCCAGCAATGCGGGCAGATCGGGCGCGGATAGAAGATAGCCTTGCCGCAGTCCTCGCAGTGCTGGATGGTCAGCCGGCCTTCGGCGGCGGCATCCCAGAACGGCTTGGTCAGCGCGGTGATCGTCGGGCCAGGGGTTTTCAGCGTATTGAGATCGACGGACATCAGGCGGCTCCCAGCACGAGCGCTGTCGCTTCGCTCATCGTCGCGCCATTGCCGGTGACCAGCGCGAGCCCGGCCTTGCCGATCTGGCGTTCGCCCGCCTCGCCGCGCAGCTGGCGTACCGCCTCGACGACATGAGTCATACCGCCGGCAAGGTCCAGCTGGCCGAAGCCGAGCTGGCCGCCATGCGTGTTGAGCGGCTTGTCGCCCTTGTGGGAAAGGTCGTGGTCGTTGAGCCACGCGCCGAACTGGCCCGGCGCGCAGAGGCCGGCATCCTCGATCGTGGTGGCGACCATGATCGTATAGCAATCATAGAGCGACAGAAGGTCCATCTCATCGGCCCGCGTGCCGGACTGTTGGAAGGCCCGCGCCATGGCGCTCTTCAACGGACCGGAGGTAAGACTCGGCGCCTGGCTGACCGCGCGGTGCGTGACTTTCTCGCCGGCGCCGAGCAGATGCACGGGCGGCTTTCGCAACGACCGCGCGCGTTCGACCGAGGTGACGACGACCCCTTCGCCGCCGGCGACCGGCATGACGATTTCGAGGAGGTGCAGCGGCGAAGCGATTATCGGCGAGGCCAGCACCGCCTCCACATCGGCCGGCTTGCCGAAGAAGATGGCGTCGGGATTGAGCTGCGCATTGGCGCGCGCGGCCGCGGCGATCAGGGCGAAGTCCCGCGCGGTCGAGCCGTATGCGGCCATATGCGCCTGCATCAGCAGCGCATAGGAGATGTTGGCGCCCGAGGCGCCGAAAGGCACGTCGAACTCGCGGATCGGATTGCGGTTGGGAGAACGAGGCGGCGTCTCCTCGCGGTTGTTGGCGAGCACGCACAGCACCGTCTCGCACATGCCTGCCTCGATCGCGGCGGCCGCGCGCCAGACCATGCCGGCGCCGGATGCGCCGCCGAGGTCCACGACATTGGCCATGGTCGGCGCGAGACCCAGATATTCGGCAATCGTCGCCGGCACATGCTGCGGCGTCTCGCCGACCTGGGGACCGACCAGCAGCCCGTCAATTGCCGCCGGATCGAGCCCGGCGTCGAGCACCGCCAGGCGCGAGACCTCGGCGATCATCTCCAGCGTCCTCACGCCGCCGGTCAGGCGCTGCGGCTTCAACTCGCCGATGCCGACGATCGCTCCCTTCGGCCGGCTCATGCCGCCTTGCTCCGGTCGAGCGTGCGGTATTCCTCTAGGCATGCCGGATTGGCGAGCGAAGCCATGTTCTTGACCGGCTTGCCCTCGAGCGTAGTGCGGGCGGCGCCCTCGACGCGTTTTCCGTTCAGCGTATAGGGCACGGCCTGCACGGCATGGATGCGATGCGGCACATGGCGCGGCGAGGCCCCTTCGCGAATCGCGCCGCGGATTTGCGCGGCAAGCTCGGAGGTCAGCGTATAGCCATCGTTGAGCTTGACGCAGAGCACGATTTCCTCGTCGCCCTCGACGGGCGCCCCAAAGACCAGGCAATCGTCGATCTCGGCGAAATTCTCGCAGGCCGCGTAGATCTCCGCCGTGCCGATACGCACGCCGCCGGGCTTCAGCGTCGTGTCGGAGCGGCCATGGATGACGGCTGAGCCGTAAGCCGTCATCTCGGCGACATCGCCATGCGTCCAGATCTCGTGGCGCGCGGCGAAATAGGTGGCGCGATAGCGCGCATCGCCGTCCTTGCCCCAGAAGGTCAGCGGCATGGACGGGAACGGCTCGGTGCAGACGAGATCGCCCTGGCGGCCGACCACCGGCGCATTGCGCTCGTCCATCACCGCGACCGCCAGACCAAGCCCCTTCACGGTCAGCTCGCCGCGCCGCACAGGATGGATCGGCGATCCCAGCAGGAAGCAGCCGACGATCTCGGTGCCGCCGGAAATGGAGGCGAAGATCATGTCGCGCTTCACATGCTCGTAGACCCAGTCGAACTGCGCTGGAGAAACCGGCGCGCCGGCCGACAGCAGCGAGCGCAGCGGCGAAAGGTCGTGCAGGCGCCCCGGCGCGTAATTTTCGGCGGCAAGCGTCGCCAGATATTTCGGGCTGGTGCCGAAATGCGTGACGCGGGCACGCTCGGCCATCGTCCATAGCGGACTGGGGTCGAGGCCATCGGCCGATTTCAGGATCGGCGCGCCGTCATAGAGAACCACTGTCGCACCGCAGGCGAGGCCGGAGATCAGCCAGTGATACATCATCCAGGCGGTGTTCGTGTACCAGCTCATGACGTCGCCGGGGCGAACATCGCCGTGCAGCAGGTGCTCCTTCAGATGCTGGAGCAGCACGCCGCCGGCGCGATGGACGATCGCCTTCGGCGCGCCTGTCGTGCCGGAGGTGTAGAGCACATAGGCCGGATGGTCGAAGGGTGCGCGCTCGAAGCTGAGCGGAGCGTCGCCGCCGAAATCGTCGAACGAAATGCAATCCGCCGCGCAGTTTGGCCGAAGCCCGGCTCGCCGGTCAGCACCAGAGTCGTCACCGTCGGCATCGCGGCAACGATCTCGGCCAGCCTGCCGGAAATGTCGTGCTCCTTGCCCGCATAGCGGTAGCGCGGCGCGGCGAACAGCACCTTGACGCCGATCTGGCCGAGGCGGTCGACGATCGCGGCGGCGCCGAAATCCGGCGAGCAGGACGACCAGATGGCGCCGATGGAGAGCGTCGCCAGAAGCGCTACGAGGCCCACGACGCGATTGGGCAGGATGCCACCGACGCAATCGCCCTTGCCGATACCGGCCGCGCGCAGGCCGTCGGCCGTTCTAGCGACGAGCCGGCGCAATTCGCCGAGCGTGACGGTGCGGAAGTGACCGCTCTCGTCGGCCTCGATGAGAGCAAGCCTCTCCTCGTCGCCACGCAACAGGTTTTCCGCGAGATTGAGCGTTGCTTCCGGCAGGAAGCGGCTCCCGGTCATTGGCGCATTGTCGTCGCGCAGGAAGGAGATCGCACCCGGATCACCGACGACCTCGGCGTAATCCCACACCGCCCGCCAGAACGCGCCGGGCTCGCCGATCGACCAGCGATGCAGCGTCTCGTAGTCGCGCGGATCGAAGCCGTTGGCGGTCGAAAAGCGCGCAAGGTTGGATGATTGGAACGCGGCCGGCGCCGGCGTCCAAAGCACGGATGACATGGATTTCCTCCCGCAACGCAGGCCGGGCTCGATGCCGCGACCTTGCCTGCCGATACATTTCATGATTATTGGTTATAACCAGAATGTCAAGCTGCGATCCGCCTCTATGGATCGCCCGGGGCGGAGGATCAGAAATGGATGCGGTCTATATTGTTGCCGCGAAGCGGACGCCCATCGGCAAGCTGAACGGCGCGTTCGCCGGCTTGTCCGCGGCAGAGCTAGGCGGGCAGCTTATCGAGACAATGCTGGCGGAAACGCGACTTGCGCCCGATGCCGTCAGCGAGGTGATCATGGGCCAGGTGCTGACCGGCGGCGCCGGGCAAAACCCGGCGCGGCAGGCCGCGCTCAAGGCCGGGCTGCCGGTTAGCGTGCCCGCCATGACCGTCAACAAAGTGTGCGGCGCCGGCCAGAAGTCGATCCATCTCGCCGCCCAGGCCATTCGCTGCGGCGACGCCGACTGCGTGATCGCCGGCGGACAGGACTCGATGACCTCGGCGCCGCATTTCATCTCCGGCGTCCGTGGCGGCATCCGCATGGGCGACCGTACCCTCAAGGATTCGATGATTACCGACGGGCTGTGGGATGCCTTCCATCAGGTGCATATGGGCGTAACGGCCGAGGCGCTGGCGCAGCGTTACCAGATCACCCGCGAGGAACAGGACAGGTTCGCGCTGCGCTCACAGGAGAAGGCGGACGCCGCCATCCAGACTGGCCGGTTCGACGAAGAGATCGTCCCGATCTCGATAAGGACAAGGCAGGGCGATCTCGTCATCGACCGTGACGAACATCCCAATCCCTCCACCACCATGGAAGTCCTCGGCCGGCTGAGGCCGGTCTTCGATGCGGCTGGCACGATCACGGCCGGCAACTCGTCAGGCCTCAACGACGGGGCGGCGGCGGTGCTGGTGATGTCGGAGGCGCGGATGAAGAAACTCGGCCTGACGCCCCTAGCCCGCATCGCCTCCTACGCTTCAGCCGGGGTCGAGCCTATGGACATGGGCCTCGGACCGGTGGCGGCCTCGCGCCGCGCGCTCGACAAGGCCGGATGGCACGCGTCCGATCTCGACGTGATGGAGGTCAACGAAGCGTTCGCCGCGCAAGCCATCGCGGTCAACCGCGAGATGGGCTGGAACGAGGACATCATCAATATGAGCGGCGGCGCCATCGCGCTTGGCCATCCGCTGGCCGGCTCCGGCTGCCGCATCGTCGTGACGCTGCTCCACGAAATGATCCGCCGCGACGCGCGGAAGGGCCTCGCCTCGCTCTGCATCGGCGGCGGACAAGGAGTGGCAATCTGCCTCGAGCGGTGAGCCTGACACTCTTAGCAGTAATTGCCTGAGGGACCGATTTCGGACAAGCATCGTCCCATCGCATGCGCCTGCAGTCATCCAGCTCATCGTGGCGCCGGCTCATAGAGTCTTTCGCATCGCCAATGCCGCGGCGCTCATCATCAACCCGAACGCCGCCGCAGCGCTTGCCACAATTTGGGTTTCGGGCGTGATCTCGGGTGCCGGCAAGCTGCGCAGTGCCGGAGCCGGAACCTGGTCGTTTCGGGCGCGAATACCTATACCGACCAGACAATCGTCGACAGAGGAACCTTGCGCGCGGAATCGGCCACGACCGTCGTCGGCTCGAAGGCCTTCCAGGTCAATGCCGGCACGCTGGACCTCAACGGCTTCGACCAGACGCTGACCACCCTCACCAGCACCGGTGCCCTGGGCAGCGTGAAGCCGATGATAGACGGGCACCACCTCTACCGTCCGCTAGGTTGAAGGCTGTCCGGCATCGCCCTTCGGCATTCTCGGTGGAGACCGGCAGCGCCTCTTTGGACACAATTGAGCCATCCGACACGACCGTGCGTTACCGTTAGCGAGCCTGAGCACTGGCGGCCGACGATGAGTCACTGGCGAGGCAAGCTGGAACAACTGAGGCCCACTTCGGTTTTCCCTTTGCTTTCCTCTTTTTTGGACGACTCACATGGAACCTGCTGTCACCGATCGCGTCGAGATCAAGAAATACAATCATCCGACCGGCGGATGGGGCTCGCTCAAGTCTTTGATCCGCAACGCGCGGGACCAGGGGCTGCTGCTGTCCGACATATGGAGCACGTTGCTGAAGCAGAACAAGGCGGACGGCTACATGTGCGTCTCCTGCTCATGGGCGAAGCCGGCCGAGCCGCGGCCTTTCGAGTTCTGCGAGAACGGCGCCAAGGCAACGATGTGGGAGCAGACCAGCAGGCGCTGCGAGCCGTCCTTCTTTGCCACCCATAGAGTGACCGAACTCCTGGATTGGCCGGATCACGATCTTGAGAAACAGGGACGCCTGACGGAGCCGATGCGCTACAACCGCGCCACCGACAAATACGAGCCTGTGGCGTGGCCGGACGCGTTCGGCGATATGGGCGCTCAACTCAGGCGCCTCGACCCGAAGTCCGTGGTCTTCTACACGTCCGGACGCGCCTCGCTCGAGGCCTCGTTCATGTATCAGCTCTTCGCTCGCATCTACGGCTCTTCGAACCTGCCCGATTCCTCGAACATGTGTCACGAGTCGACGTCGGTCGGCCTACCGGAATCGATCGGCTCTCCTGTCGGCACGGTGCAATTGGAGGACTTCGCCAAATCCGACATGATGTTCTTCTTCGGCCACAATACCGGCGTCACCGCGCCGCGCCTGTTACACCCCATCGAGGACGCTCGCCAGCGCGGTGTCCCGGTGATCACCTTCAACCCTCTGCGGGAGCGGGGCTTGGTGAGATTCAAGAACCCGCAGAACCCGGTCGAGATGCTGTCGCCAGGCCCAGGGACGAAAATGTCGAGCGATTTCTTCCAGATCCGGGCGGGCGGGGATATTGCGGCCATGACTGGTATCGCCAAGGCTGTGCTGGCGCTCGATGACGCAGTCCGAGAGCGAGGCGGAAAACGCGTCCTCGATACCGCTTTCATCGAGGAGCATACATACGGCTTTGCCGACTTCGAAGCCTATCTGCGCGCGACCGATTGGGAAGACATCGTTCGACGTTCCGGCATCTCGCGGGCTGATCTCGAACATGTCGCTGAAATATACAGTTCGGCCAATGCGGTCATCGGCAATTACGGCATGGGGCTCACTCAGCATCGCCACGGCACCGAGAATGTGCAGATGCTGTGCAACCTGCTGCTCATGCGCGGCAATATCGGCAAGCCCGGAGCCGGCATATCGCCGTTGCGCGGACATTCCAACGTGCAGGGACAGCGAACGGTCGGCATTTCCGAAAAGCCGGAGCTTGTTCCGCTCGACAAATTTCGCGACTTCTACGGCTTCGAGCCGCCGCGGGATAAGGGGCTCGATACCGTCGAGACGTGCGAGGGCGTGATCGACGGGCGGGTTCGCGGTTTCGTCGGACTCGGCGGTAATTTCGTGCGGGCGGTTCCGGAAACCGGACTGGTCGAGAAGGCCTGGCGGAACCTCGACCTGCACGTCGAGATCGCGACCAAGCTCAACCGCAGCCATTTGATCGCCGGGAAAGTCACGTATCTGCTGCCATGCCTGTCTCGGCTGGAGAAGGACATTCAGGCCAGCGGGCCGCAATGGGTCTCGATGGAGGATTCGACCGCCTGCATTCACGGTTCCTTCGGGTCGCGGCCAAAACCGAGCGAGCATCTCATGTCCGAGCCGAGCATTGTGGCGGAACTCGCCAAAGCGACCGTCGCCGGCATGAGTTCGATTCCCTGGGACGACTGGGTCGCTGACTATTCCCGCATCCGCGACGAGATCGAGCGCTGCTTCCCGGCACATTTCAAGGATTTCAACAAACGCTTCCTCACGCCAGGTGGATTCCATCGCGACATCAAGGCGTCGAAGCGCGTCTGGCAGACGCCGAACAAAAAGGCGAATTTCAAGCTGCCCACCACGCTGGAAACCGACCCCGACATCGATGTGTCGGGCGAGGACGTACTGACGCTGATCACAGTACGGTCGAACGACCAGTTCAACACGACCGTGTATGGTTATCGCGATCGGTTGCGCGGCATCATCGGAACGCGAATGGTCCTGCTGATGAACGAGGAAGACATCCGACGGATGGGGCTCAGCGCCGGGCAGGAAGTCGCTCTCGAGGCGCATGCCGATGATGGCGTCGAGCGGCGGGTGGGAGGTCTGCGGGTCACGCCTTACTCCATACCAAGCGGCAACTGCGCCGGCTATTATCCCGAACTCAATCCTTTGATTCCGCTGTGGCACAGGGCTCATAAAGCGCACGTCCCGGCGGCGAAGTCGGTGCCGGTGAGGATCGTCGCATAGCGTCAGGTCCAGGCGAGAGAACCGTCTCCATGTCGACGGTCTCGACTTGTTGCGCGAAGCGCTGGTGGTAGACGGTCATCAGGCGTCGTGCGTAGCGTCGGAGGAACTGCGCGATCCCGGCCGCATCACAATCTCGGCAGCCAATAGAGCACGGCATAGAGGGGCAGCCATGAGAGCACGACGAAATACCAGTAGAAAGCATTGTCTTCGGCATCGCTGAAGCGTTTGCCCGTTCCGTGCCGCGTAAACATCAGCACGGCCAGGACCAACGTGTCGGCGACGTCAGTGAGGACGTGCACGCCATGCAGGCCGAGAAGGAGCCAGACAAAGGAGCCATACGCATTGTCGCTCCAGCGTACCGGCAAGGCCGAGAATTCCATGATGCGCAGCCCGATAAGCACCAGCCCAATCGCGCTCATGATCAGCAGCAGCAGACGGACCGAGCGCAAGCTCTCCCGCATCGCTGCTCGCTTGATCAGGAAATTCGGCAGTGCGCTGACGACAAGGACGAGCGTGAAGAGCGCCGACCAGAGCAGGCTCAAAGGCACCGCGTCCTTCGCCCAGTCCTTGTTGGTAACGGCCAGGTAGAGATAGCCTCCGATGCCGAGGGCGAAGCCAGTTCCCTCCAGCAGGCAGAACGAGAAGGTCCCCCACCAGGGGGTGACACGCGAACCGAAGGCATAGGTCGGCAAACCCGAGACATCGATGACGCTGCGGGCCATCTAGACATTCTCCTCGATGGTTTTCGGCCAGAACCAGGCGACCAGCACGATGGCGACGACGGGCGAACCCCAAGTAACCGCCCAAGGCGTGTAGATCGAGCCGATGAACGCGACGGCTGTGGCAAACGCCGCCAGAAAGGGCCAGATCGAGGGCGCCGGCGATTCCTCGCGAATGTCAGGCCGGGCCTCCGTGACGCTCGTCACAAGCAGTTCGCGCTCATCAACCTTGAGGCCGCCGACCACCGCCTTGTCATCGCCCTGATCCCATAGCGGCGAGCCGCTTGTGACGCACGGAATGCGATCGAAGTTCTGCGGCTGGGGCGGCGAGCTGGTCGCCCACTCCAACGTGTCGGCGCCCCAGGGATTGTCGCCGGCAAGGACGCCCGAGCGGGCGCTGGCAATCATGTTGTAGAGCATGAGCAGAAAGCTTGCGAAGAACAGCAGCGCGCCGGCGCTGGCGAGCAGGTTGAGTGCGCCCCAACCCATCTCCGCGGGATAGGTGTAGACCCTGCGCGGCATGCCGTGCAGGCCGAGCAGGTGCATCGGAAAAAACGTGACATTGAAACCGCAGAAAGCGAGGACGAACTGCCATTTGCCGAGCCGCTCATCCATGAGCCGGCCCGTCACTTTCGGGAACCAGTAGTAGACGGCCGCGACAAGCGGAAAGACGGTGCCGCCTATAAGCACGTAATGGAAATGAGCGACGACGAAATAGGTGTCGTGCACCTGCGTATCGATCGGCACCGACGCCAGCATCACACCCGAGAGCCCGCCGGCGACAAAGATGAAGAAGAAACCGAGCACGAAAATCAACGGCGTCTTGAGCACCGGCTTGCCGTCCCATAGCGTCGCGATCCAGCAGAATATCTGGATCCCGTTCGGAATGGCGATTGCCATACTGGAGGCGGTGAAAAATGCGGCGCCAACTTCAGGCAGGCCCGTCACGAACATGTGGTGAACCCACAAGCCAAAGGACAAAAAACCGATCGCGATCAGCGACAGCACCATCGGCAAATAGCCGAAGACCGGCCGCCGGGAGAATGTCGCCACGATCGCCGACACGAAAGCGGTTCCAGGCAGGAAGATGATGTAGACTTCGGGGTGACCAAAGAACCAGAAAAGGTGCTGCCAAAGCAGCGGATCGCCGCCCGCGTCCGGATTGAAAAACTGCGTGCCGACCAGCCGCTCCATGATCAGCATAGACGAGGCGAGCATGACCGCCGGCATGGCGAAGATGATGATGAAGGAATGGACAAGCATCGTCCACACGAACAGTGGAATGCGGTCAAGCGTCATGCCCGGCGCGCGTTGCTTCAGGACTGTGACGACGATCTCGACCGAGACGGCGAGCGCCGCAACTTCGGTAAAGGTGATCATCTGCGCCCAGTAGTCCGGCCCCTTGCCTGGGGTGAAATTCAGATTTGCGAGGGGCACATAGGAGAACCAGCCGACATCAGGGCGGATGCTCAACGCGAAAGCGCCCCACAACATCAGGCCGCCGAACAGATAGACGTAGTAGGAGAAGGCATTGAGGCGCGGAAAGGCGATGTTGCGGGTGCCGACCATGAGCGGCACCAGATAGACGGCGAACGCCTCACCGACCGGCACCCCGAACAGGAACATCATCGTTGTGCCATGCATGGTGAAAAGCTGGTTGTAGAGCTCGGCGTCGACGACGTGGCTGTCCGGCCGCGCGAGCTGCAGCCGCATGATGATCGCCATGATGCCGCCGGCCAACAGGAAGACGAAGGCGGTGACGATATAGCGGATGCCGATGATCTTGTGATCGACTGTCGAGAGAATACCTATCAGACCACGCGCCGTGCCCCAGGTCTTGCTCAGCCTCGCGCGCAGTTCCTCGTCATCCAGATCGGTGTCACGGGTCTCGTGACGTTCTTCGACCGCCTGGCTCATCGCGAACTCCCGGAAAGGGCGGCGGACGGAGACGATGCCGCGGAAGCAAAGACATTTTGTTGCTTCGTAAGATGAGCCATCGGCCTTGCCGGCGCGGCCTGTTTTGCGCGCCAGCGTTCGAATTCGCTCGGCTCCAGCGCCACCACGAAGATCGCCATATGCGCGTGCTGCTGGCCGCAGAATTCGGCACATTGGCCGCGGTACACGCCGGGCTTATCCGCTTGGATACGGAGTTCATTGCTTTTGCCTGGAATGAGATCGAGCTTGCCGGCAAGGCTCGGTATCCAGAACGAGTGGATCACGTCACCCGTGGTGAGCTTGATATCGACCGCGCTGCCTACCGGAATGCGAATCTCGTTTGCCGTCTCGAAACCATTCTTTCCTTCGTAGCGGACCTGCCACCACCATTGGTGCCCTATGACGGATATTATTACGGCCGCCCCGGCCCCGCCGCCGTAAACCGCCCTTTGTCCGTCGAAGCTGAGCACGGCCAGGCCCGAGAGAATGATGACGGTCGATGTCAGCATCGCAGCAAAGGCGATACGCATCGGCCGTTTGACGGCCGGATGCGCTTGCGCCGGTTCGCCGCGACTGTCTCGCCGGCGTGTCAGCGCGAAGAACAACCCGGCCATGGTGACCAGCCAGACAAGTCCGAGCACGGCCGTGAATATCCAGAACAGAACAGCCAGAGCGTCGGCCCGCTCGCCGTGCGGATCGAGGGCCGACTGCACACCGGTGCAGCCAGAGGCGAGAGCGGATCCAACGGGAGCCGTGAGGCTGGCCAACGCCCGCCAATTGCGAGCTCTCCGAAACAGACGAAACACAAGATCCGGAACTCGCCGGTCCCGTTCCGTGTTGTGGGCTTCGTAGGGTGTCGGAGAGGCTGAGCCGTGAGTCTGAAACGCGATATCAGGATTTTCCGCGAACACGGGTTCTACGTTGCGACACTCCTCGCCTTCTGCCTGATCGGCGGCGTTCTTCTGTTCTGCGGCATCTACGCGCCATAGCTGCGACAGGGGGCCGGGACAGACTGCAGTCCCGAAATTGCATGTCTCGTGAGGCCGCCGGAAGTGCATTCAGCCTGGTTCACCCGCAAAGGATGCTTCAGCCGGCTGTCTGCTCAGGCCGTCTGTGCGCTGTTGGAACTGGCAGGATGGGATAAAGTTCCTTGAACCGATTTCGAGGCGCCTTGCTTGGCAGGCGCTCTCGGCCCTGCAACGCTTCCGGCGACGTACTATGGTGGTTGCTGAGCATCTTCAGCACGTCTGGAAAAATAGGCCGATACCGCCCGTATATCGTCGTCCGTGAGGCGTTGGGCTGCGGTAGCCATGATATGCCAGAACGGCGTGCCGCCTCGGCCCTCGGACCGGAACAGCTTCAGCTGCCGCTCCAGGTAAGCGGCATGCTGACCGTTAAGGCGTGGATAAACCGGATTTTTGTCGGAGCCGAGATGGCAGCCGGAACAGGCAGGCACGTTCCGCTCCTGAATTCCGGCCTCAGCGATTTGCTGTCCCTTGTTGATCACCTCCGCCGAAACTTGATCGCGGTCCGCTGATACCGGTGGCTGCGCCGCGAAATACCGGGCAAGCGCAGCCAGATCGGCGGGGTCGACGCCAGTCACCGGCAGAGCCATGAAGCCGCTCGTGCGGTCTCCTTTGGCATAAGCCTGGAGGCTGGCGAGCAGGTAAGCTTCCTTCTGCCCGGCCAGTGCGGGCACGGCGTCACTCCTGCCCTCGCCGTCGCCTCCGTGGCAGCGCGTGCAGTCGGAGAGAATATCCGGGGTAGCGGGTTGCCGGTCGCTGCCAGTTGCATCGCTGCCATTGAAGGCAAGCGCCCGATATTCGTTGGGATCGAGTTTTGGGAGTTCCCGCAGGAAAGCAACCATTGCCCAGACCTCGTCATCGCGGTCGCGGGCCGGCCAGGCGGGCATGCCGGTGAACCGTATTCCATGCTTGACGATCCGAAAAAGCTGGGCGTCGGTCCAATCTCCGACCGTGAGCGCAAGATCCGGCGGTTGCGGAAGCATCCGCAGCACCGCCGGCGAGCGGAGCTCGCCGGGTGCGCCGTGGCAGGTCGCGCAGCCTCGCGCGAAATGTCCGGCTGCCGCCGGGAGCCCCCGCCGGTCGAGCGTTTTCGGCGCGTCCACGGCCAATGCATAGGTGCGTACGGCCGAGCGCATGGCGAGTTGAAGGAACCAGGCCGTCACCTTCCAATGGCCGCTGCTGGCGCCGACGTTGAAAAAGCCGATCCATGCCCCAAGCAACAGGACGACAGGCAAACCGATGGCGCCGAATATGACATGCTTCACGCGGATCATCATCGGCTGGTTCGCCACGCGAACGGCGTCTTCTTCGGCAGTAGCATTGGACGACGCTGTCCCGAATTCGCTACGAGAACCAGGCGTCATTGCAAGGCTTTCAAATATCGCGCGATCGTCTGGATTTCGGTTTGCGGCAGCATGTCGAACGCCGGCATTTTCACGCCTGGCTTCAACAGATCAGGGCGAGCGACGAACCGTGCAATGGCTTCCTCGGTGTTCGGCAGGACCCCGGCGCCGATCGCTGATCGCGATCCCACATGGGAAAGGTCCGGGCCAATCGTCCCGCGGGCCTCGGTGCCTCTTATGGTGTGGCATGCACCGCAACCGTTGCTCAGGAACAGCGACAGCCCGCTGCCCGGCGGGTCTTGGGATGCGGTTGGGTTCGAGGATTGCGGCGCAGCCGAAGTCACAGGCTCGATCGGAGGTTCGACGACCTTCGCTTGCCGATGCCCGGGTTCCTCGGCTGCGACCCAGCTGCTGGCATAGGCAAGAAACCAAAATGCGCAGCCTACCAGACGGCCGGCGTTTGCTGACATGACAATCGCTCCCGCGCTTTAACTTTGCAGGATGGGCGAGGTTCCATTCCCGCAGGCGCCGGGGCTGCGGTCTTTTGGTAGCCAACCGCTAGCGAAGGCGGTGATTCAGTCTGGAGACCTTTTCCAGTCGAACACGTCGAAGCCGATCACCGTTATTCGTCGAGAATCCGGGCAAGTTGCGCAAAAGACTGCTGCCATAGATTATCGAGAAGGCACCGATTGCTGCCGGGAGGCCCTGGGGTTGCCGCGGAAGGCGGTCCTACTTGGAACCTCGATTCTTGTTATGGGCACTTTCTTGATTTTTGCCGCGAAGGATATTGCGATCGTCTGGATCGACCAGGTCGGGCGTATCGCCCCTGAGGCTCGACCCCTTCCGCCGTGCCTCGCGCTCCGCCGCCGACCGCTTCAGCTCCGCTTTGGCCTCGAATTCCTTGGGCGCGTTCTTCGTATTCTCACGCTTCTCGATGACACGTATCTGCTGATCGTGGGTGGTGCGTCCAGTCATTGCTCGCTCCTGCCTTTTTGACGGTAACGGCAGTTGGACTCGATCGTTCCGCATAGGAGGAGTTTCCTTGGGCAAAAATGCAATATGGCAAGAGTAGCGGCCTTGCCGTCGGCGAGTCCGGGCTCATCTGGACAGACGGCGCGCCCGCGGTCGGTGCAAAGCGTCTCGGACGACATCGCAAGACCGCCGCCTCAACTGTCGCGCTGATGGAGGGGAGCGGGACTTGTCCGAGAATTGCCAATATCTTCGAATCCCGAAAGCTCGTCATCCGAGCAGAGCAGCCGCGGGTGCGCCGGATCGGTAATGTCGAGCTTGTCCCAAGGTATGCGATAGAGGCCCGACCTGCGACGCAGCCTGAACAAATCGAGCAATGCGGTGCCGACGGTCGACGCGGCCAGACGTTCGAACGCCGCGAAGATGCCGATATGGAATTCGGTGACGACGAGATCGTCACCATCCTGCTCGGCGATGATCTCCTCGATGTAGCCGATGCTCTTGCCGCTTTCTGAGCACACGCGCCGACCGGCCAGATGCTCGAGGTTCACATTCGTCATCGTCAGGCTCCCGGGATCCGGCCGACGACGTGATCGCGCAACCAGTGCTGCCAGGCGAAGATCTTCGTCCTGCGAACGTCGATATCGAATTCGATGTCGACGCCGATGTCGCGCCCGTATGGTCCCGCTGGCACCATCCCCTCTTCTCCCGACATTCCCCTGCGCCGAAGCTTCTAGGCTCAGTCGAAGAAGCCCGCATCCTCTTCCATGAGATACTTCCGGGCTGCCTCGGCGTCGATATCGAGCCCCAGTCCCGGCGCTTCCAGCAGGTCCACCATGCTGTCCTTCACGATCTGCGACGGCAGGCCGATGACGATGTCTTCCCACCAGGGATCGGAGGCGCTCGGATATTCGAAGGCGATGTAGTTGGCGGGCAAGGTGGCGCAGACATTGATCAGCGCGCCAAGACCGAGCAGGCCGTTGGCGGTGCCGTGCGGCGCCATCAGGATGGAATGCATATAGGCGTGCTCGGCCACCCATTTGAGCTCGGCGATGCCGCCTATATCGGCCGGGTCGGGGCCGATGACGCGCACCGCTTGCGTCTCGATCAGTTCCTTGAAATTGTGCCGCAGGTAGATCTGCTCGCCGGTATGGATCGGCGTCGAGGTGGAGGCGGTCAGCTCGCGGTAGGCCTGCGGATTGACCCACGGCACATAGTCGCCGGTCAGCATGTCCTCCAGCCACATCAAATTGTACTTCTCGACCGCGCGGGCGAATTTGATCGCATCGGGCAACATCCAGCCCGGGCCGCAGTCGAGCGCCAGGCTCACCTTGTCGCCCAGCACTTCCTTCATCGCGATCACGCAGTCGAGCATATGGTTGAAGCCGCGCTCGCTGATCACGCCCTGATCCATGGCGCCGTGATAGCCGGCCTTTTTCTGCGTCACGCCGTAATGGAAGCCCTCGATGGTGTCCTTCATATTGGAGTGGAACGAGATTCCCTGCTTGATCATGAAGAAGTTCTGCGGCTGCTCCATCATCCATTTGACGTCGGCGGCGTAGTCCTCCGGCCGGTCGCCGGTGCGCTTGCGGCGGATCGAGCCGTTGTAGACGCGCACCTTGTCGCGCACCTTGCCGCCAAGCAGCTTATAGACCGGAACGCCGGCGGCCTTGCCGGCAATGTCCCACAACGCATGCTCAATGGCGCTCACCGCCGCGCCATAGGGTTTGAAGGAGCCGCGCTGACGGATCTTCAGCATCACCCGCTCGACGTCGGTCGGGTCCTCGCCCATCAGCGCTTCGCGGAAATGCAGCACAAAGGGTTTGAGGTAGGTCTTGGTGAACTCGACTTCGCCAAGGCCGTAGAGGCCTTCGTCGGTCACGATGCGCACGATAGGGTGCTGGCCGATGACGGCGCAACGCAGGTCGGTGATCCTCATGGCGCAGTCCTAGTTCACAGACGAGAAAGTTGTCGGCGTGAGCAGTTGGCTGCTGATATTGGCAATGATCTGCCCGTCGCGCTCAGACTCGTCCCGGGCCCTGTGCCATGCCGGATCGGTGACGAAAGCCGCCCATTTCGCCTCACGCTCGGCCAGCGATTCCCATGCTAGGAAATAGGTGAGACGATTGCTGTTTTCGCCGATCGCCGTGGTGAAAAACCCGGCCTGGCGGATGCCATGCCTCTCCCAGATGGCAAGCGTTTGGTCGGAAAAGCGCTTGAGCAAAGCCGGCAGCCTGCCCGGCAGGCAGTCATAGATACGCAGTTCGTAGATCATGGTTTCGTCCGTTTCCTTCTTCATCTCCGGCTTAGGAGCGGTCGACACGAATGGTCGGTCGTTGGTCCTGTGAATCTGGGGGAATGAGGGCGGGCGATCCGGCTAACTCCAGGTCCGGTCCCAGCTATATTCATTGTCCCAATGCTCGGTGGATTGCCATATCCCCGTGACACCGGGCTGCAGATGCTGCGCGAGCACCTCGTCGACGACGTCGTCGATCCCCAGGCCCGGTCTGTCCGGAACGGTGATGAAGCCGTCCTTCACCAGCGGTTTGGGCAGGCCGGTGACGATATCGTCCCACCAGTCGACATCGGCGGAATGATATTCGAGCGCCATGAAGTTTTCGGTCGCAGTCGCGACATGCGCCGCGGCCATCGCGGCGATCGGGCTTTCGGCCATGTGGATCGCCATGGCAACGCCGTGGTCCTGCGCCATGTCGCCGATCTTCTTGGTCTCGAGGATACCGCCGCTGGTGAGGAGGTCCGGATGGACGACGGAAAGGCCGCCGCTTCTCAGCAGAGGGTCGAAGGCCTCCTTGAGGTAGATGTCCTCGCCGGTGCAGATCGGCACCGAGGTCGCTTGCTGCAGCTGCCGGTATTGCTCGGTGTATTGCCAGGGAATCACATCCTCGAGCCAGGCGGGCACGTATTTCTCGATGCGGCGCGACAGGCGAATGCCGTCCTGCAGCGAGATGTGGCCGACATGGTCGATGGCCAAAGGAACTTCGTAGCCGATGACCTCGCGGACCTCGTGGATATATTGCTCGAGCAGGTCGATGCCCTTTTCGGTGAAATGCAGGCCCGTGAACGGGTGCTGCACATTCTGCGCATCATAGGCGAGATTGCGGGCCTTGCGCTCCTCGAGCGTGCCGCCACGGCCGCGCGGATTGGCGTGAAACCCTTCGAGCGCGCCGGCGGGCGCCGTGACGGCGCCCGGGATGTGCGCGATCTGCATCAGGCCCAGATCCATCTTGAGGAAAGTGAAGCCGCGCTCCATGCGTGCCTTGAGGCGTTTGCCGGTCTCGGTGCCGCTCGGCTTCTCCGCGTCGGTGTCGCAATAGACGCGCACGTGATCGCGGAACTTGCCGCCCAGCATCTGGTAGATCGGGACGCCATAGGCCTTGCCGGCGAGATCCCACAGCGCGATCTCGACCGCCGATACGCCGCCTCCCTGCCGCCCGTGGCCGCCGAACTGCTTGACGCGTCGGAATAGCCGGTCGACATCGCAGGGATTCTCGCCGAGCAGCCGGCTCTTCAACATCAGCGCATAAGTGGCGCTGGCGCCGTCGCGCACCTCGCCAAGCCCGACGATGCCCTGGTTGGTATAGATCTTGAGCAGCGCCGAGGTGAACGGCGCGCCGACGATCTCGGCCACCCGCATGTCGGTGATGCGAAGCTCGGACGGCCTGGAATTGGTGTTGACCCGATTGAGAGCCTCGTCGGCTGCATCCGTCTTCGGCATGACTTATCCTCGTTCTCGTCGATGGTTATGCCCCTCGCCTGGCCCGCACAGGTCGTTGCTAGCCCAACTCGATCTCGTGGGCCTGCAGGTAGTCGCGATTCATCTCAACACCGAGACCGGGCTTCGACGTCAGCTTGAGGCTGCCGTTCGAAACATCGAGCGGCTTGTCGATGAGGTGGTCGTATTTGGAGAGGTCCCACTCCGAGGTTTCGAGCTTATAGAAGTTGGGAACGGTCATCATCACCTGCGCTCCTGCGACCACGTTGATCGGACCGGCGGCGTCATGCGGCGAGACCGGGACATAATAGGCTTCGCAAAGGGCGGAGATCTTTTTGAGCTCGGTGATGCCGCCGGTCCAGGTGACGTCGGGCATGATGTAGTCGGCGAGCTTGTTCTCGAGCACCGGCACGAAATCCCATTTCGTGTGGCCGCGCTCGCCCCACGAGATGGCGGCGCTGACCTTGTCGCGCACCTGTTTGAGGGCATTGAGGCTCTCGGGCGGACAGGGCTCCTCGAACCAGTCGATCTGGCCCGCCTCTTCGAGGCTGCGGCAGAGGCGAATAGCGGTCGGAACATCGAAGCGGCCATGCGCATCGATGAGGATGTCCACATCGGGGCCTGCCGTTTCGCGGATCAGGGCCGTCAGTTCGGCGGCCTCGCGCTCGTCCTTGCGGGTCATGCTGCCGTCGAGATAACCGTCCCGCCTTTCGCGGGCTACGCCATCGACGCTGGGGCCCTGATGGGGAAAAGGATCGAATTTGAGGCCGGTGTGACCGGACTCGACGATGTCGCGAATTTCGCGGATCACGGCTTCCTTGCTGGTGAATTTGGCCTGGTTGGGATGGGTATAAAGCGCGATTTCGTCGCGCACCGGTCCGCCCAGCAGTTCGTAGATCGGCTTGCCGAGGACTTTGCCACGGATATCCCAGAGGGCGATGTCGATGGCGCTGACGCATTCGACGGCGGCGCCGCGGCTGCCCATATAGGTGAAGCTGCGGAAAATCTTGTGCCAGAGATACTCGATACGCGCCGGATCCTCGCCTGTTACGGCGGCGCCGATCTGGCGCAGGATCGTGCAGAGCGCGCGGTTGGCGAGCTTTGTCGTGGTGGTGATCTCTCCCCAGCCGCTCACCCCCTCGTCGGTCGTCACTTCGACGAACAGATACTCGCCCCAGTAAGACGCATCGGACTTGATCAGCCATGGCCGAATGCTCGTGATTTTCATCTGGACTATCCTCTCTGAAACGACCAGGCTGACGGTGATTGCGGATCGGCTACCCTGCCCGGGCGGCGCTACGCGCGCGCATGTGTTCGAGGACATGCCGGCCGGAGCCCTCGACATGGCGGGCAATGAGTTCGGCCGCCTTCTCGGCCTCTCCCGATTTAACCAGCGCGATGAGCTCGCGGTGCTCGCGGATGATCGCGGCGCGTCTGGCAAGCGTGAAATTGAACCGCCGGCTGACCGCCCTCAGCACCTCGCGATGCTTCCACCAGAGCTCGGCCGCATGGCGGTTATAATGCCGCTGGTACATCACGGTGTGGAAGGCGGTATCGAGCTCGCTGTGCCTGAACGTGTCGGCAAAATTGTTCTCCTCGATCAGGTTCTGGAGACGTTCGAGCTCGGCGATGTCCTCGTCGGTGGCCATGTTCACGAACCATCGCGTCAGGGCGGGTTCGATCAGGACGCCGATCTCGTAGATATCCCGGACAAAGTCCTGATCTATGGGTCGCACGCGTGCCCCGCGATTGGGACTGAAGATGACAAAGCCCTCTCCGCGCAACAATTGCAGGGCCTCGCGCACCGGGTTGGTCGAGGTGCCGTGACGCCGGGCGAGATCGGCGACCACAAGCCGTTCGTTGGCGGCCAGCCGTCCTTCGATGATGTCATCCCTGATCAGCTCATAAAGCGAGGCGCCCTCGCTGGAAGCCCCGATGGGGTCAATTCCCGCAGGTGGCTCCGCTTTGAAATCGCTTGTCTCGGCCAAGGCCTATCTCCCCCAAGTGAATACACCCTCCGCCCTATATCACGCTCGGTTTCGATAAAACAATGTACGATTCTTCGCGTTGACAGATAATCTGTGATCTGAAAACGTACAAAGTCGTCGAAGGGATACATTAGAACTGGCAAATATCCCGCGATCGAACGAGCAACGACCGCTTGCCTCGACGCAGAGCGGCACGGGAGAGAAACCTGGAGGATACCTATGACGAGGATTACGCTCGGCGGTGCCGTCCTGCGCGGCACTGTCTCCACTGCGTTAATGGCATCGTTGATGGCCGCGCCGGCGCTGGGCGCGCCGCCGGTCGACCTGAGCAAGTGGTCGCCGGAATATGTGCGCTCCATTGCGGGCACGCAGGATTTTGACACTGCGGGCGATTGCGCCAAAGTCACCCCGCTCGACTACAAGGGGCGACTGACGTTCTGGTACCAGGGCGTGTTCGAGGGCGACCCGGACCTTTTGCGCCAGTACTACAAGGATTTCTTCGCGACCTTCCGCAAGACCTATCCGAACATCCAGCTCGAGGAACAAGCCCTCACCTACAACGACCTTCTCGACAAGTTCCGCACGGCGCTGCTCGGCAACGCAGCGCCAATGGCGGTCCGCCTGCAAATCCTGGGCGGCACCGAGTTCGCCTCGAAGGGCTATCTGCAGCCGCTCAAGCCAGAGGATGTGGGGTATTCGACCGAGGACTTCTGGCCCGGCGCCATGAAGGCCGTCACCTGGGACGGCGTGACCTACGGAATTCCGACCAACAACGAGACGATGGCGTTCATCTGGAACGCCGACATTTTCAAGCGCGCGGGCCTCGATCCGAACAAGCCCCCGGCCACCTGGGACGACGTCGTCAAATATTCCAAGCAAATCCACGACAAGCTCGGCATTGCGGGCTACGGCCTGGTGGCGCGCAAGAATGCCGGCAATACGCCTTACCGCTTCATGCCGCAGCTGTGGGCCTATGGCGGCGGCGTCTTCGACGAGGCTACCCCCAACCCCACTTACAAGCAGATCGAGCTCGACAGCCCGCAGAGCAAGGCGGCGCTGCAAGCCTCCTACGACATGTATGTTCGCGACAAATCGGTTCCGGTCTCGGCGCTCACCAACCAGCAAGCCGACAACCAGCCCCTGTTTCTCGCCGGCCAGCTCGGCATGATGATCTCGCATCCGTCCGACTACAACGTCATGCTCGACCTGCAGAAGAAGGCGACGGGCACCGACAAAGACAAGGCACAGACCGTCATCGACAACATGCGCTATGGCCTCATTCCGACCGGCCCCGACGGCAAGCGCGCCGTCGTGTTCGGCGGCTCGAACATCCACATCCTGAAGCCCGAATATGTCGAGGGGGGCAAGGTGGACGAGCCGGCCGCAAAGGCCATCATCTGCATGTGGACGAGCCCGGAATGGTCGCTGAAGATGGCCTATGCCGGCTCGAACCCAGGCAACCTCAACGGCTTCAAGACCAAATGGATGAAGGAACGTCTGGACAACATCAAGTTCCTCGACGTCACGACCTCGATGCTGCCATACGGCATCCCGTTCCCGGCGCTGCCGCAGTCGCCCGAAATCATGAACATCATCATCCCGGACATGCTGCAGAATGCCCTGACCGGAGCGATGACCGTCGATCAGGCGGCGGAGGACGCGGCCAAGAAGGTAAAAGACCTGATGGGAGGCGGGCTCTAATCCGGGCCTGACCGACGATCCGATCGGCTGCGCCGCGAGCGCAGCCGATACTTCCCCATGAACAAGGGCGCGCTACAGTGACGATCGCGACCGGCAAGGCCGAGGCTCGCCGCAGATTGCAACCCGCCGGGTCCGGCGTGCTCCGCAGTATCTGGGAGCATCGCGCCGACTACGCGTATGTGCTTCCCGCGATCGCCGTAATGCTCATCGTCATCGCCTATCCGATCTACTACACAATCGAGCTGTCCTTCTTCAACACCCCGCCCGGCCTGCAGCTCCGCGACAAGATCTTCGTCGGCATCAACAACTACACGGCCATCCTCACAAGCGAGGTGTTCTGGAAGGTCACCTGGAACACGCTTATCTGGACAGCGGCCTCCACTTTCATTTCCTTCGTCCTTGGCTTTTGCGCCGCGCTGGCGCTCCACCGCGACTTTGTCGGCCGCGGTATCCTGCGCGCCATCCTGATCATTCCCTGGGTCATCAGCGCGGTCGCCGCTTCCTATATCTGGAAGTGGATCTACCATTCGGATTTCGGGGTCATCGGCGCGGTTCTGGTTGGCCTCGGATTGGCCGGAGGGCCGCCGAATTTCATCGACAATGTCAGCACGGTGCTGCCTTCCCTGATCGTCGTCAATATCTGGCGCGAGTTTCCGTTTGCCATGATCATGATGATGGCCGGCCTGCAGACGGTTCCCGACCAGTTGCTGCGCGCGGCGACAGTCGACGGGGCCAACGCATGGCAGCGCTTCTGGCACGTCACCTTCCCGCATTTGAGAAACGTCTCGACGGTGACGATCCTGCTGCTCGCCGTAGCCAACTTCAACTCCTTCATCATCCCATGGATCATGACCGGCGGCGGGCCGTCCAACGCGTCGCATATCTGGATCACCCACATTTATGAACTTGCCTTCGGCCGGCAGCGCTGGGGCGTGGCGTCGGCCTATTCGGTGCTGCTGTTCTTCATCCTGATGACACTCGGCTATTTCTATGTCCGTGCGCTGAGCGGCAACGAGCGGAAGGATGGGAGCGCATGAGCACGATTGCCGAGACAGCCCCTCGAGACCAGGCCCGTCGCCGCATGCGAATCGACGGATGGCGGTGGGGCGGCCGCATATTCCTGGTGTTCATGCTGCTTTACACCGCCTTGCCGATGATCTGGATGCTGCTGACCTCGATCAAGTCCGGCTTCGCGGCGATGCAATTTCCGCCGCAATGGTGGCCGGATCAGCCTACCCTTGCCAGCTACCAGAAGCTGCTCGATCCGCAGAACAGCGTCGGCCAGGATTTCCTGCGCTTCTTCTGGAACAGCCTTTACGTTTCCACTGCCACGACCATCCTTTCGGTGATCGTGGCGGTTCCCGCGGCTTACGCGTTTTCGCGCTTTACCTTCCCGGGCCGAAACTTCCTGTTCTTCGCAGTGCTGCTCCGAAACATGTTCCCGGCGGTGATCTTTCTCGTGCCGCTGTTCATCCTGATGCGTGCGCTCGGGCTGGTGAACACGCATGGTTCGCTCATCCTCACCTATCTGACCTTCGGCTTGCCGCTGGCGATCTGGCTGCTCAAGGGCTTTTACGACAATATCCCGGTGCAGCTCGAGCAGGCGGCACGCATCGACGGCGCCACACGGTTCCAAGCCTTCATCCTGATCGTGATGCCGCTCTCGACGCCAGGGATCATCGCCACCGCGATCTATTCCTTCATCGGCGCCTGGAACGAGTACATCTACGCCTACACCTTCCTCTCGAAGAACGAACAGTTGACCCTGCCGGTCGGCATCCAGCGCTTCTTCTCGGAAAATACGACGGACTTTCCGGGCCTGATGGCGGCGAGCTTCATGATGAGCGTGCCCGTCGTCGTGCTGTTTCTTGTCCTGCAACGATACTTCGTACGCGCCCTGACGGAAGGCGCGGTCAAGCACTAGGAGTCGCTGCCGATGGCCCACGTGGTCCTCAAAGATCTCGTCAAGACCTATGGCGGCTTCAAAGCTGTCAACGACGTCTCGCTGACGGTCAATGACGGCGAGTTCGTCGCTCTCGTCGGCCCTTCAGGCTGCGGCAAGACAACCACGCTCAATCTCGTGGCGGGTCTGACCTCGGCAACATCGGGCGACATCGTCATCGGCGACCGCGTGGTCAACGGCCTAGACCCCAAGGACCGGGACATCGCGATGGTGTTCCAGAACTATGCTCTCTACCCGCAGAAATCGGTCTACAAGAACCTGGCCTTCCCGCTGCAGATGCGCAGGCTGCCCAAGGACGAGATCGACAGGAAGGTCAGGGAAGCGGCGCGCGTGCTCGATATGACGCAGTTGCTCGAGCGCAGGCCGCGCGAGCTTTCGGGTGGTCAGCAGCAGCGCGTGGCCCTGGGCCGCGCCCTCGTTCGAGATCCGGCGGTGTTCCTGATGGACGAGCCGCTCTCCAATCTCGATGCGAAGCTGCGCGTGCAGATGCGGTCCGAGATAAAGCGGTTCCACCAGGACCTGAAGGCGACGATCATCTACGTGACGCACGACCAGCTCGAGGCCGTGACCATGGCGGACAGGATGGCGGTGATGAACGGCGGCTATCTGCAGCAATATGATTCGCCGGCGCAGGTTTTCGCCCATCCCGTGAACATGTTCGTCGCGAGCTTCGTGGGCAGCCCGGCGATGAGCCTTATTCCGCTCGAGGCATCGACGGCGAACGGCGGCACGGTGTTGACCAGCGCGGAGGGCTGGAGCCTTGAGCTGTCGCCGCCCAATGCGCGGAAGGTCGCGACAGCAACAAGCCGGAAAGTCGTGCTCGGCGCGCGACATTCGACGATCAAGTTGCACAAGAGTTCTGTCCCCGGCACCATTCCGGCCAAGGCCTATACGGTGGAACCGACCGGAGACGTGACATTCGTTCAGGCCTTCCTGTCCGGCGCCATCGTCAATGTCAGCGTGCCGCCGAGCATTGCCGTCGCGCCCGACGAGCGGATCTGGCTCGAGTTCGACCAGGAGCGGATGCATCTGTTCGACAGTGAAACCGAAATGGCCCTCAGGGCCGATTGACGCGGCGAACGCGTGTGGACGTGGCGCGAATGACGACGAAACTTAAGATCACCGCGATCAAGCCCTACCCAGTGTGGGTGGGAACGCGCAACCAGATGCTTGTCAAGGTCGAGACCGATCAGGACATCTTCGGCTGGGGCGAGAGCGGCTTGAGCGGCCGCGAGAAGGCCGTGGCCGGCGCCGTCGAGCATTATCGCGAGTTCCTCGTCGGCCGCGACGCCATGCAGATCGGCCGGATCTGGCAGGAGCTTTATCGCAGCCAGTATTTCGAGGGCGGGCGGGTTCTGCAGGCGGCGATTTCCGCCATCGACATCGCCCTTCACGACATCAAGGGCAAGGCGCTGGGAGTGCCAGTCTACGAACTGCTCGGCGGCAAGCAGCGCGACCGCATCCCCACCTTCGCCTCGACCGGAGACGAGGCCGAGGGCGATGCTGCCATCGAACGCGCCCATGAATTGTGCGCGCAGGGATGGCAGGCAATCCGCTTCTTTCCCTCCGGCCAGAACAGCAAGGACATCTTCGAGCCGCGCGAGTCAATCGGCGCTACGGCGAGCATGCTGAACAAGGCGCGTGAGGCGCTGGGCGAGGATGTGGTGCTCGGCATCGACTACCATCATCGGCTGTCGGTGGCGGAGGCGGCGAGCTTCTGCAACAAGCTCGGCCGCGGCGTGCTCGATTTCCTCGAGGAGCCGATACGCGACGAGACGCCAGAGGCCTACGAGTCCCTGCGCAGGATGACCGACATCCCCTTTGCCATCGGCGAGGAATTTGCCAGCAAGTGGCAGTTCCTGCCCTACATCGAGCGCGGCATTCATCAGTTCAACCGGCTCGATGTCTGCAATGTCGGCGGGCTCACCGAGGCGATGAAGGTCGCCGGCTGGAGCGAGGCGCATTATGTGGACCTGATGCCGCACAATCCGCTCGGTCCGGTGTGCACCGCCGCGACCGTGCATCTGGCCGCCGCCGTGCCCAACTTCGCCTGGCTCGAAACCAGGGCGCCCGAAAGGAAGCTGGGCTTCGACAGTTCCGACTTCTTCCCCGTGCAGCCGCGGCTCGACGGGACCGATTATCCGGTCGGCGATCTGCCGGGGCTCGGCGTCGAGGTCAATGAGAAGGCGATCAAGGCGCAGAGTTTCCGCTTCTGGGAAGCGCCGCATCTCAAACGCCGCGACGGTTCTGTCACCAACTGGTAGTTCCAACTCATCCGGAGTTCGACAATGACGCATATTTCCGACATCACGCGTCCGCCCAAGGACCTGATCGACGCGCTGAAAGAGATCGGCGCCGCGACGGTTGCCGGCACGCTCGGTCACATGGGCTTCCGCAGTCCGCATATGGTCGGCCCGGTGGCCCAGAACCATGGGAAGTCGATCGTCGGGCCGGCGCTGACGCTGCAATTCCTGCCGCAACGGCCGGACCTGTTCGACGAGGGAGAATATACCGATCCGGAAACGCAACTGCACCGGCATGTGCTCTATCATGCGCAGGAGGGCGACGTGGTCGTGGTCGACGCCCGCGGCGACATGAGCTCGGGCGTCTTCGGCGATATGATGTCGACCTATTTCAAGGGCAGAGGTGGCGCCGGCATCGTCATCGATGGATGCATGCGCGACCGGCCCAATGTCGAAAAGCTCGATCTGCCGCTATGGCTGCGCGGCTGGACGCCAAACTATCATGTGCAGACCAGCATCTATCCCAATGCGGTCAACGTCCCGATTGCTTGCGGCGGCGTGACGGTGATCCCCGGCGACATCATCGTCGCCGACGATGACGGCGCGGTGGTGGTTCCCGTCGCAATGGCCGCCAAGGTCATCGAGGAGGCTCAGAAACACCACGATTGGGAAGAGTTTTCACGCGAGAAGCTGATGCAGGGCGCTCCGTTGCAACGCTACTATCCGCTGCACGACGATGCCCGCGCAGAGTATGAGGAATGGCGCAGGTCAAGACGCCTTTAAGTTGGCAAGCGGGCCTCCCGGCCCGGCGGCGCAAGGCATCGACCATCCGGTCGCGCAAAGGCGGCTTCCCTCGCTATGAAGGCCTATTCGAACGAATAGGTAAATCCTTCCGGCGACGCGCCGACGATGACTTTCGCCATCTTCTTGCCCTCGAGCGAGCGGTTGAGGACGCCGCGGCTGAGTTCCGGCAGCAGCGTGTTGGTGAGGATGGCGTCGATCATGCGGCCGCCGGATTCGATCTCCGTGCAGCGCGCCTTGACCAGGTCCATGACGCCGTCGCCGATCACCAGCTCGGCATCGTTGGTATCCTTGAGGCGCTTGGCGATCTTGCCGAACTGGTGACGGGCGATCGCCTCGATCATGGAATCCGACAACGGGTAATAGGGTATCGTGACGACGCGGCCTAGGAAGGCGGCCGGGAAGACCTTCAGCAGCGGGGCGCGCAGCGCGGTATCGAGATCGTCGATGCCGGTCCGCACCGTGCCGTTCTTCGTGCGATCCATGATGACGTCGGATCCGACATTCGAGGTGAGCAGGATCAGCGTGTTCTTGAAGTCGATGCGGCGACCTTCGCTGTCGTCCATCATGCCCTTGTCGAAGACCTGGAAGAAGATCTCGTGCACGTCGGGATGCGCCTTCTCGACCTCGTCGAGCAGGATCACCGAATAGGGTTTTCTGCGCACCGCCTCAGTCAGGATGCCGCCCTTGCCGTAGCCGACATAGCCGGGCGGCGCGCCCTTGAGCGTAGAGACAGTATGCGCTTCCTGGAACTCCGACATGTTGATCGAGATCAGGTTCTGCTCGCCGCCGTAAAGCGTTTCGGCAAGCGCCAGCGCGGTCTCGGTCTTGCCGACGCCGGAGGGGCCGCAAAGCAGGAAGACGCCGACCGGTTTTTCCGGCGCGCCGAGGCCGGCGCGGCTGGTCTGCACGCGCCGGGCGATCATCTCCATCGCGTGATCCTGGCCGACGACGCGCTCGGACAGGGTCGCGGCGAGCTTGAGCGCCTTTTCGGTCTGGCTGGAGAGCATGCGTCCGGTCGGGATGCCGGTCCAGTCCTGCACCACGGCGGCGACCGCATTGCGGTCGACCGAGGGCAGGATGAGCGGCGTCTCGCCTTGCGCCGCGGCAAGATCGGCCATCAGCTCGCGCAATCGCGCGAGATTGGCAGCGGCTTCGTCTGCCGGCTCGGCGGACACCGCTTCGGCCCTCGCAGCCTTGGCGTTCGTGGCCTCGGCCTTCTTGGTCTCGGCAGCCTTGCCGTCGCCAATCTTGCTCTCGCCGATCTTGCTCTCGGGAGCCCTTTGCTCTGGCGCCTTCGCCGCGCCTTCCGCGCTCTCTGCCTCCGCAGCGGCCCCTTCGTCCGGCGCCGCATCGAGCGGCACGCCCTCGCCGCGCAATTTTGCGCGCAGGTCGAGAATCTCGGCCACCAAGGCCTTTTCCCGGTCCCAGCGCGTCCGGGCGGCGGCCAAAGCGGTCTCGGTTTCCGCCAGCCCGGCGTCGACACGGGCCTGCCGGTCGGCGACGTCGATGCCGATCGCGGCTTCGCGGCCAATGATGCCGCTCTCGACCTCGAGTGCCTGGCGGCGGCGCAGGATGTCCTCGACCTCGGCTGGCGTCGCATGCTGCGAGACCGCGACGCGCGCGCAGGCGGTGTCGAGCAGGCTGACCGCCTTGTCCGGCAATTGCCTGGCCGGGATATAGCGGTGCGAGAGCGAGACGGCGGCCTCGATCGCCTCGTCCAGGACCTGCACCTTGTGGTGCTGCTCCAGCACGCCGGCAACGCCGCGCAACATCAGCACGGCCACCGCTTCCGAGGGCTCATCGATCTTGACCACCTGGAAACGGCGGGTGAGCGCCGGATCCTTCTCGATGTGCTGCTTGTACTCGGCCCAGGTCGTGGCCGCGATGGTGCGAAGCTCCCCGCGCGCCAATGCCGGTTTCAGGAGATTGGCGGCATCGCCGGTCCCGGCCGCGCCGCCGGCGCCGATCAGCGTATGCGCCTCGTCGATGAACAGGATGATCGGCACCTCTGAGGCTTGGACCTCGTCGATGACCGCCTTCAGCCGCTTCTCGAACTCGCCCTTGACGCTGGCGCCGGCCTGCATCAGCCCGACATCGAGCATGCGCACGCTGACATTCTGCAGCGTCGGCGGCACGTCGCCCTGGGCGATGCGGAGCGCAAAACCCTCGACGACCGCGGTTTTGCCGACGCCGGCCTCGCCAGTCAGGATCGGGTTGTTTTGCCGACGGCGCATGAGGATATCGACGATCTGCCTTATTTCCGGGTCGCGGCCGACGACAGGGTCGATCTTGCCGTCGCGGGCGCGCTGGGTGAGGTCGGTGGCGTATTTCGCCAGCGCCGAATCCCCGCCCGGACCGCGCTTCATCGGCGTTTCGGCAGCGTGCTCGGCGGGCGGTGAGCCGGCCTCGAGCGAGCCTTCGGTGACGTCGGCGAAGCGGGAGATAACCCCATCGGCGTCGATCTTGTCGAATTCGGCGCTGATCTTGGAGACCAGGCCTTCCAGCACCGGCGTCTTCAGGCAGGCAAGCAGGATATGGGCGCTGCGCACCTCCTCGACGCCGAACTCCAGCGTCGCAAGGTTCCATCCTTCCTGGATGGCGTGGAAGATGTGGTCGGAGAATTCCTCCACCGAGGTGGCGCCGTAGGGCAGCTTGTCGATGGCTCGGGTCATGTCGGCCGTCAGCCGGCTGGCATCCAGCCCGGCGTCGGCGATGATCATCTGCACATCCGAGCGCTCTGACAGCACCAACTGCTGGATGAAATGGACAAGCTCGACATAAGGATTGCCGCGCAGCTTGGCCGTGTCGGCCGCGGCCTTGAAGGCGCGCACCCCGGTGGCGTTCAGCTTGGCGACCAGTTCCTTACGCTTGAAGCTCTGCGATGACCGGCGCTGTTCCATCGAACCTGCTCCCGCAACCTGCCGACCGTACCCTGCCATATAAGCGGCTGCTTGACAAAGCCGCATGGCGGATAAGGTTTTTTGAATCTATCCGGGCGGCACCGCCCGGTTACACAAGCCTTGCAAACTCGTGGCCAACAAACACGATTGCTGCCCGGGCTATGCGAGCCATTTCACATACCGGGTCCGGCAATCGCGCAATGGGTTTCGCCGAAGAGAACGGTCGCGTTTAGCTTCCGTTAGTTTTTGCGCAGGTGCTCAATTGTCGTCGCGCGAAGCCGGTGATAACGTTACGTTACATAGGGGTCTCAGGGCCGCTGGCTGGGGGTTGGTGTGATTGATCTCGCACTCTGGCTGAATCCTCTGAACGGTGAGAATCCGTCGGGAGAGGACTTGCGCAACGACCCGGCCTTTCATGAGCTGGAGCGCCTGGCCGAGCCTCAGCTCAAAGTTGTCCATGACGGTAACAGCAAGCCCACCTCGCAACCCAGTCCTGTCGACTGGGCGGCGGTGCTCGAAAAGGCCGAAGAGTTGCGCGCCCGCGGCCGGGACCTGCGCCTGCTGGTCATCGTCGCGCGGGCCTTGGCCAACGAGGAAGGGCTGGCCGGCCTCGCCCAGGGCCTGACTCTGATCGCGCGAACCTTTGAGCAGTATTGGGACACCATGCACCCGTCGCTGCGGACAGGCGCGCCGCGCGATGCTGCCTTGCGGCGCATCAACGCGCTGCTCGATCTGCAGAACGGCCAGGAAGGCTTGCTGGCGAACCTCAGGCAGATGGCCTTCTTCTCCCCGCGCGCGATCGGACCGATCAGCGGCCGGGACCTCGAACAGGCTGCGCTCGACGAACGCGTCATGCTCCAGGAAGCGGCCTCTGGCCTTGGGGCCGCCGAAAAGGCGGCGCTGACAAGCGCCCACAATCAGCTGTTGAACCGCGTTCGCACCGGATGCGCGGCGCAAATCGATCAAGCAGCGGATGTGATGACCTCGCTGCTCGCCGACGCGCGGGCCGCGATCGCTGCCCTCGACGCGGTGGACGCCGCGCTCAACGCCCGCATCGACGGCCATGGCGCCACTATCCCGGAATTGAAGAAGTTCCTGCAGCGTTTGCTGACGACGCTGGAGCGGAATTCCGGTGCCGGCGCCACGGCGAATGGTGCCGCGAAGGCCGCTCCGCAGGCGGCGGCGGAACCAGCAATGCCCGCCCGCAACGGTCATGGAGCCGAGACGATGGCAAGTGTGACAAGCGCCGTGGAAGCGAGCACCGGTCTGCCGGACCGCATCAACTCGCGCGACGAGGTCGTCAAATGCCTCGACCTCGTGGTCGCCTTCTACGACCGCACCGAGCCGTCCAGCCCCATCCCGCATCTCGCCCGGCGCGTGCGCCGGATGGTGCACATGGATTTCGTGGAACTGATGGAAGATCTCGCCCCGTCGGGGCTGAAGGAGTTCCGGCTGCTTGCCGGCGTTCCCGATCCCAAGAAGCCGGCCCAGAAGGATGAAAGGTAGAAAAGCATGCCAGCAGAGAGCAAAGCGAAGGTCATCGAAAGAAACCGCGCGCCGCGCGTGCAGATCGCCTACGACGTCGAAACCTACGGCAGCCCTACGACGATCGAACTGCCGTTCGTCATGGCCGTGATGGCCGATCTTGCCGGCGCGTCGCAGACCAAGGAAGCGTCGAAGTCGGTGCTTGACCGCAACTTCGTCGAAACCGACGCCAACCGCTTCCCCAAGTTCATGGAAGCGATGGGGCCGCGCGTGAAGGCGCGGGTGAAGAACACGCTGCCGCAGGCCGAGGGCCAGGAGCGTGAGGAAGAGCTCATGGTCGATCTCACCTTCTCCAAGATGGGCGACTTCGCGCCCGACAAGATCGCCGAGCAGGTCCCGCAACTGGCCGAAATCCTGAAGATGCGCCGTCAGCTCGAGGAGCTGCTGGGCTTCATGGACGGCCGCGTCGACGCCGAAAAACGCATCGCGCAGCTTTTGAACAACGAGCCGCTGCTGAGCAAGATCGCCAGCCAGGCGGTGGATGACGGCAAGGGCGAGGAGTAAGTCATGGCCGAACAGCAGAAGACCGCAGCCGCCACCGCCGAGGCGGAAGCCATCGATCTCGGCGAATTCAGCGGACTCCTTGAAAAGGATTTCAAGGTCAAGAAGGACGACAGCGAGAAGCTGCAGCAACTGGTGCGCAACCTGGCTTTGGCCGCACAGTCGCGCTCCGAGACCACAACCATCTCTTCCAATGCGATCAAGTCGATCAAGTCGCTGATCGCCGGCATCGACAAGATGCTGACGACGCAGGTCAACGAGATCCTGCATGCGCCGGAAGTGCGCGAAATGGAAGGCACGTGGCGCGGCCTCTGGTACCTGATCAACAACACCGAGACGGATACCAAGCTGAAGATTCGGGTGATGAACATCTCCAAGGAGCAGCTGGCCGACACGCTCGAGGATTATGAAGGCCAGATGTGGGACCAGAGCCCGATCTTCAAGAAGGTCTACACGGACGAATATTCGATGCTGGGCGGCGAGCCGATCGGCTGCATCATCGGCGCCTACGAGTTCTCCAACCATCCGCGCGACGTCGGCCTGCTGCGCAACATTTCCGGCGTCTGCGCCTCGGCGCACACGCCGTTCATCGCGGCCGCCTCGCCGCGGCTGTTCCGCATGGACAGCTGGCAGGAACTGCCGAACCCGCAGGACCTGCAGATGATCGTGAACAACCCGGCCTATGCCTCGTGGCAGTCGCTGCGCGAAAGCGAGGACGCCCGCTATATCGGGCTCACCATGCCGCGCGTGCTGGCGCGCTTGCCCTACGGCTCGGAAACCGTTCCGGTGAAGGGCTTCACCTTCGAGGAGGAAGTGGGCGGCGACCATAACAAATATGTCTGGATGAACGCCGCCTTCCCGATGGGAGTCAATATCAACCGCAGCCACAAGCTCTATGGCTGGGGCACGCAGATCCGCGGCGTCGAAAACGGCGGCACGGTGCTGAACCTGCCGGTGCACGCCTTCCCGACCGACGACGGCTCGATCGCGATGAAATGCCCGACCGAGGTGGCCATCGACGACCGGCGCGAGGCGGAACTGGCGAAACTCGGCCTGATGCCGATCCTGCACCGCAAGAATACCGACCTGGCGGCCTTCATCGGCGCGCATTCGCTGCAGGACGACGAGACGCGCGCCGGACGTCTGGTCGATCCCGACGCTCAGGCGAACGAACGGCTGAGCGCCAACCTGCCCTACCTCTTCCCGGTCTCGCGCTTCGCGCACTACCTGAAGGCGATCGCGCGCGACAAGATCGGCTCGTTCAAGGAACGCACCGACATGGAGACCTGGTTGACCGAATGGATCAACCGGTATGTGCTGGCCAATCCAGCCTTTGCCGATGACAAGGCGCGCGCCAAGCGCCCGCTCGCCGCGGCCGAGGTCCAGGTCGACAGCGTCGAGGGCCGGCCCGGTTACTACAATGCCCGTTTCTATCTGCGTCCGCACTACCAGCTGGAAGGCATCAACGCCTCGCTCCGGCTGGTATCGGAACTGCCGTCGGTGAAGGGCTGAAATCGTTAAGCAAAGTCATCTTGTTTGTAGCGGTGGAGAAAGACAATGCCAGAGAGAACCGATGCGCCTTCGACGAAGATCGACGGCTTCCTGAAAGTCCCGGACATCAAAGGCCCGAGCAAGCGCGACGGCCATGAAGACGAAATCGAGATCCATGGCGTCGACTATAAGATGATCGCGCCCTACGACCCGAATTCGCTCTCGCGGCGCGGCCGCGTGTCGATGGGTATGATCAAATTCATCAAGCACTACGACAAGTCGTCGCCCTATCTGAAGAAGGCACTGTTCGAGAACAAGGCGCTCGACGAGGTGGTGTTCTCGGCACGCCGCACCATCGACGGCGAGACCAGCGACTATCTGGTGGTGACGCTCACCGACGCCTCGATCATGGAATACGACATGCGGCAGGCGCACGACGAACCAGACCTGATCGAGGAAGAGGTCAGCTTCGCCTACAAGAAAATCAAGTTCGTCTACGACAAGGACGACGAGATCGAAATGGACGTCTATGTCGGCAAGTGAGGCCAAGCGGCCGGCCGCGAAGGCGCAGCTCGCCGGCAGCTCTCGGGCAAAGCGCGAGGCGGTCCAGCCCTCCCTCTGGGACCGCCTTGTCAACGATTTGCCCGGGCTGACGTCGGAGATCGATGGGCTGCGCCGCCTGCTGGATGAAGAACTCGGCGCCGAGCGCGTCGAGGCCCTTCTTGCCGGCAGCGCCCGCGTCATCGATGCCGATGCGGAATTGACGCCCGAGCAGAAACGGCGACTGCACAGGCTGGTCTTCCAGACCGAGCACCGCACCGAGATCGAAAGCCGCGGCGTGGTGGTGTCGGCGCGCGTGCTCAGGGAAGCGGTCCGGCGCGATATCGAGGCCCTGTTCAACACAGAGCGTTTCGAGTCCGTCCCGATGCTTTCCGACGCCGAGCATGAACAGCCCTTGGACGAATTGCCGCCGCTTGCCGATTTTCCGGAGGTGCGGCGCAGCGTCGTCAATTACGGCGTGCCGTCCTTTTCGGGCCGTTCGTCGCGGGATTTCGACCGCGATACTTTAGCGCGCGAAATCCGTGCGGTGCTCGCCACTTTTGAGCCGCGCCTCAAGGAAAGCGCCACGACCGTCAACGTCACGCTTGGCGACAAGACCGTCGGTCTCAAGATCGAGATCGACGCCGTGCTGATCATGACGCCGACGCCGGAACGCATGCGGCTGCGCACCACGATCAATCTCGACAACGGCCTTGCGCGAACCGAATTCCGGGAGACCTGAGATGGATCGGGTCTTCGTGGAGTATTACGAAGAGGAACTGACCCATATCCGCGCGCTGGCCGCGGAATTCGCCGACATGCATCCGGCGGTGGCCCGCAACCTTTCCCTCGATACCGTCCCCTGCCCCGATCCCTATGTCGAACGGCTGCTCGACGGCGTGGCCTTTCTTGCCGCGCGCACGCGGCTGAAGGTCGACGCCGAGCGCTCGCGCTTCTCGCGCGCCGTGCTCGACGTGCTCTATCCCGACCTTGTGACGCCGGCGCCGGCGACGGCGATGGCCGTGCTGAAACCTGGACAGCAGGTGCAATCGATGATCGCCGGCCATGCCGTGGCGCGCGGCACGCGGCTGGTTTCCGGCCTTCATCCTGGGCTCTCGACGCGCTCAACCTTCACCACCGCGCAAGAGGTGACGCTGTGGCCGATCGCGATCAATTCGGTCAGCTATTTCCAGGACCGCAGCGCACTCGCCGCCGCCGGCATCGCGCCGGTCGGCGGCGTGCGCGGCGAAGCGGCATTCCGCATCGCGCTTACCCGGACCGGAAAGGGCAAGCTCAGCGAATTGTCGCTCGACCGCCTCGATCTCTATTTCGCCGGACGCGCCAAGGCGCCGCTCATATTCGACGCGATCTTCGGCGCCTGTTCGGCCGTCGGCGGGCGGGCGGAAGGCAAGACCAATCCGCTCACCGCGCTGCCCGAGCCAGAAATGGTCGGGATCCACGACGATGAAGCGCTGATGCCGCGCACGCGGCCGACCTTCGAGGGATACCGGCTGCTGCGCGAATATTTCATGATCCCCGAACGCTTCCACTATGTGCGCGTCGCCGGCCTGCAGCCGGTGGTGCGCAAATGCGATGAGGGAATGGAGATCGTCCTCCTGTTCCGGCGTCCCGTGCCGGAGCTCGCCGATGTGACAGCGGCCGATTTCGAGCTGTTCGCGACGCCGATCATCAATCTGTTCGAACGCGAGTGCAACGTCATCGAGATCGATCCGCGCCGGACGCGCCAGGTGCTGCACGCCGACCGCACCCGGGCGCGCGATTTCGAGATCTTCCGGGTCACTCGGGTGGAAGACGCCGATGCCGAAGGCAGCGAGGCGACCATCCCCGAACTGTTCAGCCTGGGGCAGAACCGCGGCAGCGGCTGGGTCTATTCGGCCGAGCGGCGCCCGCGGCGGGCCACGGAGGATGAACGGCGCGAGGGCCTGACCCGCACCTCCTACACTGGCGACGATGTCTTTATCGCAGTCTCGCGTCCGGCCGGCAGCCAGCCGAACCGGCCGCTCAAGCGGCTCGACGTGATGGCGCTCTGCACCAACCGCGACCTGCCGATCCTGGACGATACGCCGTCGCTGACGCTGGAGACCGCCGACCCGGTGGAAGCGGTACGCCTGCTCGGCGCGCTGCGACCGCCGCAGCCGGCGATCCCGGCGGCGCTGCCGGCCGGCGCCGAAGGCGAATCCCGCGCCGACAATCTCGCCTGGCGGCTGGTGGCGCAGCTCTCGCTCAATTTCCTGAGCCTCGCCAAGGAAGGCCGCGGCGTCGATCCGCTGCACGCCTTGCTCGACCTCTATGCCGATCGCGGCGATCCTAGCCTTGCCCGCAACGTGCATTCGATCACCCGGATCGATTCGCGGCCGGTGATCGAGCGGCTCAAGATCGACGGGCCGATGTGTTTCGGACGCGGCACCGAGGTGACCCTGCATGTCGATCAGTCGGTTCTGGCGGGCCAGAGCACGCTGCTGCTTTCGGCCCTGCTGGCGCGGCTGTTCGCCCGCCATGCCGGGATAAACGGTTTCGTGCGGACGCGTACGCGGCTGCTGCAGAAGCAGGAGGATGTGCCATGGCCGATGACGCCCGGCAATCGCTACCTGATCTAGCGCAGCCCGCCCCAGCCGAGGCCGAGGCGCTGTCGGAGAGCTTCGACTTCTTCGAGCTGCTGCGCCGCCTGGAGCAGCGGCGCGGACTGTTCGGTCATTCCGGAACCGCCGACCGCGAGCCGGCAAGGCTCGGGCAGCATGTGCGCTTGAGCTTCTCGGCCAGGGACGTGATCAAATTCCAGGATGCCAGGGACAACGCTCCGGCGCGGGTGACGATCGCCAATCTCGGCCTGCTCGGGCCGGAAGGGCCGATGCCGCTGCATCTGACGCGCTGGGTGCTCGACCGGCTGTCGCAGCGCTGGTTCAGCGGCGCCGACGCCGAGCAGACCAGCGACACGACCTTCGTCGACTTCGTCAACATCCTGCAGCATCGCATGATCGCGCTCTACTACCGCGCATGGGCCGATGCGCATCCGGCGGTGCAGGTCGAACGTTCGGTCGGCGGGCGCGTGCGCGCCATGCTGGAGGCCATGGCTGGCATCGGCCTTCCCGGCACGCAGGATTCCGAACTCGATGCGGTGCGGCTGCGCCAGGCCGGATCGCTGGCCAACCAGGTCGACGGCGCGGAGCGGCTGACGCTTTTTCTCGCCACGGCCTTCAAGGTGCCGGTTGAAATCAAGGAATTCGTCGCCGCCTGGATCACCATTCCCACGGCGCTGCAGAGCCGCGTCGGCAAGGCCTATGCGGCGCTCGGCGGCGGGGCAACGATCGGCCCGCGCGTCTTCAGCCGGCAGAGCCGGATCGAATTGCGCGTCGGCCCGCTGAGCCTCGACGACTTCAAATCGTTCCTGCCTGGAGAACGGCGCCTTGCCCTGTTCAAGAAGGCAGTGCGCGACATGATCGGCGAGGCGCTGGACGTCGATCTCAGGGTCGTGCTCGCGCGCGAGGCGGTACCCGCGCCGAAGATGGGAACCATCCAGCTCGGCCGTACCTCCTGGCTTTCGCGCCCTGCCGAAAAGGGCGACGCCGACGATCTCAGGCTGCGCACCATCGTCGGCTGGCGACCGGACATGGCGGAGGCAGCCTGATGAGCCTGCTGCTGACGCTGGAACAAGGCCCGCGCTCTCAGGTGGTCAGACAGGCCCGGCTGGACGAAGGCGAGCTGGTGATCGGCCGCAGCGCCGATGCCGGCTGGCAGATCGACGATCCGGACATGTTCGTCTCACGCGCGCACTGCAAGATCAGCGGCGGCCGCGACGGCTATTACGTCACCGACACGTCGAGCAGCGGACTGTTCATCGACGATTCCGACAACCCGCTCGGCACCGGCAGGTCGACGCGCCTGCAAAGCGGCATGCGGCTGCGCATGGGCGACTATGTGCTCCATGTCGAGGTGCAGCCCGGGGCCGGCCACACGTCGTTCGGTCAGGCGCCGATCGCCAATGCCGCGCCGGCGTGGTCGTCACAATCGCGGACGCCAGCCAGCATCGGCGGCGACGACTTCTTCTCGGCCAAGGTCGAGGAAGAGCCGCAGCGGCCGCGCCCGGCCGGGCTACCCGATCCGTTCGAGCAGCCTGTGCCCGGGGCCTACGATCGCGCCTCGAACCAGCGCAGCTCGCCCGCCTTCGACGATCCGTTCAGCCTTGATCCAGTGGCGACGCCGGCCTCGAACGGCGAGCCCGCCGTCAGCCGGTCGGACCCGTTCGGCTTCGGTGATATGCCTTCGCGCAACGATATGCCCGAGCCCGCGCCGAAACCGGCCGGCTTCGACGATTTCAGCTTCGGGCCGGCCGCGGCGCGCGATTCCGGCAACAGTGCCGATCCAGCCGATCGCGTCGAAAGGGCCGCAGAGAAGGCGAAGGCCGCCCGTCCGCGGGAGATGCCGGTGCAGGCCGAAGCGTCAGCGCCGCCGCCGCGCCGTGTTCCTAAACCGTCACGCCCGATGTCACCGGCGCCCAGCGACATGGCGCTGCGCGCCGCGTTCCTGCGCGGCATGGGCGTCGAGGAGGCCGATTTCCCCGGACGCGACCCGGTCGCCGAAATGGAGAAATTCGGGCGCGAATACCGGCTGATGCTCGACGGCCTGATGCAGCTCCTGCGCAAGCGCGCCGAGGAGAAGGGAAGCGCGCGCGTCGCCCAGACCATGGTCGGCGCCTCCGAGGTCAACCCGCTCAAGTTCCTGCCGACGGTCGAGGATGTCATCGTCACCATCATCGCGGAACGCAGTCCCGGCTTTCTCTCCGGCGAGGCGGCGATCGGCGACGCGGTGAAGGACCTCGCGCAGCATCACGTGCGCGCCTGGCGCGGCGTGCAGGCGGCGCTTCGGCGCATGATCGACCGCTTCGATCCGGCCGCGATCGAGGAAGAGCTCAAGTCCAATTCGGCGATCGGCAATCTGCTTGCCGGCGGGCGCAATGCCAAGCTGTGGGAGCTTTACCAGAAACGCCATCGCGACATCGCCCAGAGCGCGGAATCGAGCTTCCTGGGCGAGATCGGCGCAGATTTCAGGGACGCATACGAAGAGGAGTAGGGACATGATCGACAGACGGGAATTCATCGTTGCCATCGGCGCAACGGGGCTGCTTGCGGCTTGCCAGAGCGGCCCGCCGAAACCATCGGTTATCACGGTCAACGTGACCGGTGGCGCCGGCATGAATCCGGGACCGGGCGGCGGCGACAGGCCGGTGACCGTGCTGGTGATGCGGCTTGCCAGCACAGGCAAGTTCAACTCGGCCGATTATTTCGCGCTGCAGGGCGATGCCGGCTCGGCGCTGGGCGCCGACCTCATCGGATCGGACGCGATCTCGGTCGCTCCGGGCAAGACGGCGGCCAAGACCATCACGGTCGAACCGAACGCGACGGCGCTCGGCTTCGTCGCGCTGATCCGCGAGCCAGGCGGACGCAACTGGCGCACGACCAAGTCGGTATCGCCGGGGTCGAAATTCACCATCAACGTCAGCCTCGGCAAGGGCGGCATTTCCGCCTAGCAGACTGACGACGAGGCAGTGCAGAGAGCAGTGGCATGAGCGACGCAAACAGGGTGCTGTGGTCCGAGGGACTCTTCTTGAGGACCCAGCACTTCCAGCAGCAGGACCGGTTCTTCGAGGGAATGGTGCGCGGCGCCTTGCAGGCCGGCCAGCTCCATACGTTCGGCTTCCAGCAGCTGACGCTCGACCAGTCGCTGCTCGACGCCGGCCAGGTGTCGATCGTGTCCGCCCGAGGCATCTTCCCGGACGGCACGCCCTTCTCCATCCCGGAACTGATGGACGCGCCGAAGCCGCTGCCGGTCACGGCCGACACCGGCGCCGGGCCGGTGCTGGTGGCGTTGCCGCTGGAGCCGCCCGGCGGCGTCGGCTTCGATCCGGCGCATGCCGCATCGACGGGCGCGCGCTACCACGGCAAGATCGTTGCGGTGCGCGATGCCGTGCAGGGCGGTGCCGATCCGGAGGAGATCGAGATCGCGCGGCCGCAAGCGGTGCTGCTGGCGCCCGGCAAATCGGTCGGCGGCTACACGGCGCTGCCGGTCGCCGACATCAAAGGCGTGCGCGCCGATGGCGGCGTCTCGCTCGACCAGGCCTTCCTGCCGCCGACGCTGATCACCGGCGCCGTCCACTGGTATCGGCAATTGCTGCAGGAGGTCGTCACCGGCCTCGACCAGATCGCCGAGGCGCATGGCAAGATGGTGATGGGCGGGGCCGGCCGCAGCGTCGAGGACCTTTTGATGCTGCACCTCGCCAATGCCGCGCGGCCGCGCCTTGCGCATATGCTGGCGCAGGATGTCTTCCATCCGGCCGAGCTCTATCTCGAGCTTGCCGGCCTCGCCGGCGAGATGGCCACCTACGGCTCGAGCTCGCGGCGGCTCGGAGAGCTGCCGGCCTACGACCATATGGCGCCGGGTCCCGCCTATATGGCGCTGGCCGACGCCTTGCGTTCGCTCATCCTCAGCCTGCGCTACATCGAGCCGAAGTCGCGCGCGCTGCCGGTCATGCGGCACGCGACCAATGTGTGGAAGGTGCGCATCGACAACCCGAAACTGCTGGTCGCCAGCCGCATCGTCATCCGCGTCGGCTCCGAGCTTTCGGAAGACGCGCTGCGCAAGATCTTCGTCAACCAGGCGACGGTCGGCTCCGCCGACCAGTTCGAAGGATTGTGGAAGTCGCGCCTGCCGGGCATTCCGCTGAAACCGCTGCATTCGCAGCCGCGCGAGATCCCGTATGACGGCGACCGGCTGTGCCTGGAGCTCGACCAGAAGAGCGAGCATTGGGCTTCGCTGCTCGACGCGCCCGGCTTCGTCATCGGCGTTTCCGGTGTACTGCCGAGCGAGCCGCAGGTCGACTGCTATTCGGTGAACAGGTGAGGCCATGAGCCGGGATGATCCTTTCGGACTGTCGGAGGATCGCGAGCGGACCCGCATCCGCCTGACCGGTGCGGCGCCCCGACCGATGGCGCCGCTGGCGCCCGGCGCGCCGGTCAAACGGGCGCGTGCCCATCCCAACACGCTGATCAATATCTTCGCGCCGCTGCTCGAATTCGCGCCGGAGCTCGAAAGCGCGCTGGCGCCGGAGAACCCGGAAGTCATGCGCACGCGCCTGCTCGACGAGCTGGTGCGGGCCCGAGACGCGGCGGTGGCAGCGGGCTCATCGCTGGAGCGCGCCGACCAGGCCGCATGGGCGGTGGCGGCGCTGCTCGACGATCTCGCGCTCAACACGCCGTGGGGCGGCGCCAGCGCCTGGCCGCGCCAGCCGCTGGTCGTCATGCTGCGCGGCGATGTCGACGCCGGCACCCAGTTCTTCACCCGCCTCGACGAGCTGGAGCGGCATCCCAACCGCGACCGCGAAATGCTGGAGCTGCAATATTATTGCCTGGCGCTCGGCTTCCGCGGCAAATACCGCGTGCCCGGCCGCGCCGGCGACCGTTCGCTCAACGCCGTGCGCGTGGCCGCCGCACGCTTCCTGCGCAACGCGGACGCCGAGGACGCACCGCTGTCGCCGAACTGGAAGGGCGTAATCGCCTCCGACGAGCCGCAGCGCTTCATCGTGCCGATCTGGGTGATGGCGCTGGCGGCGATCGTCGTTGCCGCAGCCGCCTATATCGGCCTGTCGATGGGCCTGAGCAGCCAGGCGGTCGAGCTCTCCGCGCTGGTGCGCACCTTGCCGCCGGCATCGCGCGGCGACGTCACCCGCGCCGCGCCCAAGCAGGATGCACCCGCGCCCGAGCCGCAACCGGTCGATTTCGCGCTGCTGCCGGAATTCAAGGGCGAAGCGCCGGACAACCTCAAGGGGGCGCTGAGCGGCACCGAGAGCGTCTCGCTGGCGAAGCTGATCATCCAGTCCTCAAATCCCGAGCTGTTCCAGTCTTCCCGACCGACGCTGACGGAAGGCTACGAACCGCTGATCGCAGCGATCGCCAAGGTGATCCTGGACAATAAGGAGCTGATCGGAAAAATCACCGTCGTCGGCCATACCGACAATGTGCGCCTGCAAAAGTCCAACCCGCTGGCCAGCAACCAGCGTCTGTCGGAAGCGCGCGCCGAAACCATAGCCAAGCTTCTGGTGCAAGCCGGCGTGCCGCCGGAGAGTATTTCTTCCGAGGGCCGCGCCGAAACCGATCCGGTGGCCGACAACTCGACGCGCGAGGGCCGCGCGCTCAACCGGCGCGTCGAGGTTCTGGTCGAGAAGAGGCTCTGAGATGTTCATCCTGCGCTTCCTCTGGGCCGTCATCACCTCGCGTTTTCTCTGGACGCTGATCGGCATCGCGCTGCTTTCGCTGCTGATCTGGGTGTTCGGCCCGATCGTGCAGGTCGGCCCTTATGCGCCGTTCGAATCCGACAATGTGCGCATCGCCATCATCGCCGGGCTGATCATCCTGTGGCTGATCTGGCTGATCGTCGCGCAACGCCGCGCGATCCGCGCCAACCGCATGTTCGTCGCCGAGATCGCGGCGCCGGTCGCCGAAAAGCAGCTGACGCCCGGCGAGGAAAGCGTGGCCGCCGTCGGCGCCAAGTTCGGCGAGGTGATGGCGGAGCTGAAGCGCCGCAAGCTCGGCGGCAGAAAATTCCTGCGCGAGATGCCCTGGTATGTGATCGTCGGTCCGCCGGCCACCGGCAAGACCACGGCACTGCGCCAGTCGGGCCTCAATTTTCCGATCGACCTCACGGACGACCTGCAGGGCGTCGGCGGCACGCGCAATTGCGACTGGTTCTTCTCCGAGAACGCGGTGCTGATCGACACCGCCGGCCGCTACGTCCAGCAGGAAAGCCAGCCGGATGTCGACGCGGCGGAGTGGCTGGGCTTCCTCGACCTTCTAAAGAAGCACCGAGGCCGGCGCGCGCTCAACGGGGTGATCGTCGCGCTGTCGATCGACACGCTGTCGGAGGGCGACGACGCGATCAAGGCGCATGGCAGAAAGATCCGCCGCCGGCTGGCGGACCTTAACGACCGGCTGGAGATCCGCCTTCCCGTCTATCTGATGCTGACCAAGGCCGATCTGATCAAAGGGTTCGAAGCGTTCTTCGGCGGCTTGTCGACCACGGCGCGCGAGCAGGTGTGGGGAACCACTTTCCCGCTCGACGCTCGTGTCAGTGCCGGCACGATCCAGACGGAACTCGCCAGGCTTGCCGCCGAGCTGGAACGCCGGCTGGTGCCGCGGCTGGAGGACGAGGACAAGCTCGGCCAGCGCGCCGAGATCTTCCGCTTCCCCGCGCAGCTTGCCAGCCTGTCCGAGCCGATCCAGGTGCTGGTCGAGGCGATGTTCGGCGAGAGCCGCTATGAGGAGGCCGCCTGGCTGCGCGGCCTCTATCTGACCTCGGCGACGCAGGAAGGCGCGCCGATTGACCGGCTGACGGCGGCGCTGTCGTCATCGTTCGGGCTGCCGCCGCGTCGCGCCATGCCGGCGGCGCGCGTCGAGAAGCGCAGCTTCTTCCTCAGGAATCTGCTCACCGAAGTGATCTTCAAGGAAGCCGGCCTCGGCACATTCGATCCGTTGGCGCAGCGCCGCCGCGCCTGGATCTGGCGCGGAGCCGCCGCCGCCTGTGCGCTCGCCGCCCTGCTCGCCGGCGGACTGTTCACCTGGTCCTATCTCGACAACCGCAATGCGATCGCCGAACAGGCCGGCCAATTCGAGGCGCTGCAGCAGCCGCTGACCGACGTCGCCGCGATGCCGGCCGCGGTCGAGCAGCCGACCATGGACGGCGCGCTGGCGGCGATGGACGCGGTGGCCACGGCCCGGACCGCGCCGCCGGATGCCGTCCACAATCTGCTCGGCCCGACCGCCTCGGCCGAGCTCATGCGCGCGCAGACCGACACTTACGACCACGCTCTGCGCAATGTGCTCGAGCCGCACATGGTGGCGCTGCTTGAGGCGACGATGTGGCGGCAGATCCGCGATCCGGACTTCATGCTCGGCGCGCTGAAGACCTACCGGATGATGACCGGCCTGTCGCAGATGGACACCGATTTCGTGCAGAACTGGTGGGTGAACAACCTGCCGCAATTCGCGCCGGCCGCGCCCTTCCCGACCGCGGACGCCGAACAGCACCAGCTTGCCGCGATCCGCCGCATGGCCGTCGACGACAGCTACATCGCGCCGGACAAGGAGCTGGTCGCCGAGGCGCTGAAGACGGTGTGCACGATCTCGCTGCCGGAGCGCGCCTACAAGCAGTTGCTTGCCGACCCGGAAGTGGCGGCGGTCAAGGAATGGGTGCCGGCCAATTTCGCCGGACCGAACGGCGCCAAGGTGTTCGCGCGCCGCTCCGACAAGACGCTGCGCGTCGGCGTTCCGGGCCCCTATACCTATGCCGGCTTCCACGACGCGATCCTCGACCGGGTCGAGGATGTCGCCGGACAGGCGGCGCTCGACCGCGCGGTGTTTGCCGGCGGCTGTTCGGAGAATTCGGAGACGTCGGTCTCGGCGCTGTCGGAAGACATATTGAAGCTCTATTACGACGACTATATCGCGCAGTGGGACAGTTTCCTTCGTGACATGCAGCTGGCGCCGCTGACCGACCTCAACGTCGCCAGCGAGAACCTCAAGGATCTTTCCAGCGCCGACTCCGCGCTGAAGCGCCTGCTCACCGCGGTGGTGCAGGAGACCGACCTGACCCGTTCCGACGAGGCGTCGGCCGACGACAAGAGCGGCGCTGCCAAGACCGGCTCGAAGCTTTTGAGCAAGCTCGGCAAATTGGGCAAGGTGGTGAAGACGGGAGCGAAATTGCTGCCCCGCGCGGGCTCGGCCGATCAGGTCGACATGACCGGCAGCCTGGTGGCCGAGCATTTCAAGCCGCTCAAGGGCACGATCGCCCAGATCGACGGCCAGCCGCCGGCGCTCGACGCCGCCGTCGTGGCGCTGACGGCCCTGTCCAATGTGTTGCAGACGGTGACCGCCAACCCCGATCCGCAGGACGCCATCAAGAAACAGGGTGGGCTTGCCGAACTGACAGGCGCAGTCGCAAGGCAGGCGCAGATCCTGCCCTCGCCGATCAACGACTGGCTGGGCGGAATTGCCGGCGACACAAGCGGCCTGTCGCAGAAGGCCGTCACCAACGAGCTCAACGCCATCTGGCGCGCCGACATCCTGCCCTTCTGTCAGGCGGCGCTCAACAACCGCTATCCGTTCAGCCCCGACAGCGCGGTCGACGTCAATGTGCGCGACTTCCAGCGCCTGTTCGGGCCGACCGGGCTGATCGATGCCTTCACCAACGACCATCTGATCAACTATGTCGACACCGCCAGCGAGCCGTGGAAATGGCGCGCCGATTTCGGCCTCGACCCGGCGGCGCTGGCGGCCTTCGAGCAGGCGCGCCACATCCGCGACGACCTGTTCCCCGGCGGCACCGGTCCCGTGATGAATTTCACGCTGGAACCCAAGGATCTGTCGCCCAACGTGGCGCGGGTGACGCTCAACCTCGATGGCCAGAACCTCGTCTACTACAACAACGCAACCAGGCCGCAGCCGATGACATGGCCGGGCAAGGACGGCACCGGCGTGATCTCGCTCGCCTTCCAGCCGGTCGACGGCTCGCCCGAGGTGATGCTCAACGAAACCGGCAGCTGGGCATGGCTGAGGATGCTGCGGGGCGGCCGCTTCAACGCGACCAAGCTCACCGACGTCTACAGCCTGCGGCTCGGCACCAAGGGGATGTGGGCCGATTTCGAGCTCAAGGCGGCCAGCGTCGAGAACCCATACACGCTCGAAATGTTCAAGAAATTCACATGTCCGCCGCAGATCTGATCCTGCCCGGCTTCTACGGCAAGATGCCCGCCGCCGGCGATTTCGTGACGCGCCGGCTGCCGGGCGATTTCGTGCGCGTGTGGGACCGCTGGCTGGCACAGCACATCGTGCCGCTGTTCGGGCTCGAAGCCTGGCCGCAGAACACGGCGCTGCGGTTCCTTAGCGGCCCCGGTTCCTTCGGCGCCGCGGCGGGTATCGTGCTGCAAAGCGCCGACCGGGTGGGCCGGCAATTTCCATTGAGCGTCCTCGCAAGGCTGCAGGAGGCGCCGTTGAAGCTGGCCTATTCTGATGGCTGGTTCGGCGGCATCGAGGGCGCAGCCTTCGCGGCGCAACGGGGGGAGTTGGTGCCCGATGAGCTGGAAGCCGCCCTGACAGTCCTGCCTGCGCCATCTGTTGACAGGGATGGAGATATCATCGTCGACCTCGTGATGTGGACGGCGCATACGGACATTTTCGATGTCGATCCGCAAGCGCCGCAGCCGACGCTCGAGCAGATCTTCGCCGCGAGTTGGGAGACCAGCTGATGTTCGTCAGCCAGAACACCACGCCGTTTCTCGCCGAGACTTTTCCCTATCAGGATAAGCATTGCGTGAAGTTCTGCGTCGCGGTCGTGCGCGCGACATACGATGTCGATGAGCAAGGCAACTGCACGCCCAGCAAAGCGCAGTCGCCTTTCGTGTACGCCGATACGCATTACGGCGATCCGGAATCCACCTCCATCCGCGTCGAGACTGACTTCGCTCCCGTCAAGCCCAAATGCGAGGTCCTGCTCGATGCGGTGGCGATGGCGCCGCCTGGACAACAGGCCGAATCGGTCGAAGTGCGCCTGGTCGGCCCGGGGTTGGACAAGCGCGCGGTGGTCACCGGCCAAAGGCGCTGGTTCAGAGGCGGGCTTGGCATCCAGGCTTCCCGGCCGACACCCTTTGTTTCGATGCCCCTGGCATGGCACCTCACCTTCGGCGGCACCGATCGAACGGACCCAGACCCGGCAACGCATCGCAGCGACGCGGTCAACCCGATCGGCAGCGGCTACCTTGCCGGCCAAGGCAACATCGACGGCACGCCGTTGCCGTGCGTCGAGCACCCCCAGTCGCGGATGCGCATCTGGAACGACCGGCCGCGCCCGATCGGCTTCGGCCCGGTACCACGCTTTGCCAAGGAGCGTGCGCGCTATGCCGGCACCTATGACAAGCACTGGATGGAAAACGTCCTGCCCTTCCTGCCGCAGGATTTCGACGACCGCTATTTCCAGGCCGCGCCCGAGGACCAATGGCTCGACAAGCTTTCCGAAGGCATGATGTTCGGCTGCGCCGGCATGACCAAAGGCGGTATCTTCAAGGTGAGGCTGCCTGCGCTGTCGGTGCCGGTGCGCTTCATGTACGACGACAGGACAGAGCACAAGATGGCGACACCGGACACTCTGACCATTGTGCCGCATGAAGGCAGGATTGTCCTGGTGGGGCGGGTAAGCACGAAGCTGCCCAGGAAGTTTGTGAAGCTGCAGCAGGTGCAAGTAGGCAGGGAGCCGAAACCCGCCGATCCCAAGCCACATTACGCCGGCTTGAAGGAGGCGGTCGCAGCATTGGCCGGGAGGCGCAAGAAGAGATGACGGCCGTTGCCTGCGCCAGCATCGTGTGCCCAGTCGGCTACACGCCGGCAAGCGCCGCTGCCGCGATGCGGGCGGGCATCTCGGTCTTCGAGGAATTGCCTTACCGCGACCGCGGCGGCCAATCGATTCGCGGAGCCAGGGTCGACGGCGTCCCGCCGGAGGCGCATGGCCGAACGCGCCTTGCTACGCTGGCCCGGCTTGCCGTCGAGCAAATCGATGCCAGGTTTGCTGCCATGCTGCCCTGGGGCGAGATGCCTTTCCTGCTGTGCGGTCGTGACGCCGGCATGCCAGGCGCGCGCATCAATGGAATTCTGTCCGGGCTTACGGTTGCCGGCGGCAAGCCATTGGCTGGACCACGAACGTTCCAAGTTGCTCATGGCCAGATTTCGGCATTCGTCGCCATTGAACAGGCACGCAAGCTGCTTGGCGAGCGCGACGTGGAGGCATGCCTCGTCATGGCGATCGACAGCCTGATCGACGCGCGCGCGCTGAGTTGGCTCGACAATCGGATGCGGCTGAAGACCAGCAAGGTCACCGATGGCCTCATCCCCGGCGAAGCGGCCTGCATTCTGGTGGTAAGCAAACGTCCGATCGTCGAGGGGTCCCTGCGGCTGCGGGGCCTAGGCCTCGCCGTTGAGACCGCAACAGCCAGCAACGAGGACCCTTTCCGGGCCGACGGCCTCAGCGCGGCACTGAAAGCCGCGCTCGGCGAGGCCGGCGTCCAGTTGCACGAGGTTGCGTTCCGGCTCAGCGATGTCGGGGGCGAATCATATTCATTCGAGGAACTCGTGCTGGCGCAGATGCGCAACACGCGCAAAACGCGGCCGGAGCAGCCCGTTTGGCACGCGGCCGACTGCATGGGTGACTGCGGGTCGGCGGCCGGCCTGATCCAGTTCGCCTGGGCGGAACAGGCTTTCAAGCGCGGCTATGCGCCCGGCGAACTCGCGGCGCTGCACGGCAGTTCGATGGCGTTTGGCGGCCGCGCGGCCGCCGTCGTTTCTGCGTAGGAGGTTTCCGCATGACGAAGAAAGTCTTTGCAGGAATGTGGGAAATCGCCGCCGAAAACGGCATGAACAAGTCCATCGCACGGTTTCCGGACGTCTGCATGTCGCCGCCTTCGCCGCCAGCCGGCCCGATCCCTATCCCGTACCCCGACACCTCGTTCTCCAACAACCTGAAGTCCGGTTCCAGCACGGTGCTGATCGGCGGCAAAGGCGCCGCGCTGGCGCAGCAATCCTACTACCAGGAACCGGTCCTTGGCGACGAGGCGGCGACGCGCACCTTCGGGGCGAATGTCGTCACCCATCAAATCACCGGCAAGACCTATTTTCAGGCCTGGTGCATGGACGTGAAGTTCGAGGGCAAGAACGTCTGCCGGCACTTCGACATCACCACCAGCAATCATGCATCGAGCGGGACCACCACAGCGCCGCTACCGCCGATCGAATTTCAGAATCTTGCGGATGCCCAGGATGTTATCGACGCCGGAATTTGTCCCTGTTGCGGCGACGCGTTGCACGAATGGCAGAAGGACCCCGCAACTGGAAGGCCATTCAGGGCCGTGACGTCTACTCAATTCTGGCAGTCGCGAATCGACCGTCTCCCGCCAGGTCCCGACCAGACGGCGCTGTACAACACGCTAAGAGATTTCACGCTTGCAAAACAGCAAGCGCGGGCGGCGCGCGATGCTGGCGGGGCCGGATGCAACAACGTTCATCCGTCGAATACTTCCGGCTGTGCCATACATTTCGAAATTCCATCGGGGGTGCGATATCCACCTCGGGGTGCCTCGGGGCCCAGAACCGTGGCGCAGGTGTGCGACGACGCTTTCGGCAGGCGAGCGAAAGCCAAAGTCGACAGGCAGTGGGGTTCCACCCCGACAACGCGTCCGACCATGACAAAGCGAAATCACATGACACCGAAACAAGCAGGCGGATGCAACGATCCAGACAATGTGGTGCCAGACAACAAAATGGGCGGCCCCGAGTGCGACGACATTGAAGACCTCCAAACGACACTCGAACAGGGAACCAGAAGTTTAATCTAGCCGCCTCGTGATCGAGATTGGAATCGAATATGCCTCTCGGAAGAGACTTTGACGCACTCGCGCTGGGGTTCTTTCTGCCTCAGGAAGATCTTGTCAGTTCAAAATACTCCCTGAGCCTCAAGGCAAACACGGCTTGGGAGGATCTGTACACGATAAATCTGCACTGTCGGGAGGGAGATTTTTCGAAGCTGACCCATGTAAGAGAGATTCTCCTGCGCAGCCAAGACAGCCTAATCTGGTACGCTGGTGTCAATATTCTTGGTTGCGCTGGTGGGTGGACCGAGATGACAGCCGCGCTGAGCCATCTTCAAAAATTGCAAAACGAAGAGTGGGTTCGCTTTCATTTATCGGCACTAATCGGCCTGTCATGCGACATCCGCGCGGTTCCCTTGCTGGTAAAACTCTATTCCATTGGGACGAACCCCGATGAGGACCGCGATCAGACACTTCGCGAACTCTCTTACCTGCTGGAGTCCGACGACGGGCCAATCTTTTATTCGCGTGACGATCAGCCGACTCCGGAGACCCTGGCGGAGCGGGTGGACTCCATTCGATCGTCAGTCGCCGACGGTCTCGTCGGTATGAAGGTTTTTGAGGCGCGGACATTGGACGTGGTGCAACTGGCAAAAGGCATGCTAGCCAAATTGGAGGCTGAAGACGCACAGAGCGAACGATTCCACCGCGGTTTGCTCATTTTTGAAGCTGCAACTGGCGTCAATTGCACGGGGCTTTTCGACGAGAAGGGTCGTGACCGCCGGCTCGATGCGGTGGCCGTTCTGGAGGAATTCCTGGAGAGCGATCAGTTGAACCGGTTCGTTCCCGGCCAACGCTATTTCTTCGGACACCCCATACCAGACTGAAGAACAGCACCTGGGGTGGTTCACCGTTTCACGGAAAGGACGGACCCCCTATCTCTTTGATTTTAACGGGGCACTTTTGCTGGAATTGCTCCTGCGGATTTACCGCTGCGGCACGGTGCCCTTCTCCGACCACCACGCTTGCACCCGATCGGGCAACGCAAGCTTTACCACGTCGTTCTCGAAGTGTTGGGCGAAGGCCGGGCCCAATTCCTCCGGGCCGACCGTGAACAGCTTCGTCTCCAACCTGGCTTCGGGAAAAAGCTCGAGAAATGCCGCGCAGGCCGCGACGGCCACATAAGGCTCGCGCATACGCTCGATGAGCCAGGCCAGAACGGACCTGTCGCCCAGCATGCCGATGCCGCGGACGGCAAGCGGCGCTGTCTGCTGGGTCTTCATCAGCCCTCCCATCCAGGCGCGAACGTCCTTGTCAGGTCCCGCCTTTGCCAGTGCGCGCAGCGCGATCATGGCATCCGGGCCGGCGGCCGCCGCGATCTTCCTGAGTTCCTGCCGCGTGAGGTCTCCCGACCCCAATTCGACGAGCGCCCAGCCGGCCCAAAGCCGGACGCGCTCATCCTCGTGATCGAACGCGTCATGGACGTCGCGTACCAGATCGAAGCGCCGCAGTTGACCGGCAAGGCGCAAGGCCGCAGTGCGCACCCTGGGATCATGATCCTTAACCAGCCTGGCCAAAGTCGCGCCTGGGTCAACGGTGTGCTCCGCGCATGCCGAAACGGCTAGAAAGCGCAGGAAGGCATCCGGCTCGCCTATCCACTTGCGAACAATGGGCCCGATGACCGCTGGCTTATGCCATGCCAGCGCGCCAACCAGGCCCTTAGCGTCGTCACTTGTCAGACGCCCGAATTCTGCTGCCTGGGCCACTTTCTCGCCGTCGGCCAGTTCCAGAGCCATCCACGCGAAAGCGAACAGTTCGCCCTTGTCCGGGAAGTCCTCGTGCTGCGCGATCAGAAACGGCCAGGCGGAGGCGGCGGCGATGCGCAGGGCGTCCAGGTTTATCTCGAGTCGCTGGTCGATCCCGGCGATGACCCTGGCGTCGGGCGGATCCTCAGCTGACCAACTGTCACGCTGCGCCCACAGGAAGGCGACAAGCTCCGCGTGCTGGCGTATGACTTCCGCCGCAATGCGGGCCGGCCGTGGACCCTGTGCCTTCAACGGAGTCTGCATCAATTCAGGTTGATCGAGCCGCCGCGAATGCGCTGAGCGCCACTGGCGTGGCTAGTGATATGAGCGCCGCGAATTGTGATGCGGCCGTCCGCCTCCATCAGGATGATCGCCTTGCCACATCTGAGCTCGAGGCGTTCCTCAGCGATGATCTGCACACGCTGCCCGTCACGGATGACTTGCGGAGCCGTCTTCGCGCGGTTGGGATCGACGATCCGACCGACGATCAAAGGCCTGCGAGGGTTGCCTTCCTGGAACAGCAAGGCCACCTCACAGCCAATCATATTGGAAGACAACTCGCACAGGCTGTGCGCGGGCAACGCTGTTTTTTCCGGATTGCCGGCGAAAACGACGAGCGGCGCCTCCTCACCGAAACCCAGGAAGGCACCGATTACGACGCCGTCTATCTTAGCCCTGACCTTGCTCATCGCCACCCTCAATTCTCATTGATCGTCGAGCCTTTGATGATCACGTCGCTGGAGGCCTTGATGTTGATCTTGCCCGAGCCCTTGACGGTAATATCTTTGCCCTCGATGATGATCGTCCCGTCCTTCTTCATCACGATCTGCGCGCTGCCCGTCTTCAGGGTGATGCTCTCCTTGGCGTCGAGCGTGAAATTCTTGCCGACCTCGATAACGCCGCTCTCACCGACATCGATCTTGCTGCCTTTGGCAATCTTGAGCATGTGACCGCCGCCGATATCGGTGGCGTCGTTGGATGCGATGTTGGTGGCTCGGGAGGCGCCTATGTCGGTAGCTTGTGACGATGCGATGGTAACAGTCTGCCCGGCGCCGATGCTGATGTCTTGCCCCGCACCGATGGTCCACGAGTCGCCGGCGCCAATGCTGTGGCTTTGGTTGATCCCTACGCTCACCGACCGTGTCGCACCAATCGTGTTCGTCTGCGAAGCGCCAACCGTCCGCGCTTCTGCTGCCCCCACAGTATCGACGCGCGCGATGCCCACCGTGACTGTCTGATTGAGCCCCACCGTCTGCGAATGATTGGCGTCGATGTTCTCCGTCGAATTGGCGCCGATGCTGATCGTCTCATTGGCGCCCACCGTCAGCCACCTGTTCTTGCCCACCGTCTCGGTGTCGTTGCTGCCAATGTTGGTCGTCTGGTCGACGCCGATCTTGACGGTCTTGTTGTTGCCGACGTCCTCGTCGAGGTTGTGGCCGACGGAGTGCTTGGCGTCGTGGTCGATGCGGTCGGACTGGTCGTGCTGGACCGTCTTGTTGCGGTCGTGCTTGATCAGCAGGTGATGGTCCTTCTGGGCCTGGAAATTGACCAGCTCGGAGCCGGCCTTGTCCTCGAACATCAGCTCGTTGTAGCCGCCTCCGCCTTTCGAGGAATTCGACTTCCAGCCGGACTGCGTGGCGTTGCCCGGCAGCCCGTAGGGCGGCATCTGCGACGCGTTGTAGACGCGGCCGGTGATGATCGGCAGGTCCGGATCGCCTTCGATGAAATCGACGATGACCTCCTGGCCGATGCGCGGGATCTGGATGAAGCCCCAGTTGCTGCCCGCCCAGGTCTGCGAGACGCGCACGAAACAGGAAGAGTTCTGGTCCTTCTTGCCGAGCCGGTCCCAGTGGAACTGCACTTTCACCCGCGCATATTTGTCGGTGAAGATCTCCTCGCCCGAAGGCCCGACAACGGTCGCCGTCTGCGGGCCGCGCATGATCGGCCGCGGCGTGATGCGCGCCGGCCGGTAGGGCAGTTTGGTGGGCGCAACGCCGAGCACGACCTTGAAATTCTCGCTGTGGGCCTCGTTCTGCGTCCGGTAGCCCGGGTCGAACAGGCGATATTCGGCGCTGACCACCAGATAGTCTTGGTTCTGGTCGTCGCGCGGAAAGCTTTCGAGCGTGAACTTGCAGCCGGAAAAAAGGCCGCGCACGGTACCCACCGCCGTGCTGTGCTGGTGCAGGGCCTGAAGCTCCTCGCGACGGATTCCGGCGATCTTGTCGCCGCGCCCGACATCGAGATGGGCGCCCGGCTGGCGGTAGTTCTCGCCCGAGGCTTCCTTGTGGGCGAAGGGCTGGGCGGACTTCGCCATCAGATCGGCGCCGGGCTTCTCGAAATCATAGTCGGTGTGGGCATAGGCGCCCGGCCGCACCGCGCTGCCCGGAATCCACTCGGTGATGTATTCGACATCGCGCCGTGAGGCCTGGCCCTCGAAGTTGTAAAGCACCTTCTCGTAACCGGACGCCGGCTTCAGCTTGCTCATCGCATCGCAGAGGATGAGCGTGTGCTTGCCCTCGTCATGCTCGAAGAAATAGAAGATGCCTTCGTGCTCGAGCAGCCGCTGCACGAAATCGAGATCGCTCTCGTCGTACTGAACGCAATATTCGCGCTGGGGATAGGACCCCTGCAGCCGCTTCTCGAATTTGGCGATGCCGTATTTCGAGAATATCTTCTCGACGATCTCCACCGCCGTCATGTTCTGGAAAATACGGCAGTCGGTGGTGTTGCCGAGAAACCAGGGCCATGGCCTGACGGTCGCCTCGTAGAAGGCCAGCCGGTCCTCGATGCGGGTCAGCTTGAAATCCGACACGAGGCCGCTGAACCAGCGCTTCGGATCGGATTCGCCCTCGACCGAAACGACGCCGCCCAGCATCTTCAACGGGTCGATGTCGCGGTTCTTCGAGACGAAGCCGACCGTATAGGCAAAACAGCGGCTGATCTCATCGCGGCCGATGAGATGGGTGAAGGTCAGGTCGGCGCCAGCCGGCGTCTGCACAACCGTGGCGCGTTCGTTCGGCATGGTCGTGCCCCTCCTGGACGCGGCCGCCAGTATGATGGATTGAAGCCCCCGCTATGTTAACCGCATCACGTTCGGGAACTTTTCACGCCCACCGTACCGGACCGCTTTCAGCCTAGCACATGTTTGGCGGCGGCCAAATAACAGCTGTGGTTAAACCGCCCCGTGCGCCGGTGTGAAACGCAGCTCTCCCGCCGCGCTCGCAAGCTGCTAGAATGCCAAGGCAATTCCAGGAAAGGTGCGTTGGCGTTCCCGCCTGGAATTGCGCGGAAAATAAGCATTTGTTGACCAAGTTGGGCGACGCTTCCGGATGTTCATCTCGCTCCAGATCAGCAATGTCGACAGGCTGCCGGCCGGCACCGCCGCCAGCTATGCCGCCCGCGACCGCAGCTTCGAGATCGGCCGCGAGAATTGCGACTGGACACTGTCGGACCCGCACAAGTTCATTTCGGGCCGGCACTGTGAGGTCCGCTACCAGGCGGGTTCATTCTGGCTCTACGATGTCTCGCGCAACGGCACTTTCGTCAACGGGTCCAGCCAGCGCATGAGCGGACCGCATCGGCTGGCCCAGGGCGACCGGCTGCTGATCGGCCGCTACGTCGTCGGCGTTTCGATCGAAGACGAACGGGCCGCGACCGGACATCCGCAGACCAGGACGGGATCGACGCAGCGCGAGCTGCCGCCCTCGACCGGCCGTACGCCGGATCCCGGTCATGAGCCGTTCTTCACTCCGGCGGAACAGCGACCGACCGGGACGGCGCCCGTCTCGACATCCTCGGCCCTGCAGCTCGGTCCGGCGGCCCCGGCCAATCGGCCGGCTGAAGCGGACGCGATGCTGCGGGAGATCGCCAGGGCGGCGGGCATCGCGCCTGAATTGCTGCAGTCGCGCGACCCGCACGATGTCGCGGCCGAGATCGGCTCCGTGCTGAGGACCACGGTCGAGCAGCTATCCCTGCTGCTCAAGGCGCGCGCGGCGGCAAAGGTGCTCGCCAAGAGCGCGCACCGCACGATGATCGGCGCCGAGGACAACAACCCGCTGAAATTCGTGCCGGGCACCGACGACATATTGGAGATCATGTTCGCCAGGCGCAGGGCCGGCTATCTCGATGCCAGGCGCTGCGTCGAGGATGCGTTCCGCGATCTGAAGACCCATGAGATCGCGACCTATGCCGCCATGCAGGCCGCGCTGTCGCGGCTGCTTGACGACCTATCGCCGGAGGCGATCGCCAAAAAGATCCCGCCGGCTTCCTTCTCATCCAGGAAGAGTCAGGCCTGGGATGCGCTTGTCGCGACCTGGCGGACGATGGAAGACAAGCACGAGAACGGCATGCTGGATGTCTTCCTCGCCTATTTCGCCGAAGCCTACGCCAAGGCCGACAAGCAGAAATAGCCGCACGGCACACACCTCGCCAACCGTATGTGACGGGTCTCATAGAAGAAGCCGCCTCTTCGAGCATCTTGCTCTCCGATTTCAATCGACGGGCCGTTTCAATTGGGTATCCGGGCGACTAGAATGCCTAGGGACGCTTGCCCGGCGGGCAAAGCGGCGTGGCTTGGGGCGTGTGCAGCAATGTCATGTTTCGGCGAGATGAGCCTTTCCATGCGGCCCGCCGCCGAGGCTCAGGCTGGAACGCGTTTCCCCGGGCAAAAACCTGGTCATTGCAATTCGACGGCGGGTCGTCGCCGATGAGCTCAAAGGAGGATCCTTCCAGGCCGGCGGATAGAACCGTCATCCGCGCGCCGCGGCCGAAGCAGAAGCCGCTTGCGGCTCCCGAGAGATCCGGTCCGGAAGGCGCACGTCCTGCTCCATCGCCCGCCCGCGAGGCGACAGTGTTCGACCCCGGCGGCGGCCGACAGATGCCAACCGGCTGGTCGTCCGGAACGGTGCTGTTTCAGGGGCCTGCCCCGGGAGCGATGGACAATGCGACGCCGGGGCTGCCGCAGGACGCCGTGCTCGCCGCCGCCGAGGGCGTGCGATATGCCGCGACAAATCCGATCCTTGCCGCGGCGGCGCCGCTGCTGATGCTCTTCGGCCAATTGCGGCTGATACCGGTCGAACGGCAAGCCGCACCCTTGGCGGAGCGTATCGCCGACGCGATCGAGACTTTCGACCGCGCGATCGCCAAAGCCGGCGTAGCCGAGGAAGACGCACGCATCGCCAAGTTCGCCCTTTGCGAAACCGCCGACGACCTCGTCGGCAATCTACCTTGGCCGGACAAAGACAGCTGGCTTCAGCACAGCCTGGCGGCGCGGTTCTTCCACACCCAACCGACGGGCACGGGCTTCTATGGAGCGTTGAACAAGATTCTCGCCCAGCCGGAAGCGCATTACGACCTGCTCGAACTGATGCATGCCTGCCTGTCGCTCGGCTTCGAAGGCCAGTATCGGGGGCTGACAGGCGAACGAAACATGCTCGAACGCGTCCGGCGCGACGTCTACGACACGCTGCGCTACCTCAAGCCGCGCGCCAACGACGACGTCTCGCCACGCTGGCAAGGCATGGCGGCGGCGTTGCCAAAGCCAAGGGCGCGGCTGCCGCTCTGGGCGGCAGCGGCCGCCGCCGCGACGCTGGTGACAGCGGCCTTCTTCGGGCTGCGGGTGCTGATCACCGACGAAGGCGACGCGACCGCCGGCGAATTGCTGGCGCTCAACCCGTCGACGCCCGTCACCATCGAGCGCGCCAGCGTGGCGGCGCCCACTGAGCCCGCGCAAGCCAGCCCGCCGCCGCCCGCGGTTCCGGACACCACCCAGATCGACCGCATCCGCGCCGCACTTGCCAAGGAGATCGCCGGCGGCGGACTGGGCGTCGGCGAGAAGGGCGAGTTCATCGTCGTCGAGGTCAATAACCAGCTTTTGTTTGCGTCCGGCCAGGCGGAGGTGAAGCCGCAGTTCCAGCCTGTCGCCGCCGACATCGCCACGGCGCTCGATGCTGAACCGGGGCCCATCAATATCATCGGCCACACCGACAATGTGAAGCCGAAGAAATCGAGCACGTTCAAATCGAACTTCGATCTTTCCGTCGCCCGGGCGAAGGCTGTCCAGGCAATGATGGCCAAGCAATTGAAGGACCCGTCGCGGCTGAGCGCCGACGGCAAGGGCGAGGATGAACCGATCGCCGACAATGGCACTGCGGAAGGCCGCGCCAGGAACCGCCGCGTCGACGTGATGATCCCGAAACAGGAGACCCTGCAGGCGAGCGCGGCGGCGGAGAACGGCAACTGATGCGCTGGATGCTGCGTATCTTCAGCCTGGCCGCGCTTGCCGGTTTCTCGGCGGCGGTCTGGTATGCCGGGCCGCTGATCCGCTTCGCCGATACGCGCCCGCTTGGACCTGTGTGGCTCAGGGCCACCATCATCGGCGTCACCATCGTGGCACTCGCACTGTTCTACGGGGTCCGCTTCTGGCAGCGGCGCAAGGCGCAAAAGGCGCTCGAAACCGCCATCGTGCGCAGCGACGAGCGCAACGACGATTCGCAGGTGCTTGAAGCGCGCATGAGCGAAGCCATCGCGACGCTGAAGCGGACGAGCGGCAAGCGCAATTTCCTCTATGATATTCCCTGGTACATCATCATCGGCCCGCCAGGCGCCGGCAAGACGACGGCGCTGGTCAATTCCGGGCTGAAGTTCCCGCTTGCCGGCTCCGGCAGCGCGCAGCCGCTGGCTGGCATCGGCGGCACGCGATCCTGCGACTGGTGGTTCACCGACGAGGCGGTGCTGATCGACACGGCCGGCCGCTATACGACGCAGGAATCGGACCGTGAGCACGACAAGGCAAGCTGGCTCGCCTTCCTGGGACTGCTCAAGAAGCACCGCACCGCGCAACCGATCAACGGCGTGATCCTCGCCATCAGCCTTGCCGACCTGATCGGCTTCGAAGACCGGCAACTCGACGCGCATGTCACCGAGATCAGGAGCCGCCTGCGCGAGCTGCACGAGACGCTGAAGGTCCAGTTCCCGGTCTATCTGCTCTTCACCAAGGCCGATCTCATCTGCGGCTTCATGGATTATTTCGGCGATTTCGATGAGGCGCGCAGGCGCAAGGTATGGGGCGCGACGTTCCAGACCGCCGACCGCACCAAAAACATGGCCGGCGAGGCGCCCGCAGCCTTCGACGAGCTGGCGAAGCGGCTCGCCGAAGAAGTCGCCGATCGCTTGCAAGAAGAGCCCGACCCGGTGGCGCGGATCGCGCTGTTCGGCTTCCCGGCCCAGTTCGGGGCGCTGAAGAACCGGATAACGCAGTTTGTCGGCAGCCTGTTCGACACATCGAGGTCGCAGGTCAATGTCAGCCTGCGCGGGCTCTATTTCTCGTCCGGCACGCAGGAAGGAACGCCCTTCGACCAGGTGTTGGGCGCGATCGGCCGCAGTTTCGGCAGTGCCTCGCAGGCGCATCTTTCCGGCGCCGGCAAGAGCTTCTTCCTGCACGACCTGCTGGCCAATGTGATCTTCCCGGAATCGGGCTGGGTGTCCTTCGACCGGGCGGCCGAGCGGCGCGCGAAGCTCGCCAGGTTCGGCGGCCTGGCCGCAATCGCGCTGGCGGCGTTCGCGGCGCTCGGCATGCTTGACCTCAGCTTCTTCGCCAACAAGGCGCTGATCGCTTCCACACGCCAAGCCATGGCGCATTATCGCGACAGCGCCGATAGCCTGCTCAAGAGCACCACGGTGACGGATGTCGACCTCGAAAACGTCATCGGTCCGCTCGATCAGCTGCGCAACCTGCCGGCCGGGTTCGAAAATAGCGACCAGGGAAAGCCGATCGAGGAGACGTTCGGGCTCAGCCAGCGCGAGCGGCTGCTGTCGGCCTCTAAGACGGCTTACCGGCAGGCGCTGGAGCGGACCTTCCGCTCGCGGCTGCTGGTGCAGGCCGAGCGGACGATCCAGGCCAGGATGGCCGATCCGATCGCGCTTTACGAGCCGCTCAAGATCTACCTGATGCTGGGTGGCAAGGCGCCGAAGGTCGACGACGAGCTGATTGTCTCCTGGATGAGGCAGGACTGGGAAGAGAACCGCTACCCCGGCGAGAATAACCGCGAAGGCCGCGCGCAGCTCGAAAAGCATCTGCGCGCCATGCTTGCGCTTGACGACGCCTACGATCCAACCTTTGCGCTCAACCAGCCGCTGATCGAGGCCGCGCAGCGCTCGCTCGGACGCATGAGCCTCGCCGACCGCGCCTCGGCGCAGATCAAGTCAGCGGTCTACGCGGCAAAGCTGCGGGATTTCTCCATCGCCGCGAAAGCCGGTCCGGAAGCGCAGCTGGTGTTCGAGCGCACGGATGGCAGTGAGCTCGCCGATCTTCAGGTCCCCGGTCTTTACACGCGCGCCGGGTTCAATCGCTTCTTCCTGCCGCAGCTCTCGCGCATCGCACAGATGCTCGTCGACGACCAATGGGTGCTCGGCGGCGGCGGCGAACAGGGCGGCATCGACCAGGACCTGCCCAGGCTCGGCCCCGAGCTTATCGAACGCTACGGCAAGGAATTCGCCGCCGCCTGGAACGGCGTGCTCGACCAGCTGAAGCTCAAGGCGATGCTGAAGGACAAGCCGCAATATCTGGCGCTCTCCGCCCTCGCCGCGCCGGACTCGCCGCTCGACCAGCTCTTCACCGCGATCGCCGATGAAACCACATTGACGAAGGATAGCGGCGCCGACGGCGATATCGGCACGGCGCAGCCGGACCCCGCCAGCATGGCCAAGGGGCTGGCCCGCATCGGCCTGCAGATCGCCGGCGGCAAGTCGCAGAGCCGCGCCGGCGCTAGCTCGGCCGTCGTGCAGAATGCCGGCGCGAGCGTCGAGGCGCAGTTCCGCTCGTTCCAGGCGCTCGTCGGCGGGGCCGCCGGGCGCCGGCCGCTCGACGCGCTGACGCAGAACTTCCACGACATCTTCCAGAGCCTGAAGCTCGCGGCCGATGTCCCCACGCAGACCGAGCGCGTCAACGCCAATTTGCAGCTGCATATCTCGACGCTAAGGGCCAATGTCTCGCGCCTACCCAAGCCGCTGGCACGCATGGTCAACGCGGCGGCGGACGAACTCGAAGGCAATGTCGCCGAGGCCTCCGTCGCCAACCTCAACCAGAGCCTCGACCAGACGGTGACGCGCGTCTGCGAGGAGGCAGTCAACGGCCGCTATCCCTTCACACGCGACGGCACCGACGATATCTCGATGGCGGATTTCACCAAGCTGTTCGCGCCTGGCGGCCTGATGGACCGGTTCTTCGCGCAGAACCTCGCGCCGCTGATCGACATGACCGGCCAGGAGTGGACCTGGAAGCAGGACGCCCGTTCCAGCCGCGACCTGGCCAAGTCGACCTTGAAGGCGTTCCAGTCGGCGGCGGAAATCCGCAGCGCCTTTTTCCCTTCCGGTGGCTCGGTGCCCTCGGTGTCGATCACCATAACGCCCACCTCATTGAACAGCGAAGTCGACAGCGCTTTGCTCGACGTCGACGGGCAGACGGTCCAGAGCGCCCAGGCCGGCAACGCGCCGAGCATCGTGACATGGCCGAGCGGCGCCGCTTCCGGATCGGCGAGCCTCAGCCTCGTGCCGGAAATGCCCGGCCGGGAGTCCGCGCTCAAATTTGAAGGACCATGGGCATTGAAGCGGCTTTTCGACAAAGCAACCATCACCGGCGACGGCGCCAACACCGAAGCGCGCTTCGTGATCGGCGGACGCGATGTCGCCTACACCATCCAGGCCGGCTCGGGCGCCAATCCGTTGCTGCTGCCGGCCTTGTCCGGCTTCAGCTGTCCGAAGGCGTTCTGAGATGGTCGGTCCCAGCCTTCATTTCGGTACTCTAATACATACGCTTGTGGCAGAGTGGCCTGGGCACGCGGCCCATGGCTGGTCACAGAGGACGCCTGCTGGGCGCTTGGTGGCAAATTGAGTACTGTCGCCCTCCCCATCGACAGCTTCGGCGTGAGCCACAAGGGCTGCGTGCGCGACCACAACGAAGACAATTACCTCATCGAGCCGCAGACAGGGCTGTGGGTGGTGGCCGACGGCATGGGCGGGCATGAGGCCGGCGAAGTCGCCTCGGCCAGCATCGTCGACCATCTGGCGACGATCGGAATTGCCAGCTCGGCGCCGGATCTTCGTGCCCGCTTCGAGGACAGGCTCAGCCGCGCCAATGCCGAGATCCGCAACATATCGCGCTCGCGCGGCATCACCATCGGCTCCACTTTCGCGGCCCTGCTTGCCATGGATGGACGCTTCGCCTGCCTGTGGGCCGGCGACAGCCGCATCTATCTCGTCCGCAACGGCTCGATCTTCCAGGTTTCCAAGGATCACACCGAGGTGCAGGAATTGCTCGACCGCGGCATGATCAGCGCCGAGGAAGCGCGCGTCTGGCCGCGCCGCAACGTGATCACGCATGCGATCGGCGTCAGCGACGAGCTCGAGATCGATTTCCAGCAGGGCGAGCTGATGGCGGGCGATGTCTTCGTTCTGGGCACCGACGGATTGACCGCGCATGTCAGCGACGCCGAGATCGAGGCCGCGGTCAGATCCGCCACGCCGCGGACGGCATGCGAGAACCTCTTGAAAACCGTGCTGGCGCGCGGCGGAACCGACAATGTGACTATCGTGCTCGTGAAGATCGGCGACGGGCAGAGCGGCGCGCTCCATTCGGATCGGTCCGCGGCAGAGGGCCTGGCCGGATGAGCGACGACGACAAGACACGGCTGTCGACGAACGTCACCTATACGGGTGTCGGTACGCAGCTCAGCGGCATCTACGAGCTCGACGAGAGGATCGCCTCCGGCGGCATGGGCGAAGTCTATCGCGGCCACAACATCCAGACCGGCGACCATGTGGCGATCAAGATCGTGCTGCCCGAATTCGCCCGCGACCAGACGATCCTGTCGCTGTTCCGCAAGGAAGCATCGATCCTCAACCATCTGTCGCATGACGCGGTGGTGCGCTACCACGTCTTCACCATCGATCCGGGGATCGGCCGTCCCTATCTTGCGATGGAGTTCGTGGACGGCCAGTCGCTGTTCGACGTCATGCGCCGCGGGCCGATGCCGGGGGATGATGTGCGCCGGCTTTGCCATCGCCTCGCCTCGGGGCTCGCCGCGGTGCACCAGGCAGGCGCGGTGCACCGCGACCTCTCGCCGGACAACATCATCCTGCCCGGCGGTCGGGTGGAGCGCGCCAAGATCATCGATTTCGGCATCGCCCGTTCGGCCACCGTCGGCGGCGAAACGCTGATCGGCGGAAAGTTCGCCGGCAAATACAATTACGTCTCGCCCGAACAGCTCGGCCTCTATGGCGGCGAGGTGAGCGAGCAATCCGACATCTACAGCCTCGGCCTGGTGCTGGCGGCAGCGCTGCGCGGAAAGCCGCTCGACATGAGCGGGTCGCAATATGAGGTCATCGAAAAGCGCCGGGCGGTGCCGGACCTGTCGGATATCGATCCCGATTTCCGCGAGCTGATCGAAGCCATGCTGCAGCCGGATCCGCGCGACCGGCCGGCCAGCATGGCCGAGATTGCCAGGGCCTCGCGCGGCGAGGATCTCGAGGCGACATTGCCGCCGCCGGTGTCGTTTGGGGCACGCGAACGCTCCGGCCTGCCGCGCGCCGGTTGGACGGCGCTGCCGGATTCCAAACCGCAGCCGCCGGCGTCTCCCGGCGAGCCCCGCTTCGTTGAGCATGTGCGTCCCGCACATCTGTCGGAGCCACGGCCCGCGCCGGCAGCCGCCCCGGCCAGTGCGCCCGCACCGGCCGCACCCAAAAAGACTTCGCGCATGCCCGCCATCGCCGGAGGGGTCGCGGCTCTCGCTGTGCTGGTTGGGGGCGGCGTTTATTTCAGCGGTGTCCTGGCGCCCCCGCCGGCAACGGTAACACCCAAGCCACTGACGCCGAAGCCGGTCGCCGAAGCCGCCAAGCCGGTGGCCGAGGCGCAGCCACCGGAGGCGCCGAAATCTCAGGCGCAGGCACCGGCCGCGGCTCAGCCGCAGGCGCCGAAGCCTGACGGCGCCGCCACCATCGAGACGGCGAAGCCGCCTGTCCAACCCGATGCGGAGGCCAAGACGCCCGTCGAGAGGCCGGCCCGGCCTGCCACTCAGCCGGAGAGCGAGGCCAACAGCCAACCGCATCTCCCACAGGTCGAGACCAAACCGGCGCAACCGCCGGCGGCGCAATCGCCGAAGCCTGCGCCAGCTCCCGCGCCAGCGGCCGCCGAAAGCCACAAGCCGGCGCAGCCTGCAGGCAAGCCGGCAGCCAAGACGCCGGAACCGAGCCAGGCGGCTGAGAACAAGCCGGCGCAGGAGGCAAGTCCGCCGGCGGCCAAGCCGAGCGTAAAAGAGCTCGTGGAGATGCTTTCCAAGTTGCCCAAGCCGGCGGCTTCCCCACCTCCAGCTTCGCAAAGCCAGGCATCGACGCAGCCGACGCCTCCGCCGGCCGAGCCGAAGGCGCAGACCCCAACACCTAGTCAGCCGGAAACGCCGATCGCGCCGGCACAACCAGCGCAGCAAGCGCAGACACCGGCGGCCAAGCAGCCCGACAACACCGACGTTGCCATCAATGTGCCGAAGCCGGCGCTTCCTTCAGCGGAAGACGACATGATCAAGTGGAACGACCAGCGCTCCTGGGTGCGTGATTTCAGCGGCGGCAGCTGTTTTTACGCGAACGTCACTTCCGGACCTGGCGCCACCCCGACGATCGAGGGATACGCAACGGCGGTGCAGCCCTTCGAACAATTGCTCAACGATTTCCAGACGAGGTTCCATGTCGAGCCGGACATCAGCGTGCGCCTGATCACCCCGCCGCAGTGCGGCGTACCCACCTTCCTTCGCTTCCTCGACCGAAGCTCGGCTGCAAAGCCACAGCTTGTCCTCGACCGGACATCGGTCCCCGACGGATCGCCGGTCAGCGGCGCGCTGTATACGGGCGGCGGGCTTGTCTCGAACATCATGCTGATCGACCACAAGGGCATCGCCTTCAATCTCGACGACCGCATGGTGCCGCAGACCGACAAGGTGACCTTCAACATCCCTATCGGTCTCGCTGCCGCGGACAAAGCAGCCGGCAAGGCGGTGCCGCAGATCATGCTGGTGATCACCGGCCCCAAGGACATCCAGGCCGCCATGTTCTCCAGACCGACGCCGGCCTCGGAGCTTTTGCCGAGGATCCTCGAGGAGATCGAGGCCGATGGATCGCAGTTCTCCGCCACGGCCACCTATTTCCGGCTTGGCGGATAGCATGAACGCCGATGGACCTTCGCCGCCTGCGTTATTTGCACCAGCCCTCGCCACGCAAGCAGCGTAACCGGCTCCGATTGCCGGGCCGCATGACGCTTGCGGCGCTGCTCGGCGCGGTGCTGTTCTCGATCCTTTCGCCCGGCAAGGCGCACGCCGAATTCACCGTCTGCAACCAGACGCTCGACGTCGTCAATCTCGCGGTCGGACAGAAAGTCGACAATGCCGACCAGACTGACGGCTGGTGGACCATCGGCGCCAACCAGTGCGTCAACGTCATCCGCGAGGAGCTCACCAACCGCTATATTTATCTCTACGCGACGGACGTCTTCGGCCACGCGATCCTCAACGGATCGACCGAGATGTGCATCGACCGGCGGCGCTTTTCGATCCGTGGCATCGAAGAGTGCTGGCAGCGCGGCCATATCGCGGCGCGCTTCGTCGAGGTCGATACGCAGGAGCAGGTGCGCTGGACCTACTTCCTGACCGGAAGCAGCCCGTGACGCACGCGATCGACACGAGCTTCAAACAGAAGAAGCTGGCGCGCTTGGCCGAGCGCCGGCGCAAGCTCCGGCGCGGAATCCTTGCAGGGGCCGCAACGCTCGCCGTCGTCGCTTTGGCCACCGGCTTCTACCTGACCAAGGACTATTGGTCGTTCGGCGACGAGGACGAGGAGCTGCATCCCGTCGAGGGCATGGAAGACGTGCCGCCCGATGCCTTGGTCTATGTGCCGGCGATCATCGATCTCGCCGGCGATCCGATGTGGATCACGCTGGCGCCCGATGCCGACACCGCGACTAAGGGCAAGACCGTCGCGCGTCCGGCCGAGCTCGACAGTTCCGGGGCTTCGCCGCAAATCGAGATGCTGTCCGACGTGATGCTGAGCGCCAGCGAGAAGTTCATGACGACGATCCCGTCAACGCAGGAGGATTTCGCCTTCTTCCAGGCGCAGCGGCAGGCGGCTCCAAAGCCTTCGGGAATCCCCGAGGACCAGCAACCGGCACCGCCCGCTCCGGCCGCAGCGCCAGACGATCAACAGGGCGATCCGCAAGGCGACCTCGAGAACGACCTCCAGGCGGCGCCGGACGAGAGCGACGCCGGCCCGGCGCCCAAGGCCGACGCCGACGATCCCGAGGCCGGCTGGGGCGAGACCATCGACCAGGGCGAAGCCGCGCTCCCGGCTTTCAAGAAGACCGCGGTCGAGAACAACACGACCGTGGCGACCGTCGCCAGCGAATACCAGCGCTTCGAGGCGACCGAGGACACGTTCGTGAAGATCCTCAACGACCGCAGCCTGGACAGCGTGGCGCTCGATGCGCATTTCTCCGCCGACGACGCGAAGCTTGCCGGCGAGGCGCTGAAGACGCTGTTCAACCGCGACGGGCTGGAGTCCGGCTTTGTGGTGGCCATGCGCGGATTCCGTCCGAACCGCGAGACGACGATGATGTCGCTGATGCAGGTCTCGATCTACGCCAAGAATGTCTATGTCGGCACGCTGACGCGCAATGCGGCCGGCGCCTTCGTGTCGGGCGTCGACCCCTGGGTCCGCGAGGATCTGTTCAACTATTCCGGCGCCTCCGACCAGGGCGGGCCCAAGCGGCAGTACCGCCTGCTCGACGCGATCTATTCGACGGCAGCGCGCAACAAGGTGCCGACCAGCGTCATCGGCGAGGCGATCATGTATCTGTCGCGGGGGCAGGACCTCGACGCCTTTGCCAGCGAGGACCAGCGCCTGGTGCTGATCTACTCGCAGACGCCGCGCGGCCAGGGCGAGATCTCCGGCCGGGTGCTCTATGTCGGCGTCCAGGGCGCGCAAAAGAGCCTCGACTGTTTCGTCTTCCAGCAGAGCGACGGCCAGTATGCCTGCGTGACGGGCGACGATCAGGTGCGATCGCTGACCGTCACCAACGGCATGGTCACACCGGTCGCCGGAGTGATGACCTCGACCTTCGGCCCGCGCAAGCATCCGATCCTCGGCACGGTTCGAATCCACAAGGGCGTCGACTGGGCGGCTCCGGTCGGCACGCCGATCATGGCCGCCTTCGACGGCGCGATCTCCTTTCAGGGCGATGGCGGCGGCTACGGCAATCTGGTGAAGATCACGCATGCCAACGGTCGCGAGACGCGTTATGCGCATATGCAGAAATTCGCCATCGCCAGCGGGGTCGGCACCAAGGTGAAGGCCGGCGACGTCATCGGCTATATCGGCACAACAGGGCTTTCGACCGGCCCGCATCTGCATTTCGAACTCTATCAGAATGGCGAGGCCATCGATCCGCTGGGCACGGTCACTTCGGTCGCCGCCGCCGTTTCCGTCAGCTCCGGCGGCTCAGGCGATTCCGCCGTCGAGACGCTGACCGACCGGATCGTGCACGTCGAAAGCGGCGGCAGCGCCCGTGCCAAGAACCCGCTTTCGTCGGCGACCGGCGCCGGCCAGTTCATCTCCAAGACCTGGATCCGCATGATGAACACCTATCGTCCCGATCTCGCCCGCTCGCTTTCGACCGCCGACCTTTTGGCGCTCCGCTACGACGCGACGCTGTCGCGCGAGATGGTGCGCAACCTGGCGCGCGAAGGCGAAGCCTATCTGCGCGCCCGCGGCCACCAGATCACCGCCGGTCGCCTCTATCTTTGCCATTTCCTCGGCATGGAAGGGGCGCATCAGGTGCTGGCGGCGCCGGGCTCGTCGCAATTGACCGCGGTTCTGGGATCAGCCGTCATCCAGGCCAACCCGTTCCTTACCGGCAAGACCGCCAGTTATGTCGTGGACTGGGCCGAGCGGAAAATGGGGCAGAAAGCGCCGCGCGCGGTGACCGATCAGGGCCAGCCGGCGACGACCACGACCGAAATCCGGCAGACGTCTCCCGAATTCGAAAAATACAAGCAGGCGATCGCCGCGCTGATAGGTTCGATCCAGAATACGCCGGGACCCGGCTGACCGTGGTCTTTTGGCTAAGGCACGATTTCGACGCGCGGTGAGCTGGAACATTTGAGAGGATTCGACGTTGCCGGCCATGGTCAAAAAGCAATCCAACGAAAACGGTTCGTGCTTCGAATTCGACGTCATGCGCGAAGCGTTCAGGCGCTGGGTCGATGAGGATGAGATTCCTGAAGATCAATGGCGACCGCGCGCGACGAAGCTGGTTCGTATCATGACCGGGGACGATTACGTCGATCCCAACGTGGTCGAATGGATCATGCGTAAAAAACCCCAGCGCTGAGGGGGATCGGCGCTGGGGCTCTTTGGGCATGTACGCTGTACCGGCATGGCCGAATATCAGGCTGCGCTAATATCGTAAACGAGTGGTAAATTGCTTCCTCTAAACCATGGTCCCGAAAACCGGCTCCCACTTTTCGGGTCATGCTTTAGAACTGATCGAGAATGCGAGCCCTGCCTGTCGGCAGTCGCCCATCGGCAGTTCGCTAAGAGCTGAACGGCGCCGACCGCCCTATTGCGTCCTGATCCGCATTTCCACCCGGCGGTTGACCGGATCGTAGGGATTGGCGACGCGCGGATGCGACTTGCCCAGGCCTATCGGCTCGAGGCGGGTAGATTGAACGCCGTTCGCTGTCAGGAAGGCCGCCACCGATTGCGCCCTTCGCTGCGACAGGTCCTGGTTGTAGCGATCCGTACCGGTCGCGTCGGTGTGGCCTTCGACGACGAAGCTGAACGTGCTCAGCCTATTGTCCTTCAGCGCCTTGGCGAACTCGTCCAGCTCCGTGCGGGCGGTCTGGTCGAGCTGGGCCGAATCCAGGGCGAAATTGATCATCATGTCGAGGCTGCCCTTTTGGGGCGCCTCGTTCTTGTCGGCTTTGCTCTTGCACTCTTCCTCGGTGCCGACGCAGATACCGCGCGACGCGCCAAGATTACCCTGGCCGGCGAAGAACTTCACGATGTCTTCCGATTTCTGTAGCGGATCGGCATAAACGTGCGTTGAAAAAAGCACGGTCGCCAATGCCAAGGCTGAGCTGCCCCACCGCATGACCGTCACTCCTGTTTGAGCCCTGTTTGAGCGGGTTTCGCTGGCGCGCACCATATCAAATCTCGAAGCGATTGTCTGTGAACAAGCGCACGTTGCCGGTGGCCGCCACCTGCTAAAAGCTAGAGCATGATGCCGAAAAATATGAAGCGGTTTCGGGCGGCATCATGCTCTAGTTCTTTGATTTAGAGACGGGTTCATCCGGCTCTAAGGCTTGACCGGCTCTCGGCTAAAGGCTTGAGTGGTTATCAGCTGGCTCTCGGGGTTTGGCAGCCATGGCCAACGAACTCGGATACAGAACCGCAAGGGATCTCTTTCTTGCCTGTCCCGCGATCGCCCGGGACATGAAATCGCCGCCCGCCAATCAATCCCCACTCGAGTTCTGCCGCGCCCTGCTCGCCGGGCGCGTGCCGGAGGAGGCTGTCACGTTCTGTGCCTATCTCCTGCCGGAACGCGCCGCGGTCTGGTGGGGGCATGAATGCCTGAGCCATCTCTCAGAACTCCTTGCCGATAGGGACCTCGAATTGCTGGCGCTCGTCAATGACTGGGTCGGCGAGCCTGGCAATCCCCGTCATCGAATGGCGCTGGGCGACGCCGTCGATCCGTCGCCGACGACGCCGGCTGCTTGGATCGCTCTGTCCGCGGCGTGGCGCGACCCGGCCTTCGATATGCTGTCGACTGGATTTCCCGCCGCCCACGCCGTCAACGCCGGGATCCTGGCGGGGCTGGCGCGCGTCTCGACCGCGGACCGCTTTGGCGTGCTTTCGGCCTTCGTCGATATGGGCATCCAGATGGTGGAGATGGAGGCGCAGCGGCAATCGGTCGACGCCTATTAGGGCCTACCGCACGCAGTCATTTGCAGCCGCCTTGCGCCCATCTGGCCAAAGCGACCTTGAAGCGCGTGCCGAGCGGATGCTGCAGGCGCAGCACGGAGACGTCGTTGGCGGCGAAATTCTTCGCCTGCTCGCAGAGGCGGGTCTCGTTCCACTCGTGGCAGCCGTCGCAGTGCTTGCCTTGCCAGACCGACTTGTCGAGGCCTTCGACCGGACTGAAAAGCGGTTGTCCCTTGATCAGTTGGGCTATGCTCTTGCCGTCGATTGCCGGGTCGCCGAACTTGACCGGGCGCTCGAAAAAGATCGGCCCGTCCGTCGCCAGCTTCGGGATTCTTTCACGCAGCGCATTGAGCGCAAGCTGGTCGTCGCTCTGGCCGGACGCCGCGCCGGTGTTGCGCGTCCCGGAGCCCGCTTCGGCCTGAGGCGGGCCCGCCTCGCCGACGATCAGCGGCGCATTGAGATCGATCCTGTGCAGGACGACCTCGGTGGTCAGCGAGACGTTGATCCAGGGGCGCTGCTTGCCGGCAGTGGCCTTGAAGACATCGCTGGTCACCCTGTTCATCGCTTCGGTGATGGAGACGTTCGCTTCACCGATATGCTGGAGCAACGCCGTGGTGAACGGCGAGTGGCCGCCCGAACCGTCATAGGCGAGCTGGTTCGGACTTGCGGCGAAGGCGACCAGCGTGCCGGCGCCGCCATTCTCGATCGGGATTTCAGCGAGGCCGCTGCTTGCGCCCTTGATGCCGGCGGTCTTCGCCAGCACGTCGGCAAGCGGATTGTCGCGGCAAGCGTCCAGGAAAACCAGTCTTATGCTGGTCTCGCGCGACATCTGGCGCAGGACGAAATCGACCGAGACGGCCTCGAAATCGAGCGAGGTCTCGTCCTCGAGCGCGGCGTCGACCGGAAGCAGATAATTCTTGCCGGAGACCTGCAGGCCATGGCCGGCATAAAAGAAAAGCGCGATGTCGGCGCCCCGCACCTGCTTGGCAAACTGCGCGACCGTAGTCTGTGTCTGCTGCTTGGTGAGGTCGAAGCCGGAGACCACCTCGAAGTCGAGGTCCTTGAGCCGATCGGCCATGGCCTGCGCATCCCGCGCCGGATTGGCGAGCGGCGCCGCGTGCTGATATTGCGAGTTGCCGAGCACCAGCGCGACGCGCCGCTCGGCATTGGCGGCGGCCATCGTCAGAATCAGGGCAAGCGCCACAACTCCCAGAGCGCGAAGCAGGCCACCGCAAAAGGCGATCGGACCAGGACCCACCGCCACCTCAGTTGGCGAGCTTGCTGGCGGAGAATTCGATCCGCCGGTTGAGCGCCTTGTTCTTGGGCGTGTCGTTGGCGGCGACCGGCTTGTCCTCGCCATAGCCGGCCGAGCTTATCTGGTTGCGCGGCACGCCGTCGGCGATAAGCGCATCGGCGACGGCCTGTGCGCGCCGCTCGGAGAGCGCCTTGTTCGCCTCGGCCGATCCGTCGGAATCGGTGTGGCCGGACACTTCGACCTTGAGGGCCGGGCATTTGCCGACGACGCCCTCGACCTCCGCCAGCAGCGGGCGGCTCTTGGCGTCGAGCCTCGCGCTCGCCTGGCGGAAATAGATGGCGCCGGTGCGCGAGAGCACGGCAAAGCGGTTGAGGCACTCCTCGTCGCTGAAATTGGCTTTCGCGGCATCGGTGGCGACAGGGCCGACCTCGGCGGTCGAGGCCGCAACGGTCTGCACGGCGGCCGGCTTGGCGCCGTCGGCGGTGAAGACGAAATCGAAGGATACCGACGCCGTGGGCACGATGTTGGTCACGTTGGCCGCCTGCTGCAATTTGTCGATATTGGGCAAGAGCCCGAAATCCTCGACATGGACCGCGACGGGCGCTTCCGAAGCGACGGAAACCTGGGCATCGCTGATCATGGTGACGACGACGCTTGCCTCGAGATCCTTGTCGACGCCATGCAGGCTGAGGCGGAACGGCAGTGTCGTCTTCACCCGGCGCTTGGTAGGCAAATCGGCGAACGCCGCTGGGTCCACCTTCGCCGTCACTTCGGCCGTCGGATAGGTGAATGTCTCGAAAAACAGGAAACGCATGCGAACGTTGCGCAGGTCGACGCCCGTATCGACGGAATTGAGGTCGAAGCTGATCCTGGCGTCGCCGGCGGAACTCAGCGTGCCGGTGATGTTCCTGATCTTGTTGGTCTCGACGATCGTGTTCTTCTTGACCGACTGGTAGGTGAGCACCGAAGCGGACGGATCGAGCGTCCAGTTCGGCGCGGCGCTCGCAGCCTGCGATCCGAAGACCAGCAGCGCGGCTACGGCCAAGCCAAAAGCCGCGGCCTTGGCTCGCATTTTTCGCCAGAATGCGACGACTTCGAACATGGAACGCCCCCGCCAGGACAACCCGATCTCGATACCGGCATGTGACCGGAGCATAGAGCACTTGCCCCGGCTTGGCGAGCGGTTCCAGCGGGCTGCAGAAAAGCGACTACAATCCCACGCGTCGAGAAAGCACGAGTGTCCGAGACGTTATCACCATCCTCCGCCGCCACCGCCGCCGCTGCCGCCCAGGGGCGCAATGACAGGCGCAGTTTCGTTCTTGACCGGTTTGATCAGTTTCTTGGCGGTGACCTTCTTCTGCTGGACCACCTTAACTTTGGGCTCGGTCGTCGTGCGAACGACCTTCGTACGATATTTCGCCGTCGGCGCCGGCTCTACCGTAGGCGCCACGGTCGTGCACCCCGCAACCGCGAAGGATAGGAATGTTGCGATGACCGCCTGCTTCAATGCCCTGCCCACCATTGCCTCCTTGTTGATCAAAACAAGTCCCGACGCGGATTGGCTTGCTCCCAGACAGCTCTGGCCGTCTTGATCAGTTGGTCTTCGACCGAGCCGCCCGCCGGGATTTTCGATTTGAGTTCGGACCGCAGTTGCTTGAGCGCAGCCGACTTCGGCCTGGCGCCGAACTGCGCCAATGTCGCGCGCGCGGCCGGCAACTCATTGCGGAGGTCAAGTCCTGCGGCGAACGCCAAATAGCGGACGGCTATGGCCTGATCGGATTTGCCGCCTTTCTGCATTTCGATGGCCGCGCGGTCGTATGCCGCCGAGTAGTCGCCGCGGTCCGTCGCCAGTTCGAACAGCCTCTGCGCCTCAGCAAGGTTCCGGTCCACGCCCTCACCGTCCCTGTACATGCGCGCCAAGCTGCCGGGCGCATAAGGCTGGCCGAGTTCCATCGCCTTCTGGAACAGCGCCTGCGCCTGCTTGGTGTCCTTCTCGACGCCGCGTCCGCTGAGATAATTGCGTCCGAGAATGTTCATCGAATACATGTCCTGGCGCTCTACGCCGGCCTTGAGAAAAGCGACAGCGCGAGCAGGGTCGGCAGGCACACCATTGCGCCCTTCGGTGAAGATCGCGGCGAGATCGTTCATGGCGTAGGTGTGTCCCATGGCTGCCGCCTTGAGCAGCAGGTCCAGGCCCTTGCCGGTATCGCGCTCGACGCCGAGACCATTGAACAGAGCACGTCCCCAGGCGGTCATTCCATAAGGGTCCCCTTTGTCGGAGGCCTTCGCATAGAAACCATTTGCCTTCTTGGGATCGACGACCGTTCCGATGCCGGACGAGGCGATATAACCGAGCTCGAACACGGCGCGGACATGTCCCTTGTCGGCGGCTTCCTCAATCGCCTTCTTCGCCTCGTCAACTTTACCGGCGGCGAGCAGCGCGCGCCCGAGTTCGTAGTGGAACCGCGCGACATCGGGATACGCCTTCACCGCCGCCCGGCAGGCCTCCACCGCCCCGGCGCCGATCTCGTTCGGCAACAGGCCGGGAACGACGCCCTGCAGGTCCAAGGGTTCGCCTGCCTGCGTGTCGCAGGGATCGACGCTTGGCGACAGCTTCATCGTCGCCGGCTTCGACGATGTGTTGTCGGCGCTAATTTCGACGCCGACTATCAATGGCTTGACCGCGCCTATCTGCGGTTCGTAGCGCAGTTTATCGACCTCGTCGGCCATCAGGCTCGATTGCGGCGATAGGGTCCGATCCGGCAGGGACAGCGTCCCGGTTGCCGGATAGCTCGCAAGCTTCACGCTTACGGCCGGATCGTTGGTCGGGAAATTCAGCTTCAGCGGCACCGGGCCGACACCGACCGGAATCTTGACGTCGCGGTTCTCGATCGCCTCGGCGGCGCCGGCGATGTGGATGCCGCGCTCCACCACCTGCTGCTTCTGTTTCGACTCGAGCGAGGCGACAAGCTGCTTGCCCGCGGCACCCTCGCCATTCTTGACCCGGAACACCAGTATGCCCTGCGATCCGCCGCCCCATTCGTCATGCGCGGCATAGGCCAGCATATCGACCTGGTCCTCGGCGTCGGCGCCCTTCGGCACATCCATCGCGAGCCGCGGCAGATCCTTGCCCTCTATCGGCTCGCCCGTCGCGACCGGCTTGCCGTCCAGGATCAGACGCCCCAGCGCCGGCGGCCTTTCGATGCTGATGGTGACCGAGCCGCCATCGACATCGACCGGCACCGGCAGGTCGAGCGCGACCGGACCGACGCCCGACGGTACGGTCTTTTCCAGCACTGGCGGCAGAGCCGGCCGGCTGGCGCGGCGCATCAGCACCACCTCGTCGATCAGCGAGGAATTTTCCCAGGGAACCTGCGCGCCCTTGGTGGCCTCGACCACATCGCGGCGGACGGCCGCCATGACCGAGCGTATCTCCTGGTTCGGCGCCAGCGCGCGGCGCGAGAAGGCGGATGAAAACGGGCTGAGATCGCCGGACCCGTCATAGGCGACGGCGCCGGGTTCCGTGGCGAAGGCGATCAGCGTGTTCAGCGAGCTTTTCACCTGCGCGAGGCCGGTGCCGCCGGCCGCGATCAACTGGTCGCGCAGCCAGTAATCCTTGCGCGGGAACGGGTTGTTGCGGCAGGCATCGAGGATGATCACCTGGATCTTCGATTTGGCGCGCAACTGTTGCAGGACGTCGTCGAGCTTGACCGCCTGGACCTCGACGTCGGCCGCATCCTTGAGCGACGCATCGACCGGGATCAGGAAATTCTCGCCGCCGATCTGAAAGCCGTGACCCGAATAGTAGACGACCGCTAAATCGGCGCCGTCCGCCGCCGCGAGATAATTGCGAAATTCCTTCTCGAACTGGAGCTTGGTGAGATCCTTGGCGACGAACACATCGAAGCCGGCCAGCCGGAACGTGCTCGACACGTCGTCGGCATCCTTGTCCGGATTTTTCAGCGCAGGGATTTCGCGATATTCGGAATTGCCGATGACAAGCGCAACCCTTCGATCGGCGTGCGCCTGCACCGTCGCGAGGCCCACGAGGATCAAGGCTGCTATCAGCGCGCAGCATCGCAGCATGGTAAAATCCCTAACTGCTATCACGTGTCGGCCACAAGAACGCAGCTTGCGGCATCGCGGTCTGTTAAAGACTTCACAATCTGCCAAGACGGCAAGGAACGCGCCTGCGATGGCAAGGCAGATCGCGCATTCAACCAGCTGCTAAAATAACCCAGAGACCTCGGCGCCGCAATGACCTGGGTAAGCGCGTCGCCGTCTGTCGATGCAGTGTCACCATCGGCGAGCCACGCCTCCGCGCAGCGCTGCGTGTCTGCGACGCCACAGCGTTTCATGGAAACGGCGAAAACGTCCTATCTCTTTGCTTTACGCAATTCCGGACGGAAGGCTACGGCGACCCGCCGAGCCCAAGCCGGCCTCTTTCCTGGGTCAGGCGCCGCTCCACATCGCGTCCGGCACCACCACCAGCTTGCCGACAAAGTCCTTGCCCATGAAGTCGGTCTGGGCGCGGTGGAAATCCGACAGTTTGTAGACGCCGCCGACCAGCGGCTTGATCTTCTTTTCCTCGATGTAGCGCACGATGCGGCGGAAGTCCGCGCGGGTGCCTTGGCTCGAGCCGTGGAGTTGGAGCTGCTTGAGATACATGGTGCGGAGGTCCAGCTGCACGACCGGCCCGGCAATGGCGCCGGCCGTGGTGTAGCGGCCTTCGGGCCGCAGGATGCGTAAGAGGTCGTTGAAGATGGCGCCGCCGACGAGGTCGGCCACCACATCGATGGGCTGGCCATTCGTCGCTTCGTTGACGGCGGTGAGCAGGTCGGCCACGCCGCGCGTGATCACCTTCTCGGCGCCGATGTCGAGCACGGCCTGTTCCTTGCCCTTGCCGACGACGGCATAGGGGATGGCGCCCCGCGCCCTCGCCAGTTGCACGATGCCGGAGCCGACACCGCCGGAGGCGCCGGTGACCAACACACGCTCGCCAGCTTTTAGCGCCGCCCGCTCCAGCATCTGCTCGCCGGTGAGATAGGCGCAGCAGAAGGTGGCTAGCTCGACGTCGCTCAGATCGGTGTCGACGACATGCGCGTTCTCGACCGGCAGCGCCTGGTATTCGGCATAACCGCCGTCACGGCCGTGGCCCATATAGTCGATGTCGGCCAGCGAATCGTCGTCGCGATTATAGATCGAGAAGTCGACCATGACGCGCTCGCCGATGCGCTCCGCGGACACGCCGTCGCCGACGGCGACGATCGTGCCAACAGTGTCGGTGCCCTGGATGCGCGGGAAGGTCAGAGTGTTGCCTTGCCGGCGCCACGTCGACACCGCCCCGGCATCTTCCTCCGTGCCATAGGCGCCCTGGCGCACCCAGACATCGGTGTTGTTCATGCCGCAAGCGCTGACCTTGACGAGCACCTCGCCGGCGGCAGGTGCCGGCACCTTCACATCCGTGCGGTAGACGAGCTTCTCAAGGCCGCCATGGCCCGTAAGCTGCACGGCGGCCATGGTGGCGGGAAGAGTTCTTGTCATGGCATTCATGTCGCTTCTCGGATGTCACTTCTCAGATGCTGGCCAATACGCTGTTCACCGCGTCGGCGGTCTTTGCGACGACGATGTCGGCTTCCTCGCGCGTCAGGCAGAGCGGCGGCGCGAAACCGAGGATATCGCCCTGCGGCATGGCGCGGCCAATGACGCCGCTGGCGGCGAGCGCGGTGGCGATCTGCGGCCCGACCTTCAGCGCCGGATCGAAGAAGACGCGGTCGTCGCGGTCCTTGACGAACTCGATTGCGGCCAGCATGCCATCGCCACGCACCTCGCCGACATTCCGGTGGCCGCCGACGGCTTTGGCCAACTCGGCGCGGAAGTAAGCGCCGGTCTCGCCGGCGTTCCGCACAAGGTCCGTCTCGTCGATCAGCTCGAGATTGGCGACACCGGCGGCAACGCAGATCGGGTGCGCCGAATAGGTCCAGCCATGGCCGAGCGAGCCGAGCTTGTCCGAGCCATTGACCAGCACCTGCCAGACCTTGTCGGCGACGATGACGCCGGAAAGCGGCGCATAGGCCGAGGTCAGGCCCTTGGCGATGGTGATCAGGTCGGGCTTGATGCCGTAATGGTCGGAACCGAACATGGTGCCGAGACGACCAAAGCCGGTCACCACCTCGTCGGCGACGAGCAGCACGTCGTATTTGTTGAGCACGGCTTGGATCTTTGCCCAATATCCGGCCGGCGGCGGAACGATCCCGCCGGTGCCGAGGATCGGCTCGCCGATGAAGGCCGCGACCGTGTCAGGGCCCTCGGCCAGGATCATCTCTTCCAGCTTGTCGGCGCAATATTGCGAGAACTGCTCCTCGCTCATCGAGCGGTCGGCGCGGCGGAAATAATACGGCGCTTCTGTGTGCAGAATCGGCGCCCGCGGCAAGTCGAAGGCATTGTGGAACAGCTCGAGCCCGGTCAGCGAGCCGGTCATGACACCCGAGCCGTGATAGCCGCGCCAGCGCGAGATGATCTTCTTCTTCTCCGGCCGGCCGAGAACGTTGTTGTAATACCAGATCAGCTTGATGTTGGTCTCGTTGGCATCCGAGCCGGAGAGACCGAAATAGACTCGGCTCATGCCCTTCGGCGCGCGGTCGATGATCATCTTGGAGAGCCGGATCGAGGCCTCGGTGCCATGCCCGACATAGGCGTGGTAGTAGGCGAGGTTCTTCGCCTGCTCGGCGATGGCGTCGGCGATCTTCTGGCGGCCGTAACCGACATTGACGCAATAGAGGCCGGCGAAGGCATCGATGCTCTTCTTGCCGGTGTTGTCCCAGACGGTAACGCCTTCGCCGCCGGCCATGATGCGGGCCGGCGATTCACCGCGCGCGTGCGTGCCCATATGCGTCGAGGGATGGAAGAAGTGGTCGCGATCCCAAGCGGAGAGTTCGTTGGACTGTTCGAGCATTTTTGACTCCTGACGAGAATGAGGCCTGCGTAGCTTAGGCTACGTCGAGGCAAAGGTATTTGAGGTCTGTAAAAGCTTCGAGGCCGTGGCGGGAGCCTTCGCGGCCGATGCCTGATTGCTTGACGCCGCCGAAAGGGATCGGCGCGCCGGTGATCTTGACGCGGTTTATGGCGACCATGCCGTACTCCAAGGCGCGGCCCATGCGCGCCTGGCGCGCGCCGTTTTCGGTGACGACATAGGCGACTAGGCCATATTCCGTGGCGTTGGCGCGGGTGACGACTTCCGCCTCGTCGTCGAATGGCGTCACAGCCGCGACAGGGCCGAAGGTTTCTTCGCGCATGATCAGCGCTTCGTCCGGCACATCGGCGAGCAGCGTCGGCTGGTAGAACAGCGGCCCGGCCGCGTGACGCTTACCGCCGGCCAGGCAGCGCGCGCCGTGGGTGAGCGCGTCGGCCACTTGCTCCTCGACCTTCTTGACCGCGCGCTCATGCATCAGCGGCCCGATATCGGTGTCTGCGGATAGGCCATTGCCGGTGCGGAGCTGCTCGATGCGGCGGGCGAAAGCGGCGCAGAAGCGATCATAGATCGGCCGCTGCACATAGATGCGGTTGGCGGCGAGGCAATCCTGGCCGGAGGTGGCGAATTTGGCATCGAGCGCGATCGTCACCGCCTTGTCGATGTCGGCGTCATCGAAGACGATCAGCGGCGCGTGGCCGCCGAGTTCCATCACCAGCCGTTTCATCGTCGCAGCACTCTGCGCGGCGATCAGCCGGCCGACCTCGGTCGAGCCGGTGAAGCTCATCGCGCGGACCCGCGCATCGGCGCACATCGCGCCGACAATCGTGCGCGCATCGCCGGTGACGACGTTGAAGACGCCTGCCGGCAGCCCGGCACGCTCGCCGAGCTCGGCCAGAGCCAGGGCCGACAGCGGCGTCTCCGAGGACGGATGCGCCACCACCGTGCAGCCCGCAGCCAAAGCTGCCGCCGCCTTGCGGGTGAGCATGGCCGACGGAAAATTCCAGGGCGTGACGACACCGATCACGCCGAGCGGCTCGCGGCGCACCGACATCTCGGCATTCGGCAGATGGCTGGTGACGCTTTCGGCGTTGAGGCGTTTCGCTTCCTCGGCATACCACTCGATAAAGGACGCGGCGTAGTCGATCTCGCCAAGCGATTCCTTCAGCGGCTTGCCCTGCTCGAGCGTCATCAGCAGCGCCAGATCGTCCTTGGCGGCGATGATCAGATCGAACCATTTTCGCAGGATTTTCGAGCGCTCCTGCGGCAGCGCCGAGCGCCAGGCGGAAAACGCGCGCGACGCCGCATTGATCGCCTTTGTCGTCTGGGCGGCATCGAGCGCGGCTACGAAGGCGACGGTAGCGCCGGTGGCCGGATCGGTAACCTCAAAGCTTGCCGCCGCTTCGCTCGCCGTCCAATGGCCATCGACATAGGCGAGCGCGCGCAGCAGCCGGCGATCGGCGAGGCGGTCGAGCGCGTCATGGTGGTTGGTACGGGCAAAATGCGCGGACATCAGTCGGGTCTCCCGGTGCCGAGGCGATATGGAGAGACTAGTCGTGCAATCGGGACAAAGAGGCTGTTTCGACAGGCTGACAGAGAGAGATTGTCTCTATTTGTCCGGGAGAGCAGGTCAATCTCTCTAGCCTACCAGCCGCCGGATGCCAGCAACCGGTGAAATTGGCCGCCTCCACAACTTCGTCATCCACGGGCGGAGCGGAAGCGAAGCGGACGCGTAGACCCGAGGATCCATTCCGTGACCTTGATCGAAGGGCGCAGCGGAGCAGAATTCTGCACCGTTGCAACGCCTTGGCGTTACGGAATGGATCCTCGGGTCTGCGCCGCGTCGCTTCGCTCCTTGCTCCGCCCGTGGATGACGAAGTGACGGACGTTTCGGCTAATCTCCACGCTGATCGTGAGACCGACTCACCCTTATTCCGGCAGCAGATCGGCCACCGGCAGCACGGTCTCGTCCTTGACCGTCTTGGTGACGATGTAGGTGAAGTAGCGGTCGATGCCGATCTCGCGCTCAAGCAGGCCGTCGACCAGCCGCTGATAGGCGTCGATGTCGCGCGCCATCACTTTCAGCACGTAGTCGACGCCGCCGCCCACCGACCAGCAGGCGACGATCTCCGGGATATCGCGCACCACCCGCTCGAAGCGGTCGAAGTCAGCCTGGCGATGATTGGCCAGGGTCACTTCCATCAGCACCGTCGCCACCGGAGCGATGACACGCATGGCGATCGCGGCGTGATAGCCGGAGACGATGCCGGCCTTCTCCAGCTTGCGCAGCCGCATCCAGCACGGCGTTGGCGACAGGCCGACCTTCTCGGCCAGCGCGAGCTTGGTGATGCGCCCGTCGCGCTGGATGGCATCGAGAATCCTGAGGTCGATCGGGTCGAGTTTCGCTGCCGCCATGCGGGTCCGCCTTTCGTTGCGGACACCATGACGATGCATTATTTCGATTGTCAATTGCACTGATTTCGATCTCTAATAAGTCATGACATTTTGGCAGCCAGATCCTGCTCTCATCCGCCGGCCGGCCTATCTCTCGCTGGCCGACCAGTTCGCGCGCGCCATCCATGACGGGCGTCTGGCCAACGGCACGCGGCTGCCGACGCACCGCCGGCTGGCAGACGATCTGAAGCTTTCGGTGCAGACCGTCAGCCGCGCCTATGAGGAGTTGATCCGCCGGGGACTGATTTCCGGCGAGGTCGGCCGCGGCAGTTTCGTGCAGACGCAGCGCCGCGAGCCCGAGCCGCCCTACATCCCGGAACGGCTGGGCGAGGTCATCGACCTCTCGATCCTGAAGCCGGTCTGCGAGCCGATGCATTTGGAGAAACTAAAGCAGGCGCTGGGCTGGCTGGCCGAGAACCTGCCGTCGAGCTCGGCGCTATCGTTCCGGCCGAACATGGTTTTCCCGCGCCACCGCGCGGTCGCGGTCGAATGGCTGAAACTTTGCGGCCTTGAAGCCTCGCCGCAGAACATCAGCCTGACCAACGGCGCCACTGCCGGCATGACGGTGGCGCTGATGAGCGTTGCGCCGCCCGGCTCGACGGTCGCTACCGAGGCGATCGGCCACCACACGCTGATCCCGCTTGCTCGCTATCTCGGCTTCAATCTCGAAGGCCTGCCGATCGACGGCAACGGGCTGATCCCCGAAGCGCTCGACGAGGCCTGCCGCCTCTCGGACATTCGCGCTGTGTTCGTGCAGCCGTCGGTGATCAACCCGACGGCGACGCTGATGGACGCCACAAGGCGCGAGCAGATCGCGGCGGTCGCCCGCAAGCACGACATTGCCATCATCGAGAACGACGTGCTCGGGCCGCTGGTTGAAGGCAGGCCGCCGGCGGTTGCCGCCTTCGCGCCGGAACGGACGCTCTACGTCACCTCCTTCACCAAAATCGTCGTGCCAGGCCTGCGCATCGGCTATCTCGCGGTACCGGACCGCTATGTCGCGGCCGTCGCCAACCGCCACCTCGTCTCGAACTGGATGGCGACGCCGATGGTTGCAGAGATCGCTACGCGCTGGGTGACCGACGGCACCGCGATGGAACTGGTCAACTGGCAGCGTGGCGCGCTGAGGCGCCGCCAGGAGATCGCCGCGGAAGTGCTCACGGGTGTCGACTATCGCTGTCATCGCGACGGGCTGCATCTGTGGCTCGAGCTGCCGGGCGATCGGGCCGAGGAGAGCTTTGTCGCGCAGGCGCGCCTGCGCGGGGTGGCGATCGCGCCGGGCACCTCGTTCCGCATCGCCGACACGCCCTGGCATCCGGCCGTGCGCATCTCGCTCGGATCGACCACCGAGGGGGAACTGCGGGCGGGCCTGAGCGTTGTCGCCAAACTGCTGCTCGGCGATCCGGAGCATCTCCTGCTCGCCATCTGATGCACAAAGGAAGATTGCCCTGAAATTGTGCCGCGCCGGAAATATTGTCATGATATTATTTTTCCAATTGACATGATTTGGCACGTTTCGCATCGTTAAGGGCATAGGCTTCTCCAGAACGGGGACATGGATTGCCCGCGCCCATCATCAAGGTCGATGCGATTTCGAAGAGCTTCGGCGCCTTCAAGGTGCTGGACGGCCTGTCGATGCAGGTCATGCCTGGCGAGAAGCTGGCGCTGATCGGCCCGTCCGGCTCAGGCAAGACGACGATCCTGCGCATCCTGATGACGCTGGAGAAGATCGACGGCGGCCATATCCAGATCGACGGCGAGCAGCTCTACCACATGGAGCGCAACGGCCAGCTGCTGCCGGCCGACGAGCGGCATCTGGCCAGGATGCGCCAGAAGATCGGAATGGTCTTCCAGCTGTTCAATCTCTTCCCGCACAAATGCGTCATGGACAATGTGACCCTGGCGCCGATGCTGACCAAGGGCGTCGCGCGCGCCGCCGCCGAGAAGCGGGCGATGGAACTGCTCGACATGGTCGGACTAGCGGACAAGGCGAAGGCGATGCCGGCGCAGCTCTCCGGCGGCCAGAAGCAGCGCGTTGCGATCGCAAGGGCGCTGGCGCTGTCGCCCAAGATCATGCTGTTCGATGAGGTCACCTCGGCGCTCGACCCCGAGCTCGTCGAGGAAGTGCTCAACGTCATGCGCAAGCTCGCCGCCGAGACCGACATGACGATGCTTCTGGTCACCCATGAGATGGGCTTCGCCCACGACTTCGCCGACCGCGTGCTGTTCTTCGACCGCGGCAGGATCGTCGAGGAAGGCAAGCCCGACGAGATTTTCCGCCATCCCAAACAGGAAAGAACGCAGAGCTTCCTGAAGAAGATCATCGCGGCCGGACATCGCGTCTGACCGCAATGCGAGCGGGCGGCGCAAGCCGTCCACGGGCGGTCAAAGGCCGCCCGAACCAGGCAAACCAAGAAGACAAACAAGGAGTTGGGAACAATGAAGAAACTTGGCATTCTGGCTGGCGTCGCCGGCCTCGCGATCACCGCGATGTTGCTCGCCCCCGGCGCGCGGTCGGCGGATGACGCCAAGCTGGAGCAGCTCAAGCAGCAGGGCTTCGCCCGCGTCGCCATCGCCAACGAGCCGCCCTATACGGCGGTCGCGGCCGACGGCAAGGTGTCGGGCGCGGCTCCCGACGTGGCGCGCGAGATCTTCAAGCGTCTCGGCGTCAACGACATCGTCGCTTCCATTTCAGAATATGGCGCGATGATCCCCGGCCTGCAGGCCGGCCGCTTCGACGTCGTCACCGCCGGCCTGTTCATGAAGCCGGAGCGCTGCGCGGCGGTCGCCTATTCCGAGCCGGTGCTTTGCGATGCCGAAGCGATGCTGGTGAAAAAGGGCAATCCGAAGGGCTTCAAGAGCTATGAGGACATCGCCAAGGACAGCTCCGCCACGGTCGGCGCGCCGGGCGGCGGCACCGAGGAGAAGCTGGCGCTCACTGCCGGCGTGCCGCGCGATCGCGTCATCGTCGTGCCGGACGGCCAGAGCGGCCTGAAGATGGTGCAGGACGGCCGTATCGACGCCTATTCGCTGCCCGTGCTCTCGATCAACGACCTGATGAAGAAGGCCAACGACCCGAACCTCGAAGTGATCGCGCCGGTGCAGGGCGCGCCGGTCTATTGCGATGGCGCGGCCTTCAAGAAAGGCGACGAGGCACTGCGCGACGCCTATGACGTCGAGCTCGCCAAAATGAAGAAGTCCGGCGAGTTCGCCAAGATCATCGAGCCCTACGGCTTCTCCGCCAAGGCGGCGATGTCGACGACGCGCGAGAAGCTCTGCGCGGCGAAGTAGTGCTCCTTTGCCTTCTCCCCGCTTGCGGGGAGAAGGTGCCTCGAAGAGCCGGATGAGGGGCGGCGCCAAGTTCTGTAGGGTTGGTTCCGCCCCTCATCTGCCTGCCCATCCTACGCAGCAGCTGCGCTGCAGCTATGGAGGGTAACCTGGCATCTCCCTGTCGATGGGAGGAGCCAAGCACATCAATGTTGGGAAACTTCTAGTTTCATGACCCAGTGGTCCGGCTATCTCGGCCTGATATTGCAGGGAGCGCTTGTCACCATCGAGCTGACGCTGATGGGGTCGGTGCTTGCGCTGATCATGGCCTTCCTTGCCGGCATGGGGCGCGTGTCGCGCTTCTTCATCATCCGCGCGCTGGCGACGACCTACATCGAATTCTTCCGCGGCACCTCGATCTTCGTGCAGTTGTTCTGGGCCTATTTCGTGCTGCCTTTCGCCGGCCTGTCGCTGACGCCGCTGCAGGCCGGCGTGCTGGCGCTGGGCTTGAATGTCGGCGCCTATGCCGCGGAAGTCGTGCGCGGCGCCATCCTGTCGGTCGGCCGCGAGCAATACGAGGCCTGCACGGCGCTCAATCTCGGCCGCTGGCAAGGCATGCGCCATGTGATCCTGCCGCAGGCGCTGCTGGTCATGCTGCCGACCTTCGGCAACAACGCGATCGAGCTGCTCAAGGCGACCTCGGTTGTGTCGCTTATCTCGCTCGCCGACCTGACCTTCCAGGCGCAGGTAGTGCGCTCGCAAACCGGCAGCACGCTGATGCCCTTCCTCTCCGTTCTCGTCATCTATTTCGCGCTGGCGCTGATCATCTCCTGGGGCATTCGCACGCTGGAGCGCCGCATGGCGCGCGGCCTCGACGGAGTGCGCGTCTGATGGAATGGGATTGGAACTTCGTCTGGGAGATCATGCCGACCCTTATCCAGGGGGTGAAGATCACCATCTTGGCGACGGTGCTCGGCTCGGTCCTGGCGGCGATCGTGGGGCTTGGGATCGCGCTGGCGCGGCGCTCGGAGAACCGCATCGTCGCGCGCAGCGTCGGCTGGTTCGCCGAGTTCATCCGCGGCACGCCGCTCCTGGTGCAGCTCTATTTCATCTTCTACGTGCTGCCCGACATCGGCATCCTGCTGCCGCCGCTGGTGGCGGGCGTCATCGGGCTCGGCCTGCACTACGGCACCTACACGGCCGAGGTTTACCGCGCCGGCATCGACAATGTGCCGCGCGGCCAGTGGGAAGCTGCCAAGGCCTGCAATCTGGGCGGCCGCCACACCTGGACCCATATCATCCTGCCGCAGGCGATCCCGCCGATGATCCCGGCGTTGGCTAACTATTTCATCGCCATGTTCAAGGAGACGCCGCTGCTGTCGGCGATCACCGTGCTGGAACTGATGAACCAGGCCAAGAGCGTCGCCAACACCTATTACCGCTACATCGAGCCGATGACGCTGGTCGGCGCCTTCTTTCTCGTCATCAGCCTCTGCTCCGTCGTGCTGTTGCGCTGGCTGGAGCATCGCTACGGCAGGATCGAAAGATGAAAGTCATGAACGCATTGCCCGACATCCGCCTCGAAACAGCGCGTCCCACTCTGGACTCGCGTCCGCTGGAAAAGCGCGTCGGCCTGATTGCGCTTGCGACCGACCACACCAGCGAGGTGGACTTCCGCCGCATGGTGGCGAGCGAGCGGATCGGCGTCTATGTCGTGCGCATCCCCTACGCCAATCCGACGACGCCGGAAAACCTGCGCAAGATGCAGCCGTCGCTTTCGGCGGGCGCGGCGCTGATCCTGCCGGACGAACCGCTCGATGCGATATGCTACTCGTGCACCTCTGCGTCGGTGGTGATCGGCGATGCCGAGATCGAGCAGGCGATCCATGCAGCCAAGCCCGGCGTGCCCGTCGTCACCCCACCGATGGCCGGCGTGCGCGGCCTGAACGCTTTCGGGGTGAAGCGCATCAGCATCCTGACTCCTTACACCGTCGAGACCAGCCGGCCGATGGCCACCTATTTCGCCGCGCACGGTTTCCATATCGAAAGCTTCACCTGCCTCGGTTTCGAGGACGACCGCGAGATGGCGCGCATTACGCCGGCGTCCCTGGTCGAGCTGGCGCGCAACGTCACCCATCCGCAGGCCGATGCGCTGTTCGTCTCATGCACCGCGCTGCGTGCCGCGCTCGCGGTTCCCGGCATGGAAGAGGCGATCGGACGTCCGGTCGTCACCAGCAACCAGGCCAGCGCCTGGAACTGCCTGCGGCTCTGCGGCGACGAGACGCCCCGGCCCGAATTCGGCCGACTGTGGACGAAGCCGCTGGCCCAGTGAACGAAATGCCCGTGATCGAAATGATTGTTGAGCTTCAGCATATTCGCGCGGCGCGCGAGCGCATTGCAGGCAAGGTCGAGCGGACACCCATCGTGCTGTCGCAAAGCCTCTCGAACCGCACGGGCCGTCCCGTTCATCTCAAGCTGGAGCATCACCAGACCACCGGCGCGTTCAAGCTGCGCGGTGCTTCCAATGCGATCGCAGCATTGAGCGCGGAAGAAAAATCGCGCGGCGTCGTCGCCGCCTCGACCGGCAATCACGGCCGCGCGCTGGCGCATGCGGCAAAGCTCGAAGGCATCCGCGCGGTGATCTGCATGTCGAGGCTGGTGCCGGAAAACAAGCTCGACGCCATCCGTCGTCTCGGCGCGGATATCCGCATCGTCGGCAACAGCCAGGACGACGCGCAGCAGGAAGTCGACAGGCTGGTCGCGGCAGAAGGACTGGTCATGCTGCCGCCCTTCGACCATCCCGATATCATCGCCGGGCAGGGCACGGTCGGCCTGGAAATCATGGAGCAGGTTCCGGATGCGGCAAGCGTGCTGGTGCCGCTCTCGGGCGGCGGGCTGGCGGCTGGCGTGGCGGCGGCCGTCAAAGGCATGAGCCCGGGCACTAAGGTCATCGGCATCTCGATGGCGCGGGGCGCGGCTATGAAGGCCAGCCTCGACGCCGGCCGGCCGGTACAGGTCGAGGAACTGCCGACATTGGCGGACTCGCTCGGCGGCGGCATCGGGCTCGACAACCGGGTGACCTTCGCCATGTGCCGCGACCTGCTGGACGACGTGGTCCTGCTTTCGGAGGAGGAGATCGCGGCCGGCATCCGCCATGCGTATGAAGAGGAGCGCGAGATTGTCGAAGGCGCCGGGGCCGTCGGCATAGGCGCGCTGCTTGCCGGCAAGGCCAAAGTCAGCGGCCCCACTGTTCTCATCCTCTCCGGCAAGAACATCGACATGGACCTGCACCGCCGCATCGTCTGCGGCGAGACAATCGCGGAGCGCGCAGCATGAGCCGCATAACCATCCTCACCGAAAGTGATCTGCGCAAGATCGTGACGCTCGATCTGGACGCCGTTGCCTGCGTCGAGGACGCTTTTCGCGCCTTGGCCACGCTGCCGGTGGCGATGCCACCGATCCTGCGGCTCGACATTCCCGAGCATCGCGGCGAGGTCGACGTGAAGTCCGCCTATGTGCCCGGCATAGACGGCTTCGCCGTCAAGATAAGCTCCGGTTTCTTCGACAACCCGACGCTCGGCCTGCCGAGCGGCGGCGGCATGATGGTGCTGCTTTCGGCCAAGACCGGTGTGGTCGAGGCGCTGCTGCTCGACAATGGCTATCTCACCGACATCCGAACCGCTGCGGCCGGCGCGGTTGCGGCAAAGCATTTGTCGCGCCAAGACTCCAGCGTGGCCGCGATCTTCGGCGCCGGCCTGCAGGCCGGCCTGCAGTTGGAAGCGCTGCGTCTCGTCAGACCGATCGAGGAAGCGCGCATCTGGGCGCGCGACGCCGCCAGGGCTGAAGCCACCGCCGCGCGCTTGCGCGTGAAGCTCGGTATCCTCGTGCGCGCCGAGCCGGATGCGGCGAACGCGGCAGCGGGCGCCGACATCATCGTCACCACCACGCCTTCTACCGAACCCCTGATCAAGGCCGGCTTCGTCACCGCCGGCCAGCACATCACCGCCATGGGCTCAGACGCCGAGCACAAGAACGAGATCGCGCCGGCGATCCTGCGCATGGCCGATCTCTATGTCGCCGACAGCGCCAAGCAGACACGGCGCCTCGGCGAGCTCCACCACGCCATCGAGGCGGCGGTCTTCGCCGCCGACGCCGAGGTCACCGAACTTGGCCAGATCATCGCCGGCAGCAAGCCCGGACGGCGCTCGGCCAGCGACATCACCATCGCCGACCTCACCGGCACCGGCGTGCAGGACACCGCAATCGCCACTTTTGCTCGCGACCGTGCGCGCGCCGCCAATGCCGGGCTCGATTTCGAAAGTTGATGCTGGCCGCCAGGCCCAACAAACGAGGACAACAAAATGCAGCCAAATTTGAAATTCTCGCGCGGCGAATATGCAGAGCGCCTCGCCAAGACACGAAAGGCCATGGAGGCTAAAGGCGTCGATCTGCTGATCGTCAGCGATCCCTCCAACATGGCCTGGCTGACGGGCTATGACGGCTGGTCGTTCTATGTGCATCAGGCCGTCATCGTGCCGCCTTCCGGCGAGCCGGTCTGGTACGGCCGCGGCCAAGACGCCAACGGCGCCAAGCGCACCGCGTATCTCGCGCATGACAACATCATCGGCTACGCCGACCATTATGTGCAGTCGACCGAGCGGCATCCGATGGATTACCTCGCCAGCGTGCTGGCCGAGCGCGGCTGGGACAAGCTCAGCATCGGCGTCGAGATGGACAATTACTGGTTTTCGGCCGCCGCCTTCGCGGCGCTGCAGAAGCACCTGCCCAACGCCCGCTTCGCCGATGCCACAGCGCTGGTGAACTGGCAGCGCGCCGTGAAAAGCCCGACCGAGATCGAGTATATGCGCAACGCCGCCCGTATCGTCGAGGCGATGCACCAGCGGATCGTCGACAAAATAGAGGTCGGCATGCGCAAATGCGATCTGGTCGCCGAGATCTACGATGCCGGCACGCGCGGCGTCGCCGGCATCGGCGGCGACTATCCGGCGATCGTGCCGCTCTTGCCGTCGGGAGCGGACGCCTCGGCGCCGCATCTCACCTGGGACGACAAGCCGATGAAGGTGAACGAAGGCACGTTCTTCGAGATCGCCGGCTGCTACAATCGCTACCATTGTCCGCTGTCGCGCACCGTGTTCCTCGGCAAGCCGACCCAGGCCTTCCTAGACGCAGAGAAGGCCACACTTGAGGGCATGGAAGCAGGCTTGGCCGCCGCCAAGCCCGGCAACACCTGCGAGGATATCGCCAACGCCTTCTTCGCCGTTTTGAAGAAATACGGCATCGTCAAGGACAACCGCACCGGCTACCCGATCGGCATCTCCTATCCGCCGGACTGGGGTGAGCGCACCATGAGCCTGCGCCCCGGCGACCGCACCGAGCTCAAGCCCGGCATGACCTTCCATTTCATGACCGGACTGTGGCTGGAGACGATGGGGCTGGAGATCACCGAGTCGATCCTGATCACCGACACCGGCGTCGAGTGCCTGGCCAACGTGCCGCGCAAGCTGTTCGTGAAGGACTGAGCCGATGTCCGCTTTGCGTCCCTCGCCGATCACGCCGACCGTCGACTTCGAGCGCGACGGCGTCCAGCACGGCTTCCTGCGCCTGCCCTACAGCCGCGATGATTCCGCCTGGGGCTCGGTGATGATCCCGGTCTGCGTCGTGCGCAACGGCAAGGGCCCGACGGCGCTGCTCACCGGCGGCAATCACGGCGACGAATATGAGGGGCCGCTGGCGCTCTACGAACTCGCCCGCACGCTAGATCCGAGAAACGTCTCCGGCACGGTCATCATCGTGCCGGCGATGAACTATCCGGCCTTCCGGGCCGGCACGCGCACCTCGCCGATCGACAAGGGCAACATGAACCGTTCCTTCCCCGGACGCCCGGACGGCACGGTGACGGAGAAGATCGCCGACTATTTCCAGCGCGAGCTGCTGCCGCGCGCGGACATCGTCTTCGACTTCCATTCCGGCGGCAAGACGCTGGACTTCGTGCCGTTCTGCGCGGCGCATACGCTGCCGGACAAGGCGCAGGAGAAAAAGGCCTTCGCCGCGGTCGAGGCTTTCTCGGCGCCGTTCTCGATGCGCATGACCGAGATCGACGCGGTCGGCATGTATGACACGGCGGCAGAGGAGATGGGCAAGGTCTTTGTCACTACCGAGCTCGGCGGCGGCGGAACCTCGCGCGCCGAGACGGTGCGGATCGCCCGGCGCGGCATCCTCAACGTGCTCCGCCACGCCGGGATCGTCGATGGTGCGGTCGAGAAGGGCAGAACTCAGTGGCTGGACATGCCGTCGGGCGATTGCTTCGCCTTCGCCGAGGATGACGGCATGATCGAGACGGTGGTCGACCTCGGCGAGCCTGTGAAGGACGGCCAGGTGGTCGCGCGCATCCATCCGGTCGGGCGCACCGGGCAAGCGCCGCAGGAGATCAGGGCCAGGATGTCGGGACTGCTCGCCGCGCGTCATTTCCCGGGCCTGGTCAAGGCGGGCGACTGCGTCTCGGTGCTGGCCGTGGCCGTTCGCGAATAATCTTGGTACGGCGCCCTACTGCACCACGCGCTTCTCGAGCTTGCGAGCAAGCGTGCGCCGGTGCAGGCCGAGCCGGCGCGCGGTTTCGGAGATGTTGAAGCCGGTTTCGACCAGCGTTTCGTGGATGCGCTCCCATTCGAGGTTCTTGATCGAGGTGGGGCGGCTGGTGAGCGGCACCGAAACGTCACCCTCGGCGCGGCCGAAGGCGGCTTCGATGTCATCGGTGTTGGCGGGCTTGGCCAGATAGTGGCCCGCGCCGAGCTTGATCGCCTCGACGGCCGTGGCGATGCTGGCAAATCCCGTCAGCACGACGATGCGCATCGACGGATTGCGGGCGCTGAGAAGCTTGACGCATTCGAGACCCGATCCCGATCCGAGCTTGAGATCGACGACGGCGTAGGCCGGAACGGCCGTTTCCAGCGCGACCAGCAGCGCCTCGCGGTCGTGGCAGACCACGACGTCGTAGTCGCGCTTTTCAAACGAGCGTTTGAGCGTGCGCGCAAAGGTCGCGTCGTCCTCGATGACGAACAAGGATCGATCAGATTTCACGATCGTCTCCATAGGTCAGCGCCGCCAGCGGCAGCGAAAGGGTAACACGGGCGCCCTCGGCCATGTTGCGCGCCGAAACGTCGCCTCCAAGCTTGCGCACCACGTTGAACACCAGGAAGAGGCCTAGGCCGCCGCCCGGACGCCCCTTGCTCGACATATAGGGCTGGCCGAGCGTTGCCAGAATATCCTTGTCGAAACCCGGGCCGCGATCCTCGACGGAGAGCACCAGCTTCTCATCCTGCCGCTCGGCAGCGATGCCGACCCAATCGTGCGATGCTTCCTGCGCATTGTCGAGCACATTGAAGATCACTTGTTTCAGCGCCGTGTCGGACACGATCGGCTCGTCCGGCTCGAAACCATTGCCGTAGTCCAGCTTGATGGGCTGGCGGCTGACGCGCCATTCCTCGACGAGATCGTCGAGGAACCGGCGGATCGTAGTGCGGATGGTGCCCTCGCCCCGCGCCTGGCCGGAGGACATGAGAATGCCCGTGACGATGCCTTTGCAGCGCTCGATCTGCGCCTGCATCTCGGCCACGTCCTCGGAAAGCTCGCGGTTGCGCTTGACGCCGCGCATCTGGCGCCAGTCGGACAGGATAACCGATATTGTCGACAGCGGTGTGCCCAGTTCATGCGCGGCACCCGAGGCCAGCAGGCCCATGCGCACGATGTGATCTTCCTCGGCCGAACGCTGGCGCAGGTCGGCGAGATAGGCATCGCGTTCGCGCAGGTTGCGGTTGATGCGCGTCATGAAGATCACGATCAGGCCGGCCGCGAGCACGAAGCAGATGAACATGCCTCGCAGATGCAGCGCCAGGAGGTCGCTGCCGCCGTGATGCGGAAGTGCGATCGGCTGGAAGACGAAGATGAGGAAGACGAAGCAGGCCGAGGCCGCCACCACCAGGAGCCAGGTCGACCATGGCGCCAGCAGCGCAGCGCCGAGCGTGATCTGCAGCAGGTAAAGCGACACGAATGGATTCGAGGCGCCGCCGCTCAGGTAGAGCTGCGTCGTCAGCGCCGCCATGTCGAAAATCAGCGCGACGAAGAGCTGCGCGTTGGAGATCCGGCGGTTGCCGCGCAGGGCGAGCAGGCTGAAGATGTTTAGGCCGACCAGGAAAAGCACCACGCCCGCCATCTCGGCGAGCGGCAGCGGGATGGCGAACCAGTATTGCGTGACCAGGATGGTCAGCACCTGCCCCGCCACCGCCAGCCAGCGCAGCTGGATGAGCAGGAGCAGGTTCTTCCTGTTCGTGACGTCGGCGTCCGACGCGGCGCCTCCCTGCCGCGTTGGAGGAAGCGTCAGGAACGGCTTGTCGCGATGGGGCCACGCGATATTCATCACGCTGCATCCCAGTTCCGGCGGCCGGAGAAGACCTGTCTGGCAAGCGCCATCGCCAGCATCCCTGCAAGGGCAAACCAGGTCAAAGCATAGATGAGATGGCTGTTGCGGAAGGTGACGACGGTGAGCCCGCCGCGCGGCCAGCCAGCAGCGCCGGATGCCTCGGCATCGATGAAATAAGGCGCGACATCCGCCAGGCCGCGCGCCTTGGCGATTGCCGCCACGTCGCGCGAATACCAGCGATCGGCAGCCGGATCGTTGCTGCGCAGGAAACCGCCGCCGGGCTCGCTGATGCGCAGCAGCCCCTCAACCGTCGCCGGCGAGGCGAGCGCGGCATTCTCCCGCTCGAACTCCACCTTGCGCTCTTGCGGGATGAAGCCGCGATTGACGAGGACCGTGAACCCGCGGTCGTCGCGCATCGGCGTCAGCACCCAATAGCCGCCGCCGAGCTCGGTCACCGCCTGCACCAGCGTGTTGGCGCTGCCGAGGAAATGCCCGGCAAGGCGCACATGGCGATATTCGTAGTCCGGCGCGCTCAACCCGCTCCAGTCCTGCGGGCCGGGCGCATCGACGACGGGAGCATGGATGCGTTGGTCGACGCGGGCGATCAGGTCGAGCTTCCAGACCCGTCTTTCCAGCTGCCAGACGCCGAGTCCGAGAAACACCAGGACGCCGAGAATCCCAAGCACTACAGCCAGGAATCGCGACGTGGAACCCTTCGAGGCCGCATGAGAGCCGGTCATGTCCTTTGCCTCGGCTTTGGCCCTCCCCGCGCGCCACACGCCCACGCCCGAAATGGGGCTCATGGCATCTCCCGCATCTCGTGGAGCCCGGGCATCATGTTGGCGTTGAGGTGGTACATCACCCACAGCGAGCCGCTCAGCACGATGACGACGAGAACCACCGTGAAGATGAGCGCCAGCATCGACCATCCGCCTTCCGAGGCGGGGTTCATATGCAGGAAGAAGACCATGTGCACCACGATCTGCACCACCGCGAAGGCCATGATGATGATGGCCGCGGCCTGTTTGTTGTCCATGGCGCCGGTCATGACCATCCAGAACGGGATGGCGGTGAGGATCACTGACAGGACGAAGCCGATCAGGTAGCCCCTCAGCGAGCCGTGCGCGGCGCCGCCATGGGTATGGTCGCGATCGGCATGATCATGAGCGCTCATCTGAGCATCCCCATCAGATAGACAAAGGTAAAGACGCCGATCCAGACGACGTCGAGGAAGTGCCAGAACATCGAGAGGCACATCAGCCGGCGGCGGTTGGCCTCGATGAGGCCGTGTCGCGCCACCTGCACCATCAGCGTCACCATCCAGACGATGCCGAAGGTCACGTGCAGGCCGTGCGTGCCGACCAGGGTGAAGAAGGACGACAGGAAGGCGCTGCGCTGCGGGGTCGCGCCTTCATGGATCATGTGCGCGAATTCGGATAGCTCGATGGAGAGGAACGCCAGGCCGAACAGCATGGTCACCACGAGCCAGGCCTGCGTCGCGCCGACGCGGCCCTTGTCCATGGTCAGCATGGCAAAGCCGTAGGTGATCGAGGACAAGAGCAGCATGGTGGTGTTGACCGCCACCAGACCGAGATCGAACAGATCCTTCGGCGCCGGACCCGCCGCGTAATTGCCGCCGAGCACGCCATAGGCCGCGAACAGCATGGCGAAGATCAGGCAGTCGCTCATCAGGTAGAGCCAGAAGCCGAGCATGGTGCTGCCGCCTTCGGCGTGCGCGTGCTCTTCTTCCAGGTGGAAGACCGGTTCCGCGACGGCCGTGATCGCGCTCGATGCCATGCTCAATTCCTAGCCCTGGGCGGCGAGGAGCGTCGTCCTCGCCTCTTCGGTTTGCGTGACCTCGGCAGCCGGGATGTCGAAGTCGCGGTGGTAGTTGAAGGTGTGGCCGATCGCGGTTGCGATGAGGCAGACGAAGCTCAGCGCCGCCAGCCACCAGATGTACCAGATCAGGCCGAAGCCGAGCGCGACGCTGAACACCGCCAGGACGACGCCGGTGCCGGTGTTGCTCGGCATGTGGATCGGTTTGAATCCGGACAGCGGGCGCCGGTAGCCGGCCTTCTTCATGTCGAACCAGGCGTCGTTGTCGCGAATGACCGGCGTGAAGGCGAAGTTGTAGGCCGGCGGCGGCGAGGAGGTCGACCATTCGAGGGTGCGGCCGTCCCAGGGATCGCCGGTGTGATCGGCCAGCGCTTCGCGCTTGCGGATGGAGACGAAGATCTGGACCAGGAAGGCGGCGATGCCGCAGGCGATCAGCACCGCGCCGAAAGCGGCTATCACGAACCATATCTGCAGCGAGGGATCGTCGAAGACGCGCATGCGGCGGGTCACGCCCATCAGGCCGAGGATATAGAGCGGCATGAAGGCGAGCCAGAAGCCGAGCACCCAGCACCAGAACGAAACCTTGCCCCAGAACGGATCGAGCCTGAAGCCGAAGGCCTTGGGCCACCAATAGGCGATGCCGGCGAACAGGCCGAAGAGCACGCCGCCGATGATGACGTTATGGAAATGCGCGATCAGGAACAGGCTGTTGTGCAGCACGAAGTCGGCGGGCGGCACGGCAAGCAGCACGCCGGTCATGCCGCCAACGACGAAGGTGAGCATGAAGGCCACCGTCCACATCATCGGCAATTCGAAACGGATGCGGCCGCGATACATAGTGAACAGCCAGTTGAATATCTTCGCGCCGGTCGGGATCGAGATGATCATCGTGGTGATGCCGAAGAAGGAATTGACACTGGCGCCGGAGCCCATGGTGAAGAAGTGGTGCAGCCAGACGAGATAGGACAGGATGGTGATGACTATCGTGGCGTAGACCATCGAGGTGTAGCCGAACAGGCGCTTGCCTGAGAAGGTCGAGGTGACCTCGGAGAAGACGCCGAACAGCGGCAGGATAAGGATGTAGACCTCCGGGTGGCCCCATATCCAGATGAGGTTCACATACATCATCGGATTGCCGCCGAAATCGTTGGTGAAGAAGTTGGTGCCGACATAGCGGTCGAGCGCAAGCAGCGTCAGCACCGCCGTCAGCACCGGGAAGGACGCGACGATCAGCACGTTGGTGCAGAGCGAGGTCCAGGTGAAGACGGGCATGCGCATCATGGTCATGCCTGGGGCGCGCATCTTGATGATGGTGCAGATCAGGTTGATGCCGGACAATGTCGTGCCGACGCCGGCGACCTGCAGCGCCCAGATGTAGTAATCGACGCCGACGTCGGGACTGTAATTGATGCCGGAGAGCGGCGGATAGGCCAGCCAGCCGGTGCGGGCGAACTCGCCGACGAACAGCGAGGCCATGACCAGGATCGCGCCGCCGACCGTCATCCAGAAGCTGAAATTGTTGAGGAAGGGGAACGAGACGTCGCGCGCGCCGATCTGCAGCGGCACGACGAAGTTCATCAGCCCGGTGACGAAAGGCATCGCCACGAAGAAGATCATGATCACGCCATGGGCGGTGAAGATCTGGTCGTAGTGATGAGCGTTGAGGTAACCCTCGGAACCGTTGAAGGCGATGGCCTGCTGCAGGCGCATCATGATGGCGTCGGAGAAGCCGCGCAGCAGCATGACGAGGCCGAGCGCCATGTACATGATGCCGATCTTCTTGTGGTCGACGCTGGTGAACCACTCGCGCCACAGATAACCCCAAAGCTTGGAATAGGTGACCGCGCCGAGCACCGCGAGGCCGCCCAACGCCACGACGATGAAGGTGACGACGACGATCGGCTCGTGCAGCGGCAGCGACTCCAGAGTGAGGCGGCCGAAGATGAATTTGGTCAGCGACTCAGGCATCCGCCATCCCTCACAATTCGAAGCGCAGCAGGCCGAGCGACGGGGTCCCGGCATCGGCGCGGCGGCTGCCGGCCCCTGGGCTGAGCAGCCCTGCCCCGCGCAGCGGGGAAAGATCGCGCATTGGCCAGTATTTCGCGCCGGCATCGCCGGCCGCGCGCAAGGCGGCGGCTGCTTCCTCCGCCGTGCAGATGCTGGCGACATAGGACGGATCGTTGCCGAACACCGCGCCGCGCCGGGCAAGCTTGTCATATTGCAGCGGCAAGGTGTTGCGCACGCCGGCCAGCCCAAGGCCGCCCTTGGCGTCGATCGACATCATCTCGTTCATGCACATCTTGCCGCGCTCGACGCACAGATTGAGGATCGCGCCATAGAGGTCGGGATCGACGGAGGCATAGTGGCGGACCGGCTCGTTCTCGCTCGGACGCTCGAGCTCGAGATAGGTCTCGCGGCTGAGCGTAGCCTGCGCACCTTTGGTCTGCGTCACCCACTCACCGAACGCCTTGTCAGAGAGGCCGTGGAACGCAAAGCGCATGCCGGAGAAGCCGGCGCCGCTGTAGTTGGCCGAGAAGCCGGAATAGGTGCCCGGACGGTTGATGACCGCGTGCAGCTTCGTCTCCATGGCGGGCATGGCGTAGATCTGTCCGGCAAGGGCCGGAATGTAGAAGGAGTTCATCACCGTCGAGGAGGTGATGCGGAAATCGATCGGCTGGTTGACCGGCGCCGCCAGCTCGTTGACGGAGGCAATGCCGTAATCCGGATAGATGAAGAGCCATTTCCAATCCAGCGCGACGACGTCGACCCTGAGCGGCTTGTGGTTCTGGGTGACCGGCTGTCCTGGTTCGATCCGGTCGATGCGCCGGTAGGGATCGAGCAGATGGGAGCCGAGCCAGGTGAGCGCGCCGAGGCAGATGATGACGAGCAGGGGTGCAGCCCAGATCACCAGCTCCAGCTTGGTCGAATGGTCCCAGTCCGGCGTGTAGATCGCCGTGGTGCTGGATTGCCGGTAGCGCCAGGCGAACAGCACGGTCAGCGCCATGACCGGCAGGATGATGAGCAGCATCAGCAGGGTCGAGACGACGAGCAGGTCGCGCTGCTGCACTGCCACGTCGCCCGCGGGCGCCAGCACGACCAGGTCGCAGCCGCTCAGCAGCACGGCGAGCGGAAAAAGAAGCAAGGCTCCGGATCGTCTCATCAAACGCTGCCCTCGATGGCCCTGCAGCAGGATCTCTGCAGGTTGCGATGCGATATGGACCAACGGCTACTGCCGCGGGCACAGCGACGACATTGGACAATTTGTCCAATGCCCAGCCGGTATGGCTTTCGCGAAAGTGTGCACGCATAATTGGATGACGACAACATAGCGTCGGGACGACGACAATCGCGTTCCGAAGTTGAGTTTGGTGACAACGGAAACGATGGCTGAAACTTCGACTTCCGAAACGGACAGCAGGCTGATCGGCTCGCATCACGGCCAAGTCAGCGCTGGCGATATCGCGGTCGGCGTGATCATCGGCAGGACGTCGGAATTCTTCGATTTCTTCGTCTATGCGATCGCTTCCGTGATCGTGTTCCCCAAGCTTGTGTTCCCAACCCACGACCCGCTGGTCGGAACGCTCTACTCCTTCGCCATCTTCGCGCTGGCCTTCATCGCGCGCCCGTTCGGCACCGTGCTGTTCATGGCGATCGACCGCGCCTATGGCCGCGGCGCCAAGCTGACGATCGCGCTGTTCCTGCTCGGCACCTCGACGGTCGCCATGGCGTTCCTGCCCTCCTATGAGGACGTCGGCGCGGTCGCCGCCTGGCTGCTGGCGCTCACCCGCTTTCTGCAGGGCCTGGCGCTCGGCGGGACATGGGACGGATTGCCCTCCCTCCTGGCGCTGAATGCGCCGCAGAACCGGCGCGGCATCTATGCGATGATCCCGCAGCTCGGCGCGCCGATCGGGCTCATCGTGGCAAGCTCGCTATTTGCCTTCTTCGTCGCCAACCTCTCGGCCGACGACTTCTTCGCCTGGGGCTGGCGCTATCCCTTCTTCGTCGCCTTCGCCATCAACGTCGTGGCGCTGTTTGCCAGGCTGCGCATCGTGGTCACGCCCGAATTCTCGAAACTCTACGAGAGCGGCGACCTGCAACCGACGCGCATCAGGGAGATGGTTCGGACTGAAGGGCGCAACGTCATCGTCGGCGCCTTCGCGCCGCTGGCGAGCTTCGCCCTGTTCCATATGGTGACGGTGTTCCCGCTGTCCTGGGTGTTCCTGTTCACCAATGAGGGTCCGGAACGTTTTCTGGTCATCGAAGCGGTGAGCGCGTTGTTCGGCATCGCGGCGATCGTTGCATCGGGTCCGCTGGCCGACCGTGTCGGACGCCGCGCCCTGCTCGGCGGCGGCGCCGTCGCCATCGCAGCCTTCAGCGGCTTTGCCCCACAACTTCTCAACGGCGGCACCGTCGGCGAGACGGTGTTCATGGTGCTTGGCTTCATCCTGCTGGGCTTGAGCTTCGGGCAATCCTCAGGCGTCGTCGCATCGAGCTTCTCGCGCCAGCACCGCTATACCGGCTCGGCGGTCACATCGGACCTGGCCTGGATGTTCGGCGCCGGCTTCGCGCCGCTCGCGGCGCTGCTCCTGGCCGGCAATTTCGGCCTCATCGCCGCCGGCGCCTACCTGCTTTCGGGCGCCGCCTGCACGCTGATCGCGCTTTGGATCGACAGGCAGGCACGCCGGGCCGACTGAACGAGCGCGAGCTCGGATAGTCGCCGCTCTATCCCTTTGTTTTTGACGCAGTTCCAGACGGAAGGTTACGGCGAAGGCGCCGAACTCAACCGCTCACACTTTTCCTGGAATTGCTCTGACCTGCAATCAGACCTGGTAGAAATCCCGATACCATTGCACGAAGCGCGGGACGCCGATCTCGATCGGGATCCTGGGCTTGAAACCGATCACCGCCTCGAGTGAGGCGACGTCGGCATAAGTCGCAGGCACATCGCCCGGCTGCAGCGGCATCAGGTTGCGGATTGCCTTGCGCCCGAGAGCGTCTTCCAGAACGTCGATCAGCCGGCTGAGCTCGACAGGCGAGCTGTCGCCGATGTTATGGATCCTGAACGGCGCGGTGCTCGTCGCGGGGTCCGGTGCAGCGCTTGTCCAATCGGGATTGGGCGTCGCTGGATGCTGCATGACGCGGGCCACTCCCTCGACGATATCGTCGATATAAGTGAAATCCCGCTGCATGTTGCCATGGTTGAAGACATCGATCGGCTGACCGGCGAGGATGGCCTTGGTGAAGATGAACAAGGCCATGTCGGGCCGACCCCACGGACCGTAGACGGTGAAGAAGCGCAGGCCCGTCGTCGGCAGCCCGAACAGATGGCTGTAGGTGTGGGCCATCAGCTCGTTTGCCTTCTTGCTGGCGGCATAGAGGCTGAGGGGATGGTCGGCGGAATCATGCACCGAGAACGGCATGCTCGTGCTGCCGCCATAGATCGAGCTTGACGATGCATAGACGAGATGGCCGACCGAGGCCTGCCGGCACCCTTCCAGGATGTTGAGGAAGCCGTTTAGATTGCTTTGCGCATAGACATGCGGATTGACCAGCGAATAGCGGACGCCCGCCTGCGCGGCGAGGTTGACGACGATCTGCGGCGCGACCGACGCAAAGACCCCCGAGATGCCATCGCGGTCGGCGAGATCGACATGCTCGAAATGAAAGTTTGGGAAAGCCTTCAGCCGCTCGAGCCGCGCCTGCTTCAAGGTGACGTCGTAATACTCATTCATGGAATCGAGGCCGACAACCTGCCGGCCTTCGGCAAGCAGCCTCTGGCATAGGTGAAAACCTATGAAGCCGGCCGCGCCGGTGATCAGGATCGGCCTGCTTGACGTCAATGCATACCCCTAACGCTGCAGCCAGACCTTGCAGGCCATCGAGAACTTGCGCCTTTTATGGCAGGGCTGCAATGAATTCAACATACGCTTTCTCTTGCCGTCGTCGCCAGCGTGAGGCCAGCGGCAAGATCGGCCGCCAGCCGGATGTCCGCGTGCCAGAGCGCACGCAGCCGCCGCCGAGATCCGACAGCGGAAAAGCGATCTCAAGCCAACGCTGATATGCGAGCGTGATCAGCGGTCGGGCCCTTCCGTGCGGAAAAAGATTGCGCGCACACCGCGGATCGGGAATTTGGTTTTCTTGGTGATCCCTGTTGCTTGGGGCAAACTGCTGGCGGGCTGTCAGGAGGAGAAATGAGAGCACGCGCGGCGACGGTCGGAGACCTGGAAGATGTTTTCCGCGGTCTGTCCAAGCGAATGTCGGACGAATATGTGGCGGCCGGCAAGGACAGCAAAAGCGCCTATGACAATTTGATGATGAACCTGAAGGAAGGCCGGGCCCATGCGCTCGTGCAGGACGACAGGACGGTGGCGATCATCGCTTGGCATGAGCATGCGGACGCCGCCGACACGCTCTTTGCCGCGCGGGAGGATTTCTTCAACGCCACGACGGTCCGCTTCTGCAAGCGCCACATCCGCCATGTCCAGGCGCTGGCCGGCAACCTTCCCGTCCACTCGCGCAGCTGGCTGCACAGGCCCGACGTCGCGAAATGGTTCCGCGTGATCGGCTATGTCGACCGAGGGCGCGAGAACGGCGCCACCTTGTTCGAGCTGCCGTCGGCCGCCAATAGCTGACGGAAGCGAGGGCGATCCGTTACGGCGCCCCGAAAACGGGCGCTTGCGCGAAAATCCGATTGGAAAGATTGTACGCTCAGGCACCGGGCAACCCGGCACGCCGGATGGGGTATGGCTGCTGGAAATCGGGATGTTGCGCGTCTGCCTGGCCTTTGTCGCCATCGCTGCCCTGACGAGACCGTCAGGGGCGGAGCCGCGCGCGTCCCATCTTTTCGACCGACCCGGCCTCGCAGCGGCCTATTCGGGCCAATCCGATCTTATCACCGCATACACGACCGGTATGGCGCGTTACCGGCTTCAATATTCGGGCCCCGCGACCCAAACCGGTTTAGCCGCGCCGCTCGAGCCTCGGCTGCTGCGGCCCGAATTCCAGCAGCGGACATGGCGTTCCTCGGATGGCAGCCTGCTGCAGGGCTTTGCCGGCAAGGGCGGTTTCCGGCTGACCACAGGCAACTGCGTGGCCCGCATCTGCATGGCCATCGAATGCAGCGAGGCCGGCTGGCCGCTCTATGCCTGCAGCGACGGGCGCAAACGCAAGATGTCGGTCAACAGCTTCGTGACGGCAACATTCGACGGAGTCACCTACCGGCGGCTGAGCGCGCCGCAGGAGTGAAATTGGACGACCCGAAGCCAGGTGATGGAGCCGCTTGCGCCCATCTCGCCAAGCGTGGCATCGGTTGCGGCGTTTTGAGGCGATCGAAGACAAAGATAGTGGCACGCCAACCCGACAGACGATCCGCAACCGCAAAAGTCAGCCTCGCCCGAGCGCTCTCCAAGCTTGGCTTCTGCTCGCGCACGCAGGCCGAGAATCTGGTCGTCGAGGGGCGGGTGCAAGTCAACGGCAAGACGGTGCGCGATGCCTTGCTGCGCATCGATCCCGACCGCGACAGCATCAGGGTCGACGGCGCGCGCGTCGTCGCCGAGCGCAAGGTCTATCTGATGCTCAACAAGCCGCGCGGGCTGGTCACCACCCGCGATGATCCCGAAGGCCGCGGCACCGTCTATGACTGCCTGGAAGGGCTCGACCTGCCGTTCGTGTCGCCCGTGGGCCGCCTCGACAAGGCGAGCGAAGGGCTGCTTTTGCTGAGCAACGACACGCGCTGGGCGAACGGCCTGCTCGACCCCGCCTCGCATGTCGCCAAGACCTATCACGTGCAGATCGCGGCCGCGCCCGACAAAGAAATGCTGGAGCGTTTTCGTCAGGGCGCCGTCGTCGACGGCGAGTTGCTCGCCGCAAGCTCGATCGCGCTGTTGCGCAGCGGCGGGCGGACAGCCTGGCTGGAGATCGTGCTTGACGAGGGACGCAACCGGCACATCCGCAGGCTACTCGCCGCTTTCGACATTGAGGTGCTGAGGCTGGTCAGGGTGGCGATCGGGCGGCTGCAGCTTGGCGAACTGGCCAAGGGCAAGGCTCGGCATTTGACGGCCGAGGAGCTGGCGATGGTCAGAGTCTAGCGAAACGCCTCAGCTTCGTCATCCACGGGCGGAGCGGGAGCGAAGCGGACGCGCAGACCCGAGGATCCATTCCGTGACCTGGCGCAAAGGGTAAAGGCGGCGCAAGACAGGGGTCGCTCTGCACCGCGGCAACGCTCATTGGTAACGGAATGATTCTAGGGTCTGCGCCGCGTCGCTTCGCTCCTTGCTCCGCCCTAGAATGACGAGGCTGAAGGGTTTCGCCTAATCTCCAGAGACTCCTGAGCTGCTATCGAGCTGCGGCTACTTCTGGTTCCACCTCCGGATGACCGGCTCCGTCAGGTCGTGCTCGTAGCCGAGAACGCTTAGGCTGGCGGTGTCGAGGACAAAATGCTCGCCGCCTTCCGGCGGCAGGCCGACCCAGCGCGCCGCGAGCACACGCAGGAAATGCGAGCTGGAGAAGATGAGCACATTGCCGGCAACCGCGCGCAGCCCGGCGATGATGGCGTCCGCGCGGGCACCGACATCGGCCGCCGTCTCGCCGCCCGGACAGCCGTCGCGAAACAATTGCCAGCCGGGTCGCTTGGACAGGATCTCCTTGGTCGTCACGCCTTCATAAGCGCCGTAGTCCCATTCCTGAAGGTCGGATTTCTTGACCGCGCGCTCGCCAAAGCCGGCGAGCCGGCAGGTGTCGAAAGCGCGCTGCGAGGGGCTCGACCAGACCGCCTGGAACGTCAGCCCCTTGAGCCGATAGGCGACGCCGCGCGCGGCCTCCTCGCCTTTCGCCGTCAGCGGGATATCGGTGCGCCCGGTGTGCCTGCCCGAGGCGCTCCACTCCGTCTCGCCATGGCGAACGACATAGATCTCGGGAAACGCACTGCTCATCGACCGCCCTGAATGCAACGGGAATGCATCGGCAGGAGTGCCGCGCCGCGCCACCCTATGCGGCAGCCGAAAAAAGAACAGGCCGCAGCGCTTGCCGCGGCCTGTTCGGCATCGGGAGGATGCTGGTTGGCTAGGCGGGTTGCAGGCCGCCCGACAGCGCAAGGTCAGCCTCTTCCGGCAACTGACCGGCCATGGCGGCGGCGAATTGCTTCTGGTCGAGCTCGCCTTCCCAGCGGGCCACAACGATGGTCGCGACCGCGTTGCCGACGAAGTTGGTGAGCGCGCGGCATTCCGACATGAAGCGGTCGACGCCGAGGATCAACGCCATGCCGGCGACCGGCACCGAGGGCACGACCGAGAGCGTGGCGGCCAGCGTGATGAAGCCGGCGCCGGTGATGCCGGCCGCGCCCTTCGAGCTCAGCATCGCGACGAGCAAAAGCAGGATCTGGTCGCCGAAGGTGAGTGGCGTGTCGGTCGCCTGGGCGATGAACAGCGCGGCAAGCGTCATATAGATATTGGTGCCGTCAAGGTTGAAGGAATAGCCTGTCGGGATGACAAGACCGACCACCGAGCGGTTGCAGCCGGCGCGCTCCATCTTGGCCATCAGGCCGGGAAGTGCCGCTTCCGACGACGAGGTGCCGAGCACCAGGAGCAGCTCTTCCTTGATGTAGCGGATCAGCGCCAGGATGGAAAAGCCGTTGTACCATGCGACGGCACCCAGCACTACGAGCACGAAGAGCAGCGACGTCAGATAGAAGGTGCCGATCAGGAAGGCGAGGTTGGCGATCGCGCCTATGCCGTATTTGCCCACGGTGAAGGCCATGGCGCCGAAGGCGCCGATGGGGGCGGCCTTCATCAAGATGGCGACGAGGCGGAAGACCGGCGCGGTCAACGCCTGGAGGAAATCGACGACCGGGCGGCCGCGTTCGCCGACCAGCGCCAGGGCGATGCCGAACAGCACCGAGAAGAACAGCACCTGCAGGATGTCGCCCTGCGCAAAGGCGCCGGTGATGGTGTCGGGGATGATGTTCATCAGGAAGCCGACAATGGTCGTGTCATGCGCCTTCTCGGTGAAGGTCGCCACCTTCGATGGGTCGAGGGTCGCGGGGTTGATGTGCATGCCGGCGCCGGGCTGGATGACGTTCGACACGACGAGGCCGACGATGAGCGCCAGCGTCGAGAAGACGAGGAAATAGATCATCGCCTTGCCGGCGACGCGGCCGACCTTGTGCAGGTCAGAAACGCCGGCGATGCCGGTCGCCACGGTGAGGAAGATCACCGGCGCAATGACCATCTTGACCAGCTTGATGAAGGCGTCGCCGAGCGGCTTCAGCGAAGCGCCCAGGTCGGGATAGAAATGGCCAAGCAGGATGCCGGCGGCGATCGCCACCAGGACCTGGACATAGAGATGCCGATAAAAGGGAACCTTGCCGCGCGGTTGGGCGGCAGCGATTGCTGTCTGCATGATATCCTCCGTTCGGCCCCCGATCGAAACGTTCGACCTCCCAGGGGGCTGTTGACCTCCACAGCCTCGCGACTGCTGCGGAAGCATGTGCAACGCGCGTGCCAGATGGTGCCGGGTGTCTCTCTTTGTTGATTTTGTTTGATTTTTCGATTCTGTGACAGCGCCTTTGGAGAAGGCTAGTGCGGTTATCCGCATAGATCGATTTGCGCTTTGTGCGAAATCATGCACAGATGCGGCATGCTGCAACGCCCTGCCGCTGTTCTTGCTGCCACGCCCGAACTGCTTGCCGGGCGGGCGCGTCGCGCCTGGCTGCTGTTCGCGGCGGTGGCGCTGCTGATCGTGCTCGCGGCGCTTTATGGCGCCGGCCTCTACGGCCGTTCGACCGAGATCGGGGCTTTAGCCACGCAAGGGCGCACCGACGCCAACCTCAAGGTCGCGCTGTTGCGCGCTGTATTGGAAAATCCGCGCGCGCTGCCGCTGCTTCTGTCGGAGGACCAGCAGGTGCATGACGCGCTGGCGCAACGCAGCCCTGCCGCGATCGATATGCTCAACCGCAAGCTCGAAGGGCTGGTGTCCGGCACCAAGGCCTCGGTGCTCTATGTCACCGGCACGGACGGCTTGGCGATCGCTTCCAGCAATTGGCGCGAGCCGGTGAGCTTCGTCGGCAACGACTACGGTTTTCGCGCCTATTTCTCGGGCGCAATGGAAACCGGCACGGCCGAATATTTCGCGCTCGGCAATGTCAGCAAGCGTCCGGGTCTCTACATCTCGCGCCGTGTCGACGGCGCTTCGGGGCCGCTCGGCGTCGTCGTGGTCAAGATGGAGTTCGACCAACTCGAGGCCGACTGGCACGAGGCCAACCGCCCGGCCTATGTCAGCGACGAGCATGGTGTGGTGCTGATCACCAGTGTGCCCTCCTGGCGCTTCCTGACGACAGAGCCGCTCAGCCGGCCGATGCTCGCCGGTATCCGCGCCAGCCAGCAATTCGGCGATGCGCCGCTGGTGCCGTTGCCGGTCACGAAGCCACAACCGCTCAGCTCCGACATCGCCCTGGTCCATGCCATCACGCCCGGGGGCAGCGACGCCGAGTATCTGCGGCTGTCGACCGCGGTGCCGTCGACGTCGTGGCGGCTCGACTATCTCGTTCCGGCCGAAGCGCCGATCGCGGCGGCGCAGCGCGAGATGCGGCTGCTGACACTGGGCGTCCTTGTCCCGCTCCTTGCATTAGCCGCCTATCTGTTGTGGCGCAGGCAGTCCGCGCAGATGCGGATCGCCGCCGAGCAGGCCGCGCGGACCGAGCTCGAGCGCCGCGTCGTCGAGCGCACGCAGGACCTCAGCCTGGCGCGCGACCGGCTGCAGGCCGAGATCGCCGACCATCGCAGCACGGAGGCGAAGCTGCAGGTGATGCAGCAGGAGCTGGTCCAGGCCAACCGGCTTGCCACGCTTGGCCAGGTCGCGGCCGGCGTCGCGCATGAGATCAACCAGCCGGTGGCGACGATCCGCGCCTATGCCGACAATGCGCGCGTCTTCCTGGAGCGCAAGCAGAGCGCGCCGGCGGAGGAAAATCTCGGCGCCATCGCGGCGCTGACCGAGCGCATCGGGGCCATCACCGAAGAGCTGAAAGCCTTTGCCCGCAAGGGCCGCACCGCCGCCGAGCCGGTCGAGCTGCGCAGCGTGATCGAAGGCGCCGTGGTGTTGCTCAGGAGCCGCTTCGCCGGCCGGCTGGACGCGCTGGAGATCACGCTGCCGCCGCCGGCGCTCAAGGTGATGGGCAACCGGCTGCGGCTGGAGCAGGTGCTGATCAACCTTTTCCAGAACGCGCTTGAGGCGCTCGATGGCCGCGATGATGCGAAGATCGAGGTTTCGGCGAGCGAGACCGGCGATGACGTCACGCTCATGGTCTCGGACAACGGGCCGGGCATCCCGCCCGCGATCCTGAAATCGCTGTTCACGCCCTTCAACACCTCCAAGGAAAAAGGCCTCGGGCTCGGCCTCGTCATCTCCAAGGACATCGTCGCCGACTATGGCGGACGCATCGAGGTTTCGAGCAGCGGCCAAGGCACACGCTTCACCATCCATTTGTCGAAAGCGGGCGCGGCATGACGAAGCATGATCCGGCACCAGTGATCCTGATCGACGACGACAGCGATCTGCTCAAGGCGACAAGACAGACGCTGGAGCTTGCCGGCTTTGCGGTGTCGGCCTACTCGGTGGCGAAGGAAGCGCTGGCAGCGCTCGATAGGAATTTCGCCGGCGCGGTGGTGTCGGACATCCGCATGCCGGAGATCGACGGGCTGCAGCTTTTCGACCGCGTGCTGCGGCTCGACCCCGACATTCCCGTCATCCTGGTCACCGGCCATGGCGATATCGCCATGGCGGTCAAGGCGATCAAGGACGGCGCCTACGACTTCATCACCAAGCCCTTCGCCGCCGACCGGCTGGCGCAGAGCGTTGCACGCGCGGCGGAAAAACGACGGCTGGTGATGGAAAACCGCGCTTTACGAGAAGCGGCCGAGCAGGCCCAGGAGGGATTGCCGCTGATCGGCCAGACGCCGGCGATCGAGCGGCTGCGCCGGACGCTGCGGCAGATCGCCGACACCGATGTCGACGTTCTGGTGACCGGCGAGACCGGCTCCGGCAAGGAAGTGGTGGCGAGCCTGCTGCATCGCTGGAGCCGCCGCGCCAAGGGCAATTTCGTCGCGCTCAACTGCGGCACGCTGCCGGAGACGGTCATCGAGAGCGAATTGTTCGGACACGAGGCCGGCGCCTTCACCGGTGCGCAGAAGAAGCGCGTCGGCCGTATCGAGCATTCGAGCGGCGGCACGCTGTTCCTCGACGAGATCGAAAGCATGCCGGCCTCGACACAGGTGCAGATGCTGCGCGTCTTGGAAATGCGCGAGGTGACGCCGCTCGGCACCAATGAGGTGCGGCCGGTCGACCTGAGGGTGGTCGCGGCAGCCAAGGTCGATCTCGGCGATGCCAGCCAGCGCGGGGCTTTCCGTGAGGATCTCTATTACCGGCTCAATGTGGTCACGCTGTCGATCCCGCCGCTGCGCGAGCGAAGGGACGACGTGCCGTTGTTGTTCGGATACTTCGCCGAGCGGGCGGCGGCCCGTTTCAGGCGCGGCGTGCCGGCAATCTCCGCCTCGGTCCGGCGCCACCTCAGCGACCACGACTGGCCGGGCAATGTGCGCGAGCTCGCTCATTTCGCCGAACGTTTCGTGCTCGGGCTCGAGGACGTCGCCGGATCGCCTTCCCCGGCGGCAACGGAACGCGACACCTCCGTGTCCTTGCCGGAACGGCTTGATCGCTACGAGGCCGAACTCATCCGCGAGACACTTGGCCGTAATGACGGCGACGTCCGGCGCACCATCGAGGCGCTCGGCATCCCGCGCAAGACCTTCTACGACAAGCTGCAACGGCACGGCATCGTGCGCAGTGATTTTTCCAAGTAGATCAGGGCCAGAGATGGAGCTGATATCGTCGGAAAACCCTTCGCATCTTTCGGCATCATGCTGTGGGAACCGCAACGCCGCTGCGCCGTTGAAACCGACCGGGAAACCGTGGCACGTCGGCATCAGCCGGGCAGCGAATGCATCGGCGTGGCGGTTTTGCCGGGTTGCGCTCGGCAGGCGTTGATGGTTTGTTGCCGCCCAGCGGAGAACGAATGATGCGCGAATCCCTCGGCCAAGACGAATATGGCTCGACCAGTCCCTTCGACCCTGACGACCTGCCCAATCTCAATGCGATGGGGCCGGCGATGGGTGGCGGCAATGATTTCGAGAAATACGCGGTCGCCGTCATCATCGTCTTCGGCGCGCTGATCATCGGCGGCCTGATGGCTGCCTCCATGTCCTTCGGCCATCGCAACGGCTTCCTGTTCGCGCTCGGCGGCGCCACGGCGGCCTGGATTTCCGGCAATGCGCTGCTACTCGACCGGCCGCGCATCTATGCGCTGTTCGTCGCCATCGCCGCCGTGATGCTGATCGCTTCGACCATCACGCTGGTCATCTGATCAATTAATATCCCAGCGCCTCACCGGCGGCAGCGCGGCTGTCGATGGCGCCGTTGTAGCGCGCGCCGCCGCCTTTCTCGATCTGTGCCAGGCTCTTGCCACCGACCAGGATGCCAGCCGCCTGCCCCCAGGTTTGGTCGCTGAGATCGAGGTGGTAGCCCATGCCGGCAAGCAGCTTCTCTGTGTCCGGCGACAGCCCGAATGGCTCGACATAGACCGTGTCCGGCAGCCATTGATGGTGGATACGCGGAGCGTCGATCGCCTGCTGGATGTCCATGCCGTGGTCGATGACGTTGATGATCGCCTCCAGCGTGATGGTGATGATGCGCGAGCCGCCCGGGCTGCCGATGACCATGAACGGCTTGCCGTCCTTCGTGACGATCGTCGGGCTCATAGAGGATAAGGGCGTCTTCTTCGGCTGAATGGCGTTCGCTTCGCCCTGCACCAGGCCGTAGAGGTTCGGCACGCCCGGCTTCTGGGTGAAATCGTCCATCTCGTTGTTGAGCAGGATGCCGGTGCCGTCGGCAACGACGCCGGCGCCGAAGGAGCCGTTCAGCGTGTAGGTGACGGCCACCGCGTTGCCGTCCTTGTCGATGATCGAGTAATGCGTGGTTTCCTTCGACTCGCCGAAGCCCTTCGGCATCAGCTCCTTCGAGACGCCGGCGCGGAACGGGTCGATCTTGTCGCGAATGTCTTTCGCATAGGCCTTGTCGACCAGCTTCGAGACCGGATTGTCGACGAAATCAGGGTCGCCGAGCGCCGAGTTGCGGTCGACATAGGCGTGGCGCATGGCTTCCACCATGACGTGAACCGTCTCGGCCGAGCCGGCGCCGAGATAAGAGAGCGGATAGCCCTCCAGCACGTTGAGGATCTCGCAGATGATGACGCCGCCCGAGCTCGGCGGCGGCGAGGAGATGATCTCGTAGCCGCGATAGGAACAGGTCACCGGCTTCAGCTCGCGCACGGCATATTGCTCGAAATCAGGCTTGGCGAGGATGCCGCCTTTCGCGCCGCTCGCCTTGACGATTTCATCGGCAATCGACCCTTTGTAGAAGGCGTCCGGGCCTTTTTCCGAGATCGCCGAAAGGGAGGCGGCAAGGTCCGGCTGAACGAGCTTCTCGCCTATGCCGTAAGGCTTGCCGTCTTTTTTGAGGAAGATGGCGGCGGCAGCCGGGTCCTTCGCCAGCCGGTCGGCGCCGCCGGCGAACGAAGCCGCGTCGCCCTGGTTGAGCACGAAACCGTCCTTGGCGTAGGCAATCGCCGGCGCCATTAGATCCTGTCTCGACAAGGTCCCGTATTTCTCGCGCGCCATCTCGAAGCCCGCGACCGAGCCGGGCACGCCGACCGCGAGATAGCCGTCGAGGCTGGCGCCTTTGATCGGATTGCCGTCCTTGTCGAGATACATGGTTTTGGTCGCCGCGAGCGGCGCGCGCTCGCGGAAATCGAGAAAGGTCGTGCGGCCGTCCTTCATGCGCACGGTCATAAAGCCGCCGCCGCCGATATTGCCGGCATTGGGATAGACCACGGCGAGCGCATAGCCGACGGCGACCGCGGCATCGACCGCGTTGCCGCCCTTCTTCAGCACGTCGACACCGATTTCGGTTGCAAGATTCTGGGCAGTCACCACCATGCCGTGCTCGCCTTTGGCGGGAGTTGGCGAAGCGGCGAAGACGATGGTCGGCGTGAAGGCAAAGGTGAGCGAAAGGCTGACGGCGATCAGCGTCCGGCGGGTCAAGGGCATGGCGGTGCTCCTGGCGTTGGGGGACGCCTAGGAAAGACCCGCGGAACTGGTGAGTCCAGCCAATTGTGACGGCTGGCGATCCTTCACACCCCCCTCTGGCCTGCCGGCCATCTCCCCCGCAAGGGGGGAGATCGGATGTGGCCATCGCGTTCGCCAATCACCAACGTTGAAGGAACAGCGCCGTCGGCGGAACTGCTGATCTCCCCCCTTGCGGGGGAGATGTCCGGCAGGACAGAGGGGGGTGCTCAAGCGCTGCCGTCGCCCGTCGGATCGACAAGAAGCTGACTACACAATCCCGCCGCCGCCACCCGGGACTGCCGGCCGCTCTGCCGCGACCTTCGCCCGGTAACCGGCCTCGCGATAGGCTGCGACTGGATCGATGGCGCCGCCCTTCTTCAGCCGCGCCATGGCGAGGATCGGCTCGATGTCGGTGCGATAGGCCAGCTTCAATGTCTGCGTCGCCATCAGCGCATCGTTGCCGTTCTGGAAACCTTCCAGCGCCTTGCGGTCGACCAGCAGGGCCTGCGCATAGGCGCGCTGCACCTCGACCGCCGACAGCATCAGGCTCTCGATCGGGTCGGTGACGTTGTGGCTCTGGTCGAGCATATGCGCGGGATCGAAGCCCTTGGCACCGGTGAGCTCGGCATCCACCAGCTCGTTGAAGACAAGGAACAGCCGGTAGGGGTCGATCGAGCCGGCGTCGAGATCGTCGTCGCCATATTTGGAATCGTTGAAGTGGAAGCCGCCGAGCTTCCCGAACTGGATCAGCCGCGACACGATCATCTCGATGTTGACGTTGGGCGCGTGGTGGCCGAGATCGACCAGGCAGAAGGCCTTGTCGCCGAGCTCCTTGGCGATGATGTAGTTGGTGCCCCAGTCCTGCACGACGGTCGAATAGAAGGCGGGCTCATACATTTTGTGCTCGGTGAACAGTCTCCAGTCGTCCGGCAGGCCGGCATAGATCTCGCGCATGGCGTCGAGATAGCGCTCGAAAGCCTTTGCGAAATTGACCTGGCCGGGGAAGTTGGAGCCGTCGCCGATCCACACCGTCAGCGCTTTCGATCCAAGCGTCTTGCCGATCTCGATGCATTCAAGATTGTGCTCGACCGCTTGGCGGCGCGTGCCGGCATCGGCATGCGACAGCGAGCCGAACTTGTAGGAGAGCTTCTGGTCCTTGGCGTCCGAAAAGGTGTTGGAGTTCATAGCGTCGAAGCCGAGGCCAAAGCGGGACGCCGCCTGCTTCAACCGGTTCGGATCGGCCTTGTCCCACGGGATGTGCAGCGAGACGGTGGGCGTTGCCTGCGTCAGCTGGCTGATAACGGCGCAGTCCTCGATCTTGTCGAAGATATCGCGCGGCTCGCCGGCGCCGGGAAAGCGGGCAAAGCGCGTGCCCCCGGTGCCGACGCCCCAGGACGGGATCGCGACGCCGAATTTCTCGACCTTGTCGCGGATCGCATCGATGGCGATACCGCGCCGGTCAAGGCGCTCGCCTAGCGCGGCGTAGTCGCGCTCGAGATCGGCCTGGCGCGCGGCGTTGTGCTTAGCGACGAGGTCGGCTGAAATGATCACTTCGGACAAAAGCTATTCCTCCCAAGAATGCGTTCGGCTGGCGCTGCCCCTCATCCGCCTCCCGGCACCTTCTCCCCGTGGAACGGGGAGAAGGAAGCTTAGCGCGTAAAGCTCTGCGCGTTGCCGGCGTCGACGTTGACGATGTTCCCCGTGGACTTGGCCGACATGTCGGAGGCGAAGAAATAGATCGCTTCGGCGATGTCTTCCGGGAAGACCGACCGCTTCAGCATCGAGCGCGAGCGGTAATGCTCCTCGAGATCGTCGGTCGACATCTTGTAGGCGGCGGCGCGCTGTTCCTTCCACTCGCCGGTCCAGATTTTTGAGCCGCGCAGCACGGCGTCCGGATTGACGACATTGACCCTGATCTGCGCCTCCGCCCCTTCCAGCGCGAGGCAGCGGGCCAGATGGATCTCGGCAGCCTTGGCCGTGCAATAGGCGGACGCGTTCGGCGAGGCGGCAAGCCCGTTCTTGGAGGCGACGAAGACGACATTGCCGCCGATCTTCTGGGCGCGGAACAACCGGAACGCCTCGCGCGAAACGAGAAAATAGCCGGTGGACAGGATGTCCATGTTCTTGTTCCACAAGGCCAGCGTCGTCTCCTCGATCGGCGCCGAGGAGGCCAGACCTGCGTTGGACACCAGGATGTCGATGCCGCCGAATTCGACCGACGTCTCGGCAAAGCCCGAGGCGACCTGATCTTCCGACGTCACGTCGATCCGCACCGGACGGACGAAGTCCTTGCCGTAGGCTTTCGAAAGCTCGTCATTGGCGCTGGCCAACGCGGCCTCGTCGATGTCGGCCAGCATCACGCAGGCGCCTTCGCGCAGCAGCCGGGTGGCGGTGGCGCGGCCGATGCCGCCAGCGCCGCCGGTGACCAGCGCGATCTGACCGGCGAGTGCTTTCGGTTTCGGCAGTCGCTGCAGCTTGGCCTCCTCGAGCTGCCAGTATTCGATGTCGAAGGCTTCCTGGGCAGGCAGGCCGACATAGGACGAGACGGTCGAGGCGCCGCGCATGACATTGATGGCGTTGACATAGAACTCGCCGGAAATGCGCGCCGTCGCCTTGTCGCCGGCAAAGGTGAACATGCCGACGCCCGGCATCAGATAGACCACGGCATTGGGATCGCGGATGGCGGGCGAGTCCGGATGCTTGCAGCTGTCATAGTAGGCCTGATAGCCGACGCGGTATTCGGCGATGTCGTCGGCCAGGCGGGCGATGACGGCATCGACATCCGGCTTTCCGGGATCGAACTCGATCACCAGCGGCCGGATCTTGGTGCGCAGGAAGTGATCGGGGCATGAGGTGCCGAGCGCCGCCAGCGGCCGCAAATCCTTCGAATTGACGAATTCGAGCACGGCGGGCTGGTCATCGAAATGGCCGAGCTTATGGCTCTTTTCGGAGATGAGGCCGCGGATCCGCGGCATCAGCTTGGCCGCGATGGCGCGGCGCGCGGGAGCGTCGAGCGGCTGGACCGCCTCGCCGCCGAAGATCGCCTTGCCCTCGGATTTGCGCTCGAACCAGTCGATCGCCTGGTTGATCACGGAGATCGTCGTCTCGTAGCATTCCTTCGGCGTGTCGCCCCAGGTGAACAGGCCATGGCTTTCCAGCACGACGCCCTTGGCATCAGGGTTTTCGAGGCAGAATTTCTCCAGCCACAGGCCGAGCTCGAAGCCCGGCCGCTTCCACGGCAGCCAGCCTATGGCGTCGCCGAATATCTCCTTGGTGATCGCCTTGGAATCCTTGGCGGCAGCGACCGCGATGATGGCGTCGGGATGCATGTGGTCGACGCAAGCCTTCGGCACGAAGGCATGCAGCGGCGTGTCGATCGAGGCCGCGCGCGGATTGAGGTTGAAGGTGCAGTGGGGCAGATAGGCCACCATCTCGTCCTCATGCTCGACCCCGCGATACAGGCCCTTCAGCGCCCGCAGCTTTTGCATGTAGAGGGTGGCAAAACCGCCAAGCTTGATCGAGGCGCTGTCGCCGCCCGAGCCCTTGACCCACAGCACCTCGACCTCCTCACCGGTGAGCGGGTCCTTCTGCCAGACCTTGGACGAGGTGTTGCCGCCGCCATAGTTGGTGACGCGCTTGTCGGATCCCAGCGTGTTCGAGCGATAGACCAAGAGCTCAGGACCGCTCATCCCTTCGGCCTTTGCATCGTCCCAAAGATTGGCGAGGCGCGAGCCGGAGCGCTTGTAGAGCATAGGTATCCTCCCTTGGAGCGCGATGCCGCGCCCTCATTTCTCGACCGGGAATGTCTACGCAAGCGCCGCGCTTGTCAATCACAAACGATCAATATCGATCATATTGCACTGCACAATGAAAATATATGATCGGAAATGATTGACACTGCGCGTTTTCTAAGGCCTGATGCTTGGGCAGGGAGGAACCATGCACGAGAAAGAGCGCCACAGGATCATTCTGTCCGCCGTCCAGGAAAAGCCTGTGGTGACGGTGCAGGAGATGGTCGAGCTGACGGACTCTTCCGAAGCGACGATCCGGCGCGACATCGCGGCGCTGCATGTGCAGAAGCGCCTGCGCCGGGTGCGCGGCGGCGCCGAGGCGATCTCGCCGCCGCAGTTCATCGGCCTTGCCGGCCGGCCCTTCTCGGTCAACGAAACACTGAACGCCGCGCAGAAGCGGGCGATCGCCCGCGAAGCCGTGAACCTTTGCGCGGACGGCGAGCCGATCATCATCAATGGCGGCACCACCACCTTCCAGATGGTGCATTTCCTGACCGGACGCCGCATGCCGATCTTCACCAATTCCTTCCCGATCGCCGAGCATCTGCTCAAGCACTCCAAGAACACGGTGATGCTGTCGGGCGGCACGATCTACCGCGAGCAGAACATCATCCTGTCGCCCTTCGACAATGACGTGACGCGCAACTTCTATGCGAGGCGCATGTTCATGGGCGCGCAGGGGCTGGGGCCGCTCGGGCTGATGGAGGGCGATCCGCTGCTGATACAGGCGGAGCAGAAGCTGATCGATCAGGCCGACGAACTGGTGGTGCTGGTCGATTCCTCGAAATTCCGCATGCGCTCGAGCCTTATCCTGTGCGGGCTGTCGCGCATTGCAACCGTGATCACCGACGACGGCATCGAGGACCGCGAGGCCAAGATGCTGGAAACGGCGGGCGTGGCGCTGATCGTCGCCCGCAGACAGTCAAGCGACAAGGAGGAATCTTCACTGCAGGCCTGAGGAAACTCGCGCCCGCAGCGGCGATGGAATGCAACGCTCAAGGGAGGATATTCGATGAGCTTTTTGAAGAAACTGCTGGTTACGGCGGCCTTTTCCGCCGCCATGTTCGTGAATGCCGCCTATGCCGAGAACGTCAAGATCGCGCTGGTGGTGAAGTCGCTCGGCAACGGCTTTTTCGACGCCGCCAACAAGGGCGCCGAAGAAGCGGCCAAGGAACTGGGCGATGTCGATGTCATCTATACCGGCCCGACCAAGGCTACCGCCGAAGCCCAGATCGAGGTGATCAATTCGCTGATCGCGCAGAAGGTCAATGCGATCGCCGTTTCAGCGAATGACGCCGACGCGCTGGTGCCAGTGCTGAAGAAGGCGATGGACCGGGGCATCACCGTGATCTCGTGGGACTCCGGCGTCGCCAAGGAAGGCCGCCAGCTTCACCTCAACCCGTCCGACACCAATTTGATCGGCGAGACCATCATTAAGCTCGCCGCCGACTATCTGCCGGAAGGCGGCGATGTCGCCATCCTGTCGGCCTCCTCGACCGCGACCAACCAGAACGCCTGGATCGAAGCGGCCAAGAAGGTGCTGCCGGAGAAGTTCCCGAAGATCAAGCTGGTCGCCACCGTCTATGGCGATGACGACTCGGCCAAGAGCACGGATGAAGCCAAGGGCCTCTTGAAGTCCTACCCGAACCTCAAGGCGATCATCGCGCCGACCACGGTTGGTGTTGTAGCGGCTGCGCAGGTCGTCACCGACGAGAACCTGATCGGCAAGGTGAATGTCACGGGTCTTGCCCTACCTTCCGAGTTCAAGAAGTTCATTGACAACGGCGCTTCGCAGGCTGTCGCTCTCTGGAACCCGATCGACCTCGGCTATTCGGCGATCTACCTCGCCCATGACCTGGCGGTGAAGAAGGAAGAAGCCAAGCCCGGCGCCACGCTGTCGATCGGCCGCGTCGGCAAGGTGACGCTCGACGACACCAAGTCGGCCGCCATGGCTCCGCCTTTCCAGTTCGACAAGACGAACATCGAGAAGTTCTCCAAGATTTATTGATCCTGGAACCAATGGCGCTGCCCCCTCATCCGGCCGCTCGCGGCCACCTTCTCCTCGGTGGGGAGAAGAGCCAGGAGCCAAGCTCGCAAACCTCCTCTCCCCTCGGGGAGAGGTCGACCGAGCGAAGCGGAGGTCGGGTGAGGGGAAGTCTACACGCAATAGATTGACTGGGCTTGATACGACTATGGACACGACGGCCCATGACGGCACGGTAAAGGAGCGGCTCCCCGCCTCCGCTCCTCGCCTGACGCTCTCAGGCATCTCGAAAACTTTCCCGGGCGTGCGCGCCCTGCACAATGTCAGCCTGTCGCTCTATCCCGGACAGGTGACGGCGCTGATCGGCGAGAACGGCGCCGGCAAGTCGACGCTGGTCAAGATCATGACCGGCATCTACCAGCCCGATTCAGGCGAGATCGGCGTCGACGGCCTGGCCACGACGCTGCCCAGCGCGCATGCCGCCTTCGGCCACGGCATCACCGCCATCCACCAGGAGACAGTGCTGTTCGACGATCTTTCGGTCGCCGAAAACATTTTTCTCGGGCATGCGCCGCGCACCCGCTTCGGCACCATCGATTGGCGCACCATGCGCAAGAACGCCCGCGAGGTGCTGGAGACGATGCGCGCCGGCCACATCGATGCCGACACGCGGCTGAAGGATCTCGGCATCGCCAACAAGCATCTGGTTGCGGTTGCCCGCGCCATGTCGATCGACGCGCGCATCGTAATCATGGACGAACCGACCGCTGCCCTTTCGATGAAGGAGATCGAGGAGCTTTTCCTGCTGATCGAATTCCTGAAGAGCGAAGGCAAGGCGGTGCTCTTCATCAGCCACAAGTTCGACGAGATCTACCGCATCGCCGATCGCTACACCGTCTTCCGCGACGGCGAGATGGTCGGCGAAGGCCTGCTGAAAGATACCGGCCAGAACGAGATCGTGCGCATGATGGTCGGCCGCAATGTCGACCACATCTTTCCGCAGCGCGAGCCGAAGATCGGGGCGCCGGTGCTGTCCGTCTCCGGCCTGTCGCATCCGACCGAATTCGACGACATCGGCTTCGAATTGCGCAAGGGCGAGATCCTCGGCTTCTACGGGCTGGTCGGCGCCGGGCGCAGCGAGGTGATGCAGGCGATCGCCGGCATCACCCGCACCAGCCGGGGCGCGATTTCGCTGGACGGCAAGACGATCGCACCGAAGTCGGCGGCGGATTCGATCGAGGCCGGCATCGTCTACGTGCCGGAAGAGCGCGGCAAGCAAGGCGTGGTGATCGGCCTGCCGATCTTCCAGAATGTTTCTCTCCCTTCACTGGCGCGCACCTCGAAATCCGGCGTGCTGAGGCTGGCGGAAGAGTTCTCGCTCGCGCGCTCCTACACCGAGCGACTCGACCTGCGCGCCTCATCGCTGAGCCAGGATGTCGGCACGCTTTCCGGCGGCAACCAGCAGAAAGTCGTTATCGCCAAATGGCTGGCCACAGCGCCCAAGGTGATCATCCTCGACGAGCCGACCAAGGGCATTGACATCGGCTCCAAGGCCGCCGTGCACGGCTTCATGGCCGAGCTGGTCGCGCAAGGCCTGTCGGTGATCATGGTCTCGTCGGAACTGCCCGAAATCCTCGGCATGTCCGACCGCGTCGTGGTCATGCGCGAAGGCCGCATCGCGGCGACCTACGACAACAAGGGGCTCGACGCCGAGACGCTGGTTCGAACGGCGGCGGGGATCGCGGCATGAAGAGCTTCCTCAAATACCGCGAGATCTGGCTGCTTGCCGGCATCGTCGTGCTGATCGGCCTGATCTCGACGCGCTTCCCCGGCTTCGCCGTCCCCGCCAATCTGCGTCAGGTCTTCAACGACACCTCGATCCTGATGATCCTGGCTCTGGGTCAGATGGTGGTGATCCTGACGCGCTCGATCGACCTGTCGATGGCGTCCAACCTCTGCTTCACCGGCATGGTGGTGGCGATGCTCAACGCCGCGCATCCGGCGATCCCGATCCCGGTGCTGATCGTGATCGCACTTGCCATCGGACTGGCGCTTGGCGCGATCAACGGCTTCCTGGTGTGGCGGCTGAACATCCCGTCGATCGTGGTGACGCTGGGCACGCTGACGATCTATCGAGGCGCCACCTTCGTCGTCTCGGGCGGCGCCTGGGTCAATGCCGACCAGATGAGCTCGGACTTCATCAATTTCCAGCGCGCCGCCTTCCTCGGCCTGCCGGTGCTGTCCTGGATCGCGATCATCGTGATCGCGCTGTTCTTTCTGGTGATGACGCGCACGCAGATCGGCCGCTCGATTCACGCCATCGGCGTCAACCCGACCGCCTCGGTCTATGCCGGCATCGATGTCGGCCGCACCAAATTCATCGTGTTCTGCATTTCCGGCATGATCGGCGGGCTCGCCGGCTATCTGTGGATCTCGCGCTACGTCATCGCCTCAGTCGAGGTCGCCAACGGCTATGAGCTCAACATCATCGCCGCCTGCGTGATCGGCGGCATCTCGATCGCCGGCGGCATCGGCTCGGTCGGCGGCGCGGTGCTGGGTGCGCTGTTCCTTGGCATCATCTCCAACGCGCTGCCGGTCATCAACATCTCGCCTTTCTGGCAGATGGCGATTTCGGGAAGCGCCATCATCCTGGCCGTGGTGCTCAACGCGCGCGGCGAGCGCCGGCAGGGCCGGATCATCCTGAGAAAGGCGGAAGCGGCATGACCGACACCCCTGCCCCGCGCCACATCCCCGACCGGTTGGACAAGCCACTCTCCTCGGCGATCTTCTCCTGGGAGGCGCTGCTCGTCGTCATCGCGGTCCTCATCTTCGCGGTGAACAGTTTTGCTTCGCCCTACTTCCTCGATCCGTGGTCGCTGTCGGACCTGACCTTCAACTTCACCGAAAAGGGCCTGATCGCTTTAGCCATGGCGCTGCTGATCATCTCGGGCGAGATCGACCTGTCGGTCGCAGCGATCGTGGCTTTAGCCTCGACGATGATGGGCATGGCAGTGCAGGCCGGCGCGGGAACACCGGTGCTGGTGGCAATCGGCGTCCTCGTGGGACTCGGCTGCGGCGCCTGCAACGGGCTGCTTGTCACCCGGCTCGGCCTGCCTTCCATCGTAGTCACCATCGGCACGATGAGCCTGTTTCGCGGCATCGCCTTCATCATCCTCGGGGACCAGGCCTACAAAGGCTATCCGGAGAGCTTCGCCTTCTTCGGCCAGGGCTATGTCTGGTGGGTCTTCTCGTTCGAGCTGGCGCTGTTCCTCGTCGCGGCGCTGATCTACTGGTTCCTGCTGCACCGCACGAGCTTCGGCCGCCGCGTCTTCGCCATCGGCAACAACCCGGTCGCCTGCCAGTTCTCCGGCGTGCGCGTCGACCGCATCAAATTCATCCTGTTTTGCCTGACCGGGCTGATGTCGGGCATAGCCTCGGTGTTGATCACCTCGCGGCTTGGCTCGACGCGGCCGTCGATCGCGCAGGGCTATGAGCTTGAGGCGATCACCATGGTGGTGCTCGGCGGCGTCTCGATCCTCGGCGGCGCCGGCAGCATACTTGGCGTCGTGCTCGCCGCCTTCATCATGGGGCTGGTGACGTTTGGCCTCGGACTGCTCAACGTGCCCGGCATTGTCATGTCGATCTTCATCGGCCTGCTGCTGATCATCGTCATTGCGCTGCCGATCGTCTGGCGGCGGCTGCGCGAGGGGCGCTTCACCTGATGGAGAAATACGCCTTCAAGATGAAGCTCAATCCCGGCATGAAGGCCGAGTACAAGCGCCGGCATGACGAGATCTGGCCCGAGCTGGTCGCGCTGCTGAGAGAGGCCGGCGTCTCCGACTATTCGATCTATCTCGACGAGGAGACCAACATCCTGTTCGGGGTGCTGTGGCGCCGCGATGACCACGGCATGGCCGATCTTCCGAAGCACCCGGTGATGCAGCGCTGGTGGGCGTATATGGCCGACGTCATGGAGACCAAACCCGACAACGAGCCGGTGGCGGCGCCGCTGGAAACCGTGTTCCATATGGCATGATCGTCGCCGTCATCGATATCGGCAAGACCAACGCCAAGGTGGCGCTGGTCGATCTCGTGACGCTGAGCGAGATTGGGTTGCGCCGCTTCGCCAACGCGCCGGTGCGGCAGGCGCCCTATCCGCATCACGATGTCGAGGCGCTGTGGGCGTTCATCCTAAACAGCCTCGCCGATCTCAACCGCGAACGGCGGATCGATGCGATCTCGATCACCACGCATGGCGCGACCGGCGCGCTGGTCGACGGCTCAGGCGAACTGGTGCTGCCTGTGCTCGACTATGAATTCGACGGCCCCGACCAGCTTGCGGCCGATTACGACGCCGTGCGTCCGCCCTTCGGCGAAACCGGCACGCCGCGGTTGCCGATCGGCCTCAATCTCGGCGCGCAGTTCTTCTGGCAGCAGAAACGTTTCCCGGCGGACTTCGCTATGGCCGCCGCGATGCTGATGTATCCGCAATATTGGGCGCTGCGGCTGACCGGCGTCGCCGCCAATGAGGTGAGCTCGCTCGGCTGTCACACCGATCTCTGGAATCCCTGGACGTCCGATTACTCGTCGCTGGTCGACAGGATGGGCTGGCGCCGGCTGATGGCGCCGGTGCGACCGGCAAAGGATCGGCTTGGCCCGATCCTGCCGGAGCTGGCGCGGCGGACCGGCCTCGATCCGCAGACGCCCGTGTTTTGCGGACTGCACGATTCCAACGCCTCGCTGCTGCCGCACCTTTTGTCCGAGGCACCGCCCTTCTCCGTCGTCTCGACCGGCACATGGGTGGTGTCGATGGCGGTGGGCGGCAGGAAGGTGGAGCTCGACCCGGCGCGCGACACGCTGGTCAATGTCAACGCGCTCGGCGATCCGGTGCCGTCCGGGCGCTTCATGGGCGGACGCGAGTTCTCGCTGCTGACCGAGGGCCAAAGCCAGGAGTGGAGCGAAGACGATGTTGCCGCCGTTCTGGCGCGGCAGGTGCTGCTCCTGCCTGCCACTCAGCGGGGTTCGGGACCGTTTCCGCATCGCGGCGCGCAGTGGGTCAATGCCGAGAACCTAAGCGCCGGCCAGCGCTTCGCCACCATCTCGTTCTATCTGGCGCTGACAACCGCGACCTGCCTGGAATTGATCGGCGGCGACGGAGCGACGACTGTCGAGGGACCCTTCGCCCGGAACCTGCTTTTCATCAGAATGCTGGCGGCAGCTACCGAGCGACCGGTCATTGCGTCAGAGACCTCGACCGGGACCAGCATCGGCGCGGCCTTGTTAGCCTCAGATCGCGTCATCGCGATGAGCAAGGGTGAGCGCACAGAACCACCGACCGATCAGTCCTGGGGCGGATATGCTCGGGCTTGGCGCCGCTCTACTTGACAGGTTGGCGCCGCCCCTCATTGCCCGCCGGGCATTTCTCCCCGTATAGTGACGGGGAGAAAGAGGCCGTCACCGGCGATTTCGCCAATTTTCAACGCCGCGGAAATGCGTGTCGGCATGGCCACAACTCTCTTCTCCCCGTTCAACGGGGAGAAGGTGCCGGCAGGCGGATGAGGGGCAGCGCCGACCTCGGCAATTAAAGCCTTCAGCGCGCCGTCCCGTACAGCAATCCGTTGGGATCGATCTGCGGCTTCCTGCCGGCGACGACATCCGACAGGAACTGCCCCGAGCCGCAGGCCATGGTCCAGCCGACATGGCCGTGGCCGGTGTCGAGATAGAGATTGCTGTATTTCGCCTGGCCGATCACCGGCACCGAATTCGGCATCATCGGCCGCAGGCCGGCCCACAGCACGGCTTTCTTCTCGTCGAACGCACCCGGGAAAAGATCCTTGCCGGTTTCCAGGATGGTCCTGAAATCGCTAGGCTTGAAGCTGCGGTCGAAGCCGGTGAATTCGGCCGTCGAGGACATGCGCAGGCGATTGCCGAGCCTGGAATAGCCGATCAGCCGGTCCTCGTCGGCGCCGCCCATGGTCGGCCCCTTGCTCTCGTCCTCCAAGGGAATCGTCGCTGTATAGCCCTTCACCGGATAGACCGGCAGGTCGATACCATAGCGGCGGCCGAGCAGGCCGCTTTCCGGCCCCATGGAGATGACGACGGCATCGCCGGTGACCGGTCCTGCCGAGGTCATCACCGCGCGCACCCGATCTCCCTCGATGTCGAGGCCCTCGACCGTCGTGCCGAACAGGAATTTCACGCCGAGCCTCTCGGCTGCATAGGCGGCGAGCCGGTCGGTGAACTGCTTGGAATCCCCGGTCTGGTCGATCGGCGAATAGATGCCGCCGGCGATCTTTTCCTTCACGCCGGCAAGACCAGGCTCCAGCTCGACCAGACGCTCGCGGCCGACGATCTCGATCGGCAGGCCGTGCTCGCCCAGATAGCGGTAATTGTCGGTGCCGGTGTCCAGGCTCTTTTGCGAGCGAAAGAAGTAGAGAATGCCCTTCTTGCGCTCGTCGTAATGGATGCCGGTTTCCTCCGACAGTTGATTGATGCACTCGCGAGAATGGAGCGCGAGCCTCAACTTGACGTTGGTGTTGGCGCGCAGCCGGGTCACCGTGCATTCGCGCAGGAAGCGCAGGCTCCAGGCATAGAAATAGGGATCGAGGCGCAGCCTGACCTTGATGCCGAGGTCATGGTTCCAGAGCGCGCGCAGGAAGGTCTTCAGCGCCGCGGGCGAAGCCCAGGCGGTGGCGTCGCCCGGCGACACCAGGCCGGCATTGGACTGGCTGGTGCCCCGCGCCGCCGCTTCATGGCGCTCGATCACCGTCACCTCGTGACCGTCCCTTGCCAGATAATAGGCGGCCGCCGTGCCAACCACGCCGGCGCCGAGAACCAAGACCTTCATGCCGTTCCCTCAAGCATCATCGCAGCGGCGGGCCCGCGCGCCGCCGCTGCATGAGGCTCAATACCGCGTCCAAACGCGCCGGACGAGCCCTTGGCCCAACAGATCAGTTTCGAACGGAGTTCTTGGTCGTCAGGATCCGTTCCCAGGCCAGCGCGTCGTTGACGATCAGGTCGAGATCGTCGCGCTGCGGCGTCCAGCCGAATTCCTTGCGGGCAAGCTCGGAATTGGCGACCACGGCTGCGGCGTCGCCCGGCCGGCGGTCCCCCATGCGCACGTCGAAGTCATGGCCGAAGGCGCGGCGCACGCTGTCGATCACCTCCAGCACCGAATAGCCGTGGCTGTAGCCGCAATTGGCGACGAGACTCCCGCCGCCATCGCGCAGCCGCTGCAGCGCCAGCCGGTGCGCGGCGGCGAGATCGCTGACATGGATGTAGTCGCGCATGCAGGTGCCGTCCGGCGTCGCATAATCGGTGCCGAAGACCTGCATGAAGGGCCGCTTGCCGAGCGCGGTCTCGCAGGCGACCTTGATCAGATGCGTGGCGCCGGGCGTCGATTGTCCCGTGCGGCCCTTTGGATCGGCGCCGGCGACGTTGAAATAACGCAGCGCCGTGTAGCGGATGTCATGCGCCAGCGCCGCATCGCGCAGCATCCATTCGCTCATCAGCTTGGAAAGGCCGTAAGGCGATTCCGGCGCAAGGCGAGCATCCTCGCGCACCGGCTCCAGCCCGGCGCCGCCATAGACGGCGGCGGTGGAGGAGAAGATGAAATGCGGCACGCCCTCGCGCACCGCCGTTTCGATCAGCGTGCGGGTCTTGCAGGTGTTGTTTTCGTAATAGCCAAGCGGGTCGGCGACCGATTCCGGCACCACGATCGAGCCGGCGAAGTGGATGATGGCGTCGACCTTGTTGTCGCGGATGATCCGGCCGACCAGATCACGATCGGCGACATCGCCGACGGTGAGCCTTGCTTCCGGGGCGACCGCCCATTCGAAACCGGTGGAAAGCCGGTCGAGCACCACGACGCTCTCGCCGGCGTCCAGCAGTTCCCAGACCATGTGGCTGCCGATATAACCGGCACCGCCTGTCACCAAAACCGTCATCATCTACCTCGCTGATCAAGATTTGTCGGAAACTGTCTCAACAGCCACCGCGCTGGAAAACCCGCCGCAAGCCCACTAGCCTCCCTATGTGTTAAGTCCGTAACAGTTCGTCGCGCCCGAGGCATCGTACTGAAACCAAGTTGCTTCAAACAGCAGGGAATAGGCCACGATCCGGCATCGTTAGGAACAGGGCACGGGCGTGGCATTTTGACCGGTTGGGCGCGGTGGACGCGGCATGGGGCAGTGATTATGATCCGGCCCAAAATTGGGAAGTCGACATGAACTATCAGCGGTTCTTCGAGGATGCGATCGACCAGCTCCACGCCGAGCGTCGCTATCGCGTTTTCGCCGACCTGGAGCGCATCGTGGGCAAGTTCCCGCGCGCCATCTGGCGTTCCAACGGCCGCGCCCAGGAAATCACCGTATGGTGTTCCAACGACTATCTCGGCATGGGCCAGAACGAGGACGTGATTGCCGCCTTCCAGAACGCGGCCGCCAAGATGGGCTCGGGCGCCGGCGGCACCCGCAACATTTCCGGCACCTCCAACCCGCTGGTCGAGCTCGAGCAGGAGCTCGCCGATCTGCATGACAAGGAGGCAGCGCTGGTCTTCACCTCCGGCTTCGTCTCCAACGAGGCCTCGATCTCGACCATCGCCAGGCTTCTGCCCAACTGCCTGATCATCTCGGACGAGCTCAACCATGCCTCGATGATCGAAGGCGTGCGGCGCTCTGGCGCGGAGAAGAAGATCTTCCGCCACAATGACGTGGCGCATCTGGAAAGCCTGCTTCAGGCCGCGGGGCGCGAGCGCGCCAAGCTGATCGTCTTCGAAAGCGTCTATTCGATGGACGGCGACATCGCGCCGATCAGAGAGATCGTCGAGCTCGCCGAGCGCTACAACGCCATGACCTATATCGACGAGGTCCATGCCGTAGGCATGTACGGGCCGCGCGGCGGCGGCATCACCGAACGCGAAGGCCTGGCCGACCGCATCGACATCATCGAGGGCACCTTGGCCAAGGCCTTCGGCACGCTTGGCGGCTACATCGCCGGCACCAGCGCCGTCATCGATGCGGTGCGCTCCTATGCGCCGGGCTTCATCTTCACCACCGCGCTGCCGCCGGCGATCGCGGCCGCCGCCACCACCTCGATCCGGCATCTCAAGCGCTCGCAGACCGAGCGCGACGCGCAGCAGCGCCAGGCGGCGCGCACCAAGCAGGTGCTTGCCGCGGCCGGGCTGCCGGTGATGGAATCGGCCACGCATATCGTGCCGGTGCTGGTCGGCGATCCCGAGCTTTGCAAGATGGCCAGCGACCGGCTGCTTGGCGTGCACGGCATATACATCCAACCGATCAATTATCCGACGGTGCCGCGCGGCACCGAGCGGCTGCGCATCACGCCGACGCCATTCCATTCGGACGCGCTGATCGCCGAATTGCAGGACGCGCTGGTCGAGACCTGGGATGCGCTGGGCATTCCCTATGCCGGCTCCGGCCGTCCCGCCGTCGCCAAGAGCGACCGGATCATTCCGCTGCTGGTGCCGAAGTCAGGCGGCTGAAGCCGCCTTTCTCACACCGTCTTCATCCACCTCGCCAGGCGATGCGCCGCTTCCTCGAGCTGATCGAGGCGGCGGTGGAAGCATAGTCTGAGGAAGGCTTCGCCGCCGGGGCCGAAGGCGGTGCCAGGCGCCAGGCCGACATTGGCGTTGTCGACGATGTCGAAGGCGGCGGTTCGGGAATCGGTGATGCCGTCGACCCTGAAGAACAGATAGAACGCGCCCTGCGGCACGGTGAAACGCGCCTTGCCGGTCGCGCCGAGTATGTCGCAGACGAGATCGCGAGCGACGCGTGCACGCTCCACTTGTTCGGTGATGAAGCCGTCGCCCTCGTCGAGGGCAGCGACCGCGCCGCGCTGCATGAACTGGGCGACGCCCGACGTCGAGTACTGGATCAGGTTCTCGAACACCTGCTGCAAGGCTGGATGGGTCTTGATCCAGCCGACACGCCAACCGGTCATCGCCCAGTTCTTGGAGAAACTGTTGACGAACAGGATACGGTCGTCGGCCGTGGCGATGTCGAGGAAGGACGGCGCGCGGCCATGGCCGTAGTGGAACAGCGAATAGATCTCGTCGGCGATGATCCACAGGCCCTTTTGGCGGGCGAGATCGAGGATTGCCTGCAGCGTCTGCCTGTCGGCGGTCCAGCCGGTCGGGTTGGATGGCGTGTTGATGAACAACAGCTTCGTGCGCGGCGTGATCGCGGAGGCGATCTTTTCGACATCGCAGGACCAGCCATTGTCGGACTGGTCGAGGGTGACCGGCACCGGAACGGCGCCCGCCACGCCGGCGGCCGCGGCGAAATTCGGCCAAGCCGGCGAGAGGTAGATCACCTCGTCGCCGCTGCCGGCGATCGCGTCGATGGCCAGTTGGATGGCGTGCATGCCGGATCCGGTGACGATGAACTCCTCCTCGGCGAAGGCCTTGCCGAAGTGCCTGGCGTAGTAGCGGGCGAGCGCCTGCCTGAGCGCGGGAATGCCCTTCTGCCAAGTGTAGAACGTCTCGCCATCGGCCAGCCCTTTGGCGGCGGCATCGCTGATGAAGGAAGGCGTCGGCAGATCGCCCTCACCGGCCCAGAGCGGGATCAGCCCTTCGCGCAGGCGGCCGTGATTGACAACAGCGACAATGCCGCTTTCGGGCGCCGCACGGGCTTCGGCGCGCAAGGTCTCGATCAGGGTCATGCAAGAATCCGTCCGGTTTTTCGCGACTGCTAGCCTCTTTTACGACAGCCGCAAACAGAAAACCCCGGCCGCAAGCGGCCGGGGTTTTGGTCCAGGGCGCTCTTTGAGGAGTTACCTTTTCGCCAGCAGGTCGCGGATCTCAGTCAGAAGCTGCACGTCGGCGGGCGGCGGTGCCGCGGCAGCAGCCGGCTTCTCGCGCTCCAGCCGCCTGCGCAGATTGTTCACCGCCTTAACCATCAGAAAGATGATGAAGGCAAGAATCAGGAAGTTCAGCACGACCGTGATAAAGCTGCCATAGGCGAAGACGGCACCTTCTTTCTTGGCATCGGCCAGCGTGGCCGAATGGACGTTCGATGACAACCCGAAGAAGTAGTTGTTGAAGTCCAGCCCGCCGAAAATCGCGCCGATGATCGGCATGATGATGTCGTTGACGAGCGAGTCGACGATCTTGCCGAAGGCGGCGCCGATGATGACGCCGACGGCTAAGTCCATCACATTGCCCTTGGAAATGAATTCCTGGAATTCTTTCAGCATTCGGCCCTCCTTGCCATGACCGGCCGTGCAGCCGCCCCGGCTCTCCGGCACCGATCCGAAGCCACAATAACAAAAACCCCCGGTTGAAAAACCGGAAAAAAGGGCGAAGACACCGGTTTGTGCTTACCTGCCTCGCCAGCCGCATATGCGCCAAAAGCCGCGATGGACTTGGGCTCCAAGCTGTGGTTGCGTCTTAACGACCGGATGAGGAACCGGCAGGAGGAAGTGCGGGCCGTGCAAGGCTGGTTCGTCGTCATCATCGCGATCGCCTATGTGACGCTGCTTTTCGCCATCGCCAGCGTCGGCGACCGGCGCTCGGTGGCAGCCGGGCTCGGCCGGGCGCGGCCTTTCATCTACGCGCTCAGCCTCGCCATCTACTGCACTTCCTGGACTTTCTTCGGCTCGGTCGGCCTTTCCTCCGAGCGCGGCCTCGAATTCCTCGGCATCTATACCGGTCCAGTGCTGGTCTTCGTATTCGGCTTCCCGCTGCTCAACCGCATGATCCGGCTGGCAAAAAGCGAGAAGATCACCTCGATCGCGGACTTCCTCGGAGCCCGCTACGGCAAGAGCTTCACCGTCGCGGCGATCGCGACGCTGATCGCGACCATCGGCGCGGTGCCCTACATTGCGCTGCAGCTCAAGGCGATCTCGGGTTCCGTCAGCCTGATGGTCGAGCACTATACGGGCTCGCCCCCCTCTTTCGATCCGTTCGTCAGCGATATCTCGCTGGTGGTGGCGATGCTTTTGGCGCTGTTCGCGGTGCTGTTCGGCACCCGCCATGCCGATGCCACGGAACATCAGGACGGACTGGTTCTGGCGGTGGCGGTCGAGACCGTGGTCAAGCTCGCCGCCTTTCTCGCCATCGGCCTGATGGTGATGTTCCTGATCTTCGGCGGGCCCGGCGACATGTTCGCCAGGCTTGCCGGAAACAGCCAGGTTCGCCAGGCGATGAGCTACAGCACCTCGCTCGCCACCTGGCTGGTGCTGACCGGCCTGAGCGGCTTTGCCGTGCTGATGCTGCCGCGGCAGTTCTACGTCACCATCGTCGAGAACCGCAGCGAGGCGGAACTGCGCACGGCGACCTGGGTGTTCCCACTCTACCTCGTGGCGATCAACCTCTTCGTGCTGCCGATCGCCTTTGCCGGCCTGTCGCTGGTCGGCGGCAAGACCAGCAGCGACCTCTATGTCTTGTCGCTGCCGCTGTTCAGCGGCCATGACGTGCTGGCCATGGCCGCCTTCGTCGGCGGACTGTCGGCGGCGACCGCGATGGTGATCGTCGAGAGCGTCGCGCTATCGATCATGATCTCCAACGATCTCGTCATCCCGCTGTTCGTGCGCCGCGTGCTAAAGACGAGTTCTTCGGAGAACGAGGACTGGTCGACGCTGATCCTCAATGTGCGCCGCGCCTCGATATTCATCATGCTGTTCATCGCCTTCCTCTATTATCGCGAGAGCACCAATAGCGCGCGGCTATCCTCGATCGGCCTGATGTCGTTTGCCGCGATTGCCCAATTCGCGCCGGCGCTTGTCGGCGGGCTGATCTGGCGCCGCGCCAACGGCCGGGGCGCAGCCCTTGGCATGGTCGCCGGCATCGCCGTCTGGGGTTATACGCTGCTCCTCCCCTCGCTCGTCGGCCCGGCTTCCGACATAGTCGTCCACGGTCTGTTCGGCTTCGAGGCGCTGAGGCCGCAGGCGCTGTTCGGCACCGTCGGCGAGCCGCTGAACCACGGCGTGCTGTGGAGCCTCTCGGTCAATGCGCTGTTTTTCGTCCTCGGCTCCCTCTCCCGAGCGTCCGTGCCGCTGGAGCGCATCCAGGCGGCGATCTTCGTGCCGCGCGAGGCAGGCCCGATGCCCAGCCTGCGCCGCTTCCGCACCGCCGTCACCGTCAACGACCTGAAGGATACGATTTCACGCTATCTCGGCGTCGAGCGCACGGAGCGCTCGTTCCAATCCTTCGAGAGGGACGCGAAAGTCTCCCTGCACGGCACCGAACAAGCCAGCATGGATGTCATCCGCTTCTCTGAGCAATTGCTGGCGAGCGCCGTCGGCTCGTCCTCGGCGCGGCTGATCCTGTCGCTGCTCTTCCGCCGCAACGATCGCGACTCCAAGGATGCCTTCAAGCTGCTCGACGACGCCACCGAGGCGCTGCAGCACAATCGCGACCTTTTGCAGATCGCGCTCGACCAGATGGAGCAAGGCATCACCGTCTTCGATCGCGATTTCCGGCTGATCTGCTGGAACCGGCAATACCGATTGCTGTTCGACCTGCCGGACGAGATGGGCCAGGTCGGCGTCTCGCTCGACCGGATCCTCCATCATCTCGCCGAGCGCGGCGATATTCCCGCCGACCAGCGCGTGACGATGCTCAACCGGCTGACCAGTTTCGCTGGCCCGTGGCAGATGGAGCTGAAGACCAGCGGCCGCATCCTGGAGCTGCGCTCCAACCCGATGCCCGACGGCGGCATCGTCGCCACCTATGCCGACATCTCCGGCCGCGTCGAGCAGGACCTGGCGCTGAAGCGGGCCAATGAATCGCTGGAGCAACGGGTCAAGACCCGCACCGTCGAGCTCACCCGCGTCAACGAGGAACTGGCGCAGGCGCAGATGCTGGCCGAGGAGGCAAACCTCGGCAAGACGCGCTTCCTCGCCGCCGCCGGCCATGACATCCTGCAGCCGCTCAACGCCGCCCGCCTCTATTGCTCGTCGCTGATCGAGAAGGCAGGCAAGGGACCGGCCGGCAAAGCGGCCGTCAACATCGAATCCTCGCTGGAATCGGTCGAGACCATCCTTGGCGCGGTGCTCGACATCTCGCGGCTCGATGCCGGCGCGATGAAGCCGGACAATACCGCTTTCAACCTGGGCGGACTGCTCGGTCAGATCGGCAACGATTTTCGCCCGCTTGCCGCCGAAAAGAAGCTCGATCTGAAGATCATCCCATCCTCGCTCGGCGTCATGACCGACCGGAACCTGTTGCGCCGGCTAATCCAGAATCTCGTTTCCAACGCCATCAAATACACGCGCCAGGGGCGCATTCTGGTTGGGGTGCGGCGACGCGGCGAGCTGGCCGAGATCCAGGTGATCGACACCGGCATCGGCATTGCCGGCGACAAGCTCAGCACCGTCTTCCACGAGTTCACGCGCCTCGACGAGGGCGCGCGCGAGGCCGAAGGCCTTGGCCTGGGGCTCTCCATCGTCGACCGCATCGCCAGGGTGCTGAGGCTCGAAATCCGCATCTACTCCAACCCCGGCAAGGGCACGCGCTTTTCCGTGATTCTGCCGGTCGCGGCGGTCGCCGCGCCGCCGCGCGAGGCCGGCAAGGCGCCGGCCCGCTCCGCCTCGACGCTTGCCGGGCTCAATGTGCTGTGCATCGACAATGACGCGCGCATCCTCGACGGCATGCGGCTGCTGCTCGAAGGCTGGGGATGCCGTGTCGAGACGGCTTCGGGATCAGGCGATCTCCTGAAGCCCGGCACGCCGAAGCCGGACCTCGTGCTGGCAGACTATCATCTCGACGGTGGCACCGGGCTCGATGCGGTCACCACGCTGCGCGCCGCCTACGGGCAGGACCTGCCCTGCGTGCTGGTCACCGCCGACCGCTCCAGCGAGGTGCGCGCGGCTGCCGGCCGGCTCGACGTTCCGGTGATCAACAAGCCGCTGAAGCCGGCCGTGCTGCGCTCGATGATGGCGCGCGTCAGGCCGCTGGCGCCGGCCGCCGAATAGAGACAAAGCACTGCTATCAGCCGCGATGCCCGAGGCTTCGGAGATAGGCGCAGAACATGTCGGCCAGCGCATCAGAATAGGCTTCGATCTCATCGGCCGTTCGCTCCTTTTCCGAGAAATCCGCCCCCACGGCGCTCAGCGTCTTGATGATCAGTTCGCCGGCCAGGGCGCGGCCGCTGTCCGGCGCGTCAGGAAGCGTCTCGCGCATGAAGGTCTCGACGGTCCGGCTCGCCGCCGCCCTCGCCTCCTCAGCTTCCGGCGCATCCCGATAGAGCGGCGCGGCGTCGTTCAGCGCGCCGCGCACCGCCGCCTCCTCGCATTCGGAGCGGATGAAGGCGTGGATCAGCGTTCTTGTCCGCTCGAGCGGTGATAGCCCGGTATTTTCGAGAATGCCGCACAAAAGCTCTGTCGTCTGGCGCCATTCGTCACTCTGCAACCTGAACAGCAGGGCCGCCTTGTTCGGGAAATACTGGTAGAGCGAACCGACGCTGACGCCCGCCCTTTCGGCAACGCGCGTGGTGGTGAAACGCTGCGCGCCTTCAGCAGCCAAAACCTGAGCAGCCGCCTCTAAAATCGCCGCGACCAGCTCCGTGGCGCGCGCCTGTTTGGGCTGTTTTCGGGTGGAAATTGAAGGGCTTGAGCGTTGGATCATAGTCGCGCGCCGAAATGCGAATTGGAAACCTGAAGGATTATTCGTATTTTTGAAGCAACACAAGAACCCTGCCGGAGACAGCCATGACCACCTTGACCGCAACCCCTTTGGCACCGCTGCTCGCCCGCCTGTTCAAGGAAGCCGACGCGGCGACCAGCCCGGCGATCGCCCAGTACTCGCGCGACGAACGGACGCGCCTGCTCCACAGCAAGACCGAGTATCGCCAGTTCTACGGCAGCCTGAAGGACCTGTGGCTTGCGGTCTCGCCGGAGACCGGCACGCTGCTCTACATGCTGGCGCGCAGCACCGGCGCGCGCATCATCGTCGAATTCGGCACATCGTTCGGCATCTCGACGCTCTATCTTGCCGCGGCGCTGCGCGACAATGGCGGCGGCCGGCTGATCACGACGGAATTCGAGCCGTCGAAGGTAACGCGGGCCAAGGCCAATCTGACCGAAGGCGGCCTCATCGACCTGGTGGAGATCCGCGAGGGCGACGCGCTGGAAACGCTCAGCACCGACCTGCCTGACCGGATAGACCTCCTGCTGCTCGACGGCGCCAAGGCGCTCTATCCGGAGATACTGAGCCTGGTCGAGAGCCGGCTCAGGCCCGGCGCGCTTGTCATCGCCGACAATGCCGACTTCTCGCCCGACTATCTGGAACGGGTGCGCGCGCCGGCCGGCGGCTATATGTCGACGCCATTCGGCGACGACGTGGAGCTGTCGATGCGGCTCAGCTAAGGCCTGCTCGAAACTACCTCATGCTGCTTTTGAGGCAGCCGTAGGCGTTTACGTCAACCAACGCGCAATTCCGGCCTTCGGGCCTTAGACGCGTAGGTGACATCCATGACCTTCCTCCCATCGTCGTGGCGCGGGCTGCCGCGCCCGGCTCTGCTCGGCCTGTTCCTGTTCTTCTGCGCCGGTTTCGCCGACGGCGCGCTGGTGCCCTTCTTTCCGCTCTGGGCGAGCGGCGAGGCGAACATTCCGATCGGCGCGATCGGGCTTTTGTTTGCCTGCTATGCCGGCGGCGAATTGATCGCCGCGCCGCTGATCGGCGGCATCGCCGACCGGGTCGGCCGGCGGCCGGTGCTGATCCTGTCGTCGCTCGGCGTCGGCTGCGGCTTCGTCGCGCTGTTCTTCGCCCATGGCGTCGCCGCCACCGCGGCCGTGCTGCTTTTGACCGGCATATGCGAGTCGGTGCTCCACCCGACCATCCTCACAGCTATCGCCGATGTGACGGAACCGTCGGCGCATCCGCGCTGGTTCGGCATGGCGCGCGTCAGCTCGAGCGCCGGACAGATCCTCGGCCCGGCCTGCGGCGCGCTGCTGGCGCTCGTTTCGCTTGGCAGCGTGTTCCTGGCCGGCGGCGGTATGCTGCTCTTCGGCGGCATCGTCATGCTTGCCGCATTCGCCGAGACGCGCGGCCATGCCGCAGCCGACCATGGGCAAACGGAGGAAGAGGAAGGCCTGTCGGCGCTGCTGCCGGCCTTCCGCGACGGCCGCCTGGCAAAGCTGCTCGCCTGGGTCGTGCTGTTCGAGATTTCCGGCAACTGGATCGAAGCGGTCATCCCGCTCTATGCGCAGGATGCCGGCACGCTCACCCCGTCCGGTGTCGGCGCGCTGTTTGCCTATGCGGCCGCCCTGACGGTCGGTTTGCAGATGCTGGTCAGCCGCTTTGCCGAGACGCGATCGGCGCTTTGGCTGGCAGCCGGCGCCGGCATCTCGACCATCGCCGCCTTTGCCCTGCTGGCGACCTCGCCGACGATACTTTCGCTGGTCGCCGCAGTCAGCTTCTGCTCGGTGGGACAGATGCTGGTCGGGCCGCTCGTGCCGACCGCCGTCAACGCGCTCGCACCATCGCCGCGACGCGCTTCCTATATGGCCGCCTCGTCTGTGGCGGTCGACCTCAAGGACTCGCTCGGACCGTCGATCGGCACGGCGCTCTATGCGCTCGCGCCGCGCCTGCCCTGGATCGCCGGCATTCCACTGGTGGCGATCGCTTCGCTGGGCCTCGGCGCCGCGATCGGGCGAGCGCGGAATCCTTCAGGCCCGACCGAGGATGATGCCGCGTCGCAGTTGTGCTCGGCCGTCGAAAACTATCGCTGACGGGCGCAGCCATCGACCCGACGCGAAGCGACCGCATGATCGATCCGCGCTGGTCGGGTTCAGTTAGGGTGAAAAGCTTCGCCTGAGGTGCCTGCGATCAGCCGACCGGCTGCAGCGGGTCGCCGCCGATCTTCGACAGCTGGATGACCGCCTGGGTGCGGCTGTCGACGCCGAGCTTCTGCAGGATAGCCGAGACATGCGCCTTGATGGTGGCCTCGGAGACGCCGAGCTCATAGGCGATCTGCTTGTTGAGCAGGCCCTCCGCCAGCATGCCGAGCACCCGCGTCTGCTGCGGCGTCAGCGCCTGGAGCCGCTTGATCAGGTCGGAGATTTCCGGGTCGCGCTCGACGCCGAGCTCAATGCCGGCCGGCGCGGAAATGTCGCCGGCAAGCACCGCCTGCACGGCGCCGCGTATCTCATCCATGCTGGCCGATTTGGAAATAAAGCCGGAAGCGCCGAGATCGAGCGCGCGGCGGATGGTGACGGGATCGTCATGCGCCGATACCACCACCAGCGGCACCGCGGGATGGATACCGCGCAGCGAGATCAGGCCGGAGAGGCCGCTGGCGCCCGGCATCGACAGGTCGAGCAGCACCATATCGATATCTTCATTGGCAAGCACCAGCGCCTTGGCGCTCTCGAAATCGCCGGCTTCATGGATGGCGGCAACGTCGCCGATGCCGGCAAGCGCCTCCTTCAGCGCGCCGCGAAAAAGCGGATGGTCGTCGGCAATGACGAAAGTGTGGCCCGACGGCAAATATTCCTCCCCCGATCCCATCATCATTGTGTGCTTCTTGCGGGGACCGGAATGATTATGCGGCGGCGTGGCGCGTTTTCAAGCGGCAAAGGCCGCGCGCGGGGTTTTCCCCAGGGCGGCTCGGCCGCGCCGGCTCAGGTCTTCTGCTGGTTCAGCTTGCCGTCGCCATCTTCCTTGTCCAGGTCCTTGACGATGTCCTTGAAGGTCCGGAAGAAGCGCTCCATGTAACCCATCGTCTTGTTGAAATCCTCTTCGCTGGGCAGTTGCGATTCCAGCCGGGCGGAGAGCGAATTCTCGAGCTTGGCGACGCGCGCGTCGAGCGCCTTGACCGAATTGTCCAGCCGGTCGATCTCGTCCTGGTAGGCGGCCCGCTCGTCGGCGGCCATCTTGCAGACGAGCTGGCCGGCGCGCTCTTCGCAGATCGACATGGCGCCGGTCCTTGTGTCCATGCGGACATAGCCGTTGGCCGACTTCTCCAAACGGTAATGGTCGGTTTCCTCGGAATAAGCGGATGCGGCAACCAGCGAGCAAAGCGCCGCGGGGATCACGATGTGCTGCAGACGCATGTTGTTCCTCCATGAGCCAGTGAAGGCGGGCTATCACAGGTTTGCGCCGGAAATGGGGAAGAGTCGAGCTTCGAGCCTTCCCCGCACCTTCGGTTCGGATTATAGCGCGACAATGTCTCAGATTATCTACAAGATCGCGCCCGAGGCGCTTTGGCGCGAAGCCGAAAAGAACGGGCGCTTTGCCGGGGCGCCGGTCGACGTCGCCGACGGCTTCATCCATTTCTCCACCGCCGGCCAGGTTCGCGAGACGGCGGCCAGGCATTTCGCCGGCCAGACGGACCTGCTGCTGATCGCGATCGACGCGGCGAAGCTGGGTGATGCGCTGAAATACGAGGTCTCGCGCGGCGGCGCCCTGTTCCCGCATCTCTACGCCGAGCTCGACCTTGATGCCGTTCTCTGGATAAAGCCGCTGCCGCTCGGCGCCGGCGGCCACGAATTCCCGACGCTGGAGGGCGAATGAGCGTGCTCGACCGGATCGGCCAGAAGCTGCTTTTCTCCTTCGATCCGGAAACCGCGCATGGCCTGTCGATCGCGGCGCTGCGCTGCGGGCTGCCAGTCGGCGCGACGGCGCCGCGGCGCCCGACGCATGACGCGCGGCTCAAGATCAGCCTTTGCGGCCTCGACTTTCCAAACCCGCTCGGCATGGCCGCCGGCTACGACAAGAACGCCGAAGTGCCGGACGTGCTGCTTGGGCTTGGCTTCGGCTTCGCCGAGGTCGGCACCATCACGCCGCTGCCGCAACCCGGCAATCCGAAGCCGCGCATCTTCCGGCTGACGGCGGACGAAGCAGTGATCAACCGTCTCGGCTTCAACAATGAGGGCCATGCGGCCGCCGAAAAGCGCCTTGCCGCGCGCAAGGGGCGGCCAGGCGTCGTCGGCGTCAATATCGGCGCCAACAAGGACAGCGCCGACCGCATCGCCGATTATGAGCGCGGCGTCGCCCGCTTCGCGCCCTATGCGAGCTATCTGACGGTCAACATCTCCTCGCCCAACACGCCGGGCCTGCGCAATATGCAGGCGCGCGAGCAGCTCGGCGAGCTGTTGTCACGTGTGATGAAAGCACGTGCTGCGGCCCCCGCGCAGCCGCCGGTCTTCCTCAAGATCGCGCCGGATCTCGTCGAGGCGGAGCTGGAAGACATCGCCGCCGAGATCGCCGAGAAGAAGATCGACGGCGTCATCGTCTCCAACACGACGCTTGCAAGGACGGGATTGCGGAGCGGCGGCGTGGCGAATGAAACCGGCGGTCTTTCAGGGAAACCATTGTTCGAGCGTTCGACCGCGGTTCTCGCCCGTATGCGCAAGCTGCTCGGCCCAAGCATTGCCATCATCGGCGTGGGCGGCGTGGATTCCACCGAAACGGCGCTGGAGAAAATCCGCGCCGGCGCGGATCTCGTCCAGCTTTACACCGGCATGATCTATGCCGGGCCGGCGCTGCCCGGGCGCATCGTCGCCGGCATGGCGCGGTTCATGGAACGCGAGCGGCTTGGGTCGATCAGGGACCTGCGCGACTCGGCTTGCGAGCGCTGGGCTTCAAAACCGATCAGCTGAAAGCTGTCTTCACCCTGAGCCTGAGCACCGTCAGCAGGCTCAAGCCGCGCACCAGCAGGAAAACATGCAGCGATGCCCACAGGCCGCTGTTGCCGAGTGCCGGCGCTAGGGTGATGAGCGCGGCGCTGAAGGCGAGGAACGACAACAGCATCATGTTGCGCATGTCGCGCGACCAGGTGGCGCCGATGAAGACGCCGTCCATCTGGAAGGCCAGCACGCCGCTCAGCGCCGTGAAGGCGGCCCAGGGAAGATAGGTGTCGGCGACCGCGCGAACATCCATCGAGGTCGTCACGAGCGCCACCAGACTGGCGCCGGCGGTCAGCAGGATGAGCGTGGCGATACCGGCGAGGCCAAAGCCCCAGATCAGCGTCAGCCGGACTGCCTGCCGGAACGGGGCGGGCGCATGCGCGCCGATGGCGCGGCCGGCAAGCTGCTCGGCGGCGGTGGCGAAGCCGTCGAGGAAATAGCCGGCGATGAGGAAGAAATTCATCAGCACGGCATTGGCGGCGAGCGTCACCGTGCCGAACTGCGCGCCCTGCCTGGTGAACAGCGCGAAGGCGGCAAGCAGCGAGAAGGAGCGGATCATGATGTCGCGGTTGAGCGACAGCATGCGCCGGTAGGCCGGCAAATCGAGGATACGCCGGCGCGACGGCCGCTCCAGCTTGCGGAAACGGTTGAGCACGATGGCAAGGCCAAGCAGCATGGCCAGGAACTCGCCGGTGACGGTCGCCCAGGCGACGCCGGCAACGCCCCAGCCGAGCTCGAGGCCGAGCAGGAAGCAGAGCAAGATGTTGATGCCGTTGAGCACCGCCTGCAGCGTCAGCCCGAGCCCGCCCTCGCCTCGCCCCAGCACGTAACCCAGTATGGCGTAGTTGATCAGCGAGAAGGGCGCGGCGAGCAGTCTGATGCGGATGTAGACCGACATCGCTTCGCTAACGCGCGGTTCGGCGCCCATGAACCATTGGCCGGCGACGGCAAAGAACGGCGCAAGGGCGGCAAGTATGACGCCGGCGACGACCGCGATCAGCACGGCGCGCCACAGCACCGCCTGCTCCTCCAGCGCATCGCCGCGCCCGAAAGCCTGGGCGACGAGGCCGGTGGTGCCCGAACGCAGGAAGTTGAAGGTGGTGAAGACGACGTCGAACACCAGCGATCCCGCCGCCAGGCCGCCGAGCAGGGCCGCATCGCTGAATTGGCCGACCACCGCCGTGTCGACAATGCCGAGCAGCGGCGTCGTCAGATAGGCAAGCGTCATCGGCACGGCGATCGCCAGCACCGAGCGGTTGGTGACGGCGAAGGATCTGGCGCTGGCTTGGGTTGCGTCCATTGCTGCCTGTCCGATTGCGGCTTGATCAAGGACCCGATGTGCCTCAGTTTGCCGGCGTCACGCAATCACCATCAGCCGGACTGCCAACCGAATTTTCTGCTGGTCTTACGCAATTGCGGACGGAAAGCCGTTTCACACTTTTCCTGGAATTGCTCCAGGCTGGCGCAGGCCTCCCGACCCATGCCGCTGCAGATCGTCCATCATCCCGACTATGATGCCGGCTTCGCCGTCAACCACCGCTTTCCGATGAGCAAATATCCGCTTTTGATGGAGGATTTGCGCTTACGCGGTCTAGCCGTGCTGGGCGCGCTTTCGATGCCGGAGCCGGCACCGGCCGCACGGCTGAAGCTTGCGCATGCGGCCGACTATGTCGACCAGGTGATCGCCTGCCAGGTGCCGGCGAAAATAGAGCGCGAGATCGGCTTTCCGATCGGCCCGCGCGTGTCATTGAGGGGGCAGCTCGCTACCGCGGGTACGGTGCTGGCCGCCAGGCTGGCGCTGAAACACGGCATTGCCTGCAACACGGCGGGCGGCAGCCATCATGCCAGGCGCGCGCAAGGCGCCGGCTTCTGCACCTTCAACGATGTCGCCGTCGCCGCGCTGGCGCTGCTGGCGGAAGGCGCCGTCGAAAACGTGTTGGTCGTCGACCTCGACGTGCATCAGGGCGACGGCACGGCCGACATTCTCAAAGACGAACCGCGCGCCTTCACCTTTTCCATGCATGGCGAACGCAACTACCCGGTGCGCAAGATCGCTTCCAACCTCGACGTCGCCTTGCCGGACGGGACAGGCGACGACGCCTATCTCAGGCGGCTCGCCGCCATCCTGCCGGACCTATCCCGGCAAAGGCATTGGGACATCGTCTTCTACAATGCGGGCGTGGACGTCCATGCCGAGGACAGGCTCGGCCGGCTGGCGCTCACCGACAATGGCCTCAGAGCCCGCGAAGACATGGTCATCGGCCATTTCCGCAAGCAGGGCGTGCCGCTCTGCGGCGTCATCGGCGGCGGCTACTCGACCGACGTGCCGGCGCTGGCCGCGCGCCACGCCATCCTGTTCGAGGTGGCGTCGCGATATGCGTGATGCCACGCCAAGCTATTTCCGGTAGCTGGCGATCCTGAGCAGGATGAACACCGGCACGACGATCGCCGCGCCGAGCAGGATATAGCCGAGGAAACGGTCGATGGCATGGAAGCCGAGATTCCACAAATCGACGAAGAACTGGCGGATGCCATAGAAGACGTCCATCGGCGACCAGCCGAAGGCATGCATGACGAGGCCGACGAGGAAGGAGACCACGAGCAGCTTCAGGAACACCCTGAGCGGCGTGTCGCCAAGAAAGCGCGTCAGTGCGGACAAGGCCATTCTCCGGTTCGAGCCGCCCGATTCGGCGGGACGACATCAGAGATACGCATTCCGCGGAAAGGCATCAAGCAATGGAGCCGCGGTTCCGCTTTGCCGATTGCTTGACGCCCTGCCATCATGATAACGAGGTGGCCGACGCGGGTATGATGTAATGGTAGCTTGTCAGCTTCCCAAGCTGAACGCGCGGGTTCGATTCCCGCTACCCGCTCCAGCTTGCACCGCAGGGATTTGAGTGAGGCCTCACCAAGGGGCCAAATTGCGCGTCCGATTCAGGTCGGCTGCCGGCGATCGCGGGGCGGAATTGCATCGGGTCGACCCTCAGGCCGGGCAGTTTGCGCGAGGGTGAATTCGGCTGTTTGTAAAGCGAGCGTTGGGGTCTTGCACACCCATGCAAGACCCCAGTCAGCGATTCACCCGGCAGCCCGGATACATGGTCGCTATCGACCTAGATGATCATGCTCTAGAGCCGGAAGCCGATCCAGACGCGGCGGCGCCAGCAGCGGACATGACGCCGGCCATGGCGCCAGTAGCGCCGGCAGACCCTTCTCCAAACGTGGCGCCGGCGGCGGTAGTACCGATCACGGTAATACCGACGACGGTAGTACTGGGCTGGCTGCAGCAGATCGGCCTGGTCATCCTCCTCGTAGATGGCCGGATCCGGCTTATCCAATTCATCCAGAATTCCGTTGCCGGCGGGAATACCGGCAACGGCCTTGCTGGGTCCGGCCAGGCTTGCAAGCGCTGCCGCCCCCGCAACGCCAAGCATTCCGGTGAGAAACAACCGACGTTCCATAAAAACCTCCCGAGCTGTTGGGCACGGCAGCCCTTCCTCACCCGCAACGGGCTCCAGGGAGCGACCGATCGGTTTGAACGTGCAAGTAGCATTCTCGTTCCATTAGCCCACCTCGCGCAAAATGAAGTCGTGCAGCATCTTGGCGGCGGGCGAGAGCGCGCGGTTCCTGACCGTGATCAGGCTGTAAGGCCGGACCTCGATGTCGAACTCGGTCTGCACGACATCGATGGCGCCGGCCAGCCCATCGCCGCCCTGGATGAACTTGGCGACCTGGATCGAGACCGGCGCGATGGCGTCGGACTGCGCCACCATCACCAAGGTGAGCAGCAGCGAAGAGGTGTTGAGGATGCGGTCGGGCAGCGGAATGTCGCGATTCAAAAAGTTGCTTTCCATCGCCTGGCGCAATGGCGAGCCCCCGGACTGGAACACCCAGTCATAGGCCGCGGTATCTTCCAGCCGCACCATCTTGCCGCTCGCCAGCGGGTGGCCGCGGCGCACGATGAGGCAGGCCTTCTCGACGCCGATGACGCGCGATTCGAAGAGCCGCGGATTGAGATCGTCCGGGATGCGGGCGATGATGAAGTCGTGGCGCGAGGCGATCAGCTCGCGGGCCAGCACGTTCGAGGTCTCGACCTGCATTGTGATCTCGATGCGCGGATAGATGCGGCGGATCTCACGGATCGCCGGCACGGCCAGCTCGATCGCCGGCGCCGTGACCGCGCCGAGGAATACGGAGCCGCCCTTGCCGGCCTTGAGCTCGGAAATCTCACGATCGGCCTCCCGCATCTCCAGCAGGATGGAGCGGGCGCGCCGGGCGAGCGCCTGGCCGTAGGGGGTCAGCGTCACGCCGCGCGGCAGCCGCTCGCACAACTTCACGTCGAGCACCGCTTCCATCTCTGCGATCATGCGCGAGGCGGCCGGCTGGGAGATGTTCATGACCTGGGCGGCGGCGCTCACCCGCCCGTGATCGTCCAAGGCGGCAATCATGCGCATGTGGCGGAGACTGAGGCCGCTGCGCAGCAGCGTCTCGCCATCTCCCGGCAATTTCTCGTAACCACCTGAAATCGCATCGGGATCGCGCAACGCCGCCATGGTTTTCGGTCTCCTGTGCGAGTTTCTATCGATCGCTTAAGCCATACCAGTATCGATATAGCAACCAGCAAAGATCGCATTTGACAGTTATGTCAAAGCGACCCACCCTCCGCGCGTTCCGATGCGCAGGGGTCGGCGACGAGCGAAATCGTATCGATTGAAACTGCGCCGCGGGGCCGATTGGGAGGATACCGGAGATCGATAAAGCCGACAGTGGCGCGCCAGCGCACCTGTTCGACTGCGCGGCCCGCGAAGCCCCGAGGTGTCGCGTCCATCAACCAGGGAGAGTAATCGTGAAGATCATCAAGACGCTGGCCGCCATCGCGGCCCTTGGCATTGCCGCCACGACCTATTCGGCGCACGCCGCCGACAAGGGTCTCGTCGGCGTGCTGATGCCGACCAAGACCTCGCAGCGCTGGATCAATGACGGCGACGCCGTCAAGTCCCAGCTCGAAGCGCTCGGCTACACCGTCGACCTGCAATATGCGCAGGACGACATCCCGAACCAGCTCAGCCAGCTGGAAAACGAAATCACCAAAGGCCCGAAGGCGCTGATCATCGCTTCGATCGACGGCACCACCATGGCCGACGCGCTGCAGAAGGCCAATGATGCCGGCGTCGTCACCATCGCCTATGACCGCCTGATCAAGAAGACCCCGAATGTCGACTACTACACCACCTTCGACAATTTCGGCGTCGGCGTGATCCAGGCGAACTCGCTGGTCAAGGGCCTCAAGGAGCGCTTCCCGAACACCAAGCCGTGGAACGTGGAGCTGTTCGGTGGCTCGCCGGACGACAACAACGCCTTCTTCTTCTACAACGGCGCCATGTCGGTCCTGCAGCCGCTGATCGACGACGGCTCGATCAAGATCAAGTCCGGCCAGATGGGCATGGACAAGGTCGGCACCCTGCGTTGGCTTGCCGCCACCGCCCAGGCGCGCATGGACAACCTGCTCTCGGCCAACTACTCGGACGGCAGCCGCGTCGACGGCGTTCTGTCTCCCTATGACGGCCTGTCGCGCGGCATCACCGCCTCGCTGCGCGCCGTCGGCTACGGCACGGAAGCCCAGCCTTGGCCGATCGTGACCGGCCAAGACGCCGAGACCGCCTCGGTCAAGCTGATCATCTCGGGCGAGCAGTACTCGACCGTGTTCAAGGACACCCGCGAGCTGGCCAAGGCCACCGTGCAGCTGGTCGACAAGGTGCTCTCCGGCGGCAAGCCGGACGGCCTCGACACCAAGACCTACAACAACGACGTCAAGGCAGTTCCCTCGATCCTGTTGACGCCGCATGAGGTCGACAAGTCGAACTACAAGGAACTGGTCGTCGACTCCGGCTACATCAAGGCTGAAGAGCTGAAGTAATCCGGTCTCAAAGGAAGGGGTCCTGCGCGACTGCAGGGCCCCTTTTCGTTCGCAAGCGACCCCGGTATTGTTTTTGCCGGCTACCGCAGCGCCATATGCCGCCAAGGCATGAGCGAAACTGTGGCATGTTGATTTCGCGCAAGACGCTTTCCGCGAGTGGAAGGCCTGCGCCAGGGAGCAGATCCTGATGGCCTCGACGATTTTGGAGATGCGCGACATCACCAAGACGTTCCCCGGCGTGAAGGCGTTGTCGAACGTCAATCTCAGCGTCGAGGAAGGTGAGATCCACGCCGTCGTCGGCGAGAACGGCGCCGGCAAGTCGACACTGATGAAGGTGCTGTCGGGCGTCTATCCATCCGGCACCTATGAGGGCCAGATCATCTTCCGCGGCCAGGAATGCAATTTCAAAGGCATTCACGACAGCGAGCATATCGGCATCGTCATCATCCACCAGGAGCTTGCCCTGGTGCCGATGCTGTCGATCACGGAAAACATCTTCCTTGGCAACGAGCACGCCACCTACGGCGTCATCGACTGGGACGCCAACGAGACGCGTACCGGCGCCCTTCTCAAGAAGGTCGGGCTCAAGGAAGACCCCAAGACGCTCATCACCAATATCGGCGTCGGCAAGCAGCAACTGGTCGAGATCGCCAAGGCGCTGAGCAAGGAAGTGAAGCTCCTTATCCTCGACGAGCCGACGGCCTCGCTCAGCGAGAAGGACAGCCAGGCGCTGCTCGACCTTCTGCTCGAGTTCAAGCGCCAGGGCATGACCTCGATCCTGATCTCGCACAAGCTCAACGAGGTGAACCGCGTCGCCGACAAGGTGACGGTGATCCGCGACGGGCGCACCATCGAGACCTTGCCGAGGAAGGACATCTCGGAAGACCGCATCATCACCTCGATGGTCGGCCGCTCGCTCGACGACCGCTACCCGCCGCGCGAGCCGAAGATCGGCGACGTCATCTTCGAGGTAAAGGACTGGTCGGTTTACCACCCGATCCATGCCGAGCGGCAGGTGATCAAGAACATCAACCTCAATGTGCGCAAGGGCGAGGTTGTCGGTATCGCCGGGCTGATGGGCGCCGGCCGGACCGAATTCGCGATGAGCCTTTTCGGACGCTCCTACGGCCGGCACATCACCGGAGAGGTGTCGCTGCACGGCAAGCCTATCGACCTCTCATCGGTGAGCAAGGCGGTGGCGAGCGGCATCGCCTATGTCACCGAAGACCGCAAGACCTACGGCCTCAACCTCATCGACCACATCAAGCACAACGTGACTTTGGCCAACCTCTCCGGCGTTTCCAGCCGCGGCGTCATCGACGACATGCGCGAGATGAGCGTCGCCAATGACTACCGCAAGAAGACCAACATCCGCGCCTCCAGCGTCTACCAGCTGACCGGCAACCTCTCGGGCGGCAACCAGCAGAAAGTCGTGCTGTCGAAATGGCTGTTCGCCGATCCGGAGGTTTTGATCCTCGACGAGCCGACCCGCGGCATTGACGTAGGCGCGAAGTACGAAATCTATACGATCATCGCGCGCCTTGCCGCCGAGGGCAAAGCGATCATCGTCATCTCGTCGGAAATGCCCGAACTGCTCGGTATCTCCGACCGTATCTATGTGATGAACGAAGGGCGTATAGTCGGCGAAATGGCTGCAAGCGACGCAAGCCAGGAAAAAATCATGCGCGCCATCGTTCGCGGAGAAGGAAAAGCATCATGAGCACAGAAAGCGCTCCCGCGCCGCAAAGCGGGCTCGCCGAGGACGTCAAGCAGCAGGGTCCGCGCGTCGCCGTCTCGGCGCTGACGACGAACCTGCGCGAATACGGCCTGATCATCGCGCTGATCGTCATCATGCTGTTCTTCCAGTACACGACGTCGGGAACGCTGTTCAAACCGGTGAACCTCAGCAATCTGGTGCAGCAGAACTCGTTCATCATCGTGATGGCGCTTGGCATGCTGTTGGTGATCGTCGCTGGCTATATCGACCTCAGCGTCGGATCGGTCGCCGGCTTCATCGGCGCGCTGGCGGCGATGATGATGGTGATCTGGCCGCTTGGGATGTTCTCGAATCCGCTGGTGGTCTCGATCGTGTGCCTGATCGTCGGGGCGCTCATCGGCGCTGCGCAAGGCTACTGGATCGCCTATCACAAGATACCGAGCTTCATCGTGACGTTGGCGGGCATGCTGATCTTCCGCGGCATCTGCCAGGCGCTGCTCGGCGGTGGCTCCTCGGTCGGCCCGCTGCCGGACAGCTTCAAGGCGCTGAGTTCCGGCTTCATTCCGGACGTGATCGGCCCGCTGACGCTGATCCCGCCGACGGTGAATGCCGCCGGCAAGACGATCGTCGGCAGCGGCTTGACACTGCATATGACGACGGTCGTGCTCGGTCTGATCGCGGTCCTCGCCTATGCCTATTTCGGGTTCCGGACGCGGCGCAAGCGCGAGCGTCATGGCTATGAGGCGGAGCCCTTCCCGCTCTTCGTCATCAAGACGCTGGTCGGCAGCGCGCTGGCGCTCTTCCTAGTCTTCCAGTTCGCCAGCTACAGGGGACTGCCGGTCGTGCTGCTGGTGATGGGCGTGCTGATCTCGCTCTTTGTCTTCGTCACCAAGCGCATGACCATCGGCCGCCGCATCTATGCCATGGGCGGCAACGCCAAGGCCGCGCAGCTCTCGGGCATCAACACCGAAAGGCTGACGCTGCTTGTCTTCATCAACATGGGCGTGCTCTCGGCGCTGGGCGGCCTGATCATCGCGGCGCGCCTCGGCCAGGCCGTGCCGGCGGCGGGTCTCGGCAGCGAGCTCGACGTCATTGCGGCGGTTTTCATCGGCGGTGCCTCGGCAATGGGCGGCGTCGGCCAGGTGATCGGCGCCGTGGTCGGCGGCTTCATCATGGGCGTGATGAACAACGGCATGTCGATCATGGGCGTCAATGTCGACTGGCAGCAGGTGGTCAAGGGCCTGGTGCTGCTCGGCGCCGTCATCTTCGACGTCTACAACAAGAACAAGGCTTAAGGGCCGGAACAAGGTTCAGGAGGCATACGGGTTTCAGATCGCGAAGCTGCCGGCAACCCGTCGGCGCCAAGAAGTCCAGGCAAGGACCGGGCTCGCGAGCGCAATCCGGACGAAGAATTTCAACCGTGGCACGGATTTCTCCGCGCCGCGCCGGTCAAGGTTTGCCCGCGGGCAGCCAGGCAAGATGAGAGAGGGTTCAAACATGCTGATCTCCCAGATCCTCGACGACGCCGAGACGATCCGCGTCGTCGCCCGCAATGGCGGCGGCAAGACCAGGGTCATCAACGGCGCGCGCAGCGTCTATTCGCTGGCGATGGAGGCCGCGCGGACAGGCACGGGCCTCGAGGCATTGATCGAGCGCAAGGGCTATGGCGAGACGGTCGATCTCGACGCCGTCTACAAGAGGGGCAGGCTGGTCTCGCCGATCAACCATCCGGACCCGGCGCATCTGCATCTCACCGGCACGGGGCTGACGCATCTCGGTTCCGCGGCAACGCGCGATTCCATGCATAAGAAGCTCAATGACGGCGAAGAACAGCTCACCGATTCCATGAAGATGTTCCGCATGGGGCTCGAAGGCGGCAAGCCGGCCAAGGGACAGGTCGGCGTGCAGCCGGAATGGTTCTACAAGGGCAACGGCACGATGGCGGTGGCCCCCGGCGCGCCGCTGATGTCGCCGGCCTTCGCGCAGGATGGCGGCGAGGAGCCGGAGATCGCCGGCATCTATGTCATCGGCGATGACGGCGCGCCGTTCCGCGTCGGCTTCACGCTGTCGAACGAGTTCTCCGATCACGTCACCGAGCGGGTGAACTATCTGTTCCTCGCCCATTCCAAGCTGCGCAACGCCTCGTTTGGCCCTGAAATCCTGATCGGCGAGCTGCCCGCCGACATCCGCGGCGCCTCGCGCATCTGGCGCGACGGCAAGCTGCTCTGGGAAAAGCCGTTCCTGTCGGGCGAAGCGAACATGTCGCACACCATCGCCAATCTCGAGCACCACCATTTCAAATATTCGGCCTTCCGCCAGCCGGGCGACGTGCATGTGCATATGTTCGGCACCGCGACGCTCTCCTTCGCCGATGGCATCAGGACCGAGGCCGGCGATACGTTCGAGATCGAGGCGCCGGATTTCGGCTTGCCGCTGCGCAATCCGCTGGAGATCGAAAAGCCGGTCAAGGTGGCGGTGAAGGCGCTGTAGCGCCGATCTCCCGGTGACTGGCAGGCCAGAGGGGCGCGAAGGAAGCTGCCTCTTCCACTTCGTCATTCTAGGCGGAGCAAGGAGCGAAGCGACGCGCGCAGACCCTAGAATCCATGCCGTGACATTGGGCGTAGACTGCTGCCGTCCAGAATAACCGTTGGCGCAGCGCCAGCTAAGATCGCAACATGACAGGCTATGTTTACATGACCGCGAGCCAGAAGGTGGCACGCTATTTCGGTGTCGCCAATGACCTTACCCACCGCATGCCCGGGCACAAGACCGGCCAAGGCTCCAGAAGATCATCCTGAATGGTTCGAGTTCTCTCACGGAATTGGCTGGTGAGCGTTCGGCACCGTGGCGGCGCTCAGGCGTCACGGCATGGATTCTAGGGTCTGCGCGCGTCGCTTCGCTCCTTGCTCCGCCCTAGAATGACGAAGAACAGATGGGACGGCGCGTCCCCTTCCGGACATCTCCCCACTTGGACCTCAGCGCGCTGCCCGAAAATGCTTGGAGAGCTTCAGGCCCTGCGCCTGATAGTTCGAGCCGAGTTCGGTGCCGTAAAGCGCCTGCGGGCGTTTCAGCATATGCTCGTAGACGAGACGGCCGACGATCTGGCCGTGGTCGAGGATAAAAGGCACCTCGTGGCTGCGCACTTCAAGCACCGCGCGGCTACCGCTGCCGCCGGCGGCGGAGTGGCCGAAGCCCGGATCGAAGAAGCCGGCATAATGGACGCGGAACTCGCCGACCAGCGGATCGAAGGGTGTCATCTCGGCGGCATAGAGCGGCGGCACGTGCACAGCTTCTCGGCTGACCAAGATATAGAATTCGTCCGGATCGAGCACCAGTTCGCCGGCGCCGCTCTTGTAGATCGGCTCCCAGAAATCGACGACATCCTGGGCGGCGCGCTTGTCGACGTCGACCAGTCCGGTGTGGTGCTTGCCGCGGTAGCCGACAAGGCCGTCCTTGTCGCCGTCGAGATCGATGGAGAGCGCGATGCCGCCGCCTGAAATATTGGGCGGCTCGGTGGCGACCAGCATCTCGGCGCGGTGAAGGTCGCGCAGCTCATTCTCCGAGAGCACCGCGTTGCCGGTGCGGAAGCGGATCTGCGACAGCCGCGAGCCGGCGCGCACGACGATCGGGAAGGTGCGCGGGCTGACCTCGAGATAGAGCGGCCCGCGGTAGCCGGCGGCAATCTTGTCGAACTCATGGCCGCGGTCGGTCATGACGCGCGTGAATATGTCGAGACGGCCGGTCGAGCTCTTCGGATTGGCCGAGGCGGATACGTTCGCCGGCAGCGCCAGGCTCTCGAGCAGCGGCACGATATAGACGCAGCCGGTTTCCAGCACCGCGCCCTCGGCAAGGCTGATCTCGTGCAGCTTCAGCCGCTCGAGCTTGTCGGCGACCCGATGATCCGGACCCGGCAGGAACGAGGCACGCACGCGAAACGCCTTGTCGCCGAGCCTTAGATCGAGGCTGGCCGGCTGGATCTGGTCGGCGTCCAGCGCGCGCGGCGACTTCAGCGCGTTCGCCTCGAACAGCGCTGCGATGTCCTGATCCGGAAGAATGCCTGTTTGCCGCAAAGGCTGGCTCCGTTCACAAGGCCGGGCGAGGATCTAAGCAGGCTCTTGCCGCCCGGCTGGTACAAACCTCTTAATGAAGCCGGCAATTGACGCAAGCGCGGCGCGGGTCTAAAGGGTCGTTATCCCGTGGTGATTTGGCCGGTCGGCTTGCAGCCACGTTAAACAAGTCGCTAAAGGACCGTCGAGCCGCAAGGCTATATGGACCGGTTGCGACTTCGCGGCCGGTTTTTTTGTGTCTGAAAGCAGGGCTATGAGCACCAAGAAGCGCAACTGGAAACCTCAGACGGCACTCGTGCATGGCGGAACGTTGCGTTCCGGTTTCGGCGAGACATCCGAGGCGATGTATCTCACCCAAGGCTATGTCTACGAGACGGCGCAAGCGGCGGAAGCCCGCTTCAAGGGCGAAGAGCCGGGCTTCATCTATTCGCGCTACGCCAACCCGACCGTCGACATGTTCGAAAAGCGCATGTGCGCGCTCGAAGGCGCCGAGGATGCCCGCGCCACCGCTTCCGGCATGGCCGCAGTAACCGCCGCGCTGCTCTGCAGCGCCAAGGCCGGAGATCATATCGTCGCGGCGCGCGCCCTGTTCGGCTCCTGCCGCTGGGTGGTCGAGACGCTGGCGCCGCGCTACGGCATCCAGGCGACGCTGGTCGACGGAACCGACATCGCCAATTGGGAAAAGGCGGTAAGGCCGAACACCAAGCTGTTCTTCCTGGAAAGCCCGACCAACCCGACGCTGGAGGTGGTCGACATCGCCGCCGTCGCCAGGCTCGCCAATTCGATCGGCGCCAGGCTGATCGTCGACAATGTCTTCGCCACGCCGCTGCAGCAGAAGCCGCTGCAGCTCGGCGCCCATATCGTCGTCTATTCGGCGACCAAGCACATAGACGGCCAGGGCCGCTGCCTGGGCGGCGTCATCCTGTCTGACAAGAAGTGGATCGAAGAGAACCTTCACGACTATTTCCGCCACACCGGCCCGAGCCTGTCGCCCTTCAACGCTTGGACGCTGCTCAAAGGCCTGGAGACGCTGCCGCTACGCGTGCGCCAGCAGACGGAGAGCGCCGGCAAGATCGCCGATTTCCTGGCCGAGCGGCCGGAGATCGCCCGCGTCATCTATCCGGGCCGCGCCGATCATCCGCAAGCGGATATCGTCAAGAAGCAGATGTCGGGAGGCTCGACGCTGATCTGCCTCGACGTCAAAGGCGGCAAGCAGGCGGCCTTTGCCTTCCAGAACGCGCTCGACATCGTGCTGATCTCGAACAATCTCGGTGACGCCAAGAGCCTGATCACCCATCCGGCGACCACGACGCACAAGAACCTGAGCGACGAGGCCCGCGCCGAGCTCGGCATCGGGCCAGGGACGCTGAGGCTCTCCGTCGGCCTGGAGGACAGCGACGATCTGCTGGAAGACGTGGAACAGGCGCTGAAGGCAGCAAAATAGAAGGCTGAGAACGCCGCGGCCCGAGCCTTCCAGAGCCGCAATTCCGGACGGAAAACCGTTTCACACTTTTCCTGGAATTGCTCTAGGCGAGCTCCTCCAGCTCGGTCATCGCCTTGGTGCGGATGGTCATGGCGTTGCCGCGCCATTCGACGGCGCCGCCGAACCAGGCGCGCGCCCAGATGGCCGGCAGCAGGGCATCGCGCACGATCATCGCGGTGATGCTGCGCGGCGACAAATACCAGCCCTTCGCAAAGGCCAGCAGCCATTCCGGCAGGTAGGCGATCGCCAGCACGCCCAAGGCCGTCGTGGGCAGGCTGACGCCGGCGCTTGCCGCTGCAATCAGCGCCAGCAGCAGCGGCACCGCAGCGCCAGTCAGTATCTCCGGCGCGAAGAACAGAGGGAACGTAACCCGCCGCAGCCGCGCCCAGCGCGTCTGGCGCGACCAGATCTCGGCGAACCTGCGCTGGCCGAGCGGCTGCTCGAACGGGGAGGCGACGAGGTTGACATTAAGCCCCAGGCCGTTGACCAGCTTGGTGGCCGCCGCGTCCTCGGCGATCTCGGCGGCCAAGGCCTGGATGCCGCCATTGGCATCGAGCATCGCCTTGTTCCACAGCATACTCTTGCCCTGGGCGAAGCCAAGGCCAAGCGCCTCGCCGGCATACTGCCAACGCGCCTGCAGCGTGTTGAGGAAGGCGCATTCGACTTCGGCCCAAAACCCGTCCGGCCGCGAGCCGATCGGCGTCGAGCAGACGAGGCCGGTATCCGGCCGCCATGCCGCCATCAGGTGCTGGACATAGTCTCTCGGCATCAGCACGTTGGAATCGGCGAGGATCACCCAATCGTGTCGCGCCGCCTGCCAGCCCTTGACGCAGTTGTTGAGCTTGGGATTGGCGCTGACACGATCGTCGCCGATCAGCAGCCGCGCCGGAACCTTCGGGCAGCGCGCGATCGCCGCATCGATCAGCTTGACCACCGGGTCTTCGGCATGCGCGACGCAGAAGATCAGCTCGTAGCGCGGCCAATCGAGCGAGAAGGCGCGCTGCAAGGTTTCCGGCGTGAACGGCTCGACGCCACGCGACGGCACGATGATGGAGACCGGCGGCCGCGCGCCGGGGGGCGGCGCGATGACATGCCGCCGCTTCAGCTGCGACGAGGCGAGCAGGATGCTGGCGAGATTGAAGGAAAGAAGCGCTGACGAAGCCAGGCCGGCTGCGATAGTCAGTTCCATCGAGATCTGGTCACTCCCGACAGAGAGTTTCACCGTTTCACGCAAACGGCGACCCACTCCATCTCCTTGTTTTCACGCGATTCCGGACGAGGGCTACGGCGAAGGCGCCGAGCCTAACCGCTCGCGCTTTTCCTAGAATTGCTTTAGGCCGCACGCGGCCGTTTCAACTGTTTACAGAGCGTCCGAGTCGCCCGGCAGGTTTGTGCACACCAACATTGTCATGTGTCACTTAAATGACATTGTTTTTCGGCACCTGCGCTTACAAGGCTGGCAGGATGGTCGGCGCTGCGCCTATCAAGAGCGGAGCGTGACATATGTTCCGCGGCGGCAACCGGAGTGGCCCATGTATCGCGCAGTGACGCGCAACATCGAAGTGCTGGTCAGGCCCTTCTATCTGGAGGACCGCTCCGATCCGTCCGAGAACCGCTATGTCTGGGGCTATCAGGTGACGATCGACAACCGCTCCGACGAGTTCGTGCAGCTTGTGTCGCGCTACTGGCACATCACCGACGGTCAGGGCCGGGTCGAGGAGGTGCGCGGCGCCGGCGTCGTCGGCGACCAGCCGGAACTCAATCCCGGCGACAGCTACCAGTACACCTCGGGCTGCCCGCTCTCGACGCCATCAGGCATCATGGTCGGCCACTACACGATGCGCAACGGCCGCGGCGAGACGTTCGATATCGCCATTCCGGCTTTCTCGCTCGATATGCCGGGAACAAGGCGCACGGTGAATTAGACGTCGGCGACAGCCTCTTTCTCCGCGTTTCACGGGAGAAATGCCCGGCTGGGCAATGAGGGGCGGCGCCGGCCTTCTGAGATTTTCCTTGAGGCGGACGACCGCGTCGCCAGCGTGTCGCTATGATCGCCAACGTTGGCGCCGCCCTCATCCGCCCTTCGGGCACCTTCTCCCCGTGGAACGGGGAGAAGGAAGAGAGATCACTTCGCGAATTCAGCCGGGTCGAAGTCGTATTGGGTCGAGCAGAACTCGCAGGCGACATGGATGCCGCCCTCCTCGGTCGATTCCTTGATCTCCTCAGCCGAAAAGCCTTCGAGAATGCCGCGGATCTTGTCGCGCGAGCAGGAGCACTGGTCGGCGACAGGGACGCCGCGGAAAACGCGCACGCCGTGTTCGTGGAACAGCCGGTAGAGCAACCGCTCGGCGCCCACGGTCGGATCGATCAACTCGGTCGGCTCGATCGTGCCGAGCAGCGCCAGCAACTCCTGCCAGGAATTGTCGGCCGGCTGGTCCGCAACGTCACGCGGATCGCCGTCGCCGCCGGAAATATCGGGAACGCGCATGCGCTCCGGCGATTGCGGCAGGAATTGCGCCAGGATGCCGCCGGCACGCCATTGCTCGCGCGCGCCGGCCGGGCCGGGCGTGACCAGCTTGGCGACCGACATCTTGATATCGGTCGGGATCTGCTCCGACTGCCGGAAATAGGTGCGCGCGGCGTCCTCGAGCGAGGTGCCGTCGAGCTGGACGATGCCTTGGTAGCGCTGCGTATGTGCGCCCTGGTCGATCGTCAACGCCAAGACGCCGTCGCCGAGCAGCGTCTGCTGCGAGGTCTCGCCGGCGGCGGTCAGCGCCTGCAGCCGGTCGGCATCGAAGCGCGCATAGGCGCGCAGCGCATGCGGCGTGGTGAAATCGGCCACCAGCATGTCGACCGGACCGTCGGTGCGGGTCTGCAGGATGAACTTGCCTTCGAACTTCAGCGAAGTGCCGAGCAGCACGGTGAGCACGCAGGCTTCCGCCAGCAGGCGGGCGACCGGCTCAGGGTAATCGTGGCGGCTCAGAATAGCGTCGAGCATCGGCCCGAGCTGCACGGTGCGGCCGCGCACATCGAGCGGCGCGACCTCATAAGGCACGACATGATCGTCGCCGGCGAAGCCGAATTCACCGAGTTGGGGTTTATGCTCAGCCAAGGTCTGGGTTTCCAACATGACAATACTCCGGGGCGCAGCCATGCCGCCCGGTGAGCCGCATGCATCGAAGCGCGTTCGATTTACGTGATGGCCCGCAAATAGGCATCACATGTCCCCAGATCAAGTTGAGCCCGATCGGGCCGGAAGCGGTCAGGTCCGGCCCTTCTCACGCGCCCAGACACCAGGCCAGCACTGCCTTCTGGGCGTGCAGCCGGTTCTCGGCCTCGTCGAAGACCACCGAATGCGGGCCGTCGATCACCTCGTCGGTGACCTCCTCACCGCGATGCGCCGGCAGGCAGTGCATGAACAATGCATCGGGCTTGGCTTTCGCCATCAGCGCCGCATTGACCTGATAGGGCAGGAAGACGTTGTGGCCGCGGGCGCGATGCTCCTGGCCCATGGAGACCCAGCTGTCGGTGACGACGCAGTCGGCCTGGTCGACGGCTTCCTCGGCGGACCTGGAAAACCGGACCTTGCCGCCATTGGCTTTCGACCAGTCGACATATTTCTCGAAAGGCTCGCTGCCTTCCGGCACCGCGACATTGAGGTTGAAGCTAAACCGCGCCGAGGCCTCCAAGAGCGAATGCAGCACATTGTTGCCGTCGCCGGTCCAGGCGAAGGTCTTGCCGGACACCGGACCGCGATGCTCCTCAAAGGTCATGATGTCGGCCATGAGCTGGCAGGGATGCGTGTCGTCGGTCAGCCCGTTGATGACCGGAACGGTGGCGTTCTCGGTGAGCTCCAGCAGCCGGTCGTGCGAGGTGGTGCGGATCATGATGGCGTCGACGTAGCGCGACAGCACTTTCGCCGTGTCGGCGATGGTCTCCGAACGGCCGAGCTGCATCTCGGTGCCGGTCAACATGATGGTCTCGCCGCCGAGCTGGCGCATGCCGACATCGAAGGACACGCGCGTGCGCGTCGACGGCTTGTCGAAGATCATGGCCAGCACCTTGCCGTCGAGCGGTTTTGAACGCTCGCCCGCCTTGAGCCTGGTCTTTCGCGCCACCGCGTCGTCCAGCATGATGCGCAGGTCGCCCGCGGAAACGGCGGACAGATCGGTGAAGTGGCGAACACTCATCGGCAGGTTCCAGAAATTATTTGGCGGCTTCGGCGGCAATCGCGTCGGTCAGGCGCTTGGCGCCGCCGCGAATGCGCTCCAGCGCCTCGCCGATCTCCTCGTCGGTGACGGTGAGCGGCGGCAGGAGGCGGATGACGTTGTCGCCCGCCGGCACGGCAAGCAGGTGCTGGTCGCGCAGCGCCATGTTCACCTTGGCATTGGGCATGGCGCATTTCAGGCCGAGCATAAGGCCGGTTCCCCTGATGCCCTCGATGACGTCGGGGAATTCATCGGCCACCGCCGCAAGGCCCTGCTTCAGAAGCAGCGCCTTGCGCTGCACGTCCTCGAGGAAGCCGTCGGCCAGCACCACGTCGAGCACGGCGTTGCCGACGGCCATCGCCAGCGGATTGCCGCCGAAGGTGGTGCCGTGCACGCCGGCCGTCATGCCGGTCGCCGCCTCGTCGGTGGCAAGGCAGGCGCCCATCGGGAAGCCGCCGCCGATGCCCTTGGCGATCGCCATCAGATCGGGCGTGACGCCTGACCATTCATGTGCGAACAGCTTGCCGGTGCGACCGATGCCGCACTGGACCTCGTCGAAGATCAAAAGCAGGCCGTGCTTGTCGCAGAGTTGCCGCAGCCGCTTCAGCGATTGCGTCGGCACCGGGCGTATGCCGCCCTCGCCTTGCACCGGCTCGATCAGGATCGCCGCGGTTTCCGGCGTGATCGCCTTTTCAGCGGCGTCGATGTCGTCGAAAGCCACCTGGTCGAATCCCTCGACCTTCGGGCCGAAGCCTTCGAGGTATTTGTACTGGCCGCCGGCGGCGATCGTCGCCAGCGTGCGGCCGTGAAAGGCACCCTCGAAGGTGATGATGCGAAAACGCTCGGGATGGCCCTTGACGAATTGATAGCGCCTGGCCGTCTTGATGGCGCATTCCAGTGCCTCGGCACCGGAATTGGTGAAGAACACCTTGTCTGCAAAGGTCGCCTCAGTCAGCCGCTCGCCCAGCCGGCGCTGTTCCGGGATCTCATAGAGGTTGGAGACGTGCCACAGCTTGGCGGCCTGCTCGGTGAGCGCCGCGACCAGATGCGGATGGCCGTGGCCCAGCGAATTCACCGCGATGCCGCCGGCGAAGTCGAGATATCGCTCGCCCTTGTCGGTGACCAGCCAGGTCCCCTCCCCGCGGTCGAAAGCCAGGGGTGCGCGGGCAAAGGTCTCGTAAAGCGCCGAACCGCTCATTATATGCGTCTCCGGAACCGGAAATCAAAAAAGCCGCCAATGCGGCGGCCTTTGCGGCTTATCATGTTTTTCGGCCATGAAGTCAACGAAAACGTCACGCAGAAGCGCGTGGCAAGCCCCTGACGCCACGCCGGCTCATAAGTAGGCCGGCAAGTTGGGGAAAACCGAAAAAACCGAATCGTGTTGCCCTGGGGACTCTTGTCACCGAGTCAGCGCATAAGGTATTTGTAGTCGAGAAATAACTAGATTTCGTGCGGCGGACCTAATCACCCGGTATATGTGGTGTTGTTTGCCCGGCGAGAGCCGGGGGCGGGAAAGGATTCTGACTGTCGTACGCCTCAGCAGGAGCGCGGTCTCATGAACTGGACTGACGAGCGGGTCGAACTTCTCAGGAAATTGTGGTCGGAGGGTCTGAGCGCCAGCCAGATCGCCGCACAGCTCGGCGGGGTGAGCCGCAACGCCGTCATCGGCAAGGTGCATCGCCTGAAGCTGTCGGGCCGCGGCCGCGCAACGGCCGCTCCGGCGCGCCAGAAGAAGGCGACGCAAGGCGCCTCGATGCAGAAATCGGTGACCCGCGCCGCGAGTGCCACACGTCACGTGACCACCACCATCGGCGCCACCGCGCTGCAGGTGCAGTTCGACGCCGAGCCGGTCGCGCGCCACTATATCCGACCGGTCGAGAACGTGGTCGTGCCGATCTCGCGGCATCTGCAGCTCGTCGAGCTGACCGAACGCACCTGCAAATGGCCGAACGGCGATCCGCTGTCGGAAGACTTCAACTTCTGCGGCAACGACGCCGCCGAAACGGGACCCTATTGCAAATATCATTCGCGGGTGGCGTTCCAGCCGGCCGGGGAGCGGCGCAGGGCGCGCTGAGCGAATAGCGAATAGCGAATAGCGAATAGCGAATAGCGAATAGCGAATAGCGAATAGAACTGGATAGAGTTTCGCGAAAAGGGCAACTTATTTCCCCTACTCGCTGCTCCCTATTCGCTACTCGCTCCCTATTCCTTACTGCCCTACTCCCCTATTTCACAGCCATCCATTCTTCTTGAACCGCCAGTACAGGAACGCGCAGATGAGCGCGATCGCCACCAGGACGGCCGGATAGCCGTATTCCATCTTCAGTTCCGGCATGTCGGAGAAGTTCATGCCGTAGATGCCGGCGAAGGCCGTGGGCACCGCCAGGATGGCCGCCCATGAGGCGAGCTTCTTGGAAATGGCGGTTTCCTGGCTCTGTCCCACGAGCAGGCTCGCTTCGAAAGCGAAGGCCAGAACCTCGCGAAGGCTATCGATCTTTTCCTGAACGGTGCGGATGTGGTCGGTCACGTCGCGAAACAGCGGATGCATGGCGGCATGTATCTGCGGCAGGTCGGCGCTGGTCAGCCGGCGGCAGACCTCGACCAGCGGCAGCGCCGCATTGCGCAGCCGCAGCAGATCGCGGCGCAGCATGTAAAGCCGCTCGATATCGGAACCGGTCATCGGCTTCAGAAGCACCTTGTCCTCGATCGCCTCGACCTCGTCCTCGATCTGCTCCAGCACCGGCATGTAGTTGTCGACGATGAAGTCGAGGATAGCGTAGAGGACGAAATCCTCGCCTTTGGCGAGCGAATGCGGGCAGCTCTCCCAGTGCTGGCGCACGGCGGCGTAAGAGGTCGACGGGCCGTGCCGGACGCTGACAATATAGCCGGCGCCGACGAACAGATGCGTCTCGCCGAAAGTGACACGGCCGTCGATCAATTGCGCGGTGCGGGCAACGATGAAGAGGGCGTCGCCATATTGCTCGATCTTCGGGCGCGCATGCGGATGCTCGGCATCCTCGATCGCCAAATCATGCAAGTGGAATTGCGCCTGCACCCGGAGCAGCAGGTTGCGATCGGGCTCGAGCAGGCCGATCCAGACGACATGACCGGGTTTTGCCGCCCATTCGCCGGCCTGTTCGATGGCGATGTCGGCGATGCGCTTGCCGCCCGAATAGACGCTGGATGCAATGATGCCCGACATAGGGGCCGGGGTCAGGTTTCGAACTTGTTCCATCGCAAACCTCCCGAGACTGCGACTGACAAAAATCGCTGTCTCTGGAGGAGCTTATCCTAAATCAGGAAGCCGTTCGAGAGGCGGCGGTTCACTTAGCCGGCACCGGGCCGGGAAGTACGACCTTGTCGGTCCTGTCGCCTTTCGGCCGGTCGGCTGGCATCTGGTCGCCCGTGACGATGTAATAGATCGTCTCGGCGATATTGGTCGCGTGGTCGCCGATGCGCTCGATGTTCTTGGCGCAGAACAGAAGATGCGTGCACGGTGTGATGTTGCGCGGATCTTCCATCATGTAGGTCAAGAGCTCGCGGAACAGCGAGGTGTACATGGCGTCGATCTGGTCGTCCCGGTCGCGCACGAGGCCAATCCTCTCGACCGAACGCGAGGCGTAGACGTCGAGCACTTCCTTGAGCTGCGTCAGCGCCAGATTGGCAAGCGCCTCGATACCGCGGAAAAGGCTATTCGGCTGGCGGCCGTCCACCGAGGCCACCCGCTTGGCGACGTTCTTGCCCAAGTCGCCGACACGCTCGATATCGGCCGAGATACGGATCGCGCCGACGATCTCGCGAAGATCCGTCGCCATCGGCTGGCGCCTGGCGATGATGATGATGGCCTTGTCGTCGATCTCGCGCTGTCCTTCGTCGAGGACGAGATCGTCCTGGATGACCTTCTGCGCGAGGCCATGGTCGACATTCACCAGGGCCGCGACCGCCTGTTCGACCATGCGCTCGGCATGGCCGCCCATCGCGGCGATGCGCTTCGACAGGAATTTCAGCTCTTCATCATAGGCACTGGCGATATGAACGGACTGCATGGATATGCCTTCCCGGCTTGTGCCGGCTGGTGCGTTCCCTCAATCCGTCGCTGATACGTGAACCGCATGACAGAAAGAAGAAAATCCCGGTTGGTAACCGATATACGATCAGCGAGCCGGCAAATGAACCGTGAACGCCGCGCCCTTGCCGACTTCCGACTTGATGGACAATCTTGCGTTATGACGGGTCAATATATGCTTGACGATCGAAAGGCCAAGCCCGGTGCCTTTCTGGGCGCGGCTGTTTTCAACATCGACGCGGTAGAAGCGCTCGGTGATGCGCGGGATGTGCTCTTCGGCAATGCCCGGACCATAATCCCTTATCGTGACGTCGAAGCCCGGCTGCTGGCCATCCTCGCCGCCGGCGACCGATACGGTGACGCGCCCGCCTGACTGGCCGTATTTGCAGGCATTCTCAAGGAGATTCTCGAAGACCTGGAACAGCTCGTCGCGATCGCCGGGGACGACAAGCGGCGCGTTGGCGAACTCCCGCTCGATGACGACGCCGTTCTCACTGGCCAGCGGCCCCAGCGAATCGATGACGCTGTCGATCGTCTGGCGAAGATCGACCTCGGTGCCCGGCCCCAGATAGGGTTTCATCTCCAACCGCGACAGTGAGAGCAGATCGTCGATCAGGCGGGCCATCCGGCCGGTCTGGTTCTGCATGATCTGCAGGAACTGGTCGCGCGCCGCCGGATCGTTGCGGGCCGGCCCGCGCAGCGTCTCGATGAAGCCGGCGATCGAGGCAAGCGGCGTGCGCAGCTCATGGCTGGCATTGGCGATGAAGTCGGCGCGCATGCGATCGATGCGACGCGTCTCGCTTTGATCCTTGAACACCAGCACGTAAAGGCCTGTAGCATGACCAACCGTGGACGCGCTGACCCGATATGTGCGTTCCACCGGCAGCTTTTCGGTGTAGTCGACCGCATCGGAAGCGACTTCCCCGGCAAGGATGCCGTCCAGCAGCGCCTGCATCTCCGGGGCGCGGAACTTGAGCGACAGCGACATACCGGGCGCCAGTCCGCCAAAGGCGGCGAAGGCGGCAGCGTTGGCGTGAACGATGGTGGCGGAATGGTCGAAGATGATCAGCGGGTCGGCGACCGCGGCGGCCAGATATTCGCCGGAGAGCCTCTGCAGCCCGCTGGCCTCGATCGCTGCCCCCGCATCGGCCGGCTGGCGTTCGGCATCTGCCGGCAGCATCGCCGCGGCCGCCAGCGCGGCCAGGGCCAGCAGCAGCACATAGGCGGATGAGCCGGCGAAAAAATGAACGGCAAGGACCGCGAGAACGCCTGCGCCAAGCAGCCAGCGGTTGCGCGCCAGCCGCCCGGCCAAGGCTTGCCCCTTGTTGTCTTGTCCCGCGCCCGTCTCTGCCATAGGCCCGCGCCACCCCGCATCCCGTTCGACCGGTCAGCCGGCTCGCTGGACCGGCCTGACGCATGGGCCCCTGGAAATCAGGATCGATTTTCGCGAAGGTTCATGCGCAAGATCAAAATGCTGCAGCGTCTTTGCGCTGCACAGGCTCCATAGCATGAGTCCGCAAACTGGAAAGGTTCGTCCGGATGAAAAAAGCCAAGGAAACGGCCGAAGCGGTGCCGGCCACGGCGCCGATCAAGATCAAGATCGGCGGCAAGGAGCGCGAGTTCGACATCGACAATCCGGTGCTGCCCGACTGGATCGAGGACAACAAGCTTACCGCAGGCGGCTATCCTTACGACAAGAAGATGAAAAGCGAGGACTACGAAAAGGAACTCGAGGAGCTGCAGATCGAACTGGTCAAGGCGCAGGCTTGGCTGCAAGCCACCGGCAAGCGGGTGATGGCGCTTTTCGAGGGTAGAGACGCGGCCGGCAAGGGAGGCACGATCTTCGTGCTGCGGCAATATATGAACCCGCGCACGGCCCGCAACGTCGCGCTGCCCAAGCCGACGCCGACCGAGGCGGGGCAATGGTATTACCAGCGCTATGTCGACCATTTCCCGACTTCGGGCGAATTCGTCACCTTCGACCGCTCCTGGTACAACCGCGCCGGTGTCGAGCCGGTCATGGGGTTCTGCACGCCGGAGCAGCATGAGAAATTCCTCGACGAGACGCCGCATTTCGAGCGGATGATCTGCAACGAAGGTATGCATTTCTTCAAATTCTGGCTGAATATCGGCCGCGAAACGCAGCTCGAACGGTTCCATGACCGCCGCTGGTCGCCGCTGAAGAACTGGAAGTTCTCGCCGATCGACATCGCCGGCGTCGGCAAGTGGGACGACTACACCAGGGCGCGCGACCAGATGATCGAGCGCACACATAAGGAGTTCTCGCCCTGGGTCGTCGTGCGGGCCAATGACAAGCGACGCGCCCGGCTTGCGGTGATCCAGCGTATCCTGCTTTCCCTGCCTTATGACGGAAGGGACCTCGACGCCGTCGGCAAGCCCGACAAGAAGATCATCGGCGAGGGGCCGGAATTCCTTGAAGACTAGTTGTTGTTCTTCGTCTGGAACCGCTGGCCTGCCCTACCCGCGGGGTAACGCGGTTCCGGACGAGTTACAGCGCCGCGCGCCTTTCGGCTCGCGCGGCGCTGAGGTTTCATGCCGGGCGCTCAGGCGGCCAGGCGAGCAATCCGCTGCAGCCGCTTCAGCGTGGTGTCATCCTGAAGCGCCTGCTGGAACAGCGTGATCTCGTGGTCGATGCGGTCGCACAACACGTCCGTATCTCCCTTGAGAAGGCTGCGCGTCTGCAGCAATGCCGCAACAGGCTTCTTGGCCAGCTGTTTCGCCCTCGCCAGCGTTGCTTCCTCGGCGCTGCCTTGCGTCACGATCTCGCCGACCAGGCCAAGCGCCTTGGCGTCTTCGACGCCCAGCGTATCGCCCAAGCAGAAGAAACGGAAGGCGCCGGCATAGCCGAGCTTCTGGGGCGCCAGAATGCTGGTCGCCGCGTCCGGCACCAGGCCAAAATCGACGAACGGCACCCTGAAGGTGCTGCCCCTGGAAGCGATCACCATGTCGCAATGGAACAGGATGGTGCAGCCGACGCCGACGGCATCGCCGTCGACGCAGGCAAGGACCGGCTTTGGGAAGGTCGCCAACATGCGGAACATGTCGGTGACGGCGGCGATCAGCTCTCGGTGCTTGGTGGCGTCGAGGAACTCCGAGAAGTCCCCGCCAAGGCAGAAGCACCCGGCAAGGCCGCGCAGCATGACGACGCGGACCTCGTCGTTGACCGCCGCATCGCGCAAGGTCCTGGCAAGGCTCGCATAGGCGTGCCTGTCGAGCACCGGTCGGCCGTCATGCGAGGACACGGTGACGACCAGCGTATGGCCGCGCAGTTCCGGTTCGGGATGGAAACTCATGACCGCCTCCATCACGAAGCCTGCTTGAGGCCGAGCAGACCGGGATAGCCCCGGTTCAGCACCGGCAGATGGTGGTTGCGGCGGGCCCGCACGACATCGAGCGTATGCTCGGTGAAGGTGAGCAGCGTCGCCACGACCTGCTGGTTGCCATAGGTGCGCTGGTAACCGAGCGGCGTCGCCAGGAAGTGCAGTTGCAGAGCGCGCAGCACCCACATCGGCTCGAACTCGATGATGACCTGGTTGACGTTGCGCTTCAGGCCCCATTCGACGAAGCCGGCGATCAGCTCGGTGCCGACTGTCGAGACGCCGCGTTTGCCGTCGCGAAAACCCGGAGCCACCGCGTAGCGGGTCAGTTCCCAGACATTCGGCCCCGAGGGGGACGGTCCTTCGCAGAGATCCGACAGAACATCCGTCAGAAGATGCGGCCGTGTGGTCGGCAGCATGCGCTGGTAGCCAGCCAGTTCGCCGTTGCGGATGACGAGGTGGTGTTCGGCTTCGTCATGATCGAACTGGTCGATCTCGAGCTGGTCAGGACGGTCGAGATCGGTCCAACCCATCTCCTCGACGAAGATCTTGTAGCGCAAGCGATGGACCGCCTCCCAAAGGTCGGGGCGTTCCATCAGTTCCTGAGTGGTAAGGGCAAAAAGCATTAGCCGTCTCCTGGGCTTAAGAGGAAGATACGGCCGTGATGTCCCTTAAAATATTGCGCGAAGGCGCAGGCAAGAATTTCCAGGTCGGCACGGCCGACCTAGCTAATATAACCGCGCCTAATCGCCTCCGCGACCGCCTGTACCCGATTGGCTGCGCCGAGTTTGCTCTTGGCGTTAAGAAGGTGTTTCTCGGAAGTGTGTTCCGAGATGCCGAGGATTTGCGAGATCTCCCATTCGGACTTGCCGACGGCGGCCCATTGCAGGCACTCCCGCTCACGCGCCGTCAATTCTATGTGATCGATGACGCTGTCGGCCTTGGTGTGCAGTTGCATGGCACGGCCTATCGCATAGGTCGACGCGAGCGATACCATTCCGAATTCCGCATCCGACAATTCAACGGATTCGCCACCCAGCGAGACCATGACGATCTGGCCGTCGAGCGTGACCAGCGGAAACGCCAGGCCGTCGCGCAGCTTGAACTCGCGGGCGTCGCCCATGACTTCGTCGCTGTTCTTGTCGATCAGGGCGTTCTTGGAAGCGTCCCGCCACTGGAACGGCGCCTGAAGCTGCTTCATGTGGCTGACGACCGGGTCGTGGTCGACATAGTTGCGCGCCACATAGCGCTCCAGCCATTCGCCGGGCCAATCGCAAAGCATCACATGCTGTTTCTGCCGGCCGCGCGGCGTGCCCGGCTGCGGCACGGTTCCCGCCATCAGTGCGGTCAGGCCGAAGCTCGAGGTGATGCCGAGCAGCCTCTCGCAGACCGCGGCCGCGGTGCCAGCATGCTGCAACTGGTCTATGTATTCCAGCGTTCTGTCGAACAGGCCCATCGCAACATCTACCCCATGTTGCTTCTGCTTTTTCATTACCGACGGTAGATGCCCGACCCCCCCTTCGTCATCAACCCCCGCGTCGCAATCTCCTCAGCAAAACCGGCAGCTTCCCCCTTCCGGCACGCAAGGTCACTTGCAAACGTGCTAAAGCATACGCTGAATTTGGCTGCTTGAAATCAAAAACCGTTGTGCCTGCCCCCCTTTTCATACGAAAAGCCAAGAAAGCTGTCTGGGCGGAGCCTTATCGTGAAATTGCGGTGGATATTTCTGGCCCTGATATCGGCACTGACCGGCGCGCTGCCCCTTGCCGGACCGACTCAGGCGGCGGAGCCGCAGGTGCCGGTGCTGTGGGACGCCAAGGAGCGGCTGCCGAAACCCGATCTCTCCGCGCTGCCGCGGCTCAGATTCCTCACCACCACCGATTTTCCGCCGTTCAACTTCCTCGACGGCGCCGGCCGCCTGTCGGGTTTCCACATCGATCTGGCGCGGGCGATCTGCGCGGAACTGGGCGTCGCCGAAAAGTGCCAGGTCCAGGCTTTGCCGTGGAACGAACTGGACGATGCTCTGCAGAAAGGCGAAGGCGAGGCGATCATCGCCGGCATCGCTGCGACGCCGGACAGCCGCGAGAAATACGCCTTCTCGCGCTCCTACATGCAATTCCCGGCTCGCTTCATCATGCCCAAGGCGAAGGCCTTCGCCGAGCCGATCCTCGACAAGCTGCGAAGCAAGCGGGTCGGCGTCGTCGCCGGCTCGGCGCATGAGAAAATGCTGCGGGACTACTTCAACACCGTGCAGGTGGTGACCTTCGACACACCGGAAGACCTCTATGCCGACCTCAAGGCCGGCAAGGTCGACGCCGCCTTCGGCGATGGCATGCGCTTTGCTTTCTGGCTGGGCGGCTCCGACGCCGCCGGCTGCTGCCGCTTCGCCGGCGGTCCGTATCTGGCGCCGGAATATCTGGGCTCGGGGATGGCGATCGCCACCCGCAAGAACGACACAGCGCTTGCCGCCGCCTTCGACTACGCGCTGCAGGAAATCTCGATCAAGGGCACCTTCGCCGAGTTTTACCTGCGCTATTTCCCGGTGAGTTTTTTCTAACCGGTTATTCAGCAATTCCGAACAGAAGGCGCGGCGAAGTCGCCGAGCCTAACCGCTCAGACTTTTCCTGGATTGCTTCATGTCAGCGAGCGCAAGCGCGCCTTGGCCGCGCGGGCGATCGCGGCGACGGTCAGCGTGTCGAGGTCGAGCTTGAGGCGGATGAGCTGGAGGACGCGCACTTCCTCCATGCGCATTTCGAGATCGACGGCGGCAACCTCGAAAGCAGCCGCATAAGCGGTGTCGCGCAGCCGCTCCGGCAGCGCCTCGGCGACGCGCGCCAGCACGCCTTCCAGCCCGTCCTTCTCATGCAGCGCCTTCTGACACGCCTGCGCCACTGCAACCAGCCTGTCCTGGTTGAAGTCGACGAACACCGGCCAGGAGCGGACGACGTCGCCGATCCGCTGCAGCTCGACATCGGTCATGTCGCGATCGGAGGCCGATGTGATGACCATCAGGTGGATCAGGGCTTCGTGCGGCGTCAATGAAGGCATTCAAAACTCCTGAAGGCGGCGCGCATGTCATCTTTCCAAAACCGTGACACACTTTTGGATGACATGCACTGGATGATGGGCCCGAACGTAGGAGCGCTATCGCGGCGTCGCAAGGAAAAGCGCCGCAAATCGTTGACGCTCCAGCCTGTCACGCCTAGAGACCGGTCGACAAAACCTTATCCGCCGCGAAGACGGCCATGACTGGAACTTTGACATGACGGGATCAAACATCATCGATCTCACTCCCGAGATGCTTGCCGCGGCGGCCGAGAGCAAGGCCTGGCCGTTCGAGGAAGCGAAAAAAGTCATCGCCCGCTACAAGGGCAAGGACTTTCCCGAGACCGTCCTGTTCGAGACCGGCTATGGCCCGTCCGGCCTGCCGCATATCGGCACCTTCGGCGAGGTGGCGCGCACGACCATGGTGCGGCATGCCTTCCGGGTGCTGACGCAAGATAAGGTCAAGACCAAGCTTCTGTGCTTCTCCGACGACATGGACGGCATGCGCAAGATCCCGGAGAGCGTGCCGGACCGCGCCGCGCTTGAGCCCTATCTGCATATGCCGCTTACCTCGGTGCCCAATCCGTTCGGCGGCGACTATGCGAGCTTCGCCGACCACAATAATGCGATGCTGTGCCGCTTCCTCGACACGTTCGGCTTCGACTACGAGTTCGCCAGCGCGACGCAGTACTACAAGGCCGGCCGTTTCGACGAGGTGCTGCTGCGCGCCGCCGAACGCTATGACGAGATCATGGGCGTGATGCTGCCGACGCTCGGGCCGGAGCGCCAGGCGACCTACAGCCCGTTCCTGCCGATCTCGCCGAAGAGCGGCCGCGTGCTCTACGTGCCGATGATAAATGTCGACGCCAAGGCCGGCACCATCACCTTCGACGACGAAGGCACCGAGACGACGCTGCCTGTCACCGGCGGCCGTGTGAAGCTGCAATGGAAGCCGGATTTCGGCATGCGCTGGGCGGCGCTCGGCGTCGATTTCGAGATGTTCGGCAAGGACCACCAGACCAACGCGGCGATCTACGACCGCATCTGCAACATCCTCGGCGGACGCGCGCCGGAGCATTTCGTCTACGAGCTGTTCCTCGACGAGGAAGGCCAGAAGATTTCGAAGTCGAAGGGCAACGGCCTGACCATCGACGAATGGCTGACCTACGCGCCGACGGAGAGCCTCGGCCTCTACATGTACCAGCGGCCGCGGCAGGCGAAGAAGCTCTATTTCGACGTCATCCCGAAGGCGGTGGACGAGTATTACGCATTCCTTGGCGCCTATCCGCGCCAGGACTGGAAGGAGCGGCTCGGCAACCCGGTCTGGCACATGCATGACGGCAACCCGCCGGCCATCGACCTGCCGGTGCCTTTCGCGCTGCTGCTCAATCTGGTCAGCGCCTCCAACGCGCATGACAAGGCGGTGCTGTGGGGTTTCATCTCTCGGCATGCGCCGGGTGTGACGCCGAAGACGCATCCGGAGCTCGACCGGCTGACCGGCTACGCGATCCGCTATTTCGACGACTTCGTGAAGCCGACCAAGGTCTACCGCGCCGCCGACGAGGTGGAGCGCGAGGCGCTGGCCAAGCTCTCCGACGCGCTCGGCGCGCTGCCGCAGGGTGCAGATGGCGAGGCGATCCAGAACGCTGCGCTCAATGTCGCGCGCAAGATCGAACGCTACCAGGACCATTCCAAGCAGAGCCCGGAAGGCGGACCCGGCGTGTCGGTCGCCTTCTTCCAGATGATCTACCAGGTGCTGATCGGCCAGGAACGCGGGCCGCGCTTTGGTTCCTTCGCGGCGCTTTACGGCATCGCCGAAACACGCGCGCTCATTGAGCGGGCACTGGCTGGTCAACTGGCGGCGTAACCGCGCCGCCATCAGCCGGCAGGATCGAATCCGGCGCGACCGGCGCCGGCCCTGACGCGGCCGGCAGCGCCGGTAGGCCGTCAAGCTTCGGCGCCGGGCCGAAAATACCTTTCCTTGCGGCGCGGGCCTTGTCCCCGGCCTCGACATAGGGACCGCCTTGCGCCGCGCGCGCCCAGCCATTCTCGACCAACCACTGGCCGACGTCCTGGTTGCCGATATGGCATTCGGCGGTAATGATGTCGCGACCGCCGTCCGGCGGCACCGTGCAGGCGACCGCACGGCCACGCAGGAAGGCGCGGAAGGCCGTTCTGGCGCGCGTGCCGCAGGCCCAGCTCTTGCCCGCGTCGCTACAGGTTTCGTCGGCTTTGACGACGTCCACGCCGGACACGGCGACCGCGTAGCCCTTTGACTCGATGAGCCCGGCGGCGGTGGCGACCGGCTGGAACAATTTTGTGCCGTTCCAGTCGCCCGGCATCTTCGTTTTGGGCGGCTTGGGCGGCCCGGCCAGCGCCAGATCACTGAGCGGCGCGCGCGGTTCCACCCGTTCGAGTTCCTGGTCCGACAGTTCCGGCGGCGCCACGACGTCGGGATCGATGGCCCTCGAATGAGCGGCAGGCTTCGGTGGGCGCGGAGCGGCCGGCGCGAGAATGGCCGCAGTGGCCGGTTCCTGCGCGGCATCAGAAGCGGAAAGGGTGTCGCCGCCGGTTGGAAGCGCATCGGCAATGGGATCGATCTGATCGACCGTGACGGCGCTTTCGTGACCCTTGACCGTCTGCCCGCCGATTACGACGAGCGCCGCCATCACGGGAATTGCCAGAATCGTCAGGGCTGTTTGAAGAAGCCGCACCGGTCCGGGGCCCTACTGGCTCGCCCACACGATGCGCGCCATCCATTCGATATCGCGCGTCGGGATGTCGCGGTCCGGATGGGCGGGGTTGAGCGAAACCAGCACGATCGATTTCACCGTTTGCCGGTCGAGCACCTTGGCCATCACCTCGCCGGCGGTGGTCTTGACGACGACACGGTCGCCCTTGCGCGTCGGCGCGCCCGGTTCGACGATCAGAACATCGCCATTGCGGTAGAGCGGCAGCATGGAATCGCCCTGCACCTGCAGTGCGTAGGACGTCTCGGTCGCCCGCGCCGGAAGCTCGACCAGATCCCAGCCCTGCCCTGCCGGATAGCCGGCATCGTCGAAGAAGCCTCCCGCGCCGGCCTGGGCGAAACCAAGCAACGGGACGGCGCTGCGCTGTTGGGCTATGGAGGCGCCGCCGCGCCCTTCGACCAGTCCGGTGAATTCCTCGAGCGACGCGCCGGTGGCCTCGATGATCTTGGCCAGCGATTCGGTCGAGGGCCAGCGCGGCCGGCCGTCGGAAGACAGGCGCTTCGACTTGTTGAAGGCCGTCGAATCGAGGCCCGCGCGCCGGGCAAGACCGGAAGCCGATAGTGAATAGCGCTCGGCGAGAGCGTCAATGGCGGCCCATACGCGATCGTGTGAGAGCACGCGCGCTCTCCTTCAAACAGGAAAAAATGCCTCATGCCTGTCTAGCGCGCGACCACACCATTGTCCACCGGTAGCGGTGGACCGGGATGTAAAGTGATACGCAGGCACAGATGTGCGTGGTTCCGCACACTAATCGAGCCGGCTTTCGTCGCCGACCCTGTAGGGGCCACGGCTGGACGCCGTGGCCATGGTGCGCGCCATTCGCCCCCAGACATACATCTTGGGTTGATCAGGCCGCCTCTCGGACCTCGCCCTTCCGGTAAGGGTCGAAGCGCTGGTAGAAGGTCTCGCCCTTCTCGGCCATGTCGAGCAGAAGCTTCGGCGCCTTGAACTCGGCGCCATACTTCTTCTGCAGCCCCTTGGCGATCTTGACGAAACGCTTGGCGCCGATGCCGTCGATGTAGGATAGCGCGCCGCCGGTAAAGGGAGCGAAGCCGAAAGCGAGGATCGAGCCGACGTCCGCCTCGCGCGGATCGGTGACAATGCCTTCTTCCATCACCCGCGCCGCTTCCAGCGCGATGGTCACCAAGAGGCGCTGCTTCAGCTCCTCATAGTCGACCTTTTCGGGCTTCAGCTGCGGATAGAGATCCTTCAGGCCTGGCCACAGCTTCTTCTTCGCCGGCTTCGCCGGATAATCGTAGAAACCCTTGCCGTTCTTGCGGCCGAAGCGGCCATGCGTGTCGACCATGGTGTTGATCAGCGCCATCTGCCCGGGATCGACGGCCTTTTCGCCCAGATCCCTGATGGTCTGCTTCATGATCTTCTGGGCGAGGTCGACGGCCGTCTCGTCGGTCAGCGCCAGCGGGCCAACCGGCATGCCGGCGGCCTTGGCGGCGTTCTCGATCATCGGCGCCGGAACGCCCTCGATCAGCATCTTGTAGGCTTCCGACATGTAGCGGAGCACGCAGCGGTTGACGTAGAAGCCGCGCGTGTCGTTGACGACGATCGGCGTCTTCTTGATGGCGCGCACGAAGTCGAAGGCGACTGCCAAGGCCTTGTCGCCCGTCTTCTTGCCGAGGATGATCTCGACCAGCATCATCTTGTCGACCGGCGAGAAGAAGTGGATGCCGATGAAGTTCTTCGGCCGCGCCGAATTCTTCGCCAGCGCCGTGATCGGGATGGTGGACGTGTTGGAAGCGAAGATCGCCGATGATTTCAGCACCGCTTCGGCCTTCTCCGTGGCTTCCTTCTTGACGCTCGAATGCTCGAAGACCGCTTCGACGACGAGATCGCAGCCGGCAAGGTCGGCATAGTCCTCCGTCGGGGTGATCAACGACAGAAGCTTGTCCTTGTCCTCGGGTTTGGCGCGGCCCTTCTTGATTTGATCGGCCATCAGGCTGTCGGAATGCGCCTTGCCCTTCTCGGCCGACGGCAGATCGCGGTCGAGCAGCACCACGGGAATGCCGGCTCGTGCGGTGACATAGGCGATGCCGGCGCCCATGAAGCCGGCGCCGAGGATGCCGATCTTCTGGAACCTGGTCTCCGGCACGCCGGCCGGACGGCGCGCGCCCTTGTTCAGCTCCTGCAGCGAGACGAACAGCGAGCGGATCATCGCCGCTGCTTCCTTCGACTGCATGATCTCGGTGAAATAGCGCTGCTCGATCCTGAGCGCAGTGTCGAACGGCACCAGCAGGCCTTCATAGACGCATTTCAGGATCGCGGCCGCGGCTGGATAATTGCCATAGGTTTCGCGACGCAGGATGGCGATCGCCGGCGGCCAGAGATTGGCGCCGGCCGCCGAATAGATCGGACCGCCCGGCAGCTTGAAGCCCTTCTCGTCCCAGGGCGCCACCGGTTTCAGGCCGTTCCTGATCATCGCCTTGGCGGTCTCGACCAGTTTCGAAGGCTCGGCGATCTCGTGGATCAGGCCCATCGCCTTCGCCTTTTGCGGCGTCAGGTTCTGCCCGGTGGTCAGCATCTGCAGCGCCTGCTGCTGGTCGGTCAGCCGCGGCACGCGCTGGGTGCCGCCGGCACCGGGGAAGATGCCGATCTTCACTTCGGGCAGCGCCATCTTCACCTTGTCGGAATCGGCGGCGATGCGGCCATGGCAGGCGAGCGACATTTCGAAGGCGCCACCCATGCAGGTGCCGTTGATCGCCGACACAAACGGCTTGCCGCAGGTCTCGATCTTGCGGAAAAGACCGGTCATATAGCCGGCATTGTCGAACAGCGCCTTGGTCGCCTTCTCAAGGTCATTCTCCTTGTCGGCGGCGAAAGTGGCCAGCATCTTCTGCAGCATGGTGATGTCGGCGCCGCCGGAGAAAGAGTCCTTGCCCGAGGTGATGACCGCGCCCTTGACGGCGGCATCGCCGGCCACGTGATCGACGATGGCATTCAGCTCGCGCATCACCTCCTCGGTGAAGACGTTCATCGAGCGGTCCGGCATGTCCCAGGTGATCAGCGCGATGCCGTCGGCGTCGACGTCGAGGGTGAAATTGGTGTAGCTCATCTCTTCTCTCCCTCAGACGCGTTCGATGATGGTGGCGGTGCCCATGCCGGCGCCGATGCAGAGCGTGACCAGCGCGGTGTTGAGGTCGCGGCGCTCCAGCTCGTCCAGCACCGTGCCCAGGATCATGGCGCCGGTGGCGCCGAGCGGGTGGCCCATGGCGATCGCCCCGCCATTGACGTTGATCTGGTCGTGCGGGATGTCGAAGGCCTGCATGTAGCGCAGCACGACCGAGGCGAAGGCCTCGTTGAGCTCGAACAGGTCGATGTCCGACTGCTTCATCTTGGCGCGCTTCAGGAGCTTCTCGGTGACGTCGACCGGGCCGGTCAGCATCAGCACCGGTTCCGAGCCGATATTGGCGAAGGCGCGGATGCGCGCGCGCGGCTTCAGTCCCATCGCCTTGCCGGCCTTCTTGGAACCGAGCAGAACGGCGGCGGCGCCATCGACGATGCCCGAGGAATTGCCGGCATGGTGGACGTGGTTCACTTCCTCGACTTCCGGATGTTTCTGCACGGCGACCGCGTCGAAGCCGCCCATTTCGCCGGGCATGACGAAGGATGGATTGAGCGAGGCCAGCGACTGCATGTCGGTCATGGGCCGCATGTGCTCGTCATGATCGAGGATGGTGAGACCATTCTGGTCCTTGATCGGGATCACCGAATTCTTGAAACGGCCCTCGCCCCAGGCCTTGGCGGCTCGCTTCTGGCTCTCGACGGCGTAGGCGTCGACGTCGTCGCGGGAAAACCCGTATTTGGTGGCGATCAGGTCGGCCGAGATGCCCTGCGGCACGAACCAGCCGGGCAGGCCAACGGAGGGGTCCATGAACCAGGCGCCGCCCGACATGCCCATGCCGACGCGCGACATGGATTCGACGCCGCCGGCAATGACGATCTCATCCGCCCCTTGCGCGATCTTGGCGGCGCCGAAATTGATGGCGTCGAGACCCGAGGCGCAGAAGCGCGATATCTGCATGCCGGGCGCCGAGGTCGCGTAGCCGGCCTCGAAGGCGGCTGCACGCGGAATGACGGAGCCCGCCTCGCCGACCGGATCGACACAGCCGAAGATGATGTCGTCGACATTGCCGGTGTCGAGCCCGTTGCGGTCGCGCAGCGCCTCAAGCGTCCTTGCGGCGAGCCGCACCGCCGGCACCTCGTGCAGCGAGCCATCTTTCTTGCCCTTGCCACGCGGCGTGCGCACGGCGTCATAGACGTAAGCCTCAGTCATTTTCGTGCTCCTTGGCTTTGCCGGCCGCCGCGCTCACAGAGAGCGCCCGATCAGCAATTTCATGATTTCGTTGGTGCCGCCGTAGATGCGCTGGACGCGTGCATCGCGGTACATGCGGGCGATCGGATATTCATTCATGTAGCCATAGCCGCCGTGCAGTTGAAGGCATTCGTCGACGACTTTGCCCTGCAGATCGCTGAGCCAGTATTTGGCCATCGAGGCGGTCACCGGGTCGAGACCGCCATCGATATGGCGGGCGACGCAGTCATTGTAGAAGACGCGGCCGATCGTGGCCTCGGTCTTCAATTCGGCCAGCTTGAACTGGGTGTTCTGGAACTCGATGACCGCCTTGCCGAAGGCCTTGCGTTCCTTGACGTAGTCGATAGTCAGCGCCAGCGCCCGCTCGATCATGGCGATCGCCCCGGTGCCGATCTGCAGCCGCTCCTGCGGCAATTGCTGCATCAGCTGGACGAAGCCCTTGCCTTCCTCGTCGCCGAGCAGGTTGGAGGTCGGCACGCGCACGTCGTTGAAGAACAGCTCGGACGTGTCGTTCGACTTCAGCCCGATCTTGTCGAGGTTGCGGCCGCGCTCGAAGCCCTCCACCTCATCGGTCTCGACGACGATCAGCGACGTGCCCTTGGCGCCCTTGTCCGGATCTGTCTTGGTGACGACGATGATCAAGTTAGCGAGCTGGCCATTGGTGATGAAGGTCTTCGAGCCGCTGATCTTGTAATGGTTGCCGTCCTTCTCGGCGCGGGTCTTGACGCCCTGCAGGTCGGAGCCGGCGCCGGGCTCGGTCATGGCGATGGCGCCGATCAGCTCGCCGGTCGCGAGCTTGGGCAACCATTTCTGTTTCTGCTCTTCGGAACCGTAATGCAGGATGTAGGGTGCTACGATCGAATTGTGCAGGCCGATGCCGAAGCCGTCGACGCCGACATGGCCGATCGCCTCGATGATGGCGCTCTCATGCGCGAAGGTGCCGCCGGAGCCGCCGTATTGCTCCGGCATGGAAGCGCAGAGCAGGCCGGCCGCTCCCGCCTTCAGCCAGCTCTCGCGGTCGAACATCTCGTTCTTCTCGAACTCGTCGTAACGCGGCGCGATCTCCTCGGCCATGAAGCGCGATGCCATATCGTAGAGCATGCCGACCTCGTCCGCCGCCCAGGCGGGCTTTGGAAGACCAAGAATTTCGGCTGGATTTGTCGCCACGATTTCCTCCGCGTTCCGACACTTGTGGGCCGGCGGTGCCGGCCCGCCAAACCTAGAACGCTTCCGCCGGCAGCGCCATTAGCGTGTCCGCGCCACTCGTTATGCGGGCGAGACGCGCCGCCGTTTCCGGCATGACGCGCTCCATGAAGAAGCGCGCGGTCGTGAGCTTGGCGTCGTAGAACGCGCCAGCACCGTTGGCGCCGTCCGCGAGCTTCGCCTCAGCGGATTTCGCCATTTGCGCCCACATGTAGCCCAGCGCCACCAGGCCGAAGAGATGCATGTAGTCGCTCGAGGCCGCACCGGCATTGTCGGGCTTGGCCATGGCGTTCTGCACCAGCCACATGGTGGCCGCCTGCAGGTCGTTGAGGCCCTTCTTCAGCGCCTTGGTGAAGGGCGCCATCTTCTCATCAGTGCGGTTTTCCTCGCAGAACTCGCCGACTTCCTTGAAGAAGGCCTGCACGGCGCGACCGCCATTCTGCGCCAGCTTTCTGCCGACGAGGTCGAGCGCCTGGACGCCGTTGGCGCCTTCATAGATCATGGCGATGCGGGCGTCGCGCACGAACTGGCTCATGCCGTGTTCTTCGATGTAGCCGTGGCCGCCGAACACCTGCTGCGCCATGACCGCATGGTCGAAACCCTTGTCGGTGAGCACGCCCTTGACCACCGGGGTCATCAGGCCGGTGTAGTCGTCGGCCGCCTGGCGGTCCTTGTCGTCACCGGAACGGTGCGCGACGTCGGACTTGATCGCCGTCCACAGCGCCAGCGCGCGGCCGGCCTCGTTGAAGGCCTTCATGGTCATCAGCGAGCGGCGGATGTCGGGATGGACGATGATCGGGTCGGCCTTTTTGTCCGGCGCCTTGGCGCCCGACAGCGAGCGGCCTTGCAGGCGGTCCTTGGCGTAGGAGACGGCGTTCTGGTAGGCGATCTCGGCGACCGAGAGCCCCTGCAGGCCGACGCCGAGACGGGCCTCGTTCATCATCGTGAACATGGCCTTCAAGCCGCCGTTCAATTCGCCGAGCAGCGTCCCCTCCGCCTCGTCATAATTCATGACGCAGGTCGAGTTGCCGTGGATGCCCATCTTCTCCTCGATCGAGCCGCAGAAGACGGTGTTCTTCTCACCGGGATTGCCCGAGGCATCGAGCTTGAATTTCGGCACAATGAACAGCGAGATGCCCTTGACGCCTTCCGGGGCGCCCTCGGCGCGGGCAAGCACCAGGTGGACGATGTTGTCCGCCATGTCGTGCTCGCCGGCGGAGATGAATATCTTCTGGCCGGAAATTCTGTAGGTGCCGTTGCCGTTGGGAACGGCCTTGGTGCGCAGCAGGCCGAGGTCGGTGCCGCAATGCGGTTCGGTCAGGTTCATGGTACCGGTCCAGGTGCCCTCGATCAGCCTGGGCAGCCATGTCGCCTTCTGCTCCTCCGTGCCGTGGGTGACGATCGCCGCGATCGCGCCTTGCGTCAGGCCGGGATACATCATCAGCGCCATGTTGGCGGAAACCATATATTCGGAAACAGCCTGGTGCACCGTGTAGGGCAGGCCTTGGCCGCCGAACTCGACGGGTGCCGCAAGCCCCATCCAGCCGCCTTCGCGATACTGGTCGTAGGCGTCCTTGAAACCCTTCGGCGTCGTTACCGAGCCGTCGTCATGGCGCACGCAGCCTTCCATGTCGCCGACGCGGTTCAGCGGATGCATGACGTTTTCGGCCAGCTTGGCGCCTTCGGCGAGGATCGCCTCGAGAACGTCGGGCGTTGCGTCCGAGAAGCCCGGAAGATTGGAATAGCGCTGATAACCCAGCACGTCGTTGAGCACGAACAGCGTGTCCTGGATCGGCGCCCTGTAGATCGTCATGCCTTCCTCCGCCCTTACGGTCCCGGCCCGACCAAGCAAGTCGCCTGTCCACGTCCTGGACAGGAGGCCGGGCCAATGTCGATGCTGCGATAGCAAATATTGACGTTTGCGTAAACGTCAACTTCGTCGCAGCCAAAATTTTTATTTGACCGGGCGTGTCAGAACTTGGGCCCCCCGCTTGTCTGCCCCTCTGCGGTGAGGCAACTTCGCAGCATGGACCCAGCCGCATTCATCATTAGCATCCAGAGCCACTACCTGGATCAATTCAGGGCGTTCGTAAGAGAACAGCAGCAAGACTGCAGTCAGGGAGCCGCGGAGGTCAAGTTCCAACTCGCCGACCAAAACGAGCTCTTTCGGCAGCTATGCTGTGTCGACTTCGTCAGGAACGATGAAATGGTCGAACCCGTTGAACTTCAGTCCGATATTATGCGCTTCGAGCCGATCTCGGGCAGAATTGGAAGTGCTGACCTGCTGATAGAACAGCTTCAATGGAACGATGTCGTCATCCACCACACGCTGGCGTCTCCGCCGCTCGACAAGCTGAATGCCTGGTTCCAGCACTGGTTCGATCCGGACGATGAGCGCTACCGGGAACGCGCAGAATTCGGAGACATCATCCATTCGCTTTGGGTGCGCCCAAAGAAACTGACCGTGGATTTTGGAACAGCCGCGCCGGATGCGTTCTGGAGCCTGCTAGCGCTTCTTGAAGGCGCGGGCACAACTGGATTGCGGATCAATTCGTCGGCAGGGGAGCTATCATGACCTGCAGCTGGCGCGGCGCAGTTGTGCAGGAAAAGCCGCGCGGCGATAACCACGCGGCTTGCATTTTAAACGAGAGCTGATTCAGCCGGCGGCGCTTGCCTGCGGCGCCGCGGTGCGCTCGACGAGCATCTGGCGCACGACGGACATCGAGTTGCTCAACTCGCCGATGGCGTCGTCGATCAGCGCGCGCTGCTTCTGCAGGCGGGCGAGTTGCTTCTCCGACTTGTCGAGGGCCAGCCGCAACTGCCTGGTGTTGGTGCCGGTCGGATCGTAGAGATCCATCATCTGCTTGACGTCGCGCAGCGAGAACCCGACCTTGCGGCCGAGCAGGATCAGCTTCAGGCGAGCCTTGTCGCGGCGCGTATAGAGACGGGTCGAGCCGTCGCGATGCGGATTGAGCAGGCCCTTGTCTTCATAGAAACGCAGCGTGCGCAGCGTCACACCGTATTTCTTGGCCATCTCGCCGATGCGGACGAATTCCTCGCCGGCTTCGACCGGGATCTCATTGGTATTGGCCGCGGCTTCGCCGGGCGAAACAAGTTTCATGGTCACTGGCTTTCCCCTGGCGGCGTCGCGGTCACGGACCAAGCGTCGCCTGAATGGAAGCGGGGGCGTGCTTCCAATCGTGGTTGCAACAAGTCAATCGCAAGAGGCACGGCTTCGCACCTTTTACGTTTACGTCAATTCTATAACGACAGCCGCAGGGTGACGCAAGGGCGTTGTCGAAACGAAGCTTTATGCCGCACCCGCCAGGCGGCTCACGATTATGCGCGGCTTCTTAAGCTTGGTTAACGCCTTGTTTACCACGTTGGGCGAAATGTGCGCATGTCGGTCACCCGTGTTTATCCTGTAGAGAATTTTTCACGGTTTTCGAAGCGTGGGTGAAAACCCAGGAAGCCCGTCTTCCTCCGCAGCAAAACCGCTCGGCTCGCTTCGTTTCCGACAGGCTAATGGGAGACCGGCCTCCGGCCGGCCATTCTGAACACGGGCGCATCGATGAACAGCAAGCGGTCCTATCTCGATACACTCAATGCCGGCAGGCAACGCCGGCCGCACGCCTCGCTCGAAGAACTGAACCGCTCGCTCGAAACCCTCGAGCAGCGGCTGGACCGCACGCGCGCCGACATGCCCGATCGCCCCGACCTGCGGCGGCCGCCAGTCGAGCCGCGTTATCCAAGCACGCAGCCTTACGGCCAGCCGCGCTGGTACGAAGACACCTATGCCTCGCAAAGACCCCTGGACCGGCCGCAGCAGAACCCGGCGGCGCAGAATCCTGGCTCACAGTATCAGCGGCCGCAACCGCGCGCGCCGCAAAATCCGGCGCCCGCCGCGCCCGCCTTCGACCAGGGCTATCAGGCGATCGCGCGTGACATCGACCGGGTGCGCGGCCAGGAAGACAGCGTCGCCATGGTCGGCAAGATCGCCGTCGAATTGCGCGGGCTGCGCGAGGAATTGCGTCACCAGATGACCGCCGGCCTGCAGCGCGAATTCGAGGCGTTTCGCCAGGACATCGACCGCGCTATGCAGGGCGGCGCCAACGGCCTGCCGGATAAGAGCAGCGCCGAGCTCGGTCTCGAATTCGAGCGGCTTTCGGGCGCCATCCAGACACTGGCCGAAAAGAGCGACGACCGCAGCGTCAACCTGCTGCGGCTAGAACTGGAACAGGTGAAGGGCGCGCTGGACACGCTGGCACGCGAGGAAAGCGTGCAGAAGGTCGACCGCCGCTGGGACGATTTCGACCGCCGCTGGAGCGCCTTCGAAGACCGCGTCGACGCTGATCAGCGCAAGCGCGCGGAAGGCCCGAGCCTTTCGGTGCTGACCGACCGGCTCGAACAGATCAGCAGCGCCGTCAACAATCTGCCGGAATCGCTTTCGCTGCGCTCGCTGGAGGAAAAGGTGCGCACGCTTGCCGGCGCGGTCGACCGTTTCGCCAGCCAGCAGACTATGCGCGGCGGCGAGACGCTGGCCATGATCGACGAGCGGCTGGACGAGATTTCCCGCGCCATCGTCGCCTCGACGGTGGCCGCGCAGGCCAATGCCTTCGACCCCGAGACCTTCGGCCGGATCGAGAAGCGCATGGCCTCCCTGGCGGCGCAGATCGAAGAGGTTGCGCAGTCGCGGCCCGGCGCGGAAGTCATTGATCACCTCAACCTTCTTACCAGCCGTGTGGATCAGTTGGCCGGCAGGGCAGACCTGCCCGAGCAGGCCATGGAGCGGCTCGGCAAGCAGATCGCCTTGATCACCGACAAGATGGACCGCGCGCAGGCCATGCCCGACGCCGATCATATCTTCCAAGGCCTGGAACAGCGCTTCGAGGCACTGTCCATGTTAATCGAGCGCCGCCAGGGCGATGCGATGGAACAGGGCAATATGCTGTTTCGCGATCTAGAGCGTCGGCTGGACGAGGTCGCGGACCGGCTCGACCAGCGCATGCGCCAGGATGAGAGCGCCGGCATCATGGAGGTGATCGACGCCCGCTTCACCGCTTTGGCCAAGCGCATCGAGACACGCACGCCGGATCCCGCCAACGACGCGGCGATCCGCGGGCTGGAAAGCCGGCTCGAGGATATTTCCAGCCGGCTGGAAATGTCCGCGCAGCAGGTCGCGGGCATCGATCCGGCGCTGATCCGCAGCCTGGAGGCGCAGGTCGCCGGCCTGTCGGCGCATCTTTCCAAGCCCGGCACGCCGCTGCCCGAATTCGAGGACATCAGCCCGCGCCTCAACGAGATCGAGAAGTCGCTGGCGGGCACGCGCGATTCCATCCTGACCGTGGCGCGCGAGGCGGCCGAGAGCGCCGTCAGATCGCTTGCCGAGTCGACGTCCAGCACGGCCCAGAGCAACGCGACCGCCGTTGCCGGCCTCGCCCAGGACCTGAAGACGCTCGAAGCGCTCACCCGCCGCTCCGACGAACGCAACTCGCGCACATTCGAGGCGATCCACGATACGCTGCTCAAGATTGTCGACAGGCTCGGCTCGCTCGAATCGGACGAGACCAGCGAAGCGGTCAGCGAACTGGTGGATCCACAGCCGGCCGGGAAGCGCGGCGGCCGCGGCGGTAAGATCGCGGTGCAGGACGCGCCTTCGATGGATATCGACCAGCCGCTGCCGCTCACGGGGGACATGGCCGGTCTCGAAGGCCGTTCGGCTGCGATCATGCGCGATGAGCCAGACGCGCCGCGCACGCCTGCCGAGGCCGCGGCGGCAGCAGCCATGGCGGCCCTCGGGCCGGATGCGATCGGCGACAAGAGCGAGACGGCCGGCCGCAGGAGATCGATGTTCAGCGGCCTGGCGCGCGCTTTCAAGGGCAAGAAAGATGCGGACACGCAGCCGCTTGCCGGCTCTGCGCCGGTCGGTGACGTGCCAAGCGTCGACATCGACGAGCCGCTCGACCCCAAGGCCGCCAACCGGCCGTTGGAGCCCGGTTCCGGCGCGCCGGACCTCAACGCTATCATGAAACGCGTGCGCGACGAGCGCGGCGGCCAGCCGGTCAAGCGCAACGAGAGCGATGCCGCCAAGTCCGATTTCATCGCCGCGGCCCGCCGCGCGGCCCAGGCCGCAGCCGCGGAAGCCGACACGCTGAAGCGGCAATCGACCCTGACCGGCCCGGTGAAGGCGCTGAGGATAGGCGACCTGCTCAAGGCGCGGCGCAAGCCGATCCTGATGGCGGCGGCCGCGATCATGATGGCGCTGGCCGGCCTGCAGTTGGGCAAGGCCTTTTTGTCAGATCCGGTCGAGACGGCCAACAACCAGCCCGCACCGGTCGTCTCTCCGCAGACGGTCGACACGGAAACAGCACAGGACGAAAGCGGCCCGGCCCGGCCCGTCAGGCAGGCCGAGCCCGTCAAGGACGCGGCACTCGCCGCTTCTACGTCTTCCAGTCCCGAAAATGCCGCAGCCATGCCCGCCGAACCGGCGCCCGCGCCAGTGGCGCTTGCTGCGCCTGCCGCGCCGGTGCCGGCTCCCATGGCTTCGGCAACGCCGCCCGAACCCGCCGCCGCAGCCGTCTCCGCGGCGGATACGGATGGCGACACGCAGCCGATGGCCAAGGATCCCATGACGGCCAGTCCGGCAGCCGAGGGCGCCGCCGCCAGCACACCGACGGCCACTTCCGTCGACGCGACAGGCGCCGTGCCGCCGGCCGGGAGCCAGGCAGCCGCGGCCAAATTCGATATCCCTTCCGAAATCGGTCCGGTGGCGCTGCACGACGCGGCCGCCGGCGGCGACGCCAAGGCGCTGTTCGAGATCGGCTCCCGCTATGCGGAATCGCGCGGCGTGAAGGAAGACATGAAGGCGGCCGCCAAATGGTACGAGCAGTCGGCCGAGCTCGGCTTCGCGCCGGCCGAATATCGCATCGGCAATTTCTACGAAAAAGGCATCGGCGTCGCGCGCGACATCAAGAAGGCCAAGACCTACTATCAGCTCGCCGCCGAACAGGGCAATGCCAGCGCCATGCACAATCTGGCGGTGCTGTTCGCCATGGCGGCGGACGGCGTGACCGACAATGAATCGGCGACGCACTGGTTCCAGGAAGCCGCCGACCTCGGCGTCAAAGACAGCCAGTTCAACCTCGGCATCCTGGCCGCCAAGGGCGTCGGCATGAAACAGAACCTGGAGGAATCCTACAAGTGGTTCGCGCTCGTCGCCAAGACCGGCGACAAGGACGCTGCGGCCAAGCGCGACGAGATCGCCAATGCGCTCAGGCCCGAACAGCTCGAGCGGGCGCGCGCCGCCACGGAATTGTGGAAGGCCAAGCCGCTCAACGCGGCCGCCAACTCGGCCGACGTTCCGGAGTCCTGGCAGGACAGCACTCCGCAGACGACCGCCGGCATCGATATGAAGAAGGCGGTGAAGAACATCCAGCTGATCCTCAACAAGAACGGCTATGATGCCGGCGGCGCCGACGGCGTGATGGGCGGCAAGACCAAGACCGCCATCATGGCCTTCCAGACCGACAACAAGATGAAGCCGACGGGCGAGATCGACGCGCCGCTCGTCAAGGCGCTCTTGGCGCACAAATAACGGCGGACGCGTCGCATATGCGACGCCCTGCCACACATTTGCCTGTTAACTGATTGAGATGGTTTTTGTTTCGGCGCGGGGGGGGGGG
>NZ_JAIUHV010000007.1:0-289346 GCF_020165285.1 Mesorhizobium sp. CA10
CTCCCCTACTCCCCTACTCCCCTACTCCCTACTCCCTACTCCCTACTCCAGCATCGATCTCCGCCTGCAGAGCCTGCATATGGACGGCGGCGGCCGATGAAGCGGCGCGCTCTATGGCGCGAAACCGGCTGACGACCGCCAAACCCGCCGATGTCAATTGCGCGCCGCCGCCCTTGCGGCCGCCGGTCTGCGCCGCGACCAGCGGCTTGCCGAACACGCGGTTCATGTCCTCGACCAGATCCCAGGCATGCTTATAGGACATCTCCATGCCGCGCGCCGCGGCCGAGATCGAGCCGAAGGCGGCGATCTGCTCCAGCAATTCGATCTTGCCCGGGCCGATCCGGCCATCGGGGTCGAGGTTTATCCGCAGGCTGAGCGACGGCATTTCATCTCCTCGGATTCCACCGCACGACAATAGTCCCTATGGGAAGGACGCGCTATTCCAAATATACATAGCGACATGATCGAGATCCTCAAACGCCGACTTCGGCAGGCAGGCCGGCGCCGGTGTTTGCGCGATCGAAGCTCACCGTCTTGATGACCGCGAAGACCTGGTTTCCCAGCTTGAGGCCAAGCGCCTGCCGCGATTGCTCGGTGATCCGCGCGATCACAACCGCGCCATGGCAATCGATGCCGATCTCGACCTCGGGCCCCTCGCCCGGCTTCATGCCGACGATCGTTCCCGACAGGATATTGAGCGCGCTGAGGCCGGCGGGTTTCTCGGTGGCGACCATCACGTCGCGGGCCCGGATGCGAATGCGCACCGGAGCGCCCGCCGCCCGCGCCAGTTTCGGCACGCGGATTTCGCCGGCCTGCGAGGCAAGCACCGTCATGCCAAAGACCTCGTCGTGACGCAGGACTTTGGTGTCGAGCACCGCTCCGCCCTCGCCGCGCTCCTCCGCCGGCAGCAGATCCAGCCGCTGCATGATCGCCTCGGTCGGCCCCGCGGCCGCGACCTTGCCTTGCGAAAGCACCACGACGTCGCTCGCGAGCCGCGCCACCTCGGCGACGGAATGGCTGACATAGACGATCGGGATCTTCGTCTCGTCGCGCAGCCGTTCGATATAGGGCAGGATCTCGGCCTTGCGCGCTTCGTCGAGCGATGCGAGCGGCTCGTCCATCAGAAGCAGTTTCGGGCTGGCAAGCAGCGCGCGGCCGATCGCGACACGCTGCTTTTCGCCGCCCGACAGTTTCGCCGGCCGACGGTCGAGCAGGTGACCGATGCCGAGCAGGTCGACCACCGCATCCATCTTGGCGTAGCGTTCGGACGCCGGCGTGAACCAGCGACCGTAGCGCAGATTGCCGGCGACGCTCATATGCGGGAACAGCCGCGCATCCTGGAACACCATGCCGATGCGCCGCTTGTGCATGGGCACGAAGATCCGCGCGGCGGTGTCGACCAGCACGTTGCCGTCGGCCGAGATGCGCCCCGTGTCCGGACGGATCAGGCCCGCGATCAGGTTGATCAGCGTCGACTTGCCCGAGCCCGATGGCCCGAACAGCGCCGTCAGCCGGCCGGCGCTCTCGAAACGCGTCTCCAGGGCGAATTCGCCCAGCTGATGGCGGATATCGACGGAGACCGTCATTCGATGTCCATCCGCCGGCCGACGCGGCGCGCCAGCACTTCCGAGGCGATTAGCGCGACCATCGAGATGACGATCGAGATCAGCGTCAGCCTGAGCGCGCCTTCGTCGCCGCCAGGCACCTGCGTGAAGGTGTAGATCGCCGAGGGCAGCGTCTGTGTCTCGTTGGGGATGTTGGAGACAAAGGTGATGGTGGCGCCGAATTCGCCCATCGCCTTGGCGAAGGAAAGGATCGCGCCGGCGATCAGGCCGGGCAGGATCAACGGCAGCGTGATGGTGGCGAACACCCAGAGCGGGTTGGCGCCGAGTGTGCCGGCGGCGGCCTCCATCTTGCGGTCGACCGCCTCGATCGACAGTCGGATGGCGCGCACCATCAACGGGAAGCCCATGACCCCGCAGGCCAGTGCCGCGCCCGTCCAGCGGAACGAGAAGACAATGCCGAAATGCTCGGCAAGGAAAGCGCCGGCCGGGCCGCGCCGGCCGAAGGTGAGCAAGAGCAGATAGCCGGTCACCACCGGCGGCAGAATCAGAGGCAGATGCACCAGCCCGTTGAGCAGCGTCTTGCCCCAGAAACGCCCCCGCGCGAGCAGGAGCGCGATCAGGATGCCCGGCGGCAGGCTGGCGATCATCGCCACCGTGGCCACCCTGATCGACAGCCGCACCGCATTCCATTCGTCGGGAGTGAGGTCCAGCAGCCAGTTCATGATTGTGTTTGCGCGGTCTTTCTCAGTTGCTCGGTGCGAGCACCGTGAAGCCCTGCTCCTTGAACAGGTCGGCGGCCTTGGCCGACTCGACGCATTTCAGGAAGGCCGCCGCATCCTTGTCCTTCGAATCGGCGGTCTGGGCAATCGGGTAGATGATCGGCGGATGCGAATCTTCCGGGAAGGTGCCGACGACCTTGACGCCCTTTTCGGCATGCGCGTCGGTGGCGTAGACGATGCCCAGAGCCGCCTCGCCGGTCGACACCAGCTTGAGAGCTGCACGCACATTCTCGGCCTGCGCGATCTTGCCCTCGACCGACGACCAGACGCCGAGCGATTCCAGCGCCGCCTTGCCGTATTTGCCGGCCGGCACGGCCTTGAAATCGCCCATGGCAAGCCTGCCGTCGCCGATCAGCTTGGCGAGGTCGAAGCCCTTCTCGATCTTGGTCTCGACCGCGGAATCCTTCGGCGCCACCAGCACGATCTGGTTGCCGAGCAGCTTCACTTCGGTATCAGGCTTGGTCAGCTTCTTGTCGGAGAGATATTTCATCCAGTCGAGGTCGGCCGAGACGAAGATATCGGCCGGCGCGCCGCCTTCGATCTGCTTGGCCAGAGCCGAGCTCGCCGCGTAGGAAATGGTCGCTGCTTCGCCGACTTCCGGCTCGCAGGCCTTGTTGACCGCGTCGAGCGCTTCCTTGAGGCTGGCCGCGGCAAACACGACGACCTTGTCGTCGGCATGGGCCGCCGGCACCGCCGTCATCAGCATTGCCGCCAGACCGCCAATGGCGATCGTCTTCAACCCGAAACCCTTGCCCGTCATGAAGTCTCTCCCTGGTTTCAAATCCGTACCGCCAAACGCCTTGGACCGATATATCCGTATGAACATAACAAGGGAAGGCTTTTCACCTGTCGCGGCATTTGTGCGCCGGCGCGATCTCAGCCTACGGTGAATGCAAAATGGAAGGGGCGAAGCTCAAGGAAAGACGCATGAAGATCAGCGCCTGCAACACCTCAGGGGGTAAGGTGACCGAGATCGTCAAGGGAAGCCACCGCTTCGCATGTCAGATCGACATCGGCGGCGACGCGTCAGTCACCGCGTCAATCACCAAGCGGTCGCCGACCTCGCGCTCGAGAAGGGCAAGCAGGGGGCTATGCGATGATCAAGGCCTCGGACGTCATGGTTGGCATCGACCAGGCCGAAAACTGGCTCATACCGCGATGGGCGCCTTGATATTTGCATCCGCGAAATAATTCTCGAGGCGGAAATCCTCGAAGCGGAAGGCGAAGAGGTCCTTCACTTCCGGATTGATCCACATCGTCGGCAAGGCCTTGGGCGTGCGCCGCAGCTGCTCGCGCGCCTGCTCGAAATGGTTCGAATAAAGATGCGCATCGCCCAGCGTGTGAACGAAGTCGCCGGGCTTCAGCCCGGTGACCTGCGCCACCATGAGGGTGAGCAAGGCATAGGAGGCGATGTTGAACGGCACGCCGAGGAAAATATCGCCCGAGCGCTGGTAAAGCTGGCACGAGAGCCGGCCTTCCGAAACATAGAACTGGAACAGGCAGTGGCAGGGCGGCAGCGCCATCGCCTCGACTTCGGCCGGGTTCCAGGCCGATACGATCAGCCGGCGCGAGTTGGGATTCCGGCGTATCTCCTTCAAAAGGCCCGCAATCTGGTCGATCTCGCCGCCACGCCCGTCCGGCCATGAGCGCCATTGCTTGCCATAGACCGGTCCGAGATCGCCGTTCTCGTCGGCCCATTCGTCCCAGATGGTGACCCCATGATCGTTGAGATATTTGATGTTGGTGTCGCCGGCCAGAAACCACAAAAGCTCGTGGATGATCGACTTCAGATGCAGCTTCTTGGTGGTCGTAACCGGAAAGCCGCGCGAAAGGTCGAAGCGCATCTGGTAGCCGAACACCGAGCGCGTGCCTGTCCCGGTACGGTCGCCACGGTCGGCACCGGTCTCCAGCACATGCTTCAACAGGTCGAGATATTGGCGCATCGGCTCCGCCTCGATTCGGATGACAGGCAATCATACCCGACCGACAGCCGGTCGAACACCGCAAAGCGGGCGGCAAATGCGGATCGCGCCAAAAGCCCACGGAGCCGGCACTGTTTCGTGCCGGCCACCGGAATGGCTATGCCCTACAGCGAGCCGAGTTTGCCGAGATCCTTCGCAACCAGATAATAGAAGGTCACGCGGCTCTTGGTGTTGTCGGCCTGCATCGCCTTGCAGGTCTTCTCGATCGAGGCATTCGCCTTTGCGGCATCGGCGATGCCGAGCTTCTTGCCGATCCAGTTCTCCCGCACGCGATCGAGTTCCTTCGGGTCGGTGCAGGACACCAGCGAGGAATCGCGGTTCCTGAGCGCAATGCCCAGATGCTTGACGATCTTATCGACCGCGTCGGCGCTGGCGCCGGCATCATATTTCTTCACATCCGCAAGATAGTCGGCCATCAAACTTCCCCTCGTCGGCGCCACGGATCCGATCGATGAGGGTTGTGGCGCGCCGCGCAACCTGTGCGCTAGGTCAGAGACTCCTCACCGGCAGCGAGATTTGATTGAGTAGGCGCGCAAGTCAACCCTGGCTGCCGTTTGGCACAACCGGTTAAGCGCCGGTTTTGGCCTTTATTTTTCCTTCGCCGCTCCCTATATACGGTTCGTCGGATTGACCGACTATGGCGATAAACAGGCGATGAAATAAGCCGTTCGGACCCGGGGGCGGTACCCGGCGCCTCCACCAAAAACCGCTCTGGCTGACGGAGCGGCTTTTGCTGGGGGCGAAATAGGATCGACGAAGGTGTAAAGATCGTACTTTTGCCCGGCATTGTACCACCGTTATCGGGCTAAACTTATAGTTGCCAACGACAACTATGCGGAAGCTCGTCTCGCTGCTTAATGCGGCGCGAACGCTTCAAATCAAGCCCTAGGGGTTCGCACTTCTAGGCGGGGTTCGGAGGTACCTGGCAACAGAAACCTCCACCTTCCCCCTCCTTGCTTCTCCCCAATCAACCGAACGGCCAAGGCTCGTCCGGCGCCTGATGCGCGGGCACAGCCTTGCCGCCCATCATCCATGGACAGGCGATGCAAGACGATACCGATCGATTTTTCGTGCTGACCGGCGGCCCCGGCTCCGGCAAGACCACGCTGATCGAGGCGCTGCGGGCCCAAGGCTTCGCGACCGCGCCCGAAGCCGGGCGCGGCATCATCCGCGACCAGATGGCCATCGGCGGCCCTGCCCTTCCCTGGCAGGACCGCGCGTTCTTTGCCGAGCTGATGCTGTCTTGGGAGCTGCGCTCCTGGCACGCCGCGCATACCGAACCCGGCCGGGTGTTCTTCGACCGCGGCGCGCCCGACACGATCGGCTACCTCTGCCGGTGCCGGACCACATCACGAGCGCGGCTGATAAATTCCGCTACGCGCGCCGCGTCTTGTCGCCCCGCCGTGGCCGGAGATTTTCACCCAGGACGACGAGCGCAGGCAAACGCTCGAGGAAGCCGAGCGCACATTCCGTTCGGTGACCGGCGTCTATGCGGAGCTCGGCTACGACCTGGTGCCGTTGCCTCTCGCTCCGGTCGATGAACGGGTGCGCTTCGTCCTCGATCAAACAGCTTCGCCAGGAACATGAAAAAGGCCGGGATCGACCCGGCCTTTTCTATCTTCTCAACGGCTGTCCTACTCCGCCGGCGCTTCGACCGCTTCGCGCGCGCGGCCGAGCGTCAGCTTGGCCAGAGTGAAGGAGATCACGGCGCACAGCGCGATGCCCGCCACCATCGGCAGCGGCGTGCCGTCGAAGAAGATACCGGCGACGCCCATCGCCAGCGCGCCGATGGCGAAGTGCAGCGTGCCCATCAGCGCCGAGGCCGTGCCGGCGATCTCGCCATGCTCTTCCATCGCCAGCACCGAGGTGGTGGGGATGACGAGGCCGAGGAAACCGTAGCCGACAAAAAGCAGCGCGGCCATCACGTCGAGCCGGTCGACGCCGGAGGCCATGATCGCGAACAGCGCCACCATCACCGTGGCATAGCCGGTGACCGCCACCCAGACGACGCGCTTCAACCCGAAGCGATCAGCCAGCAACCCGGTCAGCTGCGACATGCCGATGAACGCGACCGCGTTGATCGAGAAGAAGACGCTGTAGACCGACGGCGACAGGCCGTAATGGTCGATCAGGATGAAGGACGAGCTCGACAGATAGACGAAGAAGCTCGCAATGCCGAAGCCGGCGATCGCCACGAGGCCGAGGAAGTTGCGGTCGCCCATCAGGTAGCGGTAGCCGGCAAGCGCCGTGCCGAACGATGAGCCGGCGCGCTCTTCGACGGGCCGCGTCTCCTTGAGCGAGGTGGCAAGCAGGATGGTGGCCAAAGCGGCCGCGCCCGTCACCGTCCAGAACACGGCGCGCCAGCCGAAGCTCTCGATGATCTGGCTGCCGGTCAGCGGCGCCAGGATCGGCGACACCGAGAAGACCAGCATCAAGAGCGACATCAGCTTGGCGGCCTCGTTGCCGGTGTGCAGGTCGCGCACGATGGCGCGCGGCACCGCCATGCCGGCGCTGGCGCCGAGACCTTGCAGAAAGCGGAAGGCGATCAGCCACTCGATGGTCGGCGCCATCGCCGAGCCGACGCCGCCGACCATGAACAGCGCTAGGCCGGCGTAAAGCGGCGCCTTGCGGCCGACCATGTCGGAGATCGGGCCGACGACGATCTGCCCAAAACCCATCGACAGGAAGAAGATCAGAAGGCTCATCTGCACGGCGGCGGTGCCGGCATGCAGGTCCTGGCCGATCGAAGGCAGCGCAGGAAGATACATATCGATCGCAAATGGGCCGATCGCGGACAACAAGCCGAGCACGACCGCGATGCGGAGGAATTTGGGACTCATGATAAGGCTCTTTCGGATCTGGTTGCCGCCGCAAAATGCCGGCGTCTGAACCCAGGACGTTCCATCCCGCGGAAATCCTACGCCCAAGGGCGAATTTCTTCGCTCCTTCCGTGCGGACTTCCTTTATTGTGTCCACAAATTTAGACAGGCTTGTCCAATTCGTCAATCACCGCTATATAGATTTTTCATGAAGCACGGCGTTTCTCCTGACACTTTCCCGCCACGCAGCCACGAGGCCAAGCGCGTGTCGGTGGTTGACGCCGCCGCTTCCGTTTTCTGCCGCGAAGGCTATGCCGGCGCCAATATCGACCTGATCGCGGCCGAGGCCGGCGTTTCACGGCAGACCGTCTACAACCACCATGGCGACAAGGAAAAGCTGTTCGTCGCGGTCGTACGCGACCTGACGGAGCGCTGCAATGCCGGCATCTTCGCCACCATCGCCAGCTTTCCCGATCAGCCCACGGACCTGGAAGCCGACCTGATCGCCTTCGCCGTGCGCATGAATCGCAACTGCATCTGCAACCGCGACGGCCGTTTCCTGCGCAAGCTGATCCAGGCCGAAGGCGAGCGTTATCCGGAACTGTTTGCCGAATGGCGCGAGCAAGGCCCGGGCCGTACCTGGTCGGCGCTTGCCGCGCGCTTTGCCCGGCTTGCCTTCGCCGGCCACCTGTCGATCGGCGACCCCGACGTCGCGGCGCGTCAGTTCTTCGCCCTCGTCAACGCCGAGCTTCAGATCACTTTCATGCTGGGCGGCGTGCCCACCGAGGAAGAGGTGCTGCGCTCGGCCACGAACGGCGTGCGGACCTTTCTCGGCGCCTTCGCCAGAAGGAAATCGCCAGCCGCCAAGCAGGCTGCGCTCGCTCACGCCTGAGCCATCAAATCGCCGGCACCCCTCTTGGCCTCACGGCTTTGCGCCTATATGCGGTTTACGCCGCGCTCAAGCTTGATTACAGCTATGCGGACGATTCAACGGAACCCGACCATCAGATGGCCGACGACCATATCCGCTACGACATTCTGGCCCAGGAGGCTCTGCGCGGTGTCATGCGCAAGGTCCTGGCCGAGGTCGCGCGCACCGGCCTCCCGGGAAATCATCATTTCTTCATCACCTTCCTGACCGGCGCGCCGGGCGTGCGCATTTCGTCCAGGCTGCGCGAGCGCTATCCGGAGCAGATGACCATCGTCATCCAGTTCCAGTACTGGGACCTCAAGGTGACGGATGCCGGCTTCGAGGTCGGGCTTTCCTTCTCCGACGTGCCGGAAAAGCTCGAAATCCCCTTCTCCGCCGTGCGCGGCTTCTACGATCCGTCGGTCAATTTCGAGCTCGAATTCGACGTCAAGACGGAAAGCGCCGAAGACGAGGCCGCGGCTCCGGTCCCCGAACCGGTCGCCGTCGTTCCCGAGAAGAAGGCGGAAACCAAGAAGAAGGCCGCCGAGGCCGAAAAGAAGCAGGCGGTCGCCGAGACCGGCGCCAAGGGCGCCGACGTCGTTTCGCTCGACGCCTTCCGCAAGAAGTAGCCCGGCGCCATGGGCGAGGTCATCAATCTCCGCCAGGCCCGCAAGCATAAAGCGCGCACCGAGAAGGAACGCCGGGCCGGCGAGAACCGGGCGCTGCACGGCCGCTCGAAGACAGAGCGCGAGCGTGACAGGCTGACATCGCAGAAGGCCGAGAAATTCGTGGCCGGCCATCGCCGGGAAAAACCCGACGACCCTGGCGAGCGCTGAGTCCTGCAATGGCCGCGGTCGAGAAACGTTCGGTAACGATCCGCGGTCACCGCACCAGCTTTTCCCTGGAACAGCCCTTCTATGACGACCTCATCGCCATCGCCGCTGAGCGCTCGCTGTCGCTCGCGGCCTTGGTCGCGGAGATCGACGAGACTCGGACCCGCGACGCGAACCTGTCATCGGCGCTGAGGCTCTACGTGCTGGCCTGGGCTAAACGCGGCGCCGCAGCGCCCTAGACCGCGCTATCGCCGACGTTTTGTTGCGCCTTGCGCTTCGCGCCGAAGCTCAGCAATGCAGTGCGGCCGCGCTCCTCCGCCTGCTTTTTCGACCTTACCCGCATCATGTCTTTCCAGCCGATATAGCCGACGAGCCGTTCATCCTCGCGTGAGACGACCGGCAGATGCGAGACATTGGCGAGCAAAAGCTTGTCGGAAAGCGCTTCGAGATATTCGTCCGGATAGGCCAGCGTGATCTTGCTGCCGGCCAGCAATTCGCCCAGCGTCGCCTTGCGGTGCTTGCCGTTACGGCGCCAGCGCAGGATCGCCGGCGGATCGATGACGCCGAGCACATGCCCCGCTTCATCGATGACCGGGAAGCTCGGATGCCGCGTGTCCGGAGCGGTCAGGAAGGTTGCCGCGCCATGTAGCGTCATCGTTCCCGGCACGCTCTCGACCTTGGTTGTCATCACTTCCTTGACCCTGGTCAGGGCGAAAGGATCGACGCGGTATTCGCGCACGAGGTGATGCCCGCGGCGCGCGACTTTCTCGGTCAGGATCGAGCGCTTCATCAACAGCACGGTGACCGCATGCGCGGTGGCGCAGGCCGCGATCAGCGGCACCAGCACATGCGTGTTACCGGTGAGCTCGGTGGCGAAGAAGGTCGCAGTCAGCGGCGCGCGCATGGTGCCGCCCATGGTCGCGGCCATCGCCAGCAGCGGCCAGAAGCCGGGGCTTGCCTGGGGCAGGATACCCGAAAGCACCGCGCCCATCGCGCCGCCCATGATGAGCAGCGGCGCCAGCACGCCTCCCGAGGTCCCAGACCCCAGCGCAACCGACCAGATGACGGCCTTCACCACCAAAAGCAGCAGCGCGGCGGTGGCGACGGTGCGGCCGTCGAGCATGTTGGCGATGTTGTCGTAGCCGACGCCAAGCGCGTGCGGCTCGATAAGTCCGCCGATGCCGACCACCAGGCCGCCGATCATCGGCCACCACATCCAGTGTATCGGCAGCTTCAGGAAGGCATCCTCGCAAGCATAGACCAATTGCGTCAGCAGTCCTGAAAGAAGTCCGGCGGCAATGCCGATCAGCACCCAGCCGCCCAGCCCGGCGATCGATGAATCCATGCTGCCCGAGAACGGAAAGATCGGGCTCGGCAGGTGAAGCAGGCTGCGCTCGACTTCCGCAACGATTGCCGCGACGGCAACCGGGATGAAGCTGCGCGGCGTCCATTCGAACAGAAGCAGTTCGACCGCAAGCATGATGGCGGCGATCGGCGTGCCGAACACGGTCGTCATGCCGGCCGCTGCACCCGCCACCAGCAGCGTCTTGCGCTCATTGTCGCTGACCGGCAGCATCTGCGCGATCAGCGAGCCGATGGCGCCGCCGGTCATGATGATCGGGCCTTCGGCGCCGAACGGTCCGCCCGAGCCGATCGAGATCGCCGACGATAGCGGCTTCAGCACCGCGACCTTGGCGTCGAGCCGCGAGCGCCCGAGCAGGATTGCCTCGATGGCTTCGGGAATGCCGTGGCCGCGGATTTTCTCGCTGCCGAAGCGCGCCATCAAGCCGATGATCAGCGCGCCGATCACCGGCACGATCACCGCGGCGAGCCCAAGCGGGGTGTCCTCGAGCCTTAGCTCGGCCAGCGAGAACTGGCCGAAATAGGCGATGTTGGTGGCAAGCCGGATGAGCTGCAGGAGCACGATGCCGGCAAGAAGCCCGGCGGTCGCCACCACTACGGCGATGGCTGCTATAATCAGCACGCGCGGATCGGTCGTGAAGTCGCGAAGATGGCCGTTGCCGGCACGAGCGGATTTCATTTTGGGAGCCTGAACTTTCTGACGGCACCTAGACCGCCCGGTTTCAGGGGGCCTCATATCGTACCACGATATAAATCTGCAAGGCTGTTTTCAATCGCTGCGCCGCGTCATTTTGGACAGGGATCGCGACGGCCAGTTGAGCTTTTGCACGAAAAGACCATAAGTCGGGAAATGACGCCGCCAAAACCACGTCCCGCCATCAGCCAGGCCGACTACCAGCGGCTATCGCAGTTCCGTTATCTGATCCGCCGCTTCCTCGAATTCAGCCAGGTCCAGGCCAACGAGGCGGGCCTCACGCCGCGTCAGCACCAGGCGCTGCTGGCGATCAAGGGATTTCCAGGCGGCGGACCGGTGGCGGTGGGCGACCTTGCCGAGCGGCTGCGCATTCGCCACCACAGCGCGGTGGAACTGGTGAACCGCCTCGCCGAGGCCGGCCTGGTCATACGCGATCAGGACAAGAGCGATCACCGCCGCGTGCTGCTGCAGCTCACCCCTTTGGCTGACGATCGCCTGGCCGACTTGTCGGCCGCGCATCTCGACGAGCTTTCGCGCATCGAGCCGATGCTGCGGCGCCTGCTCTCGCGCCAGGAAGAGTCCTAGGCGCGGTGGCTGGTTTCGCTACGTGTGACGTGAAGCTCAGCCGCCGTCGAGCGATTTCAACAGATTGTCGATCGTGAACGGGTTGGCCTTCGGCTTTGCCGGCGCCGGGGTCGCACCGCCGTTGACACCGGGCAGCGACCGATCGGTCTTCGGCTCGGCCGCCTTGCGCTCCGCCTCCAGCTTCTCCTGCTCCGCCTTCTTGCGATCGGCTTCGGCCTGCGCCTTGGCCGCCTCATCCGCGGCCCGCTGCTCGGTCTCGGCCTTCGCCTGTGCTTCGGCCTGAGCCTTGGCGTCCGCTTCGGCCTGAGCCTTGGCGTCGGCTTCCGCCTTGGCCCTCGCCTCTTCGTCGGCCCTGGCTTTTGCCTCGGCCTCCGCTCGTGCCTGCGCTTCAGCCTCGGCTTTTGCCTTGGCTTCCGCCTCGGCCTTCTGCCGCGCCTCCTCCTCTTGCCGGCGCAGCTCCTCGGCCGCCTTGTCGCGCTCCGTCTGCAGCGCCGCGTAATAGCGTACCTCGCGCCGCAGCCGCTGCTTCTCCAGCAGCGCTGCCTGCATCGCCTCGACCCGCTGCTGTTCCTTCTCCAGAGCGCGCTGCGTCAGGAACTGTGCCAGAGGGCCGCTGTCGAACTGGGGCGCGGCCCCGAGCGGACCGGCCAGGCTGAAATTGACGGCCGGCTCGGAACCGACCAGTGCCTCCTCGCCGGGACGATAGGTCAGCGTCCCCTTTGCCGTGACGGTGCTCGTGTTGAGATCGGCGGTCACGTCGGCGGACAAGGTCGCGCCGGGATTATCGAGGCTGACCGGCGGCACGCGCAGTGTCCCATTGGCGATGGTGAAGGCCACATCGGTGTCACCGGCGGCAAAGCTGCCGTCGCTTGCGACCTGCGGCGCGAACTCCGCGGTCTTGGCCGTGTCGATATCGCGTCCGATCGCATCGGCCTTGGCGATGATGGCGCCGAAGCCGTCCGGATTGATGCCGTCCACTTTCAATCCCTTCAGCGCCGCGGTGCCGGACCCGGACAGGGCCGCAATCATGGCATCGACAGATTTACCGCTGGTCGACAACGCCGCCGAAAGATCGCCGCTGCCGCCGATGCCGGCGCCTGGCAGGACTGCGGAAAGATCGCTGCCGGCCAGCCTCATCTGGGCGGAGAACAGGCCGGTGCCCTCCGTGTTCTTCAGGTCGAACAGGCCGGTCAGAGCGCCGCCATAAAGCTTCGCCTTGAGGTCGGAGACGTGGATGCCTTCGCGATCGAGCTTCAGCGAGAATGAAGCGTCACGCGCCGTCGCGAAGGGCCCGACGGCGAGCGCCGATGTGTTGAGATCGAGGTCTGCGTTGAAGGGCAAGGTCGACTTCTGGCTGAACGGCGTCGTCGGCCATCCGCCCTTAGCGGGCGCGAAGGACTGGTCGCCGAACAGCGAGACCGCCAGCGGATCGAGGTCGAGCTCGTCGAGCGCCAGCGCTCCCGCAACATGCGGCAGCCCGTCCTTGGCGTCGATGTTGACGTCGCCGGACACCGCCGCCTTGTTGATCGAACCGGTGAGGCCGCTCAGCACCAGTAGCCCATTGCCGAAATCGGCATCGGCCGCCAGCGACGTCGATGTTCCCGTTCCCATGCCGGGCAAGCCTACCCCCGTCGTCATAAGCCACGGCTCGATATCGGCGGCACTAAGATTGACCTTGCCCTTGGCGGTGGCGCCTTGCGCCGTCTCGGCGACGGTTCCGTCGAAGCTTGCCCTGAAGTCGTCGGCCGTCAGGTTGAAGCTGGTCGCGAGACCGCCGGCGACCGAGCCCTTCGCCGACACCTCGGTGTTGGCGTGGCCGAGCATCCCGAGCGGCAGCGCCGGCAGGCCGTAAAGCGCGAGCAGCGTGACGGCATTGTCGTTGCGGGCGTTGAAGGTGATCGATACCGGCGCCTCGGAGAGCTTGTCCGCGGTTCCCTTGCCGGAAAGCGAAGCCGAAAAGGCCGAACCGCCGGCCTTGCCCTGGGCCGAAAGCGCCAGGCCCGTGGTGCCGTCGCCATTGTCGGCGGCGCTGGTCAAGAGATCGATGCGCGCGTCCTGGAACAGTTCGGGATAGGCCGCCGCACGGCTGGCCAGGCCTTTGAGCGCGCCATTGCCGGGATAGTGCTGGGCCGCGACATCGATCAGCGGCTTGAGGTCCACCGCCACCACGGAAGCGTTGAGCTTGCCCGTCGGGCTTTGCGGGAAATCCTTGATCCGGCCCGTGGCGCTGATCGAGGCGCCGGCCAGGCCGCCGATCGAGAGCCGGTCGATCTCGAGCAGGCCCTCGCGCAGCCGCAGCGCCGTGTCGACACTATCGGCGCTGAACCCGCCAGCACTGACCGGACCCGCCTTGATCTGGAAATCGAGATCGCGATCCGAAAAGCGGTTGGCGCCCTTGTCGCTGATGAAGATCGAGGCGAACGCCGCGAGCCCGTCCAGATCCATCTCGCCGCCCGTCAGCCGCATCAGCACCGATGGCCTGGCGCCGTCCGGCTGGCTGGAATCGATGCTACCCGAAAATTTCGCCTTGCCGAGGATGAGTTCGAGATCGCTGAACGACTGCCGGTTCTCGCTGAGATCGACCTTGGCCTTGAAGCCTGCCGCCGGGAGCCGGCGGATCGCCTCGTCGACATCCTTCGACAGCCAGGCGGCAAAGCCGGAAGGTTGTCCGACGGCCAGCAGCAACGAGCCGGTGAAGCCGAAATGATCTTCGACGCTCAACATGCCGTCGGCTTCGAGCGTTGTGCGGCCCGGCAGCGTCGCGGCAAGCGACTTGACCGACCAGCCCCCTTCGGCCGGCTCGGCCGACAGCCGCACGTCGCGCACCGTCGTGTCGCCCGCCACCACCGCCGGCAGCCTGACCTCGACCTTGCCCGGTATGGTCGGCTTCGGCATGTGCTGCAGCGTCCGCTCGAACGCCGCAATGCGCTGGTCGAGCGTGAAGCCGGAGCCGGTGGCCCCGCCGACGGCCTCGTCGAACTGCACCTGCGCCCCGCTGGCCTCGACCGAGAAATGCGGCTTCAGGCCGAGATCGACCGATGCCTTGCCGTCGGCGGTATAGGGATTGTCGAGCGGCCCGGTCTCGAAACGGAACTCTTCGACATCGAGCTTCTGGTGGTCGAGCGCGAACTTGCCGTTCAGGCGGAAGCCCGGGTCCGGCTTGCCGGTGCTGACCTTGACCGGCTCGCCCTCGTTGCCGCGCAGTTGGGCCGAATTCCTGTCGTCGCCCGAAATCTTGAACTGGCCGGAATAGACCGCGGCGCCCTTGACGATGCCGGCATTGCCGTCGGCTTCGATGATCAGCGGATAGGCGTCGGGATCCGCTTTCAGCCGGAGCCGCATCTGGCCGTCCGGCTCCACCTTGCCGGTGGAAGCCGAGACGTCGGCCCGCAGGCCGTCGAACCGCAGCGTTCCGTCCATGCGCCACGGGCCGGTGAGCGCCTTGGCCGAAATCGTCGTGTTGATCTCCGAGATCAGATGGCTGCGCCCGCCGGCGGCATGGCGCAGTTCGATCTCCCCTTCGCTCACCGACAGCTTCTCGATCGCGATCTGGCCCGGATCGAAGGGAGCCGAGGGCCGGAGCGTCCAGTCGACGGTGCCGTCACCGGCGATATTGATGACGGCTTTCGGGTGCACCAGCCGCATATCGAAGATCAGCACCTCGCCGCGCAGGAACGGCGCGAGCTCCGCATCCATGGAGAAGGTCTCGACCGTCATCGCCGGCTGGCCTTCCGGCCCGCCCGCGACCTCGACATTCGAGAAGGTCACCGACGGAAACGGCAGCAGCCGCGCTGTCGCGTCACCCTTCACCGTCACCTTGCGGCCGAGGACGGCGCTCGCCTCGCGCTCGAAATCGCCCCGGTAACCCGTCCAGTCGATGAAATACGGCACCACCAGCGCCGCGCACAGCACCAGCACGAACAGGCCACCGAAGATCACGAACAGGCGGGCGAGCATCTGTTTCCCGGGTTGAAAGTCAGCCGCACTCTACCCGCATCCGCGTGTCGATAAAGAGGCAATTCAACGCGCGGCAACGGCCAACGTCTCCAGTTGCGCGAAGGCTCGCGCTCGCGATATCTCTTTTGCAAATCCCCTGCCCTTCCGGTCACGTTCGTGACCACCCAAAATCCGAACCCAATACGGAGCGTTCCCGATGTCAGGCAAGAACTGGGACAGAGTGCCGATCGACGCGCAGAGCGTCGACGCTCCGCTCTCGACGGCTGCGATTTTCCTTGTTGTGACCGTCGGCAGCGACGAGGCCGCGCTTTCGAACGTCGCTTCGGTGCTGGGCGAGCTCGACGATCTCGTCAAGAATGTCGGCTTCCGCGACTTGTCGGGCCGGCTGTCCTGCATCGCCGGCATCGGCGCCGGGCTCTGGAACCGGCTGTCGCCCGGCCGCCGGCCGCGCGAGCTGAAACCCTTCGCGCCGATCGAGGGCTCGGCGCATTCGGCGCCTTCGACGCCGGGCGATCTGCTCTTCCACATCCGCGCCAAGCGGCCCGACATGTGCTTCGAGCTCGAGCGCATCCTGCTGGATCGCCTGGCCGGCAGCGTGACCGTCGCCGACGAGGTGTCCGGCTTCCGCTATTTCGACGCGCGCGACCTCCTGGGCTTTGTCGACGGCACCGCAAATCCGACCGGCCTCGACCTGCCCGCCTCTGCTTTGATCGGCGACGAGGACGGCGACTTTGCCGGCGGCAGCTATGTCGTCGTGCAGAAATACCTGCACAACATGGCAGCCTGGAAAGAGACGCCGACGCATGTCCAGGAAGAGATCATCGGCCGCACCAAGATCGACAACATCGAGATCGATGACGACGACAAGCCGCGAAAGTCTCACAAATCGCTGGCCACCATCGAGGACGATGCCGGCAACGAATACGACATCCTGCGCGACAACATGCCGTTCGGCCGTCCGGGGCAGAACGAGTTCGGAACCTATTTCATCGGCTATACGCGCTATCTGTGGGTGATCGAAAAGATGCTGCAGCGCATGTATGTCGGCGAGCCCCCCGGCGCCTATGACCGGCTGCTCGATTTCTCGACCCCGCATACCGGCACGACCTTCTTCGCGCCGACGCGGCCGATGCTGCAGAAGCTGGCCGAGGGGGCACAGGAATAAGCGACCGCAAGGCGCTGGGGGGGTCGATCAGTCGTTCATCGCTTCGATCATAGCCTTCAACACCGCTCCCTTTCGCAGGCCTACCTGGAAATCTCGCGCAATGAATTCCAGGGTCGAATCGTGGAACGTGAGAATGAAGTGCCGGCGACCGAAAAACAGCTCCGGCACATGGCGCGGGTGAACCCGGTTCGCTTTTTCCAGAGAAGCAATCCACGACGAATTGAGGACCTCGAACGCGGAATATGGCTGCAGGCCGAGCGCGTAGAGGCGATGCCCGCTGAGCGCCTCGTCGTTTGGCGGGCCGAATTGGAATGCGACATAAGGGTCCACCGTCAGGATTGCGACGGCCTCCTCCTCCGCAACTGCTGAAACCGAGCGCGGACTGGTGACGTCGAAGGACGGGTCGGGGCCATTGGCGATGTAGGCGACCAGCAGCCGCTGTTCATCCGCGAAAACATGCGGCAACGGAGCGCCCGCCGATGCCGATGGCAGGTCGATCGGCAGCAGAGCTTCTGCCGCGGCCATGGCTAGTGTCCGGCGCCCGGCAGGATCTTGCCCGGGTTCATGATGTTGAGCGGATCGAGCGCCTGCTTGATCGTGCGCATGATCTCGACGCCATGGCCGAGCTCGTGGCGCAGGAAGCCGACCTTGCCCTGGCCGATGCCGTGCTCGCCGGTGCAGGTGCCTTCCATGGCCATGGCGCGCATGTTGAGCCGGGCGACGAATTTTTCGGCAAGCGCGATCTCTCCAGGATTGTCGACATCCATCAGCACCAGCACGTGGAAATTGCCGTCGCCGGCATGGCCGACGATCGGCGCGATCAGCCCCATCTCGGCAATGTCGGCCTCGGTCTCCGTGACGCATTCGGCAAGCCGCGAGATCGGCACGCAGACGTCGGTCGACAGCCCCTTGGCGCCGGGGCGCAGCGTCAGTGACGACCAATAGGCGTCGTGCCGCGCCTTCCAGAGCTTTGTCCGCTCTTCCGCGACGCTGGTCCACAGGAACGGCCCGCCACCCTGCTCCTCGGCGATCATGCCGAACGTTTCGGCCTGCTCGGCGACGCCGGCGTCGCTGCCATGGAACTCGACGAACAGGCACGGGCTCTCCGGATAGTCGAGCTTGGAATAGTTTTTCATCGCCCGCATCTGCAGCGCGTTCACCAGCTCGATACGCGCCACCGGAATGCCCATCTGGATGGTAGCGATCACCGTGTTGCAGGCGGCCTCGAGGCTCGGAAACGGGCAGACGCCGCCGGAGATCGCCTGCGGAATGCCCTGCAGCCTCAGCGTCAGCGACGTGATGACGCCAAGCGTGCCTTCCGACCCGACCAGAAGCCGCGTCAGGTCGTAGCCGGCCGAGCTTTTCTTCGCCCGCTTACCTGTCGTCACCGTCTCGCCGTCGGCCATGACGACGGTGAGCGACAGCACGTTTTCACGCATCGTGCCGTAGCGCACCGCGTTGGTGCCGGAAGCCCTGGTCGCTGCCATGCCGCCCAGCGACGCATTGGCGCCGGGATCGATCGGGAAGAACAGACCGGTGTCGCGTAGGTGGCGGTTGAGGTCCTCGCGCGTCACCCCGGGCTCGACCGTGCAGTCGAGATCCTGCGGGTTGACGGCGAGGATCCGGTTCATGCGCGACGTGTCGATGGAAATGCCGCCACCCGGCGCATTGGTGTGGCCCTCGAGCGAGGAGCCAACGCCGAAGGCGATCACCGGCACGCGGTGTGCGGCGCAGGCGCGCACGATCGCCTGCACGTCCGCGCTCGTCTCGACGAACGCGACGCCGTCCGGCGCCTGGGTCGGAATGTAGGTGGTGGTGTGCGCGTGCTGACCGCGTATCGCGTCGCCGGTCTGGAAGCGCTCGCCGAAGCGCTGCTTGAGAATGCCGAGCACCGCGGCGATGCCTTCCTCATTGCGTTCGACGGGGTTGAGGTCGCTCAAAGCCATGAATTCCTCCGCGAATGGACCAGCAGCCACGCTTGTAGTGCAGCTATGAATGATGCCTAAAGCAATCCTAGGAAAAGTGCCAAGCGATTAGCTCGGCGACTTCACCGTAGCCGTCCGTCCGCCCTTTGCAGCGACCATCGAGGAAACCAAAATGACGATCCCCGCACCGATCATTTCCGGCCCAATGGCCATCGAGAAGGAATGGATCGATTATAACGGCCATCTCAACATGGCCTACTACAACGTGCTGTTCGACCGCTGCTCGGACCAGGCGTTCGAGCTGATGGGCATGGGGCCGAACTACGCCAAGGAGCGACGCCTTACCATCTACACGGCCGAAGTTCACGTCTGCTACGTGCAGGAGCTGCACCTCGACCACAAAGTCAACGTCTCGTTCCAGCTGATCGATCATGACGAGAAGCGGCTGCGTGCCTATCAGGAAATCCGCCACGTCGACGGCTGGCTGGCGGCGACGTCCGAATCGCTGTCGCTGCATGTCGACATGGAAGGACCGAAGGTCGCTCCCTTCCCCGCCGACGTGATGGCCCAGGTCGAGGCCATGCGCGCCGCCCATGCCGGACTGCCGATGCCGGAGCGCGCCGGCCGCTCGATCGGCATCAAGCGCAAGGGCGCTTGAAAACTCGGACGCCCGCGTTAACCTTACCAAGGCTTTAACGTGAACAAGTCGGTTGAGTCCGTTGAACGACTCACTGGCGCGTTCGAAAACCGCCGTACCGGGTTTGCGCGGGGGCGGCTGGCGGAATGCGGTGCGAGGACAGTGCATGAAAACCGACATCAAGGTCGAAGTGGAACGGTTGGCGGCCGATCCACGCATCACCGACTATGATTTCTGGCGATCGCTGAAGAACGTCAACAATGAGATCTTCCACATCGCCAACAACAACGAACCCATCCCGTTCGACATGATCCGCTGGCGCATGATTCTGAAGCAGGCGCGCATGAAGCGCGGCCACGCTTGATCCATCGTCGCTGCCTCATCCTCCCTGACCAGCTATAGCTGCCGAGTCATAACCGCCGAATCAGGGCTGCTTGAACCCGCCCAGCGGCGAGCGCGGCTTGACCGGTGACGACTGGATGATCGCGGTGTTGGTCATTGCATAGGGAATGATCCGGTCGATCACCCGCTCGAGCTCGCTCACCGAGCCGACATGGGCGAGCGCGATGAAGCAGTCCTCGCCGGTTACCCGGTCGCATTGCGCGATTTCCGGCAGCTCGCGGATGATGTCCGCCACAACGGAAAGCTGTCCCGGCACCGGCCGGATTCTGAGCCATGCCGACAGCTTCATGCCGAGAGCGGCGGGATTGATCCTGACCGTATAGGCTTCGATCACGCCGTTATCCTGCAGCTTGCGGATGCGCTCCGCCACGCTCGGCGCCGACAGCCCGACCGCGCGCGCCAGTTCCGCCGTGCTGATGCGCGCATCCTTTTCCAGGAACCGCAGGAGCTTTAGATCGATCGCGTCCAGATCGACATTTTCACTTCGAAGGTTTTTCAAGCCGAACCTCTTCCATCAGAAAGCAAACCGTCAATCAGGCCATTCATCACACATGTAATCCGCGAGTTTCGCCTGCGATAATGCTCGCATGAAAACGCAAACGCAAATTCCAGCTGCAAACCGGGCCGCCGCCGATGCGCACCCCGCCCTCGCTGGCCCCACCATGCTTGCTGGAATGGCCAACGCGTTGCCGCCGCATGTCTGGTTCTGCGTCAGCGCGGTGTTCCATTATCTCGGGCCGGCCTTCGCCGTGCTGCTTTTCGCTCAGGTCGGCGTGCTCGGCATGGCCTGGCTACGCATCGCCGCCGCCGCTCTCATCTTCGCCCCATTGACCAGGCCTTGGCGCGTTTTCGCCGGCGCCGATCGCGCTCAACGACTTCTGCTGCTCGCATTCGGCATCTGCCTGGCGGTGATGAATTGCTCGTTCTATCTGGCGCTCGACCGGTTGCCGATCTCGCTGGTGGCGGCGATCGAATTCATCGGCACGATCGCGGTCGCGCTGGTCGGCATGCGCAGGCGGCGCAACTTTGCCGCGCTCGCTGTTGCCGTGGTCGGCACCTTGCTGCTCATCGACGTGAAATGGTCCAGCGATCCGGTCGGCTTGTTCTGGGCCTTTTTGAACGGCGCCCTCTTCGTCGGCTACATCGTGATCGGTCACCGCGTCGCCCAGGCAGGTATCGGCATCGCTGGCCTCGGCGCCGCCATGGCGGTCGCTTTCCTCATCGTGTTGCCAATCGGCTTTCGCGAGGCGCTGCCCGCCTTCGCGTCGCCGCAGCTGCTCGGCGCCGCGATCGGCGTCGGCATCTGCTCCTCGGTCATCCCCTATATCTGCGACCAGCTCGCCATGGCGAGGTTGCCGCGCTCGAGCTTCGCGCTGATGCTCTCGCTCCTGCCGCTCACCGCAACGCTGATCGGCGTCATCGTGCTGCGCCAGGTACCAAGCCTCACCGATTGCCTTGGCATTGCGCTGGTGATCGCCGGGGTGGCCATGCATAAGCCGGTGGCAAATACATGAATTGTTCGACTAGGCGAGCTTCTCTTTGAGAAACGCCACCGTCCGGCCCCAGGCGAGATCGGCGGCTTTCTTGTCATAGCGCGCGGCCGAGGTGTCGTTGTTGAAGGCGTGGTTGGCACCCTCATAGACATAGACCTTGTATTCGACATGGACGGCGTCGAGCGCCTTCTTGTAGGTGTCGATACCGGCGTTGGTGCGTTCGTCCAACCCGGCATAGTGGAGCAGCAGCGGCGCCTTGATCTTTTGAGCGTCCTCGGCCTTGGGCTGCATGCCGTAATAGGCGACGCCGGCGCTGAGGTCGGGCGCATGGACGGCGAGTTGGTTCACCGCGCCGCCGCCCCAGCAGAAGCCGACCGCGCCGACCTTGCCGTTGCCGTCCTTGAGGCCCTTGAGATAGGCGATCGTCGCCACGCCGTCGGCGGCGACTCTGGCCACGTCCAGCTTGGTGAACATGTCGCGCGCCTTGTCCTCGTCGGAGGGCGTTCCGCCAAGCGGCGACAGGAAGTCCGGCGCCAACGCGATGAACCCCTCCAGCGCCACGCGCCGGGTGACATCGCGGATATGCGGGTTCAGCCCCCTGTTCTCGTGGATGACGATGACGCAGCCGAGCTTGCCTGACTGGTTCGCGGGCTTGACCAGATAGCCCTTCATCTCGCCGCTTGAGCCGGGATAGGTGATGTCCCCTCCCTTAACGCGGCTGTCGTCTTCGGCGACGATCGCCGCTTGAGCGGAATTGGCGGCCAGCATCGGCGCGATCGCCGCCGCCGCGGCACCCGAGCCCGCCAGCTTCGTCAACTGCTCCATGAAGCGGCGGCGGTCGAGCGTCAGATGCGTGTAATCGTCATAGGCATCGATCATCGCCTGCGTGATGACAGGCTGCGTGACGACGGGCTTGGCAACGGGGCTGGTCATGATTTTCCTCGACGGTTGGCGGTGGACCGCAAGATAGGGTCGAGTATCGCATGGTCCAGTCACGCCCCGGTGACGACCCATATGGGCGGAACCCTGGTGGAGCCAACCCGCCGTCGCGCCGACAAGCCAGCGCGATTCATCACATTTTGGTCATTTCCGAAAGGCTTGATGGTGCTGTCACATTAGGACGTGAAGTTGCCTGAGCGCCCTACCGAAACGAATGACGAAAAGGGGAATGCCATGAACATCCAGGATATCATCAACACCGTTTCCTCGAAGGCCGGCCTCGACGAGCCGACCACCGAGAAGGTTGTCGGCACCATTTTTTCCGTGCTCGAGCATGAGGCTGAAGGCACCAGCATTTCGTCCTTCTTCGACCAGATCCCCGGCGCCGGTGAGTTGGCCCAGAAATATGACGTGATGGCCGCCGGCGCGACGGCCAATTCGGGCGGCGGACTTCTGTCGTCACTGCAGGGCGCGCTGGGCGGCGTTCTGGGCGAAAAGGCCGGCGCGCTGATCAACGGCATCGCCGCGCTCAAGGCGTCCGGCCTCGATATGGCGCAGATCCGTCAGGCCGGCGAGATCTTGATCAAGCAGGCCGAGGTTGCCGCCGGCCCTGATCTGACCAACCAGGTGCTGGACCAGGTGCCCAGCTTGCGGGGTCATCTCGGGCTTTGAAGCATTCCGAACCGGTTTTGAACGGCTCGGCCTTTCGACGGCAAAGCTGATCCGCTTTCTGGCGACCGAAGGCCTCCCACCGGCGAAATCGATTAGTCCACCTTATGGGGAACAAGATAGTTCGTAGTTTTTGTGCCTCGGGTGACTGTTAGGGCGGAATATCCAGGCGGCGGCGAATTGGTAACCGTGGCGTCAACCTCCCTGCATCGGCCAATAACTTCGCCGACAGGGGACTTAGCCAAACGATCCGCCAAGGCCGCTCTGCATTCATCGGCGGAGTAGATTTGAGGCGCGATTTCGAGTGGCCGACAAGCCCACCCCGGACTGCACGAAAGCAAAACCAATATCGCTGACGCCTCCGGTCCCATTTCGTATTTTCCTTAACGCTCATCCGACGTGACAAAGGACAGTGCGATCAGGTCATCAACGTCGATGCCGCCGCGACCATTGTCCAAAATGTCGGCGAGAGCTCCCGACCTACGCCGACTGGCAGTGCCTTTGGAAAAGGGCCAGCTTAGCCGAGTAGCCAAGGCGCAATTTGGTCTTGCAGTCATCGCACCTGAAGATGCTTACCGCCTTGAACCATGAACCGGTTTTGATGGATCGGCGAGTGGCAGTTAGGGCACTCGTAACGGACGCTGACGTCCCGCAACTCATTGGAAATCGACACCGTCCACCTCTTGCCCGCCCCTCAACGGATGCCCGTCATCCTGGGGGGTGACGGACATCCATAAACTGGCGATGAAGGGACTCATGTCCGCCAGTCGGGGACACAATGAGATAGCGGGCTATATGTTTCGTCCTTGGGACCAATGCTTGTCATGTGCGACTTCAGTCGGAACCGATAGCCCGACTGGGGACTTGCGCCAGGAACGAACCAACCGACCCTCCGTTGCCCCACTGCTGGAAGCTCCCGCTACAGCGGTTGAGCACAAAGCAGAGGCTCCAGCGCTGGCGGGTTACGCGCTGGAGCCGTCTTAAAAGATTGGAGCAAGAAAATGGAAGACTATCGGAACAGTGTCCTGGAGGCTCGTTGGCTTCTCGCCGTGCCCGCGTCGCTTCTCCTGACCGTCCTGCTGGCCGGCTTCTTGCTTTCGTAGCAGGCCGGCCTCGCCCTGTCCTATTTCGACAGCGTGTAGGCCATCACGTAATCGCCCGGCTTGGTGCCGACCGAGCCATGACCGCCGGCGACGATGACGACGAACTGGCGGCCGTCGGCCACCGTATAGGTCATCGGCGTCGATTGGCCGCCCGCCGGCAGCCTCGCCCGCCAGAGCTGCCTGCCGGTGGTGAGGTCGTAGGCGCGCAGATAGTCGTCCACCGCGGCGCCTAGGAAAGCGACGCCGCCAGCCGTGATCATCGGCCCGCCTATGCCGGGAACGCCGACCTTGAGCGGCAAAGGCAGCGGCGTCATGTCGTAGACGGTGCCGTTGCGGTGCTTGTAGGCGATGTTTCCCGTCTTGAGGTCGACGCCGGCGACATAGCCCCAGGGCGGCGCCTGGCAGGGAATGCCGAGCGGCGACAGGAACGGTCCCATCACCACCGCGTAAGGCGCGCCTTCATTGCGGTTCAGCCCCTGCTCGCTGCCCTTGGTGTCGCCCGGCGGCGGCACGTCCGCGCGCGGGATGAGCTTCGAGGTGAAGGCGAGGTAGGTCGGCATGCCGAACATCACCTGCCGCACCGGATCGACCGCGACGCCGCCCCAGTTGAAGACGCCGAAATTGCCGGGATAGATCAGCGAGCCCTGCAGCGACGGCGGCGTGTAGCGTCCCTCATAGCGCAGCTTCTTCAATTCGATCCGGCACGCCAGCTGGTCGAACATGGTGATGCCCCACATGTCGGCGCCGGTCAGCGGCTTGGGATTGAAGGACAGGTCCGAGGCCGGCTGCGTCGGCGAGGCATGATCGCCCTCGATCGCGCCGCCGGGCGCCGGCACGTCTTTCACCGGAATGATCGGCTCGCCGGTGCGCCGGTCGAGCACGTAGAGATCGCCCTGCTTGGTCGGCCCGACCAGCGCCGGCACGACGCCGTTCGCGGTGGTGATGTCGACCAGCGACGGCTGCGCCGGCACGTCCATGTCCCACAGATCGTGATGCACGGTCTGCCGGACCCAGCGCAATTGCCCGGTGTTGAGATCGAGCGCGGTGATCGAGGAGGAGAATTTCTCGACATTGGCGCTGCGGCCCATGCCGAGCTGGTCCGGCGTCTGGTTGCCGAGCGGAACGTAGAGCAGTCCCAGCTTCTCGTCGGCGCTCGCCGTCGACCACATGTTGGGCGAGTTGTGGGTGTAGGTTTGCCCAGCGGGCAGCGGCGTCGTCACGTCCGGATTGCCGGAATCCCAATTCCATAGGAGCGCGCCGGTGCCGGCGTCGAAGGCGCGGATGACGCCGGACGGTTCCTCGGTCGAATAATTGTCGTTGACCGCGCCGCCGACGATGATCTTGCCGGCGACGATCAGTGGCGCCGACGTCGAATAGTAATAGCCCGACTTCGGATAGGGCATGTTGGCCATCAGGTTCAGCGTGCCGGCCTCGGCGAAGGACGGACACACCTGCCCGTTCGCGGCATCGAGCGCGATCAGCCGGGCGTCGGAGGTCGGCAGATAGATGCGCGCGGCGCAAGGCTGGCCGGCGGCGATCTTGGCGTCGGCATAATAGGACACGCCGCGGCAGGTCTGGTGCTGGCGGTTGGGGTCGAGCTTGATCTTCGGATCGTAGCGCCACTTCTCCTTGCCGCTCGCGGCATCGATAGCGATGGCGAAATTATGCGGCGTGCAAATGAACAGCGTATCGCCGATCTTCAGCGGCGTCACCTGATAGGTCGTCTCGCCGATATCGTCGGGGCCTTTCACGTCGCCGGTGCGATAGGTCCAGGCCGGCTGCAGCTTGGCGACGTTGTCCGGTGTGATCTGGTCGAGCGGCGAATAGCGCTGGCCGAAGGGCGTGCGGCCGTAGAACTGCCACTCGCCGGCCGGCATGTCGCCGCCGAGATTGGCGGCCGTCGCCGCCTTTTCGGTGCCCAGCGTGCCGCCGATATCCATGGGATCGGCGGTCATCGAATAACCGGCGACCGCGAGCGAGGCGAGCACGGCCAGGATCAGCGGCGCGCGTCCGTCCGGCCCCCGCAGCCCCCGCCTTGCCCACGGCGTCAAAAGCCACAGGGCAATGAGCACGATGACGCCGCCGCGCGGACCGAGCTGCCACCAGTCGAAGCCGATTTCCCAGACTGCCCAGCACAAAGTGGCGAGCACGAATAGCGCGTAGAGCCAGAGCGAGGTCGACCTGCGCCTGAACAACAGCCAGGCGGTGATCAGCAAGACCAGGCCCGCGATCAGGTAGTACCAGCTGCCGCCCAGCGCGATGAGCCAGATGCCGCCGCCGCCGAGAATGAGACCGATGAGGAAAAGGACGAGGGAGGTGATGGTGACAGCCAAGACGGTGCTCCTTCGACTGTTGCGCCTTTGCGGCCGCTCTGAGGCGACGGCGAGCCGTCCCTGCCCTGCCGGCAGCTTTCCCTCACCCGCTCCGGCTGTCAAGTTGCGGCCAGACACGCGAAACTAGAACAAAACGTAGACAGTTCTGGTCTTTCGCTGCCGAATCACTACATTCGGGAGCGATGTCGGGCTTTTCCGAAGAGATGCCTTTTTTCGATGAACCGAATGCGCGGCCCGCTGCGGCCCCATCCGGCATAGCCGCGCGCGCCATGGCCGCCCGCAGCGGGCAGAACAGCGCGCCCGATTATCTCAAGGGCCTGAACCCGGAGCAGCGCCTCGCCGTCGAGACCACCGAAGGCCCGGTTCTGGTGCTGGCCGGCGCAGGCACAGGCAAGACGCGGGTGCTCACCACGCGCATTGCCCACATCCTCAAAACCGGAAAGGCCTGGCCTTCAGAAATCCTGGCCGTGACTTTCACCAACAAGGCCGCGCGCGAGATGAAGCAGCGCATCGGCCTGTTGATTCACGAACAGGTTGAGGGCATGCCCTGGCTCGGCACCTTCCACTCGATCGGCGTGAAGCTGCTTCGGCGCCACGCCGAGCTGGCCGGGCTGAAATCGGATTTCACCATTCTCGACACCGACGACGTGGTGCGGCTGATCAAGCAACTGATCCAGGCCGAAGGGCTGGACGACAAGCGCTGGCCGGCCAAGACCTTCGCCCAGATGCTCGACAACTGGAAGAACAAGGGCCTTGGCCCGGACGAAATAGCGGAAGGCGATGCGCGCAGCTTCGGCAACGGCAAGGGCCGCCAACTCTACAAGGCCTACCAGGAACGGTTGCAGACGCTGAATTCCTGCGACTTCGGCGACCTGCTCTATCACCCGATCCGCATCTTCCGCGCCTATCCGGACGTGCTGAAGGACTACCACCGCAAGTTCAAATACATCCTCGTCGACGAGTATCAGGACACCAACACCGCGCAATACATGTGGCTGCGGCTCCTGGCGCAGAGGCCGGAAGGCAAGCCGATCTCCCCCCTCGAGGGGGAGATGTCCGGCAGGACAGAGGGGGGCGCCTCGCGCCGACAGGCCGGTGGGGCACCACCCCCCTCTGTCGGCTCCGCCGACATCTCCCCTTCAAGGGGGGAGATTGGGCGCTCTCCCTCCGAGGGCCGAAGCAAGTCCCCCGTAAACATCTGCTGCGTCGGCGACGACGACCAGTCGATCTACGGCTGGCGCGGCGCCGAGGTCGACAACATCCTGCGCTTCGACAAGGATTTTCCGGGCGCCACCATCATCCGGCTGGAGCGCAACTACCGTTCCACCGCGCATATATTGGGTGCCGCCTCCCACCTCATCGCTCACAATGAGGGCCGCTTCGGCAAGACGCTGTTCACCGACCGCGACGACCCCGAGGACGACAAGGTTCACGTCCACGCCGCCTGGGACTCGGAGGAAGAGGCCCGCGCCATCGGCGACGCCATCGAGGCCTATCAGCGGCAAAAGCATAACCTCAACGACATGGCGATCCTGGTGCGCGCCTCCTTCCAGATGCGCGCCTTCGAAGACCGTTTCATCACGCTCGGCCTGAACTACCGCGTCATCGGCGGCCCGCGCTTCTACGAGCGCTTGGAAATCCGCGATGCATTGGCCTTTTTCCGCGTCGTCGCCAATGGCGGCGACGACCTTGCCTTCGAACGCATCGTCAACGTGCCGAAGCGCGGGCTGGGCGAAGCCACCATCCGCCAGATTCACGACACGGCCCGCGCCATGCGCGTCCCCATGCTGGAGGCCGCCGCAACGCTCGCCGAAAGCGACGAGCTGAAGCCGAAGCCGCGCGCGGCGCTGCGCGAGGTCGCAGCCAATTTCGAGCGCTGGCAGAAGGCGCTAGAAACCACCCCGCATACCGAGCTTGCCGAGACCATCCTGGAGGAAAGCGGCTACACCGACATGTGGAAGAACGACCGTTCGGCGGATTCGCCCGGGCGGCTGGAAAACCTCAAGGAGCTGATCCGCTCCATGGAGGAGTATGAATCGCTGCGTTCCTTCCTCGAGCATGTCGCGCTGGTGATGGAGGCCGAGCAGGGCGAGTCGCAAGATGCGGTCTCGATCATGACGCTGCATTCTGCCAAGGGCCTCGAATTCGAGACCGTCTTCCTGCCCGGCTGGGAGGAAGGCCTGTTCCCGCACCAGCGCGCGCTGGACGAAGGCGGACGCTCCGGCCTCGAGGAAGAGCGCCGGCTCGCCTATGTCGGCCTGACGCGCGCCAAGAAGAACCTGCATATCTGGTTCGTTTCCAACCGCCAGATTCACGGCCTGTGGCAATCGACGATCCCGTCGCGCTTCGTCGACGAATTGCCCGAAACCCATATCGATATCGCCGACAGCGGCAACAGCTACGGCGGCTACGGCAATCCCTATGGCGGCGGCTCGTTCGCTTCCGGGCGCGGCGGCGGACGACAGAACCCCTACGGCGCCTCGCGCTTCGACAATATCGGCGCCAAGGACCAGGGCAGCTTCTCCAACACCTATGCCACGCCCGGCTGGCAACGCGCGCAGGCCAACCGCACCGAGGCGACCGACCGCAACTGGGGCACCCGCTCCGGCCATCAAGTCGAGCGCATCGGCTATGGCGAGACTGATTCAGGCTACGGCGCCGGCCGCACCAGCGTGAAGGGCCGCACCATCGAGGGCGAGCTGGTCGCCAAATCCGTCGCCGACACGCCATCCGCCTTCAATGTCGGCGACCGCGTCTTCCACCAGAAATTCGGCAACGGCAACATCGCGGCCATCGACGGCAACAAGCTCACCATCGATTTCGACAAGGCCGGCCAGAAACGCGTGCTGGACGGGTTTGTCGCGCCGGTGTGACCGGCCTCCTCACCTGTACCTTGCCTGGTTCCACTTATGGCCGAGCAGCGACAGGATGATGATCAGCCCGTTGAAGAACTGCACGTAGAAGCCGCTGAGGCCCGCCGCGACCACGCCGGTCTGGATGAACGACACCGTGACCGCGCCGATCGCGCCGCCGACCACCGTGCCGATGCCGCCCCAGGTCGGCGTGCCGCCGACGAACACCGAGGCCAGCACCGGCAGCAGATAGCCGTCGCCCGCCGTCGGCCACCAGGTGAAATTGATCATCACCGAGAAGGTGCCGGCGATCGCCGCGCCGATGCCGACGAAGACGAACACTTTCACCCGAACCCATTTGACGTCGATACCCATCTGCCTCGCGCTGTCGGGATTGTCGCCGACCACTTTCACCTGCGCGCCGAAGCGGTGGCGGTTGTAGAGCAGCGCCGAGAAGACGACGAAGGCGATCGCCCAGAAGACCTGCACCGGGATGCCCCAGACCTGGCTGGAGAAGATCTTGTAGGCCGAGCTGTCGGCAAGGCCGGTCAGCGCCGTCGACCTGCCTTCGTTGATGATCTGGATCAGCCCGCGCAGCAGGAAGTTCATGCCGAGCGTGGCGATCAGCGACGACAGCCCGCCATAGACGACCAGCGAGCCGACCAGGAAGCCGAGCAGCGTGCCGGTGACGAGCGCCGCCGTGATGCCGAGGAACGGATCGTAGCCGGCCTGCACGACCAGCGCGAAGACCCAGGAGGCGAAGCCCATCGTCGCCGGGAACGACAGGTCTATCTCTCCGCAGGTGACGACGAAGACCAGCGGCACCACCACGAACAGCGCGACGGGAAGCGTCGTCAGCACCGAACTGTAGAGATACCATGTGGTGAAGACGGTCGGGTTGGCGATGATGAACACCGCCATCATGACGATGAACACGGCAAGTGTGCCCAGCGATGCGCGATTGTCGATGACGAAGCCGCGCAGCCAGTGGTTGGACGGATGGCTCCATTCCTTGGCTGGCTTCTTGGCTACCTGGCCGCCTGTTCTTCCTAGAGGAGTTTGCAGATCGGGTTCCATCGCGTTACTCATTGCGCTCCCTGCTCCGCGTTCTCGTGCAGTCCCGGCAACCCGCCGGGGTGTGCTACGTCTTCCATGAAGTTGATGAGGTCTTCTGCCGACTTGACTTCGGTGCGGTCGGCCGTCAGCGCCACCTTGCCGCGGTCGAGCACGACGAAGCGGTCGGCGATATCGAAGACATGGTGGATGTTGTGGCCGATGAACAGGATCGAGCGGCCGCTCGCCCGCACCTGGCGCACGAAGTGAAAGACCTTGGCGGTCTCGGTCAGCGACAGCGCCGTCGTCGGCTCGTCGAGGATGATCAGCTCCGCCTGCTTGTAGATGGCGCGCGCGATCGCGACGCCCTGACGCTCGCCGCCCGAAAGCTGGCCGACGATCGAATGCGGCGTGAACACTTTCGAGGTGAAGCCGATCTCGCGCATCAGCCGGCTCGCTTCCTCGATCTCCTTGTTGACCTTCAGCCAACCCATGAAGCCGGTCAGCTCGCGGCCCATGAAGATGTTGCGCACGATGGTCTGCTGCACGGCCAGCGCGCGGTCCTGGAACACCGTCTCGATGCCAGCGTCGCGCGAGCGCGCCGCGCTCCACCCGGTGACCGGCTTGTCGCGCACCAGGATCTCGCCGCTGGTCGGCTTGACCACGCCGGACAGGATCTTGATCAGCGTCGACTTGCCGGCGCCGTTGTCACCAATCAGGCCGACCACCTCGCCGCGGTCGACGCTGAGGTTGACCCCGCCCAGCGCATAGACCTGGCCGTAGGATTTCTTGATGTCGCGCAGTTCGATGATGCGTTCGCCCATGCGATCCTCGCTGGAATTGTCTGTCTGCCGGTCATCTCGCCGGCCGGGCAATAATCCCGGCCGGCGGCTTGGGAGGTCAACGCAATGCCTGCTTGGCTAGCTCGGAGACGATCTCGTAGTTCTGCGGCGTGACGAAGCCGGCGCCGGTGTCGACATTTATCGGCGCCAGCCCCAGCACCACCTGCTGGCAGAGGCTGAGAACCGGCAGATAGCCCTGCAGGAACGGCTGCTGGTCGGCCGTCAGCTGCACCCAGCCGCCCTTGAAGCCTTCGACGATCTGCGGACTGGTGTCGAAGCCGAAGTTGAAGATGTCGCCGGGCTTGCGGCCCGCCGCCTGCATATAGGTGGCGACATTGCCGAGCATCTGGCCGCCGGGGTAGCCGACCGCCTTGACGTCGGGGTGGTTGAGCAGCGCCGCGGTGATCACCGGAATGGCGAGGTTGGGATCCGACGCCCATTCGCCGCTCGGCGGTGAGGACAACTGGATCACCTCGACGCCGGCTTCTTTCAGGGCCGCCACCGTGCCGCGCTCGCGCGCGCCGCGATTCTCGTTCTCGAACGGGCCGATCATGATCGCCTTGTCGCCCGCCTTGAGCTTGCCGAGCTTGAACGCCTCGGCGCCGAGCGCGCGGCCTTGCTGCTCCTGCTGCGCGCCGACATAGCCGCCGCCGAACGCCGCCACCACCTTCGGCACCGGAACGTTCTGGTACATCATCTTGATGCCGTCCTTGTGCGCCTGCTCGGCCAAAGGCATGATCGCCGCGTCGCCCGGATGGCCCATCATGGCGATGCCCTGCGGCTTGACCGCGACCGCCTCGCGCAATTGCTGCACCATCTTCTCGACGTCCCACTGCGAGAAGATGTAGTCGACCTTCGGCCCGAGATCGGCCGCCGCCTGCTTGGCGCCATTATAGACGATGGTGCCGAAGGCGTCGCCCTCGGCGCCGCCGACGAAGAAGCGGATGTGTACGTCCTTGCACCATTGCGCGTCGAGCGCGTGCGCCGGCAAGGCAGAGATCGAGGCGCAGAGCGCCGTGGCAGCCGCCACGACGGTCGAGCGCAGAACAGTCCTTCTGGTCGTCATGCACGTTCCTCCCTTTTAGCCCCCTCCCGATGGAGGGTTTCGAATTGATCTGCATCCTCGGTCGGCCGGCTCCTCCCGCCGGCCAATCCTCACATCGAATCTGGCCTCAGGCCGGATTGGGCACGTAGCTGTTCCCTCCCCGGCATTGCTTCAGATGGTCGAGCGCACGCGCCTGTCCGGTAATCTCGAGGTCGCCGCGATAGACCGGGTCGTGCCAGCCCTCGATGTCGATGGCGCCCTTGTAGCCGGCCAGCCGCAACTCGCTGATCACCCGCGTCCAGTCGCTGTCGCCGAAGCCCGGCGTGCGCATCTGCACGAAAGGCAGTCGGCCGAACACGCCATGCTCGCGGATGACGTCCCAGCGCACCGTCGCGTCCTTGCCGTGGACATGGAAGATGCGCGGCGCCCATTTGCGGATCTGCGGGATCGGATCGATCAGGTAGACCAGCTGATGGCAGGGTTCCCATTCCAGCCCGAGATTGTCATTTGGCAATTCGTTGAACATCAGCTCCCAGGCGTCCGGGTTATGCGCGATGTTCCAGTCGCCGCTCGCCCAGTTGCCGTCCATGGCGCAATTCTCGAAAGCGATGCGCACGCCCTTGTCGGCGGCACGCCTGGCCAGCGGGCCCCACACCTCGCGGAAGCGCGGCAGGCTGTCGGTCAGCGGTCTGCCGCGGATGCGGCCGGTGAAGCCGCTCACCGTCGACGCGCCGAACAGATGCGCATTGTCGATCACCGTCTCCCAGGCCGCCAGCACACCGCGATCGACCTCTCCATTCTCGAGCGGGTTGCCGAACACCCCGATCGAGGACACGGTCACATCGGCATCGCCGATCGCCTCGCGGATCTCGCCCGCCAGGCGCTTCAGGTCCTTGCCGCCCAGCGTCTGCCAGAAGAAGGGCTGGATGCTCTCGAAGCCGAGCGGCAGGATCTGTCTGATATAGGCCGCCGGATCGTCGAGATTGGCCCGCACCATGGTGCCGATCCTGATATCGAGAAGCGGGTTTGCCATCATTGTGCTTCCTTGGCGATTGTCACGCGCCGCCCGCTCTCCGCGCTCTCGATGGCGCCGAAGACCATGGCCAGGCTTTTGATGTTGTCGGCGCCGCGCGTCTCCGGCTCGGCGCCGGTCTCGATCGCGTGCATGAAATCCCGGATGATGCCGAGATGGCCGTCGACGCGGTCGGCGGGATCGAGCGGCGGCACTTCGATGGGCTGGGTCTTGTCGATGATCCCGTCGCGGCCGGACGCAATCACCTCCGCCTTCAGCCCGTCATGGCCGTCCCACAAGAGGCTGCCGCGCTCGGCGACGATACGCCAGCTTCCCTCCCAACTCGTGCGGAAACCGTCGGCGCACCAGGAGCCGGCATAGGTGAAGACCTTGCCGCCGCCGAGGTCGAAGACGGCGCTGGCCGACGACCCCTGCCTGTACCAGGAATTCACGGGTTCCCATTCCTGGCAATAGACACTGGCCGGCTCGCCGGCGACCATGTAACGCGCGGCATCGAACGTGTGGATCGCCATGTCGAGCAAGAGCACATGGGCCATCTCCTCGCGAAAACCGCCGAAATGCGGCGCAACGAAAAAGTCCGCATGGATGCTGGTCGGCTTGCCGACGACGCCGGAATCCAGGAAGCGCCTGATGCGCCTGACATTGGCGACATAGCGGCGGTTCTGGACGACTGCATGGATGCGCCTCGCCTTGCGCGCTGCCTCGACGATGGCGCGCGCATTTTCGGGGCTGTCGGCCAGCGGCTTCTCGGTGAGCAGATGGCAGTTGTGGGCGAAGGCCGAAAGCGCGACCTCGCGACGGGCGGCGGGAACCACGACGTCGAACACGGCATCGGGCTTGGTCTGGTCGAGGACGGCGTCGAGGTTGGTGCCGATGACGGCGTTGGACAGCGCGTATTCGCGCGCCCTCGCCTGAGCCCGCTCGGCATCGAGGTCGACGAGGCCGACAATGGCGAGCCCGTCGATCTGCTTCACGGCATCGAGCCAGTGCTTGCTCATCGCTCCGCACCCGGCCAGGACGACCCTCATCATCCAGCGCTCCTCCTCCGCCGGTCCCTCCAGACCGGACGTCACGGCGTCCACGGCGTCGCCGTAAACGTTTTTCCGTAAACGTTTACGAGAACACACCCGATGGCGTAGAATGTCAACCGGCTGCTTGCAAAAATCGTCCCGAAGCCTTGGCCTGAGCGGCAGCCGGTGCTAGCCAAGGCAGGGGGAGAATCCGTCCTTGGCGTCAAGCATCCACGATCTCGCGCGTCACCTGAACATCTCGATCGGCACCGTGTCGCGCGCGCTGAACGGCCGTGCCGACGTCAATGCCGACACACGCCAGCGCGTGCTCGAAGCAGCCAGGAAGCTGAACTATTCGCCCAATCAGTCAGGCCGCAGTCTCAGGCAAGGCGCCACCCGCTCGATCGCCTTCATGCTGCAGCCGCATCCCGGCGACCAGCAATATGGCGAGCCGTTCTTCATCCCGTTCCTAACGGGCCTGCAGGCGCGGCTCGCCGAGCATGACCTGGATCTGATGGTCGTCATGGGTGAGCCGGGCCAATATCAGCAGGAGCGGTTGCGCCGCGTGGTCGAGACGCGCCGGGCCGACGCGGTCGTGTTGGCCAATACGCGAAGGGAAGACGATCGGATCGATTATCTCAGCAAGGCCGGCTTTCCCTTCGCCACGCTTGGCCGAAGTCAGTCCGGCGGCGACACGTATCCTTCACTCGATATCGATTTCGAGAGGGCGGGTGATGAAGCCGTCGACCGGCTGGTCGCGCGCGGCCACCGCCGCATTGCCGCTATCCGCCCTTCGCTTGATCTCAACTTCGGCTACCTGTTCCTCGACGGCTACCGCAAGGCACTGAAGCGGCACGGTATCGAGGTCGACCCCGACCTGATCGCCGACGGCTTCATCAACGAGACCGGCGGCTACCAGGTGACGCCGCAAGTAATGCGCTCCAGAAACCCGCCGACGGCGATCATCTTCAACAATGACGCGATGGCGCTCGGCGGCTGCAAGGCGCTGGCCGAGATGGGTATCAAGCCGGGCCACGACATGGCCGTGATCGTCATCGTCGACACGCCGCTCTGCCGCTACTTCTCGCCGACGCTGACCGCCTTCCGTCCGTCGCTGGAGCCCATGGGCCGGCGGCTGGCCGAGCTGCTGCTCGCTTCGCTTCCCGCATTCGCCGGCCCTGAGGGCACACGCATCATCCGCGAAGTCTGGCCGCTGGAGCTGATCGCAAGAGAGAGCGATTGAGCACCCCTTTCCCTTCTCCCCCTGTGGGAGAAGGTGGCCGAGCGAAGCTCGGTCGGATGAGGGGTGTTCCAGGGAAAGCCGGCGTCTCACTCCGCTGGAGCACCCCTCATCCGTCTCGGCGCTACGCGCCGATCCACCTTCTCCCACAAGGGGAGAAGGAAACTGTCACGCAACCATCACGTTCACGTCCTAGACCGCTCGACGGGAACCGGCTCGCCGCATCGCCGATGCGCGTTCCTTCCAGGCCGCTCTGCTCGTCAAGAAGGGGATATCGATGAAACATTTCAACCGGACCGTCGCGCTCGGCGCGGCACTCGCCTTGTTCACTTCCCTGACCCCGGCGCTCGCCGACGGCGTCGCTTACGTCAACAAGGGGCTCGTCGGCATCGGCCGCATCCCGGCCAACCAGAAGGACAAGTTCGGCGAGACCTTCGGTTCAGGTTCCGGCATGGCGATCGATACCAAATCCTGGACGCGTGAAGGGGCCACCTACAGGGGTTCGCTCTGGTTGCTGCCGGACCGCGGCTACAATGTCGTCGGAACCACAGATTATCGCCCGCGCCTCAACACCATCTCGATCGAGCTGGCCCCGACCGCTCCTGGCGCAGCGCCCGCTGCCGGACAGGAACAGTCGGGCGTCAAAGCGACGCTCGCCGACACGATGCTTCTGACCGACGACAAGGGCGCCGACGCCACCGGCCTCGATCCGTTGAACGGCGTGCGCGCCGCCGCCGGCGACATGCCGATGCTGCCTGGGGCCAATGGCAAGCTGGCGCTCGATGACGAAGCGATCGTGCGGCTGCCGGACGGCACGATGTTCATCTCCGACGAATATGGTCCCAACATCTACCGCTTCTCGGCCGAAGGCCGTCTGATGTCGGCGACCCAACCGCCCGCGGCTCTGGTGCCGATGCGCCACGGCAAGCCGAACTTCGCGTCCGACAACCCGGGCCCGGGCGCTGCCGAGCCCGATCCGAAGGATCCCGAAACCGGCCGCCAGAACAACCAGGGCCTCGAAGGCATGTCGATGACGCCGGACGGCAGGTTCCTGATCGCCGTGCTGCAGTCGGCGCCCCGCCAGGACGGCGGCGATTCCGGCTCGACCCGCCAGAACACCCGCGCGCTGGTTTACGACGCTTCCGATCTCGCCCATCTCAAGCTGGCGCATGAATATGTCGTGCCGCTGCCGGTATTCAAGGATGCCAAGGGCAAGACCAAGGTGGCCGCTCAGAGCGAGATCGTCGCACTCTCCGACAAGAGCTTTCTGATGCTGGCGCGCGACTCAGGCAACGGCCAGGGCGTCAAGGGCGACGAGTCGCTCTATCGCAAGATCGAGATCGTCGACCTCTCCGCCGCCACCGATATCGCCAACGGACCGTTCGACGCCGCCGACAAGCCGGTCGCGCCGAAGGGCATGCTCGATGCGTCGGTGACGCCGGCCAAGCTCACCTCGTTCATCGACATCAACGACAAGGGCGAGCTCGGCCGTTTCGGCCTGCACAATGGCGCGCCGAACGACAAGGACAACCTCTCGGAGAAGTGGGAGGCTATGTCGCTGGCGCCGGTGCTCGATCCGAAGCTGCCCGACGACTATTTCCTGTTCGTCGCCAACGACAACGACTTTCTCACCCAGGACGGCTTCCAGGTCGGCGCTACGTACAAAGCCGAGGACGGCGCCGATGTCGACACCACCTTCCTGGTCTATCAGGTCACCCTGCCCGGCCTTTCTGGAAACACCACTCAGTAATGGGATGCGGTCGGCTGCCGCGGCAGCCGACCCTTTTCTGAAGGGATGCATGAGCATCGGGCCTGCGATAGCATCGCGGGCCTGATTCATTTTCGGTGCTGTCATGGATGACAAGAAGCCCGCCCGCCGGCGGACCGGCGACCTGACCAGCGGTCCCATTCCGCGCACGCTGCTTTTGTTCGCCCTGCCGGTGCTGGGCTCCAACGTGTTGCAGTCGCTCAACGGCTCGATCAACGCGGTCTGGGTCGGCCGCTTCCTCGGCGAGGCGGCGCTGACGGCGACCTCCAACGCCAATCTGGTGCTGTTCCTCATCCTCGGCACCGTCTTCGGCATCGGCATGGCGGCAACCATCCTGGTAGCGCAATCGGTCGGCGCCCACGACCTGCCCGAGGCGAAGCGCATCGTCGGGACCAGCGCCACCTTCTTCTTTCTGGTCTCGGTCGTGTTCGCCGTCTGCGGCTGGATCTGGGTCGACGCCATCCTGACCGGGCTCGGCACGCCGGCCGATGCCTTGCCTTTGGCGCGCGCCTATTTGCGCATCATCTTCGTCGCCGTGCCGATGATGAACCTTTTATCCTTCGTCATGACCGTGCTGCGCGGCGCCGGCGACTCGCGAACCCCGTTCGTCTTCATGGCGCTGGCGGTCGTGCTCGACGTCGTGCTCAATCCGCTGCTGATCCGCGGCATCGGCCCCTTTCCCGAGCTCGGCATTGCCGGCTCGGCAATGTCGACGCTTGTTGGCCAGACGGTGGGCGTGATCGCCATCCTGATTGTGCTTTATGTGCGCAAACATCCGCTGCGGCTGGCGGGCAGCGATCTCGCGCTGCTGCGGCCCGACCCGAAATTGCTGCGCATCGTCGTCTCCAAGGGCATCCCGATGGGGCTGCAGATGATCGTCATCTCGGCGGCGGCGTTGACCGTGATGGGCATCGTCAATTCCTACGGCTCCCAGGTAGCCGCCGCTTACGGCATCGCCGCGCAGCTCTGGACCTACATCCAGATGCCGGCTCTGGCGATCGGCGCCGCCGTCTCCTCGATGGCGGCGCAGAATGTCGGCGCCGGGCGCTGGGACCGCATCGGCAGGGTCGCGGCGTCGGGCGTCGGCTTCAACCTGGTGCTGACCGGCGCGCTGGTGGCGCTGCTTTTCATCTTCGACCGCGCGGTGCTCAGTCTCTTTCTCAGCACTGACAGCGCCGCGATCGACATCGCCGCCCACATAAACAAGGTGGCATCCTGGTCGTTCATCCTGTTCGGCGTCACGATCGTGCTGTTCGCCACGGTGCGCGCCACCGGCGCTGTCATGCCGCCGCTGATCATCCTGATCATCTCGGTGTTGATCATTCGCACCGGCTTTGCCTATTCCATGCGCAGCGTCATCGGCCAGGAGGCGCTGTGGTGGAGCTTTCCGGCAGGTTCGATCGCCTCGCTGGCGCTCGCCGCCGCCTATTACCGCTTCGGCCGCTGGCGCACGATGCACATGATCGAGGACCGGCCGGCGGCGGGCGAGCCGCCCGACACGGGCCTCGGCGTGCCGCGCCAGCGCGCGCAGCTCCTGCCGGAGACGCCGAACGGCTAAAATCCGCGACGACAGGAAAACGTGAAAATCCGCTACCGCGCGTATTTGGCGCCGAAGCCAAGCGCCACCAGCGAGAAGACGACGATCATACCGGCAAAGGCCAGGCTTGCGATGGTTGCGTTCGCCAGGCTCGACAGGATGCCGATGCCGATCACCGGCAGCGCGTTGCCGCAGAAGCAACAGATGAAGAAGGCCGAGACCACCTCGGCGCGGCGGTCGGCGGGCGCGATCTGATTCACCACTTGCAGGCCGCCGCGATAGCCGAGCGCCGCCGCCGCGCCGCAGAGCGCCGTCGCAACGATCATCAGGACCATCGAGGCATAGACCTGCGCCGCCACGATCAGCGCCACGGTCGGGATCATCAGCACCAGCGCGGCAAGCATGGTGGAGCGGCTGGAGAGCCATGTGGTGGCGACGATGGTGATGGCCGCCACAATCGACAGCTCGAAGAAAAGCCCGCCAGCCTCGGCATGATTGGTCACATGCACCTGCTGCGCCAGGATACTCGGCGCCAGCGCCGCGTAGAAGCCGACCAGCGCCATGGCGCCGAAGCCGGTCACCGCCGGCGCCACGAACTGCGCGCGGATATCGTCCGGAACCGAAAGCCGCGGCCGCAGCGAGACCTCGGAAAACCGTCCGGGCCTGGAGACGGTTTCCCGCGTGCGCCAGATCAGCAGGGTCACCAGCGCAAGCAGGACGAGATAGACGGCGAATGTCAGCCTGAGCGGCCAGGGCGCATATTGGGCGAGCAGCCCCGACATGAGTGCGCCGGCCCCGAGACCGACAAAGTTGGTGCTGGTGGCGATGACGGCGGCGCGCGACTTGTCCTTGCCTTCGATCAGCTCGGCCAGCCAGGCGGTGCCCGCCCCCGCGCCGACACCGATGCCGAGCCCGCTGAGAATACGGGCGATGTCGAGCCAGGCGAGGTTTTCGGCGAAGAGGAAAAACAACGCGCTGACCACGGCAACGCCCATCGCCGCTAGCGCGGCGGGGCGGCGGCCGACGACATCCGACAGGCGGCCGAAAAACAGCAACGCCGCCAGATTGCCGACCACATAGACGGCGTAAACCAGCGTCAGCGTGACCTGCGAGAAGCCGAAGGCCTGCTTGTAGATCACGTAAAGCGGCGTCAGCGCTGTGCTGCCAGCAAAAAGCGCGGCGATCATGGCGGCGACGACGGCCATTGCGGCGCCGCCGCCAAGCTCATTGTCACGCGTCATGGTTTGAGCGTAGCTGGTCATGGCAACCTCCGGGGGTTGCAAGCCCAACGCCTATATAATGGCGCTGTTCCAGCCACCGAATGTCCTCCTGACAATCCTGACAGGATGGTCTTGTGCGAAATCCTCGCGTAGCTTTTGTCGGCGACGAGGAGGAACCATGGGCAAGGGACGGGTCGAGGCATTCACCGATGGTGTCGTCGCCATCATCATCACCATCATGGTGCTGGAGCTGAAAGTGCCGCATGGCGAAGATTTCTCAGCGCTTCTGCCGCTGTGGCCGGTCTTCTTCTGCTATGTGCTGTCCTTCATCAATGTCGGCATCTACTGGAACAACCTGCACAACATGTTCCACACCGTGCAGCGGGTCGATGGACGCGTGCTGTGGGCCAACCTGAACCTTTTGTTCTGGCTGTCGCTGATGCCGGTGACCACCGCGTTCATGGGAGAGAACCACTTCGCGCCCGTACCGGTCGCCGTCTATGGCATCGACCTCGCGCTTTGCGCCGTCGCCTACACCATCCTGGTCCTCAAGCTGCGCCATCTGCACGGCGCCGACACGACTTTCGCCAAGGCCGTCGGCCGTGACAACAAAGGCAAGATCTCGCTGGCGCTCTATATCGCCGCAGTCCTGCTCAGCTTCCTCAACCAGTGGATAAGCGTGGCGATCTATGTGCTTGTAGCGACCATCTGGTTTGTGCCGGACAAGCGCTTCGAACGGTTGGTCGAGAAATAACGCTTACTTCCGCATGGTTTTCAGCTTTTCCGCCGCCGAGGCGGCAAGGTCGGCATAGCGCTCCTCCAGCCTCTCGGCCGCCTTGATGATCGGAAAGTCATGGCCGAATTTCTCCAGCGCCAGCCTTAGCTTCTCGGCGAAATCCGCCTGCTTCTCCAGCGCCGCAAACAGCGTCTTCACCTGCGTCTCGCTGATGTCGGGATTGGCGAGCATCTTCGGCACCTCGCGGCTCATCTGGTCGCCGTTGACGGTTTGCTCCTTCAGGATTCCGATCCAGTCGGTCAAATGCCGAACTCCTTTTTGGGACAACATGCGCGGCGTGCGCTGCGATGGTCAACCCGTTGCGGCTTTCGCCGTCAACCCGTTGCGGCTTTCGCCGTAATCACCGGACGAACCGGCCTTGCCTCGGCGGCGCCTGGCGTTAAGTTCGGCCCGACCCGAACAAGGATGGAACTCATGACCAGCGACGCCCAGATCCAGACCGCCCTGCCCGCCTTCGCCTCCGGCAATGTCGCCGTCATCACCGGCGGCGCCAGCGGCATCGGCCTTGCCGCCGCAAAACGGTTCGTGGCAATGGGCATGAAGGTGGTGCTTGCCGACATCGGCGGCATGCGCCTCGACCAAGCGAAGCAGGCGGTCGCCGCGATCGGCGGCGAGGATGCCGTCCTCCCAATCCCGACCGATGTCTCCAGGGCGGAAGAGGTCGACCGGCTCGCGGAGCTCGCTTACGGTGCCTTCGGTGCGGTGTCGGTGCTGATGAACAATGCCGGCGTCGGCAACAATCCGGGCAAGCCGTGGGAGAACCGCGACGCCTGGAAGCGGCTGCTGGACATCAATTTCTGGGGCGTCGTGCATGGCGTCGAAGCCTTCGCGCCGCGCATGCTCGCCGCCGGAAAGCCGGGCCTGATCATCAACACCGGGTCCAAGCAGGGCATCACCACGCCGCCCGGCAATCTCGCCTACAACGTCTCCAAGGCCGGCGTGAAGACCTTTACCGAAGGACTGGCGCATGCGCTGCGCAACGAGCCGGGAGCCAAGGTGTCGGCGCATCTGCTGATCCCGGGCTTCACCTATACCGGCCTGACCGAAGGCGCGACGGAAAAGCCCGCCGGCGCCTGGACCGGCGAACAGGTGATCGACTTCATGCTGACATCGCTGATGGAGGACGACTTCTACATACTCTGCCCGGACAACGAAGTGACGCGGCCGATCGACGAAAAGCGAATGGCCTGGGCGATGGGAGACATCATCGAGAACCGCCCTGCCCTGTCGCGCTGGCATCCCGATCACAAGGATGCCTTCGCGGCCTTCATGAACCGCTGACGGCCCTGTCAAGCCGCGGCTTTCTTCTTGGATGCGTTCTTCCCGGCCGCGGTCTTCTTTGTGGCCGCGCCGGCGGTCTTCGGCGCATGCCTGGTACCGTTCTTTCCGGCGACGGCCTTCTTGGCCGCCTTTTCGGCGATCTCGCTGTCATGCCGTTTTGCCGCCGCCTCGCATTTCGAGCGGATCTCCTCCACTTCTGACTCAGTCAGGTGTTCGATTCCGATGAAATGGTTATGGGCGCGGCTGACCCTGATCAGTTCGTCCAGCTTGGCCTGGATCGCCGCGCCATCGCGATTTTGCGTGTTCTGGATCAGGAACACCATCAGAAAGGTGATGATGGTGGTGCCGGTGTTGATGACCAATTGCCAGGTGTCCGAGAACCCGAAGAGCGGTCCACTCAACGCCCATACAACCACGATCGCCACACAGATGGCGAAGGTGGGCGGCAGCCCCGCCAGATGTGCCACCTGGTTGGCTATCCGCGTAAAAACCTTCTCGATCATGCAAGTCCCTCGAACCGTGGATGTGCTGGCATTTGCGAAGAAACAAGCTGCCGCCCGCTCCGGTTCCGCGGGATCGAATTTTGTGCCGACACGTGTACGCAATCGGCTACACGCAGAAAGCGCAGTTTCGCGAAAAAACACCTTATCCGTTTATTTGCAATAGTGCCGGTGCAGGCCGAAAGCCTGTTCCTTCCGCTTCACGGCGGTTTACCTCCAGCCCCTTCCGCTGCGCCACCCCCGCATGGCGGAAGGGGCATTTAGTTCCGAGAGTGGAAGGCACCGGTCAGTCAGCGCCGGTCATGTGTCCGACTGCGTTCTGCCCGTGTCGATGAGCGTTTCTTCCCAGCGATCGAGAAAGGCTTCGATCGGCATGGCCTGCATGTCGGGGATTGCGCTCGCCAGTTTCTCGGGCGGCCAGTCCCACCAGGCGAGGGCTTCGATGCGCGCAGCGACGGTGGCGGAGAACCGCCGGCGCAGCGGCTTTGCCGGAACGCCTGCGACGATCGTGTAGGGCGCGACGTCATGTGTCACCACCGCATTGGCGCCGATGACCGCGCCGTTGCCGATCGCGACACCCGGCATGATCACCGCGCCGTGTCCGATCCAGACATCATGGCCGATGCTGACCGATTTCGCTTGCCGTCGCGCGCGAAAAGCCGTGTCGACGCCCAGCCAGCGAAAATACTCGTTCGGCCGGTAGCTGACCTTGTGCTGTGTCAGCCGCTCGATCGGATGCTCGAGCGCGTTGATGCGGCTGTTCGCGGCGATCGAGCAGAACTTGCCGATCGTCGTGTAAATCGCCTCGCAATGGCGTTCGAAATAGGAAAAGTCGCCGACGCTCACCTCGCGCAGGATCACCCGCTCGCCGATCGAGGCATAGCGGCCAAGCTTGCATGCCTTCAGCTCCGCGGTCGGATGGATGCGCGGCTCGGGATCCTTGAGGACGAGGGTTTCAGGACGGTCCATGAGGGGGCTTTACGCCGGCGGGGACGGCCCTGCAAGCGCGGCCTGCCCCCGCCAAGCCTATCGCCTATTGCGGCTTGCCCTTGGCCCACACCACGTTCTGGCCGTAAAGCGGCACGGTCGTGACCGACATCTTCGCCGAGCCGTTCTGCACCTGGCGCGAATGCGACAGATAGATCAGCGTCTCGTTCTTCTTGTCGTAGATGCGGTTCACCACCTGCTTTTTCCAGATCAGGCTGAGGCCCTGCTTGAACACCTCCTCGCCGCCCTCGCCCATGTCGATGTCGCCGATGGTGATCGGCCCGGTCTGGCGGCAGGAGATCGACGAATCGGAAGGATCCTCGAACCAGTTGCCCTTATGCAGCCGGTCGATGATGCTGCGGTCGAAATAGGCGACATGGCAGGTGACGCCGTCGACCTTCGGGTCCTTGATCGCATCGACCATGATGTCGTTGCCGACCCAGTCGACACCCACTTTACCCACTTCGTCAGCCATGGCCGCGCCGGCGCTCAGGGCAAGACAGGCGGCGAACAAGCCGATCAGTTTTCGCAAGGAAACCTCCTCGGTTCAGTTTGCCGACGTCAGGTGGGACAGGATCGTGGCGTTTGCAAGCCGATCGGCCCGCCCGGCGGCTTGCGGCAACGCGACATCTTTGCGCGCCCGGCGCCGACCCGCTAAGACTGTCGCCGAACTGGCTTCCAGCCAAAGCAACGGACATTCACTGATGATGCGCTCAATCCTGGTCGGCATTCTCGTCCTGATGGCGGCGGGCATCGGCTGGCTGACATTCGACTGGTACCGGGGCCACTATGGCGGCGAGCCCTTCGGCGCGCCCTTCACGCTGGTCGACCACAAAGGCGCGCCGATCACCGAAGCCGCCTTCAGGGGACACCCCAGCGTCGTGTTCTTCGGCTTCACCCATTGCCCTGAAGTCTGCCCGACGACACTGTTTGAGCTCGCCGGCTGGCTGAAGACGATGGGCGACAGCGGCAAGGACCTCAGCGCCTATTTCGTCACCGTCGATCCGGAACGCGACACGCCGGAGACGATGAACACCTATGTCAGCAACTTCTCCGACCGGATCACCGGCATCACCGGCGAGCCGGACAAGGTGCATGCCATGGCCAAGGCCTTCGGTATCTATTGGAAGAAGGTCGACACTGGCGACGGCGACTACACGATGGACCACACGGCCTCGGTGCTGCTGCTCAACGCCAATGGCGATTTCGCCGGCACCATCGCCTATGGGGAGAGCGCCGACACCGCGATAGCCAAGCTGAAGCGGCTGGCTGCGGGTGGGCAAACCTGATCCCGAACCGAAGGTCAGCGACCGCAAAAAGTAGGAACCGGTTTTCGGAAAAGATCATGTTCAAACAAGAATCTTTCTGATGGGGCAAACCAGACTCCATCTTACCGCCAACAAGATTGAAGCCGACCGCATCTTCGCGGCGCTGGACGCAGCGTTCGAGGATGACGGCCTGCCGATCGCCGTGCTGGAGCTCGACGAGGAAAAAGATATCCATGAAGTGTCGCTCTATGCCGATGGCGACATCGATCCCATCGAGGCGCGGGTCAGGGATGTCCTCGCCGGTCTCGGCCTGCCGAAGGCGATCGAGCGCGAGGTCCTTCCCGACGTCGACTGGGTGTCGCGCTCGCTGAAAGGCTTGAAGCCGGTCCGCGCCGGACGCTTCTTCGTCCACGGCTCGCATGACCGGGCCAAGCGTCGCAGTGGCGACCTCGCCATCGAGATCGAGGCGGGCCTTGCCTTCGGCACCGGGCACCACGGCACCACCGCCGGCTGCCTCGAAGTGCTGGAGCAGGTGGTGCTGCGCGAGCGGCCGCGCAACGCGCTCGACCTCGGCACCGGCAGCGCCGTGCTCGCCATCGCGCTGGCCAAGCTCGCGCATATCCCGGTGCTGGCGACCGACATCGATCCGGTCGCCGTCCGCGTCGCCGCCGCCAATGCCCGCCTCAATCACGTCAAGGCGCTGGTCGAGACGGTGACGGCGCCCGGCTTCCATCATCCGATCTTCGCCAGGCGCGCACCTTTCGACCTCATCGTCGCCAACATCCTGGCCCGGCCGCTGATGCGGCTCGCGCCCGAAATGGCCAAGCACATCAGTCTCGGCGGCTCGCTGGTGCTCTCCGGCATCCTCGACCGGCAGCGCGACGCGGTGATCTCGGCCTATGTCGGCCAAGCCTTCCGCCACGTGCGCACCTTGCATCGCGAGGGCTGGGTGACCATCCACCTCAAGCGCTGAGGCCGGGTTGCATCCAGCCGATCTGGCCCTGCCGAAATCGATTCCGATTTCCGGGGTCATGCGCTACGCTCGCAACAGCATCGAAGAGAGGCCAAAAATGTTCCAGACCTTTGATTCCGCTGGTGATCCTGCCGTCGGTAAGCCGCGTGTGGCGCAGCTGCGGCAATGGCTGGCTGAGAATGGTTTGGATGGCTTCCTTGTTCCCCGCGCGGACGAGCACCAGGGCGAATATGTCGCCGACCGCTCGGCGCGGCTGAAGTGGCTGACCGGCTTTTCCGGTTCGGCCGGCGTCGCGATCGTGCTGCGCGACCGCGCATTCATCTTCGTCGACGGCCGCTACACGCTGCAGGTGCGGGGCGAGGTGGACCTGTCGATCTTCACCGTCGAAAGCCTTGTCGACAATCCGCCGGCCAGCTGGATCAAGGACAATCTCGGCAAGGGCGCAAGGCTCGGCTTCGACCCCTGGCTGCACACGATCGGCGAGATCAAGGCGCTGAAGGCATCGGCCGAGCAATCCGGCGCGACATTGGTGCCGCTCGACAGGAATCCCATCGACATCATCTGGACGGATCAGCCGGACCCGCCGCGCGCGCCTGTCGAGATCCATCCGCAGAATCTTGCCGGCGAGCTCGCCAAGGACAAGCTCAAGCGGCTGGCGGGCGCGATCGAAAAGGACGGCGCCACCCATGCGGTGCTGACCGATCCGTCCTCGATAGCCTGGGCCTTCAACATCCGTGGCGGCGACGTGCCGCATACGCCGCTGGCGCTCGGCTTCGCCATCCTCGCCGCCGATAGCAAGCATCAGTTGTTCATGGACCAGCGTAAATTCCCGCGCCAGGTCGCAGCCTATCTCACCCAGCTTGCCGATCCGCATGATCCGGGCGAGTTCGAAGCCGCCATCGTCGCGCTAGCCAAGGACGGCGCCAAGATCGCGCTCGATCCGGTGCTGGCGGCGGAGAAGCTCCGCATGCTGATCGAGGACAATGGCGGCACGGTCGTCTTGGCGGCCGACCCGGCGCGTATCCCCCGCGCGACCAAGAACCAGGCCGAGATCGCCGGCAGCCGCGCCGCGCATCGCCGCGACGGCGCCGCGGTCGCCAGGCTGCTGTGCTGGCTCGACCGCCAGAAGCCCGGCACGCTGGACGAAATCGCCGTCGTCACCAAGCTTGAGGAGGTGCGCCGGCAGACCGGCGAGGAAACGCAGATGCCGCTGCGCGACGTCTCCTTCGACACGATTTCCGGCGCCGGCCCGAACGGCGCGATCATGCACTACCGCGTCTCGCGCGCCACCAGCCGCAAGCTTGAGAGCGGCGAGCTGTTCCTGCTCGATTCCGGCGGCCAGTATCAGGACGGCACGACCGACATCACCCGCACCGTGCCGATCGGCCAGCCGAGCGAGGAGATGCGCGAGCGCTTCACCCTCGTGCTGAAGGGCATGATCGGCATCTCGACGCTGCGTTTCCCCGCCGGCACGCGCGGTTCGGAGATCGACGCCGTTGCCCGCGTGGCGCTATGGAAGCATGGCTGCGACTTCGCCCACGGCACCGGCCACGGTGTCGGCTCCTACCTCGCCGTGCATGAAGGGCCGCAGCGCATCGCCCGCACCGGCACAGAAAAGCTGCTTGCCGGCATGATGCTGTCCAACGAACCGGGCTACTACAAGGAAGGCGCCTACGGCATCCGCATCGAGAACCTGATCCTGGTCACGCCGGCGGAGCAGATCGAGGGCGGCGACATCGCCATGCACGGCTTCGAGACGCTGACGCTGGCGCCGATCGACAAGCGGCTCATCCGCACCGATCTGTTGCACCGGGACGAATTGCAGTGGCTCGACCGCTATCATGCCCGGGTGCTGGCCGAGATCGGCCCGATGGTCGACGGCGAAACGCTGGCCTGGCTGGAGAAGGCGACAGCACCGCTGCCGCACGATGCGAAGATTTGAGGTGAGCTTCTGTCTCCCGGTTCGACGGCTACGCCATGCACACATCTTCTGTGACTGGCGCGACTGATCAGGCCGAAGCCTTGATTGCCACGTGGTTCCCCCAATCCGTCGCTGCTTCGCAGCGCCACCTTTCCCCCCTCCGGAGGGAAAGGAAGGGAGCCTTGCTGGACGAGCGTTGGCGGCAAAAAGCTCGGCGCCCTTCCTCTCCCCCGTCGATCGGGGGAGAGGTGGCTCGGCGAAGCCGAGACGGAGTGGAGGTCGACCAGCGCAGCGTAAGACAATGCATGCGCCAAGCTGCTATGCACGCTATCGTCCAAAGACCAGCCGCTTGGGAAATGTGTGCATCCCCTAGCGCTCCACAGCGAGAAATGCCCAGTTCATCCTCCGAAGCTGCTGCGGAGGACGGGCAGGACAATGAGGGGCAGCGCCAGCCATTCAGGATGGAAAGCTATCCAACGAACTGCCTCGCCAGAATCAGGACAGCGGCCCCAGCCAGAAACATCGCCATCAGGCCGCCGCGCAGCGACACCAGCACGGTGACGATCAGCGCCGCCCACTCAGCGGGCCCGGCATGCAGCAGCTCGGGCGCCACCAAGGTCGTCAGCACCGCGGCCGGCACGGCGTTGAGCCCAGCTTCGACGCGCGGATGGATGGTCTCAAAGCGCGAGATGACGAGGTGGCCGCCGACGCGGGTCAGATAGGTGGCGACGGCGCCGGCCAGGATGATCCAGAAGGTCGTGCTCATGGCCGCTTGCCCACGCCGCTGTGATGCGGCGGCAGGATCGCCGCCAGGACGATGCCGGCGACCGCGCCGATCGAGACATGCCAGGGCGAGCCGACAGTTCTGTAGGCGATGATCGAGGCGACGGCGCTGGCGGCGACGACGGGCGCCCAGAGCGGCCGTTTGCGAAAGCCGAGCACCAGGCCCAGGAAATAGATCGGCAAAAGGAAATCGATGCCCAGCGCATGCGTGTCGGGGATCAGCTTGCCGAACACCGCACCCAATCCGCTTTCGATAACCCAGAACACATAGACCGGCAGGCCTAGCCCCAGATACCAGACGAAGCCGACGGGACGGCCGGACTCCGCCCTCGCCTCGGCGATGGCGAATTGCGGATCCGTCAGGATGAAATAGCCGAGCGCCTGCTGCAGCACCGGCCAATGCGCGATGCGCCTGCCGATGCCGGCCGAATAGAGCACGTGGCGAAAGTTCACCGCGAAGATCGACAGCACAATCAGCCATGGCGCGACATGCTGGCCGAACAGTTCGATGCCGACCATCTGGCTGGCGCCGCCATAGATCATGGCGCTCATCAGGAAGGCTTCGAGGACGGAAAACCCATTGTCGACGGCGATCGTGCCGAACAGGATCGCGAACGGCGCGGAGGCGACGACCACCGGCATTGAAAGCCGCACGCCGTCCCAGAAATCGCCGCCCGTTCTGCCTTCAGAGATTGCTTCCGCTGCCATGCGCCGCTCCTCGTGCATGTCGCCCAGAAGTGCGCAGCGGTTCTGGGACAACGACATGCATCAACAAAAGACTTAAAGCGCGTCGCCTGGATTCGTTCAGCGCGACGCGCTTTAAGAGCGGGTTGATTTAGAGAGCGTCGCCTCCAATGTCACACCAATTCGCTTGACCCAGCGATCAGCGGAACTGATCGCCGGGTTGCGAAACGTTGGAATCTTTAGGCAGCTCAGCTGACGAAATAGCGCTGCCACTCGAAGTCCGTGATGTGCGAGGCCTGCCAGGCATCGAAGGCCGCCTGCTCGGCGCGGCGGCTTTCGGCGTAGTTGTCGCGGAACGCTTCGCCGAACGCCTCGGCGCAGAAATCGGATGCGGCGAAGGCTTCAATAGAAGCATTCAGCGTGCGCGGCAGCTTCGGCTTGTCGAGATTGGCGAGGTTGCTCGTCACCGACGCCTCGAGCGGTAAATCCTTCTCGATGCCTTCGCAGCCGGCCGCCAGGATCGCGGCGATCGAGAGATAGGGATTGACGTCGGCGCCAGGCGCCCGGTGCTCGAACCGGCACGCGGCATCGTTTGGCGTGGTGATGGCGCGGATCGGCGCGGTGCGGTTCTCGAAGCCCCAGGCGACGTCTTCCGGCGACCACGCGCCGCGATCGAAGCGGCGGTAGGAGTTGACCGTCGGCCGGAAGAAAATATGGGTCTCCTGCATGCGGTTGAGCACGCCGGCGAGGAATTTCTCGCCGACCGGCGTCAGCCGGTTCGGTCCAGCCGCGAAGGCCGGCTTGCCGTCCCGCCACAGGCTGACATGATGGTGCGCGCCGCAGGCGCTTTCCTTGCCCGGCGGCTGGAAGCGCGTCATGAAGGTCGCCACCAAGCCACGCTCGGCGCACAGCTCGCGCAGATGCAGCTTGGCGCGCATCGCGGCATCCGCCGCCGCCAACGCGCTCTTCGGCGTCAGCGCGTATTCATACATGCCGTAGCCATATTCGGTGACCAGCGAGGCGACGCCGATGTCGATGCTCTTCATGCGCGTAATGAACTCGGCGGCGAAATCCTGGTATTCGCCACTGCGCACGAGGTCGTAGTTGATCAGCGAATGGCCCCATGGCTTCAGCTCGCGATAACGGCCGGCGCGCATCAGATCATGGTCGGCGTGGAAAATGCCGAACTCGTATTCGAGCGCGAATTTCGGCTCATAGCCAAGCGCCCTCGCGCGCTCCTCGACGCGCGCCAGAACGCCGCGGGGATCATACGGGCAGATCGAGCCGTCCAGCATGTAGGAGCGCGTGATGGCGGAGGCGAATTTCGGCTTCCAGCCATGCTGCACCACTGTGTCCGGATCGATGATACCCTTGATATTAGGAAAGCCGTTCTCCTCATTGGCGCTCGGCGAGGCGAAGGCGACGTCGCCCATCGGCTGGCCGTCGCCATGCGTGACGCAATAGAGGATGGCATTGATCGACTCACCGGCTGTGGAGAGCTTCAGCGGCGCGATCTTGGAGCGTACGACGCCCGACGTGTCGACCGTATGCACCTCGACGAATTCGACGCCGCGCGATGCAAGCTCGGCCTGCAGCGCCTCGAGCTTCGGCGCATACGCCGCCACCCTGTCCTCAAATTCCACGTTCAACCTCCACCAGGAAAAGCTATTTGGCGCTGCGCCGCAAAAGAAGCGAGAGCAGCTCGTCGAGCTCGTGCCGTCCGCTGATGCCGCTCGGCCGGAACGCCATGCAAAGCACGATGACAACGCCGAGCGCCACGCCCGACAGGCCGAGCAGCTGCGGCATCTGGATACCCGCGACCGTCACGCCGGACTCAATGCTGCGGATGAATTCCAGCCCGATCGAAAGCACGATGACGCCGGTGACCGCCCCAGTCACCGTTGCCATGCCGCCGAGGATCAGCATCGCCAGCGTGTTGAAGATCATCTGGAAATAGAACAGTTTTGGGCTGATCGTGCCGGCGAAATAGGCGTAGAGCACGCCGGCGAGCCCGCAGATCAGCGCCGACAGCACCCATGACATGAGCCGCAGTTTCTTCGCATCGATGCCGAGCGCAGCCGCAGCCTGAGGGCTCTGCGCGCTGGCCCGCAGCTGCAAGCCCCAGCGGCTGTCCTTGAACAGTCGCGCCGCCACGATCGCCATCACCGCGAAGACCAGCATCCACGGCAGGCCGACCACTTTCGGAATGCCGAAGAAAGCCTGGTTGCCCTTGAACAGATTGGTCCAGTTGAGGAAAACCGAATGGACGATGATCAGCAGCGCCAGGCTGACGATGGTCGCAGCGACCCCCGACAGCCGGCTGATCACCTTGCCGCTGACCAGCGCCACGATGCCGACCACCAAGAGCGCAATGAGCGCCGACGAAACCGGATCGAGCTCCAGCGTCGCAAAGCCGAACGGCGCGTTGGGGATCGACAGCTTCTTCATGGCAAGCGGCGTCGACAGGATGGCGACGCTATAGGCGCCGAGCCCGACAAAGGCGCTGTGGCCGAGATTGGCGATGTTGGAATTGCCCATGAACACTTGCAGGCCGACCACGACGATCAGGTTTACGAAGGCGCCGAGTGCGAGGAAGGTGTAGTAGGTCGGCGCGAAGTTCAGCACCAGGAGCCCGATCGCCAGCACCGGCAGCGCTGTCACCAGCCCGCCGATCAGCGAGCGGAGGATCGCGTTGCCGGGCTGCGCGGTGGCGGCCGGGGCCGCCATCTTTTCGACCGCTTGCGAGAGTTCGGAGCCTGCCACGTCAGATCTCCCGCCCTAAATCTCTTTGTCGCCGAGTTCGATGCGCTGGCCGAGCAGGCCTTCCGGCCGGTAGACGAGCAGCGCGACGATGATGGCGTAGGTGAGCGCGTCCCGGAAGCCCGCATATTCCTGCGGCAGCGCGACGAGCAGGCCGACTTCGATGAAGCCGAGCAGCATGCCGCCGACCGCAGCACCCGGCAGCGAGCCGAAGCCGCCGATGACGCAGGCGACAAAGGCCTTCAGCACCAGGCCGAAGCCGAGATCGGGTGAGACGCTGCCGCGCCGCGCCAGGATGAAGACGGCGGCGATGCCCGCCAGCGCGCCCGAAATCGCAAACGCCGTGGCAATCACCCGGTTTGCCTTGATCCCCATCAGCCGCACGGTGGCGAAGTCGCGCGCGGCAGCGCGAATGGCGAGCCCGAGCGTCGAGCGGTTGAGGAAGAGCACGAGCGCAAGGATGGTCAGGCCCGACACGATCAGTTCCATCACTTGCAGCGAGGAGACGGCGAAGGGGCCGAAGAACCACATCTGGTTCAAGCCGTTGAGGATCGAGACCGACTGCGGCTTTGGCGAGACCAAAAGCATGAAAAGGTTCTGCACCACGATCGACACGCCGAAGGCGGTGAGCAGCCCGGTGGTGGTAGGCGCATAGCGCACCGGCCGGAAGGCGACGCGTTCGAACACCACCGCCGCCAGCGCCGCCATGCCGACGGCAAGCGGCACCGCGACGAAGGGCGAGGTCAGCCCGAGCGCGGCAGCCAGGAACACGCTGTAGGCCGAGACCCCGATGATCTCGCCATGGGCGAAATTCACCAGCCCCATGATCGAGAAGACGACGGCGAGCCCGAGCGCCACCAGGGAATATTCCGCACCGAAGGCGAGCGCGTTGAGGAGTTGCTGCAAGGCGTAATCCATCGCCGCCTACCCGCCGATATAAAGGTTGAACAGGCCGTGCTCGTCGGCGAGCCTGGCCGGCGGTCCGGCATAGCGCAGCGTGCCCGAGCTCACGACATAGACGCGGTCGGCGAAGCGCAGCGCCTGCTTGGCGTTCTGCTCGACCACCAGCAGCGTCAGCCCTTGCGCCTTGAGTTCGCCGATGAAATCGAAGATGCGCGCTACGATCTTGGGCGCGAGCCCGAGCGACGGCTCGTCGAGCAGCAGCAGCTTCGGCCGCGACATCAGCGAACGGGCGATCGCCAGCATCTGCTGCTCGCCCCCCGAAAGCGTGCCGGCCGCCTGGCCGAAGCGTTCGGACAGCACCGGGAACAGCGACAGGAACCGCTCGATGTCCTGGCGCACGCCGGCGGGGTCGCGCCTTGTCGCGGCTCCTAGCCGCAGGTTTTCGCCGACGCTCAGGTTGGAGAAGATGTGCCGGCCTTCCGGCGTCGCGGTCAGTCCGCCGCGGATGCGGTCCTCGGTGCGGACATGCGAGATGTCCTTGCCGTCGAGCACGATGCGGCCCGAAGCCGGCGTCACCAGACCGGTCAGCGTGTTAATGGTCGAGCTCTTGCCGGCGCCGTTGGGCCCGAGCAGGGCGACAAGCTCGCCCTGCCCGACCTCGAGCGACAACTCACGCACCGCCGTGACGGCGCCATAGCGCACGACAAGCTTCTCGACCTTCAGCACGTGTTCCCGGCCCCGCTTAGTTCAGCGCCGGAACGAAGGTCGGCGGCGTGTCGGTGATCAGCACTCGCTTGCCGTCGGCAAAGCCCATCACCGGCACAGCTTTGACCGGATAGCCCTTCTTCTCGGCGAAGGAGATCGTCGGCGCCGTGGTGCCCGGATAGCCGCCAGGCGCGCGGATCGCCTCGCGTAAGGCGGCGGGGTCGACGGTGTCGGCCTTTTTCGCCGCTTCGTAGCTGATCTGCACCATGTCGGCGCCGAGCGCGTCGAAGATGCCGTTGATCTTGTAGCCATCGGCCTTGCACTGGGCGAGGAACTTGTCGATCGGGCCGTCGACGCCGGTCGCGCCATGGGTCGCGAACATCACCTTTTCCAGCGACTTCGGATCGCCGACCGTGCCTTCCAGCGACTTGTCGTCGAAGGCATCGCAGCCCGCCACCCACCCCTCGTAGCCGTTGGCGCGCAATTGCCGGATCAGGATGCCGACATCGGGCAGCACTGCGCAGATATGGATCGCGTCCGGCTTCTGTGGCAACGCCTTGATCGAGGCGATCTGCGGGGACCAGTCGGTGGTGCCGTAGGAATAGTTGAATTTGCCGACCACCTTGCCACCGAGATGCTCGAACACCTCGCCGAACCACTCCGGCAGCTTCTCCGAGTAGGACCCGGCATCGGGTGACACCATCAGCGCGACGGTCCGCGCGCCTTTGCCGTAAAGCGCGTTGGCGGTGGCCGAGGCATTGATCGGATCGGGCACCGCGCCGGCGATGAAGTTGTCGAGCCCAGCCTGCTGCATCTCGAGCTGCGTGTTCGGCGCCGAGAACACGGTGGCGCCATAAGGCTGCGCGGTCTGCGCCATCGGGATCAGCGCATCGGGAAACGGCACGCCGGTGATCACCTGCGCGCCGGCATCGAGGAATTTCTGGCCGAGCGAGACCGAAAGCTGCGGATCGGAGCGGTTGTCCTCGATCATCAGCTCGACCTTGGGATCGTTCGCGCTTGCGGCCTTGTTCAGCCTGTCGGCCATGCAGCGCGCGCCCTCGGCCTCGCTATAGGGCGCGTAGGCGCCGGTCATGGCGACCGCAAGCCCGATCTTCAGATCGGCGGCGCCTGCATGCCCGGCCTGCAGCAGTCCCGCGGTCAGCACCGCGGCTCCCAGCAAAATCTTTTCCATTCTACCCCTCCTTCCTCTCATTGCGGTTGTTCTTCCGGGCCTTCAGGACGTCTCTGACTGCCCGACATAGACCTCAATGACGCGCGGATCGCGCCACACGTCTTCCGTCTCGCCCGAAGCGATCACCTGGCCCTGGTCCATCACGCAAAGCCGGTCGCAGAGCCGGTTGATGAAGCGCAGGTCGTGATCGATGACGATGGTCGCGCAGCCGACGTCGCGGCGAATGCCTTCGATGGCGATGGCCAGCGTCTCCGACTCGGCCTCGTTGAGACCGGCGGCCGGTTCGTCGAGCAACAACAGCGACGGCCCAAGCGCCAGCGCGCGTGCGATCTCGAGCCGGCGCTGGCTGCCATAGGGCAGCGTTCCGGCCGGGCTGTCGGCGAAGCCTGCGAGCTCATATTGCTGCAGAAGCTGATCGACGCCGATGCGCATGGCGGCATCGGGGCGCACGGCCCGACAAGTGATATGCGCGACCTCGACATTCTGCCGTACAGTCAGGTCCTTGAATAATCTGATGGTCTGGAAGGTGCGGCCGACCCCTGCCCGCGCGCAATGCTCTGGGCTGCGGCCGGTGATCTCTTCGCCCGCGAGGCGCACGCTGCCGCTGTCCGGCTTGAGCACGCCCGAAATGGCGTTGACGAGGGTGGATTTGCCGGCGCCGTTCGGACCGATGAGACCGAGGATCTCGCCCGCTTCGCAGGTCAGCGAGGCGCTGCGCAACGCCTGCACGCCGCCGAATGTCTTGCTGACTGCCCCAACCGATAGCATCGGTCATCTCTCCCATTCCCGCCGCTGGCTGTTCTCCTGTCGGCCGGTCAAAAGGATGCTAGTCCCCCGACTTTTCCATAACAAGTATTTTTTTCCATTCTAGAAAAATTCTTGAGCGGAAGGACTGGGGCCCGTCGGTCAGACGCCTGCTCCCGGCGGCAGCCCGTCGCGCGGCACCGTGTTCGACATCAGCATGATGACGGGCTCGTCGCCGAGCGCCACATAGGCGTGCTGCATTTCGCCGTCGAACAGGATGCTGTCGCCGGGCTGCAGGACGGTCGGGTCGTAGTGGAGCGTGTGGAGCTGCAGGCTGCCGCTTAGCACATGGATGAACTCCTCACCCGAATGGCTGCGCCAGCCGCCGTTTTCCTCGAAGGTTCTGGCGCGCAGCGTCACGCGCCAGAAAATATTGGTCTTGTCGCGGAAATCGCTGCACAAGACCTCGAATTCCATAGCGTTGCCTTCGTGCAGGATGCCGCTGCCGGCGCGCGTGATCGAGCGGCGCGCCTGCGGCCCGGGCTTCGGGCTGAACAGGAAGGAGGCCACCGGCACGTGCAGCACGCCGGCAATCATCAGCGCGATGTCGACGGTCAGCCTGGCCTTGCCGTTCTCCAGCTTCGAGAGCTGGGACACGGAAAGGCCGGAGCGCTCGCTGAGATCGCGCAAGGTGATGTTCTGCTGCTTGCGCGCGTCGCGGATCTTGCTGCCCACATTGCCTTGCATCGTCCACGCCCTTGGCTGCCGTGTTTCCAATTCGACAAGCTCTAGCGTTCCGATATTTGAGCGTCCAGCCTTCAGACGGCTACGGCTGATTGCGGCCATAGGGATATCGCGACGGTGGCAAAGGCAGCCTCCAGGAGGTGGCTGACGCGTTCGAAAGTTTCCGGATCGGCAAGCAAGTCGTTGCGCAGCTCGAGGTAGAGGCAGGGCCGGCCCTGCTGCAGCCCGTGCCGGTTCAAGGTGTAGCCGACAGCCTGGCGCCAGTCGTAAGGTTCATTATCGCCGATTCTGAAGCCTGCTTCCGGGCCTTGGGCCCTGAGCGTTTTCAGCACCGAGGCGACGAAGGGCGACTGTTCCCGCCACAGCACGCCGATATCCACATTGCGCTTCACGCCGCCCATCACCGGCGTGAAGGAGTGAACCGAGATCAGCGCCCGCCTGCCGGCAGCGGCTTCGATGATTGCCCGTTCGACCGGCGCCCAGGCGACGAGCTTGCGCAGCCTCGCATCCGCCGCGTCCACAGCGAGATTGCCCGGCACCGGGATGCCGCCGAGGTCGGGACGCATGAAGTCCCACTCCTCGGCGGGGCGGTTATAGTCGAGGAACAGCCGTGAATAGCGCGCGATCACCGCCGGCGCCCGCAGCGTTCGCGAGAGCCGGCGCGTCAGCGCGCCGACGCCGATGTCCACCGCGAAATGCGTGCCGAGATAAGGCTCCGCCAGGCCAAGGTCGCGCCACGGCGCCGGCACGACGTTGCCGGCATGCTCGGCAATCAGAAGATAGGGGCTGGCCGCATCCGGCAGCAATCGTTCCACCCCGGCCGCGGCAAGCGCCGCGACGGCCTCGTCGCCAAGCTTTTCAAGGTCCCGCACGACCGGATGCCGCTGGCGGTCAGGCGATGACGGAGCGGACATGATAAGCCTTCGCCGCCGTCGCCTCGATGAGGCCGGCGCGCCCGTTGGCGCGGCCAAGACCGGAATTCTTGATGCCGCCCCAGGGCAGATAAAGGTCGGCGTGATCGCATCGGTTGAGATAGACGGTGCCGGCCTCGACTTCGTCGAGCAAGGCCACGCCGCGTTCGACATCGCGCGTCCAGATCGAGGCGCTGAGGCCGTAGTCGCTGTCGTTCATCAGGCCGATCGCCTCGTCGTCGCCGCCGACGGCCTGGACGCAGGCCACCGGCCCGAACAGCTCGTCGCGCATGATCGGCATGCTGTGGTCGACGCCGGTCAGCACCTCCGGCGCGACATAGGCGGTCCCGAGGCTTGCCGCCTTGCGCGCGCCATCCTGCGGCATCAGGCGCTTCGCCCCTGCTCGCACCGCGCCTTCGGTCAGGTCGCGGATGGTGTCGGCCGCGACCGCGCGCACCACCGGGCCGACCATCGGCTTTTCAGCGATCGGATGGCCGATCGACCACTTCGCCGTCTCGGCGACCAGCGCCTCGACGAAACGGTCGTGAATCAGGCCGTCGACATAGATTCGCTCCACCGAGCAGCAGGACTGGCCGGCGTTGGAATAGGTGCCCTCTGCGATCAGCGGAACCGCCGCCTCGAGGTCGGCGTCGGAGCGCACATAGGTCGGATCCTTGCCGCCAAGCTCGAGATGGACCTGGGTGAAGTTGCCGGCCGCCGCCGCATGCACGCGCCGGCCGCCATTGACCGAACCGATGAAATTGACGGCGTTGAAGATGCCGGAAGCGATCAGCCGCTCCGCATCCGGATGGTCGAGGTGCAGACACTGGAAGACCCCTTCCGGCCCGCCGGCCGCGCGAAAAGCCTCCTCGGCGAGCTCCGCGATCAGCGGCGTCTGCGGCGAATGCTTGAAGATCACCACATTGCCCGCGGCAAGCGGCGACGTGACCAGATAGCCGAGCATGGCGGTCGGGTAGTTCCAGGCGCAGATCGAAAGATGTAGGCCGCCGGCCACCGGCTTGGCATAGCGGCGGATGTTCTCGTCCGACGGATAGGGCGTGTCGGCCAGCGTCTCGGGCGCGGCACCGGCAAGCAATTCGCCGATCAGCGCCAAGCGCGGCGTCTCGTCGGCTTGCCATAAGGGCCTGCCGATCTGCCACGCCACCGCCTCGGCCAGCGGAGCGGCGCGCGCCTTCATCTCCTCGCCGAAGCGCAGAAGGATCGCCAGGCGCTCGGCCAGCGGCGTGCGCCGCCAGCCCGGCAGCGCCGCGCGAGCGCGGGCGACGGCCGCCTCGATCGCGGCCCCGTCCGCATAGTTGCGCTGGGCATAGATCGAGCCGTCGACAGGAGAGGTCACCGAGAAGGTCCGCGCGCCGGAATGCAGGGTCATGGTCTTGGAATCCACCCAAAAGGAAGCTGTCAGCCACGGCACGATATCGTGATTTTCTATTTTGGCAAATTTTTTCGAATACGGCTTGATGGATTTTTTGTCGGCCCCTATTGTCCCGCCATCGCGCCTTGGCGCAGAGATAGCGCCGCGCCTTGCAGCAAGAACCGAAGGGAAATGAATGGTCGTCTATGATTTCACGGGCCGGCATGCGGTCGTCACCGGAGCTGGCGGCGGGATGGGCGAAGCGATCGCGCTGGCGCTGCTCGATGCCGGCGCCTCCGTCACCGCCATCGACATCAAGCCGCGTCCGGCCTCCCTCGCCTCGTATGACGACCGGCTCACCTTCGCCCAGGGCGATTTGACCGACGCGGCCTTCGTAGAACGGACCATCGGTGCGGCGGGCCGCGAGCGTGGCGGCATCGACTATCTCGCCAATGTCGCCGGCGTATTGTGGTTCGGCCGCGACAAATCGGCGCTCGAAATGGACCTCGATGTCTGGGATCAGGTCTTCAACATCAACTTGAAATCCTTCGTGCACACCGCACGCGCGGTCGTTCCGCAGATGCGCGCCGGCGGCCGCGGCGGCGCCATGGTGCATTTCTCGACCATTCAGTGGTATCGCGGCGACCCGAAGCCTCAGGATGCCTATCAGGCCTCGAAGGCAGGCGTCTGCGCGCTGTCGAAGTCGCTTGCCATGCAGCTTGCCGGCGACGGCATCCGCTCCAACGCGATCTGCCCCGGCATGGCGCTGACGCCGCTGCAGGCGCGCTGGGACACCGAAGAAAAGCGCGCCGCCGTGGCGAATTATACGCCGCTCGGCCGCATCGGCACGCCGCAGGACATGGCAAACGCCGCGCTCTTCCTGCTCTCGGACGCCGCGAGCTATATCACCGGCATAGAGCTTGCCGTCGACGGCGGCCTGCTGATGCGGATGTAAGCCCGGCGACAGCCGGAGGCGGCGTCAGGCCGCGACAGCCGTCCCCTGGATCGCCCGGCCCCAGTCGAGCAGCGGCTTGGCGCCAAGCGTGAAGCCGACGAGATCGTCGACCAGCGCCGGCGAATGGATCGTCGCCGGATCGAGGTCGTGCCGGACCACGAAATGCCGGTTGCGCACCGCCTCGGCGAGATCCTCGTCACCGACATCCTCGAAACCGCGCGGCACCCGCTTCAGGCGGTCTTCCGCATCGAGCGCGAGGCCGGCCTTCTTGAGCGATGCGACCATGCCGCGGAACGCGGCCGGCTTGGTCACGATGGCCTTGCGCATCGCCTGCAGCAGTTCCGGCGCCGGCTGCCACCAGGCCACACCGGCAAAGCAGCGCTCCAGACCGATATGCACATAGAAGACCCCCTGCTCCATCTTGGTGCCGTCGGGCGACAGAATCGCCGAGAGATGCCGGTTGTAGGGCCGCTTGTCCTTGGAAAAGCGCACGTCGCGATTGATGCGGAACAGCGATTTCTTGCGGTCGCCGCGCAAGCCGAGCTTGGCCGCCTCGAAACGCTCTGTGAGCGTCTCGACCAGATCGCAGAACGGCCCATGCAGCTCGCTGTCGTAAAGGTCGCGGTTTTCCTGGAACCACTCACGGCTCTGGTGGAAGTCGAGCGCCTTCAGGAACGGAATGGCCTTCGGCCCAAAACCCTTGAACGCGCCAGTCATTAGCCGCCCCTGCCGATGCGCTGCAGCCAGGTATCCTCGTCGATCACCTCGATGCCGAGATCGCTCGCAACTTTCAGCTTCGAGCCGGCGCCGGGACCCGCCACCACCAGGTCGGTCTTGGCCGAAACCGAGCCCGCGACCTTGGCGCCGAGCCGCTCCGCCATCGCCTTGGCTTCCGAGCGCGTCATCTTTTCCAGCGAGCCGGTGAACACCACCGTCTTGCCCGAGACTTCGCTGCCGGCCGAGATTTCCATGACGTAGGGTTTCGGATGAACCTGCGCCAGCAAGGCGTCCAGCACGTCGTCATTGCGCTCATTGCCGAAGAAGTCGCGCAACGCGTTGATCACCGTATCGCCGATGCCGTTGATCGACGGGAAGACGCTGTGCGGATCCCCGGCCTTCGCCGTCTCCTTGCCGATACGGATCAGCTCCTCGATGGTCGAGAATTGGCGGGCAAGCACGGCCGCCGTCGTCTCGCCGATATGGCGGATGCCGAGCGCGAAGATGAAACGGTCGAGCTCCGGCTCGCGGCGCGCGTCGATGGCCGAAAACAACTTGTCGAGACCTTCATAATTACGCTCCTCGACGCTGCGAACATTCTTGCGCGCCTTGCCCGAGGCTTCCTCGCGCAGCCGCGCCTGCTCCTCCCGTCGCTCGGCCAGCGCCCTGGTGACGGCGGGCCTTCGGTCCTTCAGCGTGAAGATATCGGCGGCGGTCTTCACCAGCCCCGAATTGAAGAACAGGTCGATGTTTTCGGCACCGAGGCCTTCGATGTCGAGCGCGCCGCGCGACACGAAGTGACGCAGCCTTTCGACCGCCTGCGCGGCGCAGATCATCTCGCCGGTGCAGCGCCGCCGCGAATCCTCCTTGCCCGTCTTCTCGTTGATCTCGCGCGTCGCCGGCGAGCCGCAGACCGGGCAGGTATGCGGGAATTCATAGGGCACCGCGCCAGCGGGCCGCTTATCGATGACGACGCTGACGATCTGCGGGATGACATCCCCTGCCCGCTGGATGACCACCGTGTCGCCGATACGCACGTCGATGCCGTCGCGGATCGGCTGGCCGTTGCTGTCGAAGCCCTTGATATAGTCTTCGTTGTGCAGCGTGACATTCTCGACCACCACGCCGCCAACCGTGACCGGCGCAAGCCGCGCCACCGGCGCCAGCGTGCCGGTACGGCCGACCTGGATGTCGATCCTCTCGACGGTCGTCATCGCCTGCTCGGCCGGGAATTTGTGGGCGACCGCCCAGCGCGGCTCGCCGGTGACGAAACCCCAGCGGCGCTGCAGCTCGAGCTGGTCGACCTTGTAGACGACGCCGTCTATGTCGTAGCCGAGCGAGGAGCGCTGCTCCTCGATGCGGTGGTAATGCGCGATCAAGTCGTCGATCGACTTCGCCCGCACCATCAGCGGACTGACCTTGAAGCCCCATTCCTTGAACTTCTGTACGGAATCGAACTGCGTCGGCGCTGGGTCCGCTGTCGTATAGCCCCAGGCATAGGCGAAGAATTTCAGATTGCGGCTGGCGGTGACCGATGGATCCTTCTGGCGCAGCGACCCTGCAGCCGTGTTGCGCGGATTGACATAATCCTGGCCGCCGACCGCCGCTGAACGCTGCTTCAAAGCCTCGAATTCGGCATAGGTCATGTAGACCTCGCCGCGGATCTCGATGATTTCCGGCCAGCCCGAACCCTGCAGCTTCTTAGGAATGTCGGCAATCGTTTTCAAATTGGCGGTGATGTCCTCGCCGACCGTGCCGTCGCCACGCGTCGCGCCCTGCACGAACACGCCGTTCTCGTAGCGCAACGAGGCCGACAGCCCGTCGATCTTCGGTTCGGCGGTGAAGGCGATGTCGAGCTCCTTGTCGCGGTCGAAGAAGCGCCTTCCGCGCTCGATGAAATCGGCGACGTCCTGGTCGGTATAGGCCTTGGCGAGGCTCAGCATCGGCACCGCGTGCCGCACCTTGGTAAAGCCCTCCGCGGGCGGGGCGCCGACCCGCCGCGTCGGCGAATCCTCGCGCACGAGATCGGGGAAGCGCTCTTCGATGGCGAGGTTGCGCCGGCGCAGCGCATCGTACTCGGCATCGGTGATCGTCGGCGCGTCCTCGGTGTGATAACGCCGGTCATGCTCGGCAATCTCCGCCGCCAGTTGTTTCAGCTCATCCGCGGCTTCGCCTTCGCTCAACGAATCGACGGGTTTTTCCGACATGCATCAGTCCTTGGATTGTGGCGCGCCACTATAAATCAGGATTTGACGGCAGGGAGTGGGCTTGCGCAAAAATCATTGCTGAACAGCACGATGCAGCCACCTGCTGACTCGGATTGGAACCGAAGAGGCCCAACCTTCTATGCGGCAGCCGTATTCTCGCGCAGCAACCGCTCCGCTGCCGCGCGCGCTTCGTCGGTGATGGTGGCGCCGGCCAGCATGCGCGCGATTTCCTCCTGGCGCGCCGCGCGGTCCATTTCGGCAATGCCGGTGGCGACGCGGTCCTTGCCGTCGGATTTCGAGATCAGGAAATGCGTGGCGGCGCGCGCAGCGACCTGCGGCGCATGCGTCACGGAAAGCACTTGCACCCGCTTTGACAACCGCGCCAGCCGCTGGCCGATGGCGTCGGCCACCGCGCCGCCGACGCCGGTGTCGATCTCGTCGAACACCAGGGTCGGCGCCGAGCCGCGATCGGCCAGCGCCACCTTCAGCGCCAAAAGGAAGCGCGAGAGCTCGCCGCCGGAAGCGACCTTCATCATCGGTCCCGGCCGGGTGCCCGGATTGGTGCGCACCCAGAATTCGACCTCGTCGATGCCTTCTTCCATGCGGCTTTCGGTATCGCTTCCCATCTCGACGATGAACTCGGCCCGTTCGAGTTTGAGCGCCGGCAGTTCCGCCATGACAGCCTTGGTCAGGCCCGCCGCCGCCGCATGGCGCAGCGACGACAGCTGCGCCGCGGAAATATCGTAGGCCTCGCGCGCCGCGGCGGCCTGCTTGGCCAGCGCGTGCAGCCGCTCCTCGCCGGCATCGAGGTCGGCAAGATCGGCCACCATCGTGTCGCGCAGCTGCGCCAGATCGTCTACCGCGACACTGTGCTTGCGCGAGGCGGCGCGCAGCGCAAACAGACGCTCTTCCGCCTTCTCCAGACGCTGCGGATCATATTCGGTGGCGCGAAGCGCCGCTTCCACGCCGGACTGCGCGGCGTCGAGCGAGATCATCGCGTCGTCGAGCGATTTCACCACGTCGTCGAGCAGGCCGGGGGCTTCGCTGGACTTGCGCTGCAGCCGCCGCAACAGACTGGCGAGTTGCGGCAAGGGCGAGGACGGCCCCGACAGCACATCCTGCGCATCATGGATCTCGGCCGCGATCTTTTCGACGCGCATCATCGTCGCGCGCAACTCCGCAAGCTCCGTTTCCTCGCCCGGCTGCGGGTCGAGTCTTGCGAGCTCGGCCACGGAAGCGCGCAGATAATCGGCTTCGCGCGCCGCCGCCTCGACCTTGGCGCGATGCCGGGAAAGCTCCTGCTCGCAGTTTCGCCAGTACCGCCAGGCTTCGCCCGTGCCGCGCACGGCGCCCAGATGGCCGCCGAAACTGTCCAGCAATTCGCGATGCGCGCCGGGATCGACCAGCGCCCGCTCGTCATGCTGGCCATGGATCTCGACGAGGGCGCGGCCGACATCGCGCATCAGGGTGACGCTGGAGGGCTGGTCGTTGACGAAGACGCGGGTGCGGCCATCGGCCGTCTGCACGCGGCGCAGGATGATGTCGCCATCGTCCTCGATGTCGTTTCCGGCGAGCAACGCGCGTGCCGGATGGTTGCGCGGCACGTCGAACACGGCAATGACCTGGCCTTGCGCAGCGCCATGGCGAACGAGCGAGGCATCGCCGCGCGCGCCAAGCGCCAGCGACAGCGCATCGAGCAGGATGGATTTACCGGCGCCGGTTTCGCCGGTCAGCACCGAAAGCCCAGGCAGGAAGTCGATGTCCAGCTTCTCGATCAGGACGATATCGCGGATCGACAGTCTGGACAGCATCGCAAGTTTCAGGCGCCGGTGATCAGCTTCCCGGCCTTGGAAATCCACGATCCGGCATTTTCGCGGGGTTCAAGCCCGTTGCTCTGCAGGAGCTTGTAGGAATCCTTGTACCACGGGCTGTCCGGATAGTTGTGACCAAGCACCGCCGCTGCCGTCTGCGCTTCCGAGGTCAGGCCCATCGCATAGTAGGACTCGGTCAGGCGCGCGAGCGCCTCCTCGACATGGCGGGTGTTGGAATAGTTCTCGACCACCGTGCGGAAACGCTTCACGGCGGCGATGTATTCGCGGCGCTCGAGATAGTAGCGGCCGACCTGCATCTCCTTGCCGGCGAGCTGGTCGCTGGCGAAGCGGATCTTGTCCTTGGCGTCGCCGACATATTCGGAGTTCGGCCAGCGTGTCACCAGATCCTGCATGGTCTGGATGGTCTGGCGCGCTTCCTTCTGATCTTGGGTGACGTCCTTGATCTGCCGATAGTAGGAGAGGCCGATGATGTACTGTGCGTAAGCCGCGTCGTCTGTCGAGGGATAGAGGGTCAGGTAGCGCTTGGCCGAACCGATCGCCTCGTCGTAATTGCCGGCGCGATAATCGGCGAAAGCGCCCATCACCATCGATTTGCGTGCGAATTCGGAATAGGGATGCTGGCGGTCGACCGCGTCGAACTTCTTGCTCGCCTCATCGAGGCGGCCGGCATTCATGTTGGCCAGGCCCTGGTTGTAGAGAACGTCGGCCGGCTCGGTCTGGTCGACATAGGTCGCCAGGTTGACATCCTTCTCGGAGGACATGCAGGCCGACAGCACGAGCGCGGGAGCAACCACCGACAGCGCCAGCAAAACACCCCGACGCGGCGCTACCGATTGACCAACTCGCGAAAAAAACATGTTTGGATTCCGCCCCTTCGGCGTCGTTTCGGTCCGGGCCGAAGCCATAAACCATTATCCCCTTGCCCGGCAACGCTATGTCCGGCCAATCGCACATTTTTGTGGCAGGCCGACGCTATGGCCAAAGCCGCGCATTTTGGCGGCCCTGTGATGCAGCCATGCAACACAAGCCTGACCACAAAGCCAGAAAACGGTTAAGAATCAGATCACCCAGGGCGCGTAAACCGGCCCGCTGACGGCGATCATCTCGGCGACGCGGCCGCGCTCGCGACGTCTCGTCTCGACGATCTCGAAGGCCGTCCGGTCGGAAAGCAGCCGGCGCAATGCCGAGGCATTCATCCGGTGGCCGCCGCGATAGGAGCGGAAGCAGCCGATGAAGCGCGCGCCGGCCAGCGCCAGATCGCCCATCGCATCGAGCGTCTTGTGACGGGCGAATTCGTTGGGATAGCGCAGCCCGCCGACATTGATGACGCGGTTGTCGTCGCCGATGACAAGCGAGTTTTCGAGCGACGAGCCGAGCGCGTAGCCGGCGGCCCAAAGCCTCTCGACGTCCTTCATGAAGCCGAATGTGCGAGCCCGCGCGATGTCGCGGCGGAAGATGTCGGGATTGATGTCGGAGGCGAATTGCTGGCGGCCGATTGCCGGGCTCTCGAAATCGATCTCGACCTCGAACCGCGTGCCGTCATAGGGGCGGAACTCCGCCCAGGACGCGCCGGCTTCCACGCGCACCGGCTTGACGACACGGATGTAGCGACGCCTCACCGCCAGCGTCTCGATGCCGGCCTGGTCGATGGCCTCGACGAAGGCCATGGCGCTGCCGTCGAGAATGGGGACTTCCGAACCGTCGATCTCGATGATCAAATTGTCTATGCCGAGACCGAACACTGTGGCCATCAGATGCTCGACGGTACCGATATGATCGCCGGCCGGATCGCCAAGCATAGTGCAGAGATCGGTGGCGCCGACTTCCGCGACCAGGGCGCGGAGCTCGCGGGCTTCGCCGCCATTCGAAAGATGAAAGACGATGCCCGTATCGGCATCGGCCGGCAGGAAATGAACGGTCACGGTTTTGCCGCTATGGACGCCGATGCCAGCCAGCGTCACGCGCGATTTCACTGTCGTCTGATAGTCGTGCAAGAGTAACCCCATACGCCCTGAATGCCTGCGTCCGCTCCATCGGCCTTGGGTATCTTGCAGCCAGACTGATGGTCTGACGCTCGCGCAAAGGCGGCAAAATAAGCAAGAGCATGCGGCTCTGTATAATCGGCAGGCAGGGTTACTCCCCGAATCCCGGCAAACCGACTTTAGTCCGTGGCGAAGATAATGGCCTGCCCTGGAGACTCCAAATCACGGTTTCTTACCCCGTGTAACCACGGAAATGCGTCAGAAACAGCTCGTAAAGCCTTGTTTTAAATGTCTTTTGCAAAAGCAACAGGCAGACGATTTCTCGTCTGCCTGTTAACAACTGTTATATACCGTTAACGATTGGCGGTCCGCCGTATCGATCAGTTGGCCTGGCGGCGCAGGAAGGCCGGGATTTCCAGCTGGTCGTCTTCCTGGACTGTGCGGGCCTGCGGCGTGAGCCGGCCCTGGTCGTCGAGCTGGCCGCGGCGCGGCGCATAGAGCGCAGGATCCTGGCTGGCGAGACGGCGCATCTCGGGCGCGGCCTGACGCAGCTTCGGCTCGCGCGGCTGCGCCGGCTGGAGCCGGGCCGGCTCTTCCTCGCGGCGGGTAAGGCCGTTGGTCAGCCGCTTGATCAGCCCCATCGGACCGCTGTTCTCATGGTCCGCCGGCCGGCTCTTGGCTTCGACTTCAGCCCTTACCACCGGCGGAAAGTCTTCCACGCGCGGCATACGCTGCGGCGCCGCGGCCACCGGCTGCGGCATCTCGCGCTGCGGCGCGGGCTGCTGCATGACCTGCTGCGGCACCACCGGCTGCGGCTGCGGCTGCGCAGGCGGGGCTTGGAAGATCTTGCTCTGCGGCCGGAAGTCGTCCATCGGCACGGCGCGCGGGTGCGCCATGGCGGCGGCATTTGCCTCGGCAAGCTGGATCGCCTCCGCGACCGGATCGGCCGCGCGCGGCTCATAGGCCTGCGGCTGAACCGGAGCGGGGCGGATTTCGGCCACCGGAGCCGCCGCCGGGCGGGCGGCCGGTTTCTGCGGCGCGCGGATCGAGATCGGCGCAGCCGCGATTTCGGCCGCCGACTTGTCGATGCCGGTGGCGACGACCGACACGCGGATCACGCCTTCCAGCTCTTCGTCGAAGGTGGCGCCCAGGATGATGTTGGCGTCCTGGTCGACTTCCTCGCGGATGCGGGTCGCGGCCTCGTCCACCTCGAACAGGGTGAGATCGCGGCCGCCGGTGATCGAGATCAGCAGGCCCTTGGCGCCCTTCATCGAGGTCTCGTCGAGCAGCGGGTTGGCGATGGCGGCTTCAGCGGCGGCCATCGCGCGACCCTCGCCCGAAGCCTCGCCCGTGCCCATCATCGCCTTGCCCATCTCGCGCATCACCGAGCGGACGTCGGCGAAGTCGAGATTGATCAGGCCTTCCTTGACCATCAGGTCGGTGATGCAGGCGACGCCCGAGTAGAGCACCTGGTCGGCCATTGCGAAGGCATCGGCGAAGGTGGTCTTGTCATTGGCCAGCCGGAACAGGTTCTGGTTGGGGATGACGATCAGCGTGTCGACGCATTTCTGCAGTTCCTCGATACCCATGTCGGCCGTCTTCATGCGGCGCTGACCCTCGAAATGGAACGGCTTGGTGACGACGCCGACGGTGAGGATGCCCTTCTCGCGCGCCGCGCGGGCAACGACCGGAGCGGCGCCCGTGCCGGTGCCGCCGCCCATGCCGGCGGTTACGAAGCACATATGGGTGTTGGAGAGATGATCGATGATCTCGTCGATGCACTCTTCCGCCGCCGCGCGGCCGACTTCCGGCTGCGAGCCGGCGCCGAGGCCTTCGGTGACATGCGCGCCGAGCTGGATCAGCCGCTCGGCCTTGGACATCGTCAGCGCCTGCGCGTCGGTGTTGGCCACCACGAACTCGACGCCGCGCAGGCCGGCTGTGATCATGTTGTTCACGGCATTGCCGCCGCCGCCGCCGACACCGAACACGGTGATGCGTGGCTTGAGCTCGGTGATGTCCGGCTTCTGCAGATTGATGGTCATTGTCTCCGTCCTTTGCCTTTCCCGCCGCCTCGCCGCTGCGGCCGCCTATGGGGCTGTCCCCGTCAAATTAAAAACTGTCTCTCAACCACTGACTCACGCGATGCAGTTTTCCGCCCGTTCCGGTCATCCTGAAACCGGAAAGTCCTTTCGCCGAATGGCTCTCGAAGCTCGCCATCTGCGGATAGATCATCAGTCCGACCGGGGTCGAGAACGCCGGTCCCTTGGCCGCCTCCGGCAGGCCTGCGACGCCGAGCGGCCGGCCGATGCGCACATTGCGCCCGAGAATGCGGCGCGCCGCTTCCGGCAGGCCGGCGAGTTGGCTTGCGCCGCCGGTGAGCACCACCCGCTTGCCGACGGCATTGCCGTAGCCGGACTTGTTCAGCCGGTCGCGCAGAAGCTCCAGCGTCTCGTCGATACGGGCGCGGATGATGCGCGTCATTACCGAGCGCGGGATCTGCAGCGGCACATCGCCTTCCTCGCCGATCGGCTGGATTGAGACGAGGTCGCGGTCGTCGGCGCTGCCGGGCAGCGCCGAGCCATGCATCACCTTCAGCCGTTCCGCGGCATCGAGCGAGGTCGACAGGCCCTTGGCCATGTCGAGCGTCACATGGTTGCCGCCGATGGCGATCGCGTCGCCATGGACGAACTTGCCCTCCGAGAAGACCGAGATGGTCGTCGTGCCGCCGCCCATATCGATGCAGGCTGCGCCCATTTCGAGCTCGTCGTCGACCAGCGAGGCAAGCCCGCTGGCATAGGGCGTCGCCACCATGCGCTCGACCGACAGATGCGAGCGATTGATGCAAAGCTCCAGATTTCGCATCGGCGCCGCGTCGCCCGTCAGCACATGCATGTCGACGCCAAGCGCATCGCCCATCATGCCGCGCGGATCGCGCATGCCGCGCTCGCCGTCGAGCGAGAAACCGACGGGCAGCGAATGGATCACCTCGCGCTCCGCCCTGAGCGCCTGTTTGGCACCGGCGGCGAGCACGCGCTTGATGTCGACTTCCTCGACCTGATGGCCGCCGAGATTGATAGTCGCCGAGAAGGCTTCGCTCTTCAGCCGGCCGGCCGTCATGTTGACGATGAGGGAATCGACGGTGAGCCCGGCCATGCGCTCGGCCGCATCGACGGCAAGCCGGATGGCATGCTCGGCGCGATCGAGATCGACCACCACGCCGGACTTCACGCCTTGCGATTTCTGGTGACCGATGCCGATCACCTGGATGCGATGCGAACGTCCGCGCAGCAGCTTGCCGTCCTCATTCGGCTTCAGCTTCGCCACGACGCAGCAAACCTTGCTGGAGCCGACATCGAGCACCGTGAGCGTGCCCGACCGGCGCGAAGAAGCGTCGCTGCCGCCGCCAAGCCAGCTCATATCTTTCTCTCCACCTTGCGCGTGGCCAGGGACTTCGGCTTGTCGCTGAGCGCTGCTTCGCGCTGTGTCGCCGCTTCCGGCGACAGCTCCACGACCAGCCGGTCGGAAAGCCGCATGTCGACGGCGGCGATGTCGCGGGTCAGCAATCCGTTGTCATGGTCGATCTTGACGAGCTCGGCGATCGCCTGGTCCTCGCCGTCTTCCGGCAGCTTGATCGTGATGCCGTTTTCCAGCCTCAGGTCCCAGCGCCGTTCGCCGACCCGGATATAGCCTTTGACCCGCGCCGCAAGCTCGGGATAGCGCTCGATCTTGGCGAGGAACGCCGGCGCCATGGCCGGCGCGCCGGTGCCGATGATCAGCGGCAGCAGCGCCTGCTTGCCGCCCGAGAACGGCGCGATCGTCTCGCCCGATCGCTCGATGACCGACACCGAGGTGCCCTGCTGCCAAAGCGCGAAGGGTTGGCGCTCCTCGATGCGTACTTCCAGCGTATGCGGGTATATCTTGCGCACCGCGGCTCCCTCGACCCACGGCAGTGTCGCGATGCGCTCGCGCGCGGCCTCGGCGTCGAAGCCGATCAGCGAGGTCCAGCCGTCGAGGCCGAGCCGGTCGAGCACATCGATCTCGGAGGTCTGGCGGTTGCCGACCACCTTGATCTGGTCGACGGCAAAGCCGGTGCGCGCCGTCACGCCCTGCACGATGCTGTCGGCGTAGCCGCCGAGATAGGCGCCGTAGGCGCTGCTGGACGCGATCAGCGCAGCGGAAAGGATCGCCGCCGAAAAGCGCGGCGCCTCATACTCGCCGCCGCACAAACGCCCCAGCACGCGCATCGGCCGGCGAAGCTGACGCGGCAGCACGAGACGGTCGAATGACAGCGACATACCGAACAGCGCGAGACCAGCCGCGCCGACGCCATTACCCTGTCCCAACCTCAACGCAGACACGAAGCGTCCTCCACCATCCAACTCAACAAATCGCCGAACGAGTGCCCCGCTTGCGCGGCGATTTCAGGCACCAGAGACGTCGGCGTCATGCCCGGCTGAGTGTTGACCTCGAGCCAGACAACCTCGCCGTTTTCGGAGTGACGGTCGTCGTAACGGAAGTCCGATCGGGAAACGCCCCGGCAACCAATGGCAAGATGAGCCTTGAGGGCCAGTGTCTGTATTTTTTGGTAAATATTCGGTGAAATTTTAGCAGGGATTTCGTGTTTTGATCCGCCGGGAACGTATTTTGAATCGTAATCGTAGAAGGAATGCCCAGTCGGGATGATCTCGCAGACGCCGAGCGCCACATCGCCCATCACCGCGCAGGTCAATTCACGTCCGTGGATGTAGCGCTCGACCATGACGATCTCGCCATATTGCCATTCCGTGGAGCCGATCACCTGCGGCGGATGCGATTGCCCCTCATGCACGATGACCACGCCGAAGCTCGACCCCTCATTGACCGGCTTGACCACATAAGGCGGCTTCATCGGATGCTTGTTCTGGACGGCGAAGCGGTTGACCACCTTCGACTCCGCAACCGGAATGCCGGACGCCTTGGCGATTTTCTTGGCCTGTTCCTTGTTCATGGCCAAGGCCGAAGCGAGCACACCCGAATGGGTGTAGGGAATTGCGAGATACTCGAGAATTCCCTGGATGGTGCCGTCCTCGCCGAACGGGCCGTGCAGCGCGTTGAAGGCGACGTCAGGCTTGAGCTCGGCAAGCACAGACCCGACATCGCGCGAAACATCGACCCGGGTGACCTGATAGCCTTCATTCTCGAGCGCATCCGCACACGCCTTCCCCGAGGACAGAGACACGGGCCGCTCCGAGGAGAATCCACCCAGGAGGACAGCCACATGCTTCTTCTTCATCCCGTCATCCCCTCTCACGCCGGGCCTGCAACCGATATTCCCGCACCGCATTTCCAAACATTGAGTCCGAGCGCTCCGGCAGGTTGCCCCCCCCAGACGGAAAACGCGGCTTAACGCGTCGAACGACTCAAATCAGGAAACGCTTTAGGGCAGAGAATCAGAGAGTTGATTCGCTGGCAAGTACCTATGATTCCGAGAGATTCACTTTCCGCGAAAACAGCCGCAAAAAGTGAATTGTGAGTCTTTGAGGCAACGGTTCTACGGCTGTTTCAGATCACTGGAAGTTCAAGCATCACATGAACTTAAGCCTAAGCTAAAGAAGCTGCCCGAGAAACTCCTGCACCGCATGGCCGGGCCTGAAATTGCCGAGGCGCTTGATCTCCCAGTGCAGCCGGATGCCCGAATTCTCGAGCACCCGCGCCCGCACCGTCTCGCCCAGATATTCGAGGTCGTAGCCGGTGGCCGTGCCGGTGTTGATCATGAAGTTGCAATGCATCGGCGACATCTGCGCGCCGCCGATCATCAGCCCGCGGCAGCCGGCCTTGTCGATCTCCTTCCACGCCGAGGTGCCTTCCGGATTCTGGAAGGTCGAGCCGCCGGTCTTCTCCCTGATCGGCTGCACCGTCTCGCGATGGTTCTGCACGGCATCCATTGCCGCCTTGATCGCCGCCTTGTCTTCCGCAAACCCTTCGAAAATGGCCGAGGTGAAGATCAGTCCTGCAGGCGCGGACGAATGGCGATAGGCATAGCCCATATCGGCATTGCTCAGCGTATGGAGATTGCCCCTGCGGTCCAGGGCCCTCACCTCGACGACCCGCTCACGCGTCTCGACGCCGTTGGCGCCGGCATTCATCCTGAGCGCGCCGCCGACAGCGCCAGGAATGCCGTGATAGAAATGGAAGCCGCCAATGCCGGCTTCATACGCCACCGCCGCGAGGCGCTTGTCCGGCGTCGCCGCGCCGGCTTTGATCGTGATCGGCCCGGTGGTCTCGGCCTCGCCGAAACCCTTGGCCGAGAGCCTGACGACAAAACCCGGAATGCCGCCGTCGCGCACCAGAAGGTTCGAGCCGACGCCGACCACCACGACCGGTATCTCTTCCGGCACCGCGCGCAGGAAGGCCGCGAGGTCCTCCTCGTCGGCCGGCTGGAACAGCGCCTCGGCGAGGCCGCCGGCCCGGAACCAGGTGATCTTGTCCATCTCGGCGTTCGGCGTGATACGGCCGCGCAGGCCGGCAAGCTTGTCGCCGAGTTTATCGATCAGGTCCTGGCCGCGCATCATGAGGGCGTCCCACCAAGTTCCTTGGGCAGCGCATAGGCCCATTGCGTGATGTTGCCGGCGCCGAGGAAGACGACGAAATCGCCGGGCTTGGCAAGCTCGCGAATGGCGGGCGCGATTGCTGCCTGACCATCGATATAGCGTGCGTCGCGGTGGCCGCCGGAGCGGATGCGCGACACCAACGCGTCGGAAGTCACGCCTTCGATGGGTTCCTCGCCGGCCGCGTAGACCGGCGCCACCATGACCGTGTCGGCGTCGTTGAAGCAGACCGAGAATTCCTCGAAGAGATCGTGAAGCCGGGTGAAGCGATGCGGCTGCGCGATGGCGATGACACGCCCCTTGGTCGCGCTGCGCGCGGCCTTCAGCACCGCCGCGATCTCGACCGGGTGGTGGCCGTAATCGTCGAACACCTCGACACCGTTCCACGAGCCCGTACGGGTGAAGCGCCGCTTGACGCCCGCGAAGGACGAAAGGCCCTTCTTGATCGCCTCGGCCGAGAGGCCAAGCTCATGCGCCACCGCGATCGCCGCCGTCGCGTTGGAGACGTTGTGCCGGCCGGGCATCGGCAGGCGCAGGTCATTTATCGACGTCGTGCCCCGCCCCTTGCGATCGCGGATGACGATATCGAATTCGGAAATCGCGCCTTGCATGCGATGATTGGTGAAGCGCACGTCGGCCTGCGCGTTCTCGCCATAGGTGATGACGCGCCGATCCTCGATGCGGCCGACCAGCGCCTGCACTTCCGGATGGTCGGTGCACATCACGCCGAAACCGTAGAACGGCACGTTCTCGACGAACTGGCGGAACGCCTCGCGCACCTTGTCGAAGCTCCCATAGTGGTCGAGATGCTCGGGATCGATGTTGGTGACGACGGCGATGTCGGCCGGCAGTTTCAGGAAGGTGCCGTCGCTCTCGTCGGCTTCGACCACCATCCACTCGCCGTCGCCCATGCGGGCATTGGTGCCGTAGGCGTTGATGATGCCGCCATTGATGACGGTCGGGTCGAGCCCGCCGGCCTCGAGCAGCGTCGCCACCATCGAGGTGGTCGTCGTCTTGCCATGCGTGCCGCCGATGGCGACCGCCTGGCGGAAACGCATCAGTTCGGCCAGCATCTCGGCCCGGCGCACGATCGGCAAAAGCTTCTCGCGCGCGGCCTTGAGCTCCGGGTTGGACTTCTTGATCGCGGTCGAAACAACCACGACTTCGGCATCGCCGACATTCTCGGCCTTGTGGCCGACGAAGCATTCGATGCCCTTGTCGCGCAACCGCTGCACATTGGCGCCGTCGGCCTGGTCGGACCCTTGCACCTTGTAGCCCAGATTGTGCAGCACCTCGGCGATGCCGCTCATGCCGATGCCGCCGATGCCGATGAAATGCACAAGGCCGATCGTCTGCGGCATCTTCATGGGCGCGTCCTCCTGTAGTCCGAAACCGTTTTGCCGGACGCAATAGCCTCTGTCAGATCGGCGAGCAACCGCGCCGCGTTCGGTTTCCCGGCCGAGCGGGCGGCGGCGGCCATGGTCGCCAGCCGGTTCGGGTCCTTGACCAGCCCGCCGACCAGCTCGGCGATGCGCGCCGCCGACAGCGTCGACTGCGGATGGAGCTCGGCTCCCCCGGCGGCGGCAAGGGCTGCCGCATTCGCCGCCTGATCGTGGTCGAGCGCGTGCGGATAAGGCACCAGCAGTGCCGGCCGGCCGATGACGGCGATTTCCGAAACCGTCGAGGCGCCGGAACGCGACATCACCAGATGCGCCGCCCCGATGCGCGCCGCCATGTCAGTAAAGAAGGGCGAAACCTGGGCGTCGACGCCGAGATCGGCATAGGCCGCCTTCACCCGCGCCACATCCTCGGCGCGCGCCTGCTGGGTGATGACCAGCCGCTTGCGCAGGTCTTGCGGCAGCAGCGCGATCGCCGCCGGCACGGCATCGGAAAAGAACTGCGCGCCCTGACTGCCGCCGAACACCAGGAAGCGGAACGGCTCGCCCTCGTTCGAAACCACGTAAGGCGTTTTCGCCGCATCGAGGACCTGCGGCCTGACCGGATTGCCGGTGGTCACCGTCTTTGCGCCGTCAGCGCTTGCGCCTTCCGGCAGGAAACCGCCGGCAATCGCATCCACGCGGCCGGCAAGCGCCTTGTTGGCGCGGCCCATGACGGCGTTCTGCTCATGGATCAGCGTCGGCACTTTTCGCCTTGTCGCGGCATAGAGCGGCGGCAGCGTCGGATAGCCGCCGAAGCCGACGACAGCCTCCGGCTTGATCCTGGCGATTACACCGCCGGCCTCCCGCACGCCCTGCCAGATCTTCCAGAAGGCCGAGAGCATGGCGACTGGGTTCTTCGAACCCAGCGTTGCCGAGGGGATGGTGTGAATGTCGGCTGCCGGGAAATGGCGGGAATAGCGCTCGGCGCGATTGTCGGTGGCAAGATGCACCTTCCAGCCGCGCTCGATCAGCTCATGCGCCAGCGCCTCGGCCGGAAACAGATGTCCGCCCGTTCCGCCGGCCGCAAGCAGGATGACACCCTTCGCCATCCTGCCTCATTCCGCCGGCATTGCGCGCTGCGAAAGGACGAAGCCCATCTGCTTGCGCTTTTCCGGACGCTTGCGCGTCAAGGCGAGCACCATGCCCATCGAGACGGCGATGGCGATCTGCGAGGAGCCGCCATAGGAGATGAAGGGCAGCGTCATGCCCTTGGCCGGCATCAGCTGCAGGTTCACGCACATGTTGATGGCCGATTGCAGGCCGAAGACGGTGACGAGGCCGCCCACCGCATAGCGGGTGAAATCGTCCTGTTCCTTGAGCGCGATGCTCAGGCCGCGCAGCACGATGAAGGCGAAGATCGACATGATGAAGAAGCACATTATGAGGCCGAACTCCTCGCCGGCGACCGAGAAGACGAAGTCGGCGTGGCTATCGGGGATGACCCGCTTCACCGTGCCCTCGCCCGGGCCGACGCCGAACCAGCCGCCATTGATCAGCGCCTCGCGGCCCATATCGACCTGGAAGGTGTCGCCTTCGCCGGTCATGAACTTGTCGATGCGCGCGGCGACGTGCGGAAATACCGTATAGGCCGCGAACACGCCGCCGACCCCGGCAGCCCCCAGCGCGACGATCCAGAACCAGGGCAGGCCGGCCATGAAGAACATCACGCCCCAGGTGCCCAGCACCAGCATGGTCTGGCCGAGATCGGGCTGAGCCACCAGAAGCGAGATGACCAGCGCCAGCAAAAGCATGGCGAACAGATTGCCGGGAATGTCGGGCTGGCGCCTGTGCTCCGCAAACAGCCAGGCGCAGATGACGACGAAGGCCGGTTTCAGGAACTCGGACGGCTGGATGGAAAGGCCTGCAAGCGACACCCAGCGCCGTGCTCCCTTCACCTCGACGCCGATGTAGAGCACCGCCACCATCAGCACCAGCATGATGCAGATCATCACCAGCGACATGCGCCTTATCTGCCGCGCCTCCAGGAAAGAGACTGCCAGCATCACGATAAGCGCCGGGATGGTGAAGATGATCTGGCGTGTGGCGAAGTGGAAGCTGTCGAGGCCGATGCGCTCGGCCACCGCCGGGCTTGCGGCGAAGGACAGCACGATGCCCAGTCCCATCAGCGACAGGAATGCCGCCAGGAACCAGCGATCGATCGTCCACCACCAGGTGGCGACAGGACTTTTGTCGAGACGGCTTTGCATCAACGTGGCCCTCCGATGGATTTCACCCCATCAATAGCAGTCGCAGCTTGCCTGAAGGCTTCGCCGCGAACTTCGAAATTCTTGAACTGGTCGAAACTGGCGCAAGCCGGCGAAAGCAGCACCACGGCCTCGCCGCCGGTGTCCTTTGCCGCGTCGTTGGCGGCATGCTCGACCGCCGCCGCCAGCGTTCCGGATATTTCGTAGGGTACTGCCTCGCCGAGCGTCGCCGAGAAGGCTGGCGCCGCCTCGCCGATCAGATAGGCCTTGGCGATGCGCGGGAAGAAGCCGCGCAGCGGCTCGATGCCGCCTTCCTTGGGCAGGCCGCCGGCGATCCAGTAGACGCGGTTGAAACTCGACAGCGCGGGTGCGGCCGCATCGGCATTGGTCGCCTTGGAATCGTTGACGAACAGCACATGGTCCTTGCGGCCGACCTGCTCCATGCGATGCGCCAGCCCCGGGAAGCTCTCGAGGCCGGCCTGGATCTCGCCGAGATCGAGGCCGATCCTCAGGCACGCGGCGACGGCGGCCAGCGCGTTCTGCGCGTTGTGCTGGCCGCGCAGCGACCCGATGCCTTCGAGGAAGGCGACGCGGCTGTAGCGGCCGTGCACGGCTTCCATCAGATTGGTACCGTCGGCGAAATAGCCGTCCGTCAAAGGCAGGCGCTTGGAAATGCGGATGACCTGCCGGCCGGCGCGCTCCAGTCGGTCGGCGATCTGGGCGCACCAGGAATCGTCGACGCCGACGATCGCGGTGTCGCTGCCGGCGACCAGCCTCTCCTTGATCGAGGCATAATGCGCCATCGTGCCGTGCCGGTCGAGATGGTCTGGCGTAAGGTTGAGCAGGATGCCGGCGGTCGGATTGATGGAGGGCGCGAGATCGATCTGGTAGGACGAGCACTCGACCACATAGTGCCGCGTCGGCTCGGGCGGATCGAGCGTCATGACGGCACGACCGATATTGCCGCCCATCTGCGTGTCGCGGCCCGCCGACTTCAGGATATGCGCCGTCAGCGCCGTCGTCGTCGACTTGCCGTTGGTTCCGGTAATCGCGATGAAGGGTGCTGCCGGCGCGTGGCTGTTGCGTTCGCGGCAGAACAGCTCGATATCGCCGATCACCTCGACGCCGGCGCCGCGCGCCAGCTCCACCGTCCAATGCGGCTTCGGATGCGTCAGCGGCACCCCCGGCGACAGCACGAAGGCGGCGAAATGCGGCCAGTCGGCCGCGCGCAGATCTCCGGTCGTAATCCCCGCGGCCGCTGCCTTGGCGACGCTGTCCGGATTGTCGTCCCAGGCCAGCACCTCGGCGCCGCCTGCGATCAGCGCATGCGCGGTGGCGATCCCCGAGCCGCCAAGCCCGAAGAGCGAAATGCGTTTGCCTGAAAAGGAAGCAGCGGGGATCAAGCAGCGAGTCCTATCTGAGCTTGAGGGTGGACAGGCCGACCAGCGCCAGGATGACGGCAATGATCCAGAAGCGTATCACCACCTGGCTTTCGGTCCAGCCGAGCTTTTCAAAATGGTGATGGATCGGCGCCATCAGGAAGACCCGCTTGCCGGTCATCTTGAAATAGCCGACCTGGATGATGACCGACAGGATCTCGACCACGAACAGGCCGCCGACGATCACCAGCACGATCTCGTGCTTGGTAGCGACCGCGATGGTGCCGATCAGCCCGCCCATCGCCAGCGAGCCGGTGTCGCCCATGAAGATCGCGGCCGGCGGCGCGTTGAACCAAAGGAAGCCGAGGCCCGCGCCAATCACCGCGCCGAGCACGACGGCGAGCTCACCGGTGCCGGGAACGAAATGGATCTGCAGATATTCGGCGAACACCGCGTTGCCCGAAAGATAGGCGATGACGCCGAAGGACGCCGCCGCGATCATGATCGGCACGATCGCCAAGCCGTCGAGGCCGTCGGTCAGGTTCACCGCATTGCCGGCGCCAACGATGACGAAGCAGGAGAACGGCACGAAGAACCAGCCGAGGTTGATCAGGAATTCCTTGGCGAAGGGAAAGGTCAGCGACGACGAGAACGGCGCCTGGCCGTTATGCATGATCACCCAGGCCGCGATGGCGGCGATGACGAACTCGATCGCCAGGCGGGCCTTGCCGGAGAAGCCCAGATGCGACTGCTTGGTGACCTTGAGATAGTCGTCGTAGAAGCCGATCGAGCCGAAGCCGACGGTGACCAGCAACACGACCCAGACATAGATGCTGGACAGGTTTGCCCATAAGAGCGACGAACCGATGATGCCGGACAGGATCATCAGCCCGCCCATGGTCGGCGTTCCGGCCTTCTTGAAATGCGTCTGCGGGCCGTCGGCGCGGATCGGCTGGCCCTTGCCTTGCCGCAGGCGCAGCGAATTGATGATCGTCGGCCCAAAGATGAAGACGATCAGCGCAGACGTGATCAGCGCGCCACCTGTACGAAAAGTGATGTAGCGGAAGACGTTGAAGAACGAGATCTTGTCCGCGAAATCGACGAGCAGTGTGAACATGGTCCTTCCGTCCCCCGGAGCCCGACCTAGGCCGGCTTAATGTTTGTGGCTTCCGCCGGAAATTTGCCGAGCAATGCCTCGACCAGCTTTGAAAACCCGATGCCCTTCGACGACTTGACCATCACCACGTCGCCGGGCCTGAGCGCGGCGATCACGATCGGCTTCAGTTCTTCCGCTCCCGATCGATACTCGGTTGCAATGTCTGACGGCAGGGCCTCGGCCAGCGCCTGCATTTCCGGCCCGCCGAGAAAGACGTTGCGCGTGCCCGTGCCGACGATCAGCTTGGCAAGCGCTGCGTGGAGATCTGCCGAATGGCTGCCGAGCTCCAGCATGTCGCCGAGCACGGCGATGCGCCGGCCCTCGCCCGCGACCGGCGTGGCGTTGAGCAGCGCCATTGCCGCCGCCATCGACGCCGGATTGGCGTTGTAGCTCTCGTCGATCAGCGTGATCGGCCCGTTGGGATGATGCAGGATATGGCGCCGGCCCCGCCCGCGCTCGGCCGAAAGATCTGCCAGTGCCGCCGCGACCTTGTCGAGGTCGGCGCCGACCAGCTGCGCGGCGCCCAGCACCGCCAGCACGTTCTGCACGATATGGCGGCCGGGCGCCCCTACACGGGCGCTCAGATCCCTCTTGCCGATCTTGACGGCGATGTCGGAATGGTCGGCATGAAGCTCGCAGCCGACAAGGCGGAACGCCGAGCGGACATTTTCGCCGAAGCCGAAGACATGCTCGACACCCGCCTCTTTCGCCATTTTGCCGAGCAGCTTCCAGCGTGGATCGTCGCGGTTGAGCAGCGCGGCGCCACCCGGCTCGATTCCCTCGAAAATCTCGGCCTTAGCCATGGCGATCTCGTCGAGATTCTTGAAGAAGCCGAGATGAGCGGCGGCGATTATGGTCACGATGGCGACATGCGGCCTGACCATCTTGACCAGCGGCCGGATCTCGCCCGGATGGTTCATGCCGATCTCGAAGACAGCATAGTCGCAGTCCTGCGGCATGCGCGCCAGCGTCAGCGGCACGCCCCAATGGTTGTTGAACGACTGCGCCGAAGCGTGCACCTTGCCGACCGCCGACAGCACATGGCGCAGCGCTTCCTTGGTGGTCGTCTTGCCGGCCGATCCCGTGACCGCGATGGTCCTGGCCTTCGAGCGGACGCGGGCCGCGACGCCGAGCTTCTCAAGCGCTGCAAGCACGTCCTGCACGACGATCATCGGCGCCGTCAGCCGGCCGAGCGACGGCAGCTTGCCCTCGGCGACGACCAGCACCGCCGCTCCGGCTTTGACCGCCGCTGTCGCGAAATCATGGCCGTCCATCGCTTCGCCCTTGATGGCGAAGAAGGCGTTTCCCGGCTCCAGGCTGCGGCTGTCGATCGAAATGCCGGTGATGCCCTCCGGCAGCAAGCCGATCGGCCTGCCGCCCATGGCTTCGACGAGCGCTTCCGACGTCCACAGCAGGTTCATGCGGCACGCTCCTTGAGCGCCTCACGCACTTCCTCATGGTCGGAGAAGTGAAAGGTTTCGGTGCCGACGGTCTGGCCTTCCTCATGTCCCTTGCCGGCGACGATGAGCGTGTCGCCGGCGCGAAGCATCGCCACCGCCTCGCGGATCGCCTTGCGGCGGTCGCCGATCTCGATGGCGCCGGGCGCGGCAGCAAGGATCGCGGCGCGGATGGTCTCGGGCACTTCGGTGCGCGGGTTGTCGTCGGTGACGATGACGACATCGGCGAGCCGGGTCGCGATCTCGCCCATGATCGGCCTTTTTCCCCGGTCGCGGTCGCCGCCGCAGCCGAACACCACGACGACGCGGCCCGTGGTGAAAGGCCGGACCGAGGTCAGCACATTCTCCAGCGCATCGGGCTTGTGGGCGTAGTCGACATAAACGGGAGCGCCGGCCGCGGTGGCGCCGACGAGGTCGAGCCGGCCCGGCGCACCCTTCAATTTCTCCAATGCCGCCAAGGCTTTGCCCGCGGGTGTTCCAGTCGCGATAGCAAGCCCGGCCGAGACCAGCGCGTTGGCGATCTGGAAATCGCCGGCCAAAGGCAGGTCGACCTCGTGCAGCACGCCGTCGGCCACGATTTCGGCGCGCTGGCGATGCCGCTCATGCTCGACCCGCTTCAGCGTCAGGAAATCGCCATGGCGGCCGACGGTCAGCACTTCCAGCCCCGCCGCTTTCGCGGCTTCGATGGTCGGCTCCGACCACGGATCGTCGGCAAAGACGATGGCGGGCGCGCCCTTCGGCAGCAGCGTGTCGAACAGGCGCAGCTTGGCGCGGTGATAATCCTCCACTGTCGGATGGTAATCCATGTGGTCGCGGCCGAGATTGGTGAAAGCGCCGGCCGCCAGCTTCACCCCGTCGAGGCGGCGCTGGTCGAGGCCGTGGCTCGAAGCTTCCATCGAGGCGTGGGTGACGCCCGCATCCGCCAGCTCCTTGAGCAATCGGTGCAACGCCACCGGGTCGGGCGTCGTCAGCGAGCCATATTCGTTGCGGCCGGGCGCTACGACGCCGGTCGTGCCGATCGAGGCGGCGGCAAAACCCGCCTGCTCCCAGATCTGGCGGGTGAAGGCGGCGACGGATGTCTTGCCGGCGGTGCCGGTGACGGCGACCATGGTCTGCGGCTGGCGTCCGAAGAAGCGCGCCGCGCTGAGCGCCAGCGCCAGGCGCGGATCATCGACGGCAAGGACCGGGATCGACAGGCTGGAGACGCTCGCGCCCTTGCCGGTGACGATCGCCGCGGCGCCGCAGGCCGCGGCGTCGGCCGCATAGGCCGAGCCGTCGGCCTTACTGCCGGCAAGCGCGAAGAAGACGACGCCGGACTTGACCGCGCGGGAATCGGAGGAAAGTCCGGTCACCTCCAGATCGGGGAAAGCTGTTCCCTCGACAGGCAGGATACCGGCTAGATCTTTTAGATGCATTGAGTCCCGTTCACCGCAACAAAATAGCGCGCAGTTGCCGGCGCGCCCCAAGAATCACTGATAGGAAACCAGCGTTGCACCATTTTCATGGCTGAAATCTGGCTTCACGCCAAGCATGGCCGCAGAACGCCTGATGATATTGCCAGCCATAACTCCCGCATTGTTGGCAGCGACGTCGGTCATCCCGGGCTTTTCCGGATGAGGAGCGTCAGCGATCGTGAACACCAGAAATTGCGGATCGTCCATCGGGAAGGCGGCGACGAAGGTGTTGAAGTTCAACTCCTTGGAGTAGCGGCCGTTGATGACCTTCTCGGCCGTTCCTGTCTTTCCACCGACCCGGTAGCCGGGGGCCCTGGCGTTTCTGGCCGAGCCCTTCTCGGCGTTGAGCGTATAGAGGTAGCGCATGCCTTCGACCGTCTTGTCGCTGACCACTCTCTTGGCCACCGCCATGGCCTCCTCCTCGCTGCGGACCAGGAATGTCGGCTCGATCAGATAGCCCTGCATCAGCGCCGCGCAGCCGACGGCGGCCTGCAGCGGCGTCGTCGACACGCCGTGGCCGAAGGCGATGGTGAACGAGTTGACCTGTTTCCAGACCTTGGGTTCGGTCGGGCGGGCGACCTCCGGCAGTTCGGTCTGCATCCGGTCCAGAATGCCGAGGCGGTGCAGGAATTCGCGGTGCCCTTCGATGCCGACCAGCTCGGCCTCCCTGGCCGACCCGATGTTGGACGAAAAGAGAAACACTTCCGGCAGCGACAGCACGCGGTTCTTGCCGTGGAAATCGTGGATGGCCTGATGGCCGACCCGGATCGGATGCGAAGCGTCGAAGCGGCTCGTCATCGTCGCCTTGCCGGAATCGAGCGCCATGGCCGAGGTGAAGCTCTTGAAGGTTGAGCCCATCTCGTAAAGACCGGCCGACATGCGGTTCAGCCGGTCTTTCTCCTGCGCATTATACGGATTGTTCGGATCGAAATCCGGCACCGAGGCCATGGCCATCACTTCGCCGGTCTTGATGTTCAGCACGACGGCGCCGGCGCCGATGGCGCGATAGCGCTCAAGGCCTGCGGCGATCTCGTCGCGCACCACATGCTGGACGCGCAGATCGATCGAAAGCCTGACCGGCTTGAGATCCTTGGCCACCGCGAGCCCCGACGCCTGCAGGTCGCTCAGCCCCTGCTCGTCGATATACTTCTCCATGCCGGAGATGCCCTGGTTGTCGATGTTGGTGAGGCCGACGATATAGGACGAGGTCTCGCCGCTCGGATAGAAGCGGCGCTTTTCGGTGCGGAAGCCCAGGCCGGGAACGCCCAGCGCCAGGATGTCGGCCTGCTGCTTCGGCGTCAGCTGGCGCTGCAACCAGACGAAGCCGGCGCCGCTCTTGAGCTTGCGATAGGTCTGCTCGTAGTCGATCTCCGGCAGCACGGTCGACAATCTCTCGATCGCTTCGTCGGCGTCGACGATGCGGCGCGGCTCGGCAAACAGCGACGCGGTCTTGATGTCGGTCGCCAGCACCTCGCCATTGCGGTCGACGATATCCGGACGTGATGCAGTGACGCGGTTCTCCGGGCCGCCCGAAAGATCGGGATTCTGCAGCCCGAGATAGACGAGCCTGCCGGCGATTGTCGAATAAATGGTGAAGAACACCGCCATGGTCATGACGATGCGCGTCTTGGCCTTGCCGCCAGTCGCCTTGCGGGCGGCGTCGACGACGATCGAGCCGTCCTCAACCTGCTTCTTCCGGCGCGTCAGCAGGCCGCCGATCCTTGGAAGGCCGATCATTGAACGGTGCTCCCGGTGACCACCGGATCCTTGCCGTCCGAGGGCTCCTTGCCCGAATTGTCGGCCATGCCGCCAAGCTGCTGCGAGGAGAGGTCTTCGATGGTCACGGGTTTCACCGGAATGTCGTCGAGCCCGCCGATCTGGTGCGCGTTGACCGGTTCGAGCCCGAGCTGGCTCTTATAGACGTCTGCAAGCTTCTGCAGTCGCGACGGCTGAGTGAGCAGGCTCCAGTCCGCCTTGAGGAGATCGATGGTCTCTTCCTCGTAGTGGATCTGCGCCTGGATCTTCTGCACGGCCGCCTGTTGCTCTTCGGCTTCGCGCTTCGTTTTGTAGGTCAGCGCCGCGGCCGAGACCATGACGGCGATCAGGACTATGTCGCTGGTACGAAACACGTGCTCACCTCTCCCCCGGCCGCTCGACGGCGGGAAGCTTTGGAAGGCCGAAAATCGAAAAATCGCCGGCGCGCGCCGGCGCCTCGGTGCGGATCGCGGCGCGCAGCCTGGCCGAGCGCGCCCGCGGGTTGGCGTCCAGCTCGGCCTCTCCCGCCGTCACGCCGCCGCCGGCCTTGCGGAAGGTCGCAATGCGCACGGGCGCGTCAGGCATGTGCCGCGAGCCGCTGGCCGCCTCGGAGCGGTCGGCGATGAAGCGCTTGACGATGCGGTCTTCCAGCGAATGGAACGTCACCACAGCTAGCCGTCCGCCGGGCCTCAGCGCCCGCTCGGCAGCCAGCAGCGCCCTTGCGAGCTCGCCAAGCTCGTCATTGACGAATATGCGCAGCGCCTGGAAGACACGCGTGGCCGGATGGATCTTGTCCTTCGGCCCGCGTCCGATATGGGTTTCGATGGCGTGGGCGAGATCGAGCGTGCGTTCGAAGGGCTTCTTCTCGCGACGGCTCTCGATCATGCGCGCGATGCGGCCGGCATGGCGCTCCTCGCCGAGAAAGCCGAAGATGCGGGCAAGGTCGCCCGCCTTGAAGGTGTTGACGACGTCGGCGGCAGAGAGACCCGCCTGCGCCATGCGCATGTCGAGTGGCCCGTCGGCGCGAAAGGAAAAGCCCCGCTCCGCCTGGTCGAGTTGCATCGAGGAAACGCCGATATCGAGCACCACGCCGTCGGCGCCCTCGACATGCTCGTCCAGCGTTGAGAACGGCGCCTGGACAAGCCTCAGCCTGCCGCCGGACTGTCGTTCGAGCGCCCTGCCCGCCGCGATCGCGTCCGGGTCGCGGTCGATGGCGACGACAGAGGCGCCGCGATCAAGGATGGCGCTGGTGTAGCCGCCGGCGCCGAATGTCCCGTCGACGATCGTCTCGCCGGCCTTCGGCGCAAGCGCGTCGATCACCTCGGCAAGGAGGACCGGAATGTGACGGGCCGGTCCGCCAACGGCGTGAGGGTCATCGCCGTGGCCAGCCATCATTCCGATCGCTCCCCGGGCTTCGTCCCCTGCCGAAGCTGCAAAAGCCTGGCCCGCGCCTGCGCCCCATAGGCGGCAAGCCGTCCGGGCTCCCAGACTTGAAAGAAATTGCCGCGGCCGACAAAGGCCACCTCGTTCGAGATGCCCGTATGCTCGCGGATGAAATCGGTCATGGTGATGCGGCCGTCCTGGTCGAGCTTCAGAAATGTCCCGTCGCCATGGCAAAAGAACGACATGTCGTCCGCCGTCTGCAGAAAGGGATCCTCCAGCGCGATCCGCTGCTCGTAGCGGTCGAGCAGGTCGAGCCCGCCGACATCCATGGCCGGCAGATCCAGGCAGCGTAGCGCGTAGAGTTCCGAATAGCCGCGTTTTTGCACCACGGCGCGAAAATGCGCCGGAACGGACACCCGTCCCTTCGCATCGATCTTGCTCACCGTGTTTGACAGAAACCGGTCCAATAAACGCTACAGCCGCTGTTGCCGCTGCACCCCTCATGTTGTTCTCCGCGCCCCTGCCGCATTTGCGGCAAATCGCTTCATTCACCGGGGCGAAAACCGACAAACGCGCAGCCGCCGCGGCTGCCCGATTGGCGTACGCTTCACCCTGACGCGGAACGAAAGCTTGATCTGAATGGGATATCATGGGGCACTATGGGCGTCAACGGGAGCAGGCATCACAAACAAACGCGCACAACCAGAAAGCGCAGGCTGAAGACACGTCTCGTCTTTATCGTCCATTAAGCCTAACGAAGCGTTTAGAGCCCTCTGGCCCAAAAAGACCCAGCTTGCCGCGCACAGCCGGCGCGCATAGCGTCGGTTGAAGTTTTCTGCCCAAAGGATCGAGCCGATGTCCGACACTGCGAAGTCACGCGCCGCAACACTTGCCCATTTGCGCAGCGCCGATTTCGCCAAGGGTGATCCCATTCCCTTGCCGCTGACCATGGCCTCGATCTTCCACGCACCGGGCGATGCGACGGGTTTCGATCAATATGGCCGCTTCAGCAACCCGACCTGGCATGCAGTCGAGCACGCGCTCGGCCATCTGGAAGAGGCGCAATGCATTATTTTTCCGTCGGGAATGGCCGCGATTTCCGCGGCTTTGTTCGCGCTCGTCAAATCGGGCGACCGCATCCTCTTGCCGTCGGACGGCTATCACACGACACGGGCCTTGGCCGAACGTTTTCTGAAACCGCTCGGCGTCGCTTATGACCTGAGGCCGACGGAAAGCATGCTCGATGGCGGCTTCGCCGGCTACCGGGCGGTTTTCGTTGAAAGTCCGTCGAACCCGCGACTGGACATTTGCGACATCGCCGCCGTCGCCAACGCCGTCCATGCGCAAGGCGGAACCCTGATCGTCGACAACACGACGATGACGCCCTTCGGCCAGCGCCCGCTCGATCTTGGCGCCGACATCGTGGTCTCGGCCGACACCAAGGCGATCAATGGCCATTCGGACGTTCTCTTCGGCCATGTCGCCAGCCGCAACCCCGACATTGTCGCCAGGGTGAAGGATTGGCGCGAGACGGTCGGCGGCATCCCCGGACCGTTCGAGGCATGGCTGGTGCATCGCGGCCTCGAAACGCTGGAAGTGCGCTTCGATCGCATGTGTTCGTCGGCTGAAACCATCGCGCGGCGGCTGAAGGGTCATCGCGCCGTCAGCGGCCTGCGCTTTCCCGGGCTCGAGGGCGATGCCTCGCACAATCTGGCGCGCGCTCAGATGGAGCGCTTCGGCTTCCTGATTTCGTTCGAGCTGGCCTCCGAAGAACAGGCAGAGGCGTTCATCGACGGTTGCGCGCTGATCGAATCGGCAACGTCCTTCGGCGGCGTGCACACATCGGCCGAGCGGCGCTCGAAACGCGGCGACGCCGTTCCGCCGGGCTTCGTTCGCCTGGCCATCGGCTGCGAGCCGGTCGAGGAGCTTTGGCAGGCGATCGAGGAATCTCTGGACAAGATCGGCGCCTAGTCCGCCTACTTAATCAGATCGTCAGCCTCGATCTTGCGCCGGCCGTGCAGCACGCGGATTTCGATCGCATCCTCTCCAATGCGGTAAAAGGTTAGATATTCGCCGACGATGAGATGGCGAATGCCCGGAGTGATATCGTCGCGTAAGGGACCAGATGACGGATAGATGGCGAGTTGCCAACGGTTTTCGATGCGATCGAGCAGTCGGTCCACTGCGGCTTCGCTATCACGCGCACCATACTACCCAATCGCGATCAAATCCTCTTCGGCGTGCGAAGTTCGAACGATGCGTAACAAGTGTCATACCGTTCCGCCAGACCGAAATCGCTTGCGCGCCTCAGCTTTGATCTCCTCCATGGACACGAACCGGCCAGGCCCGCTGTCGATCCCCTCCTGCACCAGTTTCCGCAGCTCTTCGACGCTGTATCCTAGCAAGTCGCGCCGCTCCTTCCATTGCCTGAGCGCCTCGCGGATCACCTCGCTGGCCGAGGCGTATTCGCCAGCCGCGACGACATCGTCGACCGCGGCCGCCAGTTCCGGTGAAAGCGTGATACTGCGTTTATCGACCTGGCCCATGATGCACTCCTGCTCTTCCCCGAAGGTGCGATTTAATCGCACCAGCTTCAAGGACAGGTTCGACCACGCCGGGGAAGCTGTCTTGCAGAATGCTTGAATCGGAAGGCACGCCTTTCGGCGTAACCTCCTGATCCCGTTCAGCTATCGCTACGAGAAAAATGCCAGCTGGCCTGTAAGCCGGGTTCTGTATGGCCCTCGCCTCGCGGCGAGAACGTGGCGGCCATTCATCTTGGGCGCATGTCGCCATGCGCCTCACGCAACCTACCCGGACGGTGGGCCGGAAACAGCCCTCGAAGGTTTCCCTTCGCACCGCCCCTATTCGGTTTTGCTCCCGGTGGGGTTTGCCCTGCCGCTTCTGTTGCCAGTCGCGCGGTGGGCTCTTACCCCACCCTTTCACCCTTGCCGCGGCCGAAGCCGCGGCGGTTTGCTTTCTGTGGCACTTTCCCTGGGGTCGCCCCCGCCGGCCGTTAGCCGGCACCGTGTCTCCATGGAGCCCGGACTTTCCTCACCCGCAACCTTTCGGCACGCGCGGGCGCGGCCGCCCGGCCAGCTGACAAGGGCGTATAAAGGGATTCCCGCCTGAAAACGCAAACGAAAAAGCTGTTGCCGTCGCCCAAATGCGCAGCGGTTTGGGACAACGACGCGCTTGAAACAGACACGCGTCGCCCAAATCCACTTCGGCGGACGAGCTTAGGCCGGCGAACCCAGCGCTGCCATCTGCACCTTCACCTTGCTGCAATAGGCGGCCGAAATCGGATTCATCCGCGTCGCGCCGTGGCCGGCATTGTATTTCAGGATCGTGCCGCAGGTGGTGCCACCGCCGAGACCCTGCGCCATCGCGAGGTACTTCATGCCGTATTTGATATTGGTGTCGGGATCGAACAGCCCCTTGGCCGAACCGGTGTAACCCATCATGCGCGCCGTGGCCGGCTTGATCTGCATCAGGCCGATCTCCCCGGCGCTGCCGACCAGATTCGGCCGGTAGTTGCTTTCGATCTTGATGACGGCGCTGGCCAGGGACACCGGCACGCCGTAGCTCGCGGCATAGCGGGCAATGATCGACGAATACTGGCCGCCGCCGGGTGCGGCGGGTGTCGCCAGAGCGATCTTGCCCGCGGGGATCGAGGCTGTCGTGGTGAGATCGATCGTCTTTCTGACGCGCTTGGCGCGCTTGGCCGTCGATTTCGCCGCCTTGGTCGCGGCGGCCTTCTGCACCTTAGCCGGGGCTCTCTTGATCTTTGGCGCTTTGTTCGCCGGGGCAGCCTTGGTCGTAGGGGCGACGGCAAGGCCATTGTCTGCCCTAAGGCTTAAGGGGGCGCTGTTTGCCGGACTGAAGGCAAAGCTTATTACTCCGGCAGCAACGGCTGCCGCTACAACGGTCAATTTCTGCATGTAATCCTGTTCTGTTAGAACCGCGCGAAGAACTTCGCGCAGTTGTGTCAATTCAACATCGGAGCATCAGAGGGGCTAGACGTCCAACAACTTGCGGGAGAGGCATTTGGCGACAGAATTGGCGGCAATGAAGGCGGCGCAATTCACTTTAAGTAACGGGTTGTAATTTAATGACCTTATCGCGACTATTTGGCGGAGGCTGCCGTAACGGAAGTCAGGAGCCTCTGCAGCGTGCGGATCGTCGAATTGTCGGCCACGCCATCCACCAGCCGCCGCCGGAAATGCCGCTGGAACGCCGCCACCGCGATTTCCGTCTGCCGGTCGTAAATACCCGATATCTCAATACCATAGCCATAGAGCGCCAGCATCGACTGCAGCGCCTCGACATCGGAGCCGGTGTCGCCGGCCTTCAACGCGGCGCCCGGTTTTATCGGCGCCGCCGGTACGAGGTGACCGATACCGGCCGCGAACAGAACCTTCCACGGAAATTTTTCGCCCGGGTCGACCTTGCGGCCCGGCGCCACGTCGGAATGGGCAAGCACCCTTGTCGCTGGGATGGAATAACGGCCCACGATGCCCGCGCACAAATCGATCACGGCGTCGATCTGCCGCCTCGGAAAGGCCTTGTAGCCCAGTGAATGCCCGGGATTGACGATCTCGATGCCGACCGAGCAGGAATTGATGTCGGTGCGCCCGAGCCAGGAGCTCTTGCCGGCATGCCAGGCGCGATCGCTCTCGCGCACCATCTGGATGATGCGGCCATCTTCGTGGACAAGATAATGCGAGGACACTTCACTTGCTGGATCGCACAGCCACGCCTCGGCGCCGGCGCCGGTTGCCATGCCGGTATAGTGCAGCACGATCATGTCGGGCCGCAGCGTCTCGCGGCGCGGACCGAAATTCGGCGACACCCGGACCTCGGCACCTGGCTGGTCGGGCAGGAAACCGCTCATGCGTGCCTGAGGCCCCGCTCGATCATTTCATAGGCGGCATTGATCGCCGCGACCCTGGTCGTGGCGATCTTGATGAATTCTTGCGGCAAGCCGCGTGCGATCAACCTGTCGGGGTGATTGTCCGAGATCAGCTTGCGGTAGCGCTTCCTGATTTCCTCGAACGGCTTGCCGCGCTCGATGCCCAGCACGACGTAAGGATCGGCGGCGCCGAGATTGACGTGCCGCGACAGGATCGTCTCGTAATGCGCCTCATCGATCCGGAAGATCTCCGCGATCCGATGCAGGAACTGCCCTTCCCTCTCATGGATCAGGCCGTCAGCCTTGGCGATATGGAATAGGCCGTCGAGTATGTCTTCCAGCATCATGCAGTTGGCATGGCCGGAACCGCAGAGTTGCGCCATGCGCCGGGCGTAGGTCTCGAACCCGGCGACGTCCTGCTTGGCGATGTCGTAAAGCCGCGCCACGTTGCGCGTCTCGCTCGGCGGCACCTCGAAGATGTCCTGGAAGGCGCGCACCTCGTCCTGCGTGACGATGCCGTCGGCCTTGGCCATCTTGGCCGAGAGCGCGATCATCGCCACCGAAAAGGCTACGCGCCGGCGCAAGTCCGGATCGCCGGAAAACACGGTGCGCACAGCTTCAACGACGTCCGCGACGCCCGAGGACGCCGACGACGAAACACGAGCGATGAAGTCGCCAAGGCGGTCCCAAATCGACATGTCGGCTTCATAGAGCGAACCGGGCGGTTCTATCAAGCCGGGACGATGCCGCAGTTGACCGGCGATGCGCGGGATCGACGGCGCAAAAAGAAGGCCGGCAGTGCCGGCCTTCTTCGATTGTGGGACGGCCCTTACTGCGCAGGCGCGGTAGGAGCCGGTTTTGTTGCCGGAGCCGGTTCAGCAGGCTTCGAAGCGTCGGGCGAAGCCGGTTTCATCGGCTGTTCGTTGGCCGGCGGATTGGTGCTCTGGGTGGTGGTATTGTCAGTGCCGGTGCCACTGTCGCTACAAGCCGCGACCCCCAGCAGGGCGAGCGCCGAGACCGACGCCAGAATGAGCTTCTTCATGCTATCTCTCCTTCGACAGACGCTCACATTTCGGTGAGCGGTCGCAGGGGAAATGCATCAGCCAGCTGCCGGTTTCGTAACGTTGCATTTCCACGTGTAACATCAACTAGCGATTGCTGGCGCCGAAATCCCGAACTAACACAACATACGCCAAAGAGATTATGGATAAGCAGAATGCCGGCAGCCGTGGGAACTGGGAAATGGGACTTCTGGATCGACCGCGGCGGCACCTTTACCGACGTCATCGGCCGTGATCCGCGGGGCCGGCTGCACCCCCGAAAACTCCTGTCCGAAAATCCCGAGGCGTATGCGGACGCCGCCATCCAGGGCATCCGCGACCTGTTGGGCCTGAAAGCCGGCGCCGCCATTTCCGCCGACGCGATCGGCGACGTCAAAATGGGCACGACCGTTGCCACCAATGCGCTGCTCGAGCGCAAGGGCGACCGTGTGCTGCTGCTCATCACCAAGGGGTTCCGCGACGCTTTGCGCATCGCCTATCAGGCAAGGCCGGATATCTTTGCCAAGGAGATCATCCTGCCGGAGCAGCTCTACGAGCGGGTGATCGAGATCAATGAACGCGTGCGCGCCGACGGCTGCGTCGAGCGCCTGCTCGACATCGCGGCCTGCCGCCCAGCGATCGAGCAGGCGAAGGCCGACGGCATCGACGCGGTCGCCATCGTCTTCATGCACGCCTGGAAATACCCGGACCACGAAAAGGCCGTGGCGAAAGTCTGCCGCAAGATCGGCTTCAGCCAGATCTCGGTCTCTCACGAGGTCTCTCCGCTCATCAAGCTGGTCGGCCGCGGCGACACCACGGTGGTCGACGCCTATCTGTCGCCGATCCTGTCGCGCTATGTGCAGCGGGTGGCCGGCGAACTGGGCGCCGGACCGCGCCTGATGTTCATGATGTCGTCGGGCGGCCTCACCGCCGCCGACATGTTCCAGGGCAAGGACGCGCTGCTTTCGGGACCGGCGGGTGGCGTCGTCGGCATGGTCGAGACGGCGAAGCTCGCCGGCTTCGACAAGGTCATCGGCTTCGACATGGGCGGCACGTCGACCGATGTCGCCCACTATGACGGCGAATATGAGCGCGCTTTCGACACCGAGGTCGCCGGCGTTCGCATCCGCGCGCCGATGATGCGCATCCACACCGTCGCCGCCGGCGGCGGCTCGATCCTGCACTATGAGGCGGGCCGCTTCCGCGTCGGCCCGGATTCTGCCGGTGCCAATCCCGGGCCTGCCGCCTACCGGCGCGGCGGCCCGCTCGCCGTCACCGATGCCAATGTCATGCTCGGCAAATTGCAGCCCGATTTCTTTCCGGCGATTTTCGGCGCGGGCCAAGACCAAGCGCTCGACATCGGCACGGTTGGCGAAAAATTCGCGGCGCTTGCCGCCGAAATCGGCGACGGCCGGACGCCCGAGGCGGTCGCCGAAGGCTTTGTCACCATCGCCGTCGAGAACATGGCCAACGCCATCAAGAAGATCTCGGTGCAGCGCGGCTATGACGTCACCGAATATCTTTTGAACTGTTTTGGCGGCGCCGGCGGCCAGCACGCCTGCCTGGTCGCCGATGCGCTCGGCATGGAAGCGGTGCTCATCCATCCCTTCTCCGGCCTTCTCTCGGCTTACGGCATCGGCCTCTCGTCGGTCTTCGCCTCGCGCCAACAGGGTCTGCTGCAGCCGCTTGCCGAAGAATCCCGCGCGGCGATCGAGGCACTCATCGCGGCACTGCGCGGCGACGTCATTACCGAGCTCGGCGAGCAAGGCATTGCCGGGGACGCGGTTTCAACGAGGCCTGTCCTGCATATCCGCTATGACGGCACCGATACGGCGCTGCCGGTGAATTTCGAGCATGGCTCGATCTTCCGCGCCAGAAGCGATTTCGAGGCCGCGCACAAGGCGCAGTTCGGTTTCGTCTATGACGACAAGCCGATCGTCGTCGAGACCGTCGCCGTCGAAGGCATGGAAGTCGCCCGACAGGACAAGGCTGAAGCCCCGGCGCTCGCCGGACCGGCAGGAATTGACGCCAAACCCTTGGAAAGCCGGCGCATCTACACCGAAGGCCGCTGGCACGAGGCCGGCGTCTATCGCCGCGAAGGCCTGCGGCCGTCCCACACTGTCGCCGGGCCCGCGCTTATCATCGAGCCGAACCAGACCATCGTTGTCGAGCCGGGCTGGCGCGCCGAAATCACCGGTCTCAATCACGTCGTGATACGCCGGACAGAAAGAAAGACGCGTGCCGCGGCACTCGGCACCGAGGCCGATCCGGTGATGCTGGAGGTCTTCAACAACCTCTTCATGTCGATCGCCGAACAGATGGGCGTGACGCTGCAGAACACCGCCTATTCGGTCAACATCAAGGAACGGCTCGACTTCTCCTGTGCCGTGTTCGACCGCCACGGCGCGCTGGTCGCCAACGCGCCGCATATGCCGGTGCATCTGGGTTCAATGGACCGTTCGGTGGAGACAATCATCCGCCTGAACTCCGGCGATATCCATCCCGGTGACGTCTTCGCGCTCAACGCGCCCTATAATGGCGGCACGCATTTGCCCGACATCACCGTGGTGACGCCGGTGTTTGACGACGCCCGCAAGGAAATCCTGTTCTGGGCGGCCTCGCGCGGCCATCACGCCGATGTCGGCGGCACCGCGCCGGGCTCGATGACGCCGCTTGCGACAACGGTCGACGAAGAAGGCGTACTGTTCGACAATTTCCGCATCGTCGATCGCGGCCGCTTCCGCGAGAAGGAGCTGGAAACGCTGCTGACCGACCATCCTTATCCGGCGCGCAATCCCGTCCAGAACATCGCCGACTTGAAGGCGCAGATCGCCGCCAACGAAAAGGGCGTGGCGGAGCTGCGCAAGATGGTCGCGCATTTCGGGCTCGATGTGGTCGAGGCCTATATGGGCCACGTACAGGACAATGCCGCCGAGAGCGTGCGCCGCGTGATCGAGCGGCTTCCCGACAGCGCGGCCTACGAATATCCCACCGACACCGGCCAGGTGATCAAGGTGAAGATTACCGTCGACCGGCAAAGGCGCGAGGCGACCGTCGATTTCACCGGCACGTCGCCTGTCATGAAGAACAACTTCAACGCGCCGGAGCCCGTCGCCCGCGCCGCGGTGCTCTATGCCTTCCGCGTCATGGTCGAGGACATGATCCCGATGAATGCCGGCTGCCTCAGGCCGATCAACATCGTTATTCCGGATGGTTGCATGCTCAAGCCGTCCTATCCCGCGGCCGTCGTCGCCGGCAATGTCGAAACCTCGCAGCATGTCACCAACGCGCTGTTCGGCGCGATGGGCGCGATGGCCAACGCCCAAGGCACGATGAACAACCTCACCTTCGGCAACAAGAAATACCAGTATTACGAGACGATCTGCTCCGGCTCGCCGGCCGGCCGGATGAATTCGGGCCGGGGCTTTGCCGGCACGTCCGGCGTCCATACCCATATGACCAATTCGCGCCTCACAGATCCGGAGGTGCTGGAACTGCGCTTCCCCGTCGTGCTGGAAGACTTCCATATCCGCAAGGATTCCGGCGGCAAGGGCAAGTGGAATGCCGGCGACGGCACCAGGCGCACCATCCGCTTCCTCGAAAAGATGGAATGCGCGATTCTGTCCTCGCACCGCAATCGCCCGCCCCAGGGCCTCGACGGCGGCGGTGACGGCGAGGCGGGCTCGACCAAGGTCAGGCGCAATGACGGCTCGGTCGACATCCTGAAGGCCTGCGACCAGACCACGCTCGATACCGGCGAGGCCGTCATCGTCACCACGCCGACACCGGGAGCGTTCGGAAAAGCGTAAGAACAGCGTCAACAGGCTGTCACCTGCCTGTCATGCCGCTGCGCTACCCGCTTGCGCCAAAGCAAATGGGGAATCACCTTTCCATGTCGGACGTATCCGGAGAACTCGTTTATCGTCGAGGCAAGGAAGTCGGAAAGGCCGTCTACCAGAACCGGGCATTGTCGAAGGACGGCATTTCCGAGCGGCTCTTCGCCTTCCTGTTCTCCGGCCTCGTCTATCCGCAGATCTGGGAAGATCCCGATGTCGACATGGAGGCCATGCAACTTGGCGCCGGGGACCGAGTCGTCACGATCGCCTCGGGCGGCTGCAACATCCTGGCTTACCTGACCCGCACGCCGGCCCAGATCGACGCCGTCGATCTCAATGCCGCGCATGTCGCGCTGAACCGCATGAAGCTGGAAGCGGTGCGCCACCTGCCGTCGCAGGGCGACCTGTTCCGCTTCTTCGGCGCCGCCGGCACCAGCCACAATTCCGATGCCTATGATCGCTTCATCGCGCCGCATCTCGATCCGGTCAGCCGCCATTACTGGGAACGCCGCAACTGGCGCGGCCGGCGCCGCATCTCGGTTTTCGACCGTAACTTCTACCAGACCGGCCTGCTCGGCCTGTTCATCGCCATGGGCCATCGCGTCGCAAAACTGTTCGGCGTCGATCCCGCCGGCATCATGAAGGCCGGGAACATCAGCGAGCAGCGCCGCTTCTTCAATGAGGAACTGGCACCCGTCTTCGACAAGAAGCTGCTGCGCTGGGCGACCTCGCGCAAAGCTTCGCTGTTCGGCCTCGGCATCCCGCCGGCGCAGTATGACTCGCTGATCACCTCTGGCGACGGCTCGATGGCGAGCGTGCTCAAGGCGCGCCTTGAAAAGCTCGCCTGCGATTTCCCGCTCAAGAACAACTATTTCGCCTGGCAGGCCTTTGCCCGCCGCTACCCGCAACCCGGCGAAGCGGCGCTGCCTGCTTATCTGGAAGAGCGCAATTACAAGACGATCCGCGACAACATCGATCGCGTCGCCATCCACCACGCCAATCTGATCAAGTTCCTGGCCGCCAAGGATGCCGGCACCGTCGACCGTTTCGTCCTGCTCGACGCCCAGGATTGGATGACCGACGACCTGCTCAACGCGCTGTGGACCGAGATCACCCGCACAGCCTCGGCCGGCGCGCGCGTCATCTTCCGCACCGCGGCCGAACCTAGCCTCCTGCCCGGCCGTGTCTCCAGTTCGCTGCTCGACCAGTGGACCTACGAGGCCGACGCCTCGCGCGAATTTTCGGCAAAAGACCGCTCGGCCATTTATGGCGGCTTCCATCTCTATGTGAAGCGGCCGGCATGAGCACGACGGAGCTGCCGGCCAGCCATGCCGAACTGATGGACGGCGTCTACCGCTGGCAGCGCCATATCTATGATCTGACCCGCAAATACTACCTGCTCGGCCGCGACCGGCTGATCGACGGGCTGGACGTGCCGCAAGGCGGCACCGTGCTGGAGCTTGGCTGCGGCACCGGCCGCAACATTGCGCTTGCCGCCCGCCGCTATCCGGATGCGCGCTTCTTCGGTTTGGACATCTCGGCCGAGATGCTGGAGACGGCTAGCGCGGCCATTGCTCGCGAAGGCCTGTCCGACAAAGTCAGGCTGTCGCGTGGCGACGCAACCGACTTCGATGCCATGGCGCTCTTCGGCATCGCGCAGTTCGACCGCGTCTTCGTGTCCTATTCGCTGTCGATGATCCCCGGCTGGGAAAAGACGGTTTCGGCAGCCCTTGCGGCGCTCGCGCCCGGCGGTTCGCTGCATGTCGTCGATTTCGGCCAACAGGAAGGCCTGCCGCACTGGTTCCGCTCCCTGCTGCGCGGCTGGCTGCGGAAATTCCATGTCGCGCCGCGCGCCTCGCTGCGCGACGTGCTTGAATCGGAATCGCAGCGCACTGGCGCAACCTTCCGCTTCAGAACGCTTTATCGCGGGTACGCCTGGATGGCCGTGATCGGATCCCGCAAATAAAAGAACGCGATCAGTGCAGGGCCTTCACCAGCGCGCTGACCATCGCTTGTGGCCGATAGCCAAACTTGCGCGGCGTCAGACCTAGCCTCACCACCACCAACTGCTCGGACGGAATGATCGCCACCGTCTGGCCGTCATGGCCTTCCATCCAATAGGTGTCCTTGGGCAGGCCTGCAGTGACGCCCGCGCCGGGATTTTCCTCATCGCCCGGCCCCTCGATCCAGACCTGGCCTTTGCCATACACCTTTGAGGCCGGTGCGGCCTCGCGCATCCAGTCGACGAAACCGGCAGGCAGGATCTGGTTTCCGTTCCAGGCGCCGCCCTGCAGCAGGAACTGGCCGAAGCGAGCCCAGTCATGCGCCGTGGCATAGAGATAGGACGAGCCGACGAAGGTGCCTTGCTCGTCGATCTCGAGCACCGCGCTCTTCATGCCGAGCGGATCGAACAGCGCCGTACGCGGCCATGCCAACGCCTTCGCCTTGTCGCCGATCGCGTCCTGCCACAGCCGCGACAGCATCACCGCCGTACCGCTCGAATAGGAAAACACTTTTCCCACCTCGCCGGTCAGAGGTTGGGCCGCGGCGAAGTGAGCCATGTCCGGTTCGAGATAAAGCATGCGCGTCACGTCAGCGACGTCGCCGTAATCCTCGTTGAACGCCAGCCCGCTTGACATCGCCATCATGTCGGCAAGGCTGATGGCGGCGCGGCCATCGGCCTTCCACGGTGCGAAGAGCCCCTTGTTATCGAGCGCCAGCTTGCCGTCCCTAACCAGCGTGCCGACGATCGCGGCATTCACCGTCTTGGTCATCGACCAGCCAAGCAGCGGCGTCTTGGCCGAAAAGCCCTCGCCATAACGCTCCGCGATGATCCGGCCGTTCTTCACCACCACGATGGCGCGCATGCCGGTGCCGGCCATGGCGACATCGTCGACGATCTTCGCGACTTCGGGGTGCTGCGAAGCATCGACCCGCTCGCCATCGGGCCAGAGCGCGTCGGGTTGCGCCGCGGTCGGCGGCGCGGCGCGCAGCGACGTCTGCCTTGCCTTGCCGGTGTCGCCGTCGGCAACCGACGCGCAACCGACGCCGTCGCGCTCGACCGCGACACTCTTGCCGAAAACCCAAAGCAGGCCGGCCGAAACCAGTCCCCTTTCCTTATCGACGGAGACCTTCATTAGCTTCAGCAGCGGATGGCCTGGTGCCTGCACATCGACGGCCAGGACCTCTTTGGCGTCCCGGCCGGCGATGAAGACGTTCGAGCAGACGATCTTGGCCGAGTAGCCGGAGCCGACGCGGATGAGTTCTGGCGGCGCGAAATAGAGCCAGGCGAAGAGCGCCGCCACCGCCAGGATCACAAGCCCAAGCAGCCATTTGATGAACTTCACGACGGCCCGCATCTTTCCCCGCCTTTTAGATTCGCCGGCTCGATTTATGTCATCGATTTGCCGCCATTGCTTCCGCAAAATCGCCAGCATCGTCGAGCGCCGTCAATGGATTATCAACCATGTTCGGCGATCAAATGAGCAACTAGGACGGTCTTGTGGGGCGATCGTCTGGAGGGGGCCCGCGTAAGCGACCACCATCGATGAAGGACCCATCAGCGGCCGGCTGATCCCGGCTCGGGGAATATCATGCGCCGTCTTGCGGCCATCCTGATGCTTACGCTGCTGGGCGCCTGCTCGACTGTGGAGGACCTCTCACCATTGTCGCCGTCGTCGCAGGCGGTTGCCGTGCGCGCGCCCAAATTCGAGGACTCCAAGCCGCATGAGTGGGACAGCGGCGCGCCATGGACCTACGCCATCCACGGCACGGACGTCTCCAAATACCAGAGCTCGATCGACTGGCCGACCGCCAAGGCCAGCGGCATCTCCTTTGCCTTCATCAAAGCGACGGAGGGCGGCGATCGTTTCGACGACTATTTCAACGAGCACTGGGCGCGTACAAGGGCCGCCGGCGTCCCGCGCGCGGCCTATCATTTCTTCTATTTCTGCACGCCGGCCGAAACCCAGGCGCGCTGGTTCATCGCCAATGTCCCGAGAGACCCGTCGGCAATGCCGCCGGTGCTCGACATGGAATGGAACCCGAAATCGCCGACCTGCAGGCTGCGCCCCGACCCGGCCACGGTGCGCAGCGAGATGACCGTCTTCCTGCAAATGGTCGAGCGCTATTACGGCAAGAAGCCGATCATCTACACCTCGGTCGACTTCTTCGACGACAACCAACTGGCGACCTTCCGCGGCTATCCCTATTGGCTGCGCTCGGTCGCCGGCCATCCGCGCGAGAAATACGGCAGCCACCCCTTCACCTTCTGGCAGTACACCGGCACCGGCATCGTGCCCGGCATGACCGGCAAGTCCGACATCAACGTCTTCAACGGCTCGGAAGCTGCCTGGAAGAAGTGGCTGCGGCAGAACACCCGTTGACATCGGCCGCCGCGCCTGCTTTTCGACACGGCGGGCGGCGAAACATGCAACCGCTGGTAATCTGGAGCGGCGTACTCGTGCGAGTGCCTGGCGAGGCTCCGGAGCTTTGAAATCCTCGCATGCGCCCGTCCGATCCCGTCCGGGGTCGCGATCGGGTCATGCGCCGGTCTCGAAAGGAAAGCGATGCGATTGCGCGTTGAAATCCTGGCGGCGCTCTTCGTCGGCGCGCTTGCGATGCCCGCGGCGGCGCAGGAATGCGGCGGCGATTTCGAGGCTTGGAAACAGGGCGTCGCGGCAGAAGCCAAGGCAGCCGGCGTCGGCGCCGTCGGGCTCGACGCGCTGGAGGACGCCACCATCGATCAGCGGGCGCTGGCGCGCGACCGCGCCCAGGGTGTCTTCACCCAGACTTTCACCGAATTCGCCAACCGAATGATTTCGGCCTACCGCCTGAAGCAGGGTGCGGCCAATCTGAAGAAATATGCCGAAATCTTCGACCGCGCCGACAAGGAGTTCGGCGTCCAGCCGGCCATCATCGCTGCTTTCTGGGGGCTGGAGACCGACTTCGGCGCCGTCCAGGGCGACTTCCATACGCTGAATGCGCTGGTGACGCTTTCGTATGATTGCCGCCGTCCCCAGCTGTTTCGGCAGCAATTGGTGCCGCTGCTTACCTTGATCGACCGCGGCGTGCTGCCCGCCGACGTCAAGGGCGCCTGGGCCGGCGAGATCGGCCAGACGCAGATCCTGCCGACCGACTATCTGGCGCGCGGCGTCGACGGCGACGGCGACGGCAAGGTCGATCTGAGGAACAGCGTGCCGGACGTCATCATGACCACGGCCGACAAGATCATGTCGCGCGGCTGGAAGCGCGACCAGCCCTGGGTCCAGGAAGTGCGCGTCCCCGACGAGATGCCATGGGACCAGACCGGCCGCACCAACAAGCTGCCGCTGTCGCAATGGGCGCAATGGGGTGTCACCGAACCCAACGGCAACCCGCTCATCGACAATGGTCTCAAGGCTGGTCTGGCGCTGCCGATGGGCCGCAAGGGTCCCGCTTTCCTGACCTACGACAATTTCGACGTCTATCTGGAATGGAACCAGTCCTTCACCTACGCGCTGACGGCGGCAGTGCTTGCGACCCGCCTTGCCGGCGCGCCGCAATTCGATCCGCGCACGCCCGAGCAAGGCCTGAGCGGTGACCAGATGAAGGCGCTGCAGACCAAGCTCGAGGCCAAAGGCTACGACGTCGGCACCGTCGACGGCATTCTGGGCACCAACACGCGCGAAGCGGTCCGCAAGGAGCAGATGCGGCTTGGCCTGCCGGTGGATGGTTGGCCGACGCCGGAGCTTTTGGCGAAATTGTGAGAGCGAATAGCGAATAGAGAGTAGCGAATAGGGTTGGCCGGCGCTTCTTTCGCTTACACACTATTCGCTATTCGCTACTCCCTACTCCTAATCCGCCATCGTCTCCAGGCTGGCAAAGCCCTGCGGTGCATCGCCCTCGTCGAACGGCGTCGTCACCTCGACAAATGTGTCTGGGAAGAAGCCGTTGAAGCGGGTCCTCAGCGACAGCGAGTAGGCGCCGATATGGCCGATCTCGATCCAGTCGCCGGTGTCGACCGTTTCCGGCAGCCAGAATGGCCTGGAAAGGATATCGACGGAATCGCAGGTCGCGCCGCAGACCTTGAACGGTACGATGGTTTTCTCGTCGCCGTTGCGGGTACGGATCGCGGGATCGGGAATGAAGCGGGCCGGCAGCGTGATCTTGCCGGTCCATGAATCCGACAGCGAGGCCCAGATGCCGTCATTGATGTAGAGCCGCTTGCCCTTGCGCAACAGCACCCGCACGATCAGCGACAGGCACCGCGCCACGATCACGCGTCCGGGCTCGGCCACCAGGGGCATCTGGTCGAACTGATATTCTTTCAGGTCGCCGGCGAGCCGCGACATCAATTGGCCGAGCGACGGCATCTCGATGTGCCTGCGATTGGGGTCGTGGCCGTATTCGGCGGGAAAGCCGCCGCCGACATCCAGGCCGGCAATGTCGAAGGTCAGGCGGTTGCGCACCCAGTCCGCCGAGGCGAGCGCACGTTCATAGGTATCGGGATCCTCGATCTGGCTGCCGACATGGAAGCAGAGGCCGACCTTGTAGCCCGTGCGATTCAGCCGCTCGGCAAGCTCGACCGCATTGGCCGGCCCGGCGCCGAACTTCTTCGACAGCTCGTAAGCCGCGTGGCCCTTGGTCTGGATGCGCACGAAGACGGTGAGAGCGCCCGGGTCGATATCGAGCGCACGCACGACGCGCGTCAGCTTGGTGATCTCGTCCTCATGGTCGAGCGAGATCACCCGGATGCCGTATTTTTCAAGCGCCAGCTTGATGTCCGACTGCGCTTTGACCGGGTGCATGTAGAGCATCTCGGCGTCGGGCGAGACGGCGCGCACGGCGGCGAACTCGCCGGGCGAGGCGACATCGAAGGCGCTGACGCCGGCCTCGACCAGCGTCTTGAGAACGATCTGCTCGCCATTGGTCTTGACCGCATAAGCGGTCTTGCCGGGAAACATGCCCATGAACTGCAGGGCATCCTCCTTCAACACCTGCGGGCGGAAACAGTAGACCGGGTCGTCGGGACGAAGCGCCAGTGCCGCCTCACGGGCATTTTCGAATCGCTGCATGGACGAATCCTCAGGTCTGGAGCGCGCACAATTAATCCTAGCTAGCCGCCAAAGAAAACAGTTCTGTGTCTTGGCGATCCGGAGCGGCCTGCTGCACATTTTGGCGACGCTAAACCAGCGGTCATGTTTCGGGTGGCTCTTGCCGCCGAACCCGATATCGGTTCTTGAGATGCTTTACGGGCCGAGGTTGCGATCGGCCCCGGGGAGGAACGGGACATGTCGATTACGGCCGGCGCCGCGCCGACGCGCGGAGCGATGACGCTCAAGGATTGGGCGCAGCTTCTCCTGCTCGGCGCGATCTGGGGCGGTTCGTTCTTCTTTGCCCGCATCGCCGTTTCCGAGATCCATCCGCTGGCGCTGGTGCTGTTTCGCGTCGCCATCGCCGCGGCGGCACTTCACCTCTATCTGGCAGCCCGCGGCCCTTCGTTCCGGCTCGCCTTCCCGCATGCCGGCCTGTTCTTCCTGCTGGCGCTCACCAACAATGTCGTGCCCTTCTCGCTGATCTTCGCCGGCCAGACGCAGCTCGGCGCCGGCGTCGCTTCGGTGCTCAACGCCACGACGCCGTTCTGGACGCTGATCCTGGCCAATGCGCTCACCACCGACGAGAAGCTGTCCTGGAACAAGTTCGCCGGCATCGCGCTCGGTGTCGCCGGCACCGCGGTGATGATCGGACCTGGCCTGCTTGCCGGGCTTGGCGGACCGGTGTGGGCCAAGTTCGCACTGATCGGCGCTTCGATCTCCTACGCCGTCGCCCTGATGATCGCGCGCCGCTTCAAGGGCGCGCCATCGCCCGTCATTGCCACCGGACAGCTGACCGCATCGACCATCATCATGATCCCGCTCGTGCTGATTGCGTATGGCCCCGCGGGGCTTTTCTCGGTCTCGCCGCCCGTCTGGGCCGCGGTTTTGGGCCTGGCGCTGCTTTCAACCGCCTTTGCTTACATCCTCTATTTCAACCTCGTCGCCTCGGCCGGCGCCACCAATGCCTCGCTGGTCACCCTGGTCGTGCCGGTCAGTGCGGTGCTGCTCGGCTTCCTGTTCCTCGGCGAACGGCTGGCCCTGTTCGAAATCGGCGGCATGACGCTGATCGGACTCGGCCTGGTCACCATAGACGGTCGCCTGTTTGGGCGATGGTAGCGGTGTCATGCCACGGCTCCGCCACAATTTATTCACAACGCTTGAGGCGGCTTTTGCCGAAGAGTTTCAACGGCTAACGATAAATCGGAAGTCGCAAATCCCACAATCATGTCGCATTGCAGCACGTTTTCCGCTTGCCTGTAACCCAAATGACTCTAGATTCCGGCCATAGCTCTGAAGAGGAGGCTATGGCATGGGACTGACGAGGCCGATCAACGCGTTGATGATTTGTGCCGCATTCGCATTCATCGGTGCCCTTATCATAGGTGTTCTTCCCTGACCCGCCAAAACCGGGAAGACCAGTACCGAGATATAGTCCAAACAGTTCGAAAAGGCCGGGTTCTACCCGGCCTTTTCCGTTGCAGCCTGCCCTATGCGGCGGCCGAACCCGCCGCCTCCGTCTCATGCGAGCGGATGCCGATCATGTGGCAGACGGCAAAGACGAGATCGGCGCGGTTCATCGTGTAGAAATGGAAGTCGCCGACGCCGCGCTCGACAAGGTCGAGCACCTGTTCGGCGGCCACGGCGGAGGCCACGAGGGCATGCGTCTGCGGGTCGTTCTCCAGCCCCTCGAAGCGCTCGGCCAGCCAGGCCGGCACCAGCGCGCCGCAGCGCGACGAGAAATTGGCGACCTGGGTGAAGTTATGCACCGGGAGGATGCCCGGCACGATCGGGATGTAGATGCCGGCGCGGCGCGCCCGCTCGACATAGCGCTCGTAAAGGTCGTTGTCGAAGAAGAACTGGGTGATCGCCCGCGTCGCGCCATTGTCGGCCTTGCGCTTCAGCATATCGATGTCGGTGGCAAAATCCGGGCTTTCCGGATGCTTTTCCGGATAGGCCGAGACCGAGATGTCGAAATCGCCGGCGTTCTTCAGCGCCCCGACCAGTTCGGCGCCATTGGCATAGCCATCGGGATGCGGGTGGTAACTTGCGCCGACACCGGCCGCCGGATCGCCGCGCAACGCGACGAAACGTTTGACGCCCATATCCGCGAATTCGCGAATGACCGTGTCGACCTGATCGCGCGCGGCATCGACGCAAGTCATGTGCGCCGCCGGCGTCAGCGTCGTCTCGTTCAAGATGCGCTTGACCGTGCGCGCCGTGCGCTCGCGGGTCGAACCGCCGGCGCCGTAGGTCACCGAGACGAATTTCGGTTTGAGCGGCTCCAGCTTTGTAACCGTGTCCCAGAGCCTTGCTTCCATCTCGTCGGTCTTCGGTGGGAAGAATTCGAACGAGACCCGGACCTTGTCACCGATGTCGGGGCGGCGGGAAAAGCGGAACTGGTTCATCAGGCTGTTTCCCCCATTGGATATGCCTTGGCGGGTAGCGAGTCATTGGATGGATCGGCGATCAGCAGTCGCCGATCGCGGCCGAGCCAGAGCTTCACCGTAAGCCTTGCCTCGTTACCGCCACGCGGCTCGAATTCCTGGCTGTCCTCGAGATCGAGGCCGGCCTCGGCGAACCAGTCGGACATCTGCCGGTCGGAAAAGCCCAGCCGCATATGGGCGTGCTGGTCGCGTAGGAATTCGAGCGCGTGGGGCGCGAAGTCGACGACGATCAGCCGGCCTGATGGCCTGAGCAGCCTCGCCGCCTCGGCGATGGCGCGCGCGGGATCGTCGAGATAGTGCAGCACCTGGTGGATTGTGACGAGATCGAAGGCGTTGCGCTCGACCGGCGGCGAAAAGATGTCGCCCTGGCGTACCTGCGCATTGGCGATGCCGGCCTTGTCGAGATTGGCGCGCGCCACGCTCAGCATCTCGCGCGACATGTCGATGCCGACGCCGCGCCGGTAGAGCGGCGCGAAGATTTCGAGCAGCCTGCCCGTGCCGGTGCCGAGGTCGAGCATCGACTGGAACGGCCGCTTGCCGACGAGCTTGATGAGTGCCGCTTCCACCGCGCGGTCCGGCACATGCAGCGAGCGGATATGATCCCAACTCGCGGCATTCTCGGAGAAATACTCGGCAGCCCGGTCCTGCCGCTTGCGCTTGACCGCCGCCAGCCGCTCGAGATCTCGCACCACCTGCGGATCGGCCTCGCTTATGGCCGAGACCAGACGTTGGACGAAATCGCGCGAATTATCGATGTCGGTCAGCCTGAAAAAAGCCCAGGACCCTTCCTGATAGCGGCCGATCAGCCCGGCATCGAGCAGCAGCTTGAGGTGCCGCGAGACGCGCGGCTGCGACTGGCCGAGGATCTCGGTGAGGTCGGAGACGGTGAGATCCCCGCGTGAAAGCAGCACCAGGATGCGCAGCCGGCTGGATTCGGCCGCCGCCTTCAATGTATCTACCATTGTGTCGAGCGAGACATGCATGAGCGGGCTCTCGTTGAAAGATATAAAGATATGTTTATGTCGATTTTGATACCCTGGCAAGCGCTATGTCGCTTCCGGACAAGAAAATGGCGCAGCCGCGATCCGCGCCGGCAGGCGGTTTCTGGGCGGGATGAACAGGATGTTTGAGACACGCCAAGGTGAAATGCTTCTTGCTGCCGACCCGGCGCAGTTGCCGCCGGACGGCCAAGTGGTCTTCATCGGCCGCATCGTCTCACCATGGACCAGTCGCGAGGATTGCCCCAAGAACATGCGCGCCGCCCGGCAAACCGGGCGAACCGCGACAGTCCTGATCGACCAGCCCTATCGCCTGGGGTTGCAAAACCTGGAACGCGCCAGCCACGTCGTCATCCTGTCCTGGCTCCATCACGCGCCGCGGAATCTGATTGTGCAGAAACCGCGCCACGCGGCTGAAGCGAAAGGCGTTTTCTCGCTGCGCTCCCCTGCCCGGCCCAACCCTGTCGGCCTGCATGTAGCGAAGCTCGCCGCGCTCGACATCGAGGCCGGTCGGATCGAGATCGACGCCATCGATGTGCTCGACGGCACACCGGTCATCGACATCAAGCCTTATTACGCTTCCACGGATGCCTTCCCGGAAGCGACGATTGCCGGGCGAGACGAGAAATGAGCGCCCCCACCGGCCGCCGCCGTGCCATCGCCAAGGCGCTGACCGCACTTTTGCCGCTTGCGCCCTATGCCGACATGGAAAAGATCCGCGCCGACGCCGGTTCCGTGCATATGAAGACCCTGCCCCCGACGATCGCGGTATGGCTGGCCACCATCGCCCATGTCCGCCATGTCCACACAGATTATGAGAAGTTGCTCGCCGAGGGCTATGACCGGGATTCGGCGCGCTTCTTCGTCATCGGGCGGACCAATGAGGTGCTCACCCGTTGGCGCGCTACACGCCTGCTTCAGGAAGACGAAGAGGACGAATAGGCGTCTGCGCCCTCTACGCCGCATCCCGCCAATTAATTCGGGTGCCGCCTCTGGAAAAACGGCGGCGGCGCCGTACATGGGGATAAACGGAGATTCCTCCGTTTACCCCCGAATTCATCGCCCTCTGGGCAAGGATAGCAGATCATGACTGATAAGGTTTGGTTCATCACCGGATCGTCGAAGGGTTTTGGCCGCGTCTGGGCCGAGGCCGCGCTCGCCCGCGGCGATCGCGTCGCCGCAACCGCGCGCGACGCAGGCACGCTTGCCGATCTCGTGAAGAAATATGGCGACAAGGTTGCTGCCATGCAGCTCGACGTCACCAATAAACAGGCGGTCGACGCCGCGATTGCCGAAGCGCACAGGCATTTTGGCCGGCTCGACGTGGTCGTCAACAATGCCGGCTACGGCCATTTCGGCGCCATCGAGGAGGTCACGGAGCAGGAGGCGCGCGACCAGATCGAGACCAACGTCTTCGGAGCGCTTTGGGTGACCCAGGCCGTGCTTCCCGTCATGCGGGCGCAACGCTCAGGCCACATCATCCAGATCTCCTCGATCGGCGGCGTCAACGCCTTTGCCTCGCTCGGCCTTTATCACGCCTCAAAATGGGCGCTGGAAGCCTTCAGCCAGTCGCTCAGCCTCGAGGTCGCGGAGTTCGGCATTCACGTGACCTTGGTCGAGCCGGGCGGCTTCTCCACAGACTGGGCCGGGCCGTCGGCCAGGGTCTCCAAGCCGTTGGACGCCTATGAGCCGGTCCGCGCAGCGATGGCCGAGCGCCGCAGCCGTTCCGTCGCTGGCGATCCGCAAGCGACCGGCCCGGCGATGCTGGCGATCGTCGATGCCGCCGAGCCGCCGCTCAGGGTCTTCTTCGGCGACGGCGGACTGCCGATGATCCGGCAGGAATATGCCAACCGCATCGCCACTTGGGAGAAATGGGATCACGTCTCGGTAATGGCGCAGGGCGCCAACAAGAACCGCAAGGCGGCCTAACCGCGAACGCCGCGCCGCGAAAGCGGCGCGGCCTCTTTGTTCAGGCTCGATAGGTCCACTGCTCGGGCACCCGGATGGAAATCTCTTCGCCAGCTCTTATGACGCCCGGCTTCTCGACCCAGGCGACAAGGCCGCGCAGCCGTTTCGCCTCCTTTGGGAAGAGCAGCGCGGTGGCCTCCTGATCCGCTGCGCCGACATGCTCGGCGATCGACTGCCCGGCGAACCGGCACGGCTTGTTCTGGCCGTCGACCTTGAGCGTCACGCCGCCCTTGAAGAACATCAGCGAGCCGGCCGGCAGCATCGAAAGATGCGGCACGCCCTCGACCACAAGATTGGCGCCGATCCACTCCGGCTTGATCTGCTCGAGCCCCATGCGTTGCGCGATGATGGCGAGCTCGTCCGCGGCCACAAGCGACAATTGCCGCTCGTTGCGCATTTCGGTGCCGCGCGGATACCAAGGCTCGCGCCCGCCCGACCGCCGCGTTGCGCCGGCATGGAAATCGCCCTCGATGCCGTCGAAGCCGAGCCGCAGTTCCTCCACCCGTTTTGTCTCGAAATGATCGTGCGGAGCGGCATAGAGCGCCGCCGCCTTTGCCGTCAGCTTGCGGCCGGGCACGATGTCGATTGTCGGTTCGGCCGCTGGAAAAAGCTCTAGGTTCGTTTCCTGCATGCCGCTGGTCTAAAGGCCGCTGAGAAGGCGGTCCAGTCGAAAGCGCTGATGATCCGATCACATCGTTTGATGGCGATCACGACGTTATTACCAGAAAACGCCGCCCCGCTGCACACGGGTCGCATTGCCGCCGTGCGGCCGTCATAAACGATGCGCGCTATATCGGGAGGGAGGAGGCTCGATCATGCAGGTCGGACACGCTGTAGCGGCGCTTTGGCTGTTCTGGGTGGTATCCTGGCTCCTTGCCGCTAGCTGGGCAGATCCAGCGCAAAAGCGCGCCGATCTCAAGTCGGAGGCGCGCTATCGGGTCCTTTGGCTCGCCGGCACCATCCTGCTGTTCGTGCCGGCGCACGGCTATGCCGGCCGGCTGCGGCTGTGGACGCCGACGCTTGCCGAAGCCTGGATATGCGTCGCCTTGATCGCCATCGGCATCGCTTTCGCCTGGTGGGCGCGCCTGCATCTCGGCCGCCTGTGGTCGGCAAACGTCACGGCCAAGGCCGATCATCGCGTGGTCGATACCGGCCCCTACGGCCTGGTCCGCCATCCGATCTACGCCGGGCTGCTGCTGTCTGTCCTCGCCACCATGGCCGTCAAGGGCACCGTATGGGGTATTGCCGGCGCCGCGCTGCTGCTCGTCGGCGTCGTCGTCAAGGCGCGGCTGGAAGAGAGCTTCCTGCGCGGCGAGCTCGGCCCGGCCTATGACGACTACGCCAGGCGCGTGCCGATGCTGGTGCCCTTCGCGCCGGCTTAAAGCATCCTGAGCAGCGCGCCGCCGATCGAATAGCCGGCGCCGAAGGCGCAGATCAGGCCGAAATCGCCGGCCTTCATGTCGGCATGGTTCTCCGACAGCGCCACGATCGCGCCGGCCCCGGCGGTGTTGCCGAGCCGCTCCAGCACCATCGGCGCGCGGTCATGGTCGACGTCGTGACCGAAGGACAGTTTCAGGATCATCGCATTCATGCGCGCATTGGCCTGATGCAGCCAGAAGCGGCGGATGCCTGCCGGCGTCAGCCCGTGCTCGGCCAGGAACTCGACGATGAATTTCTGGCCGGCGACGGTGACTTCCTTGAACACCTTGTTGCCGACCTGCTTGATGAGGTTGCCTTCCAGGTTGATCATGTAGGGATCGTTCTGGGCGGTGCGCGTGTAATAGCCGAGATTGGTGCGGATGTTGTTCGACATCTGCGTCCAGGTGCGCGTGTCGAGCACCTCGAAACGTCCTGGCCGCTTCTCGCCTTGCGCCAGCCCCTCGACGACCATGGCGACCGAGGCGTCGCCGAAGATGAAATGCGTCTGCCGGTCGCGGAAGTTGAGATGCCCGGTGATGATCTCCGGCGTCGACACCAGGATGCGCTTGTGCGCCCCTGCCCTCACCAGGTTGACCGCGACATGCAGCGCCGCCGCGGCGGAAGAGCAGCCAAGCCCCATGTCGAAGCCGGCGCCTTTGGTGCCCAGCGCCTCCTGCATCTCGATGGCGATGGCCGGATAGGGCCGCTGGTGGTGCGAGGCCGAGCAGATCACCAGGTCGATGTCCGACCCGTCGACCCCGGCATGGGCAAGCGCCTTCCTGGCCGAGGCGAGGCCGAACTCCGCCTCCAGCGACAGCGCGTCGTCGGGCCGCGCCGGAATGCGCGGCGACATGCGGGTCGGGTCGAGAATACCCTCACGCTCGATTACATGACGGCTTCTCACGCCCGAGGCATGCACGATGAAGTCGCTGTCCGACTTTTGCAAAAGCGGCTCGCCGGTGTCGGCGCGGCGCGCATTCTCGGTATCGACCCAGTTGTTGAAGCTTGCGACCAGCTCTTCATTGGTGATGACGGGTTCAGGGATTTCGGCGCCGATGCCGCTGATGATGACGCGATGCATGTCCAATCCGTCCGAGGGGGCGCCAAGTTGTGCCGAGGCGAGGCGCTACACTTGTCGCATTTGCCCGGTTTATTCCAGCTTAATTCGACAACCACCGCTGGCATTCAGGTGGTGAATGCTCAAGCGCGCTTGGCCACGATGAAGATGCGCGGGAAGCGCAGCAGCACCTTGCCGGTAGCCGTTTTCGGATAGGCTTTGGCGATCTTGGCGGTGTAGCTGTCGAGGAACAGCTTCTTCTCATCCGCATCGAGCGGATCGAGGAAGGGCTTCAGCCCCGTCGCCTTTACCCATTCGACGATCGCCTCGGCATCGGCCAGCGGATGGTTGTAGATGGTATGCCAGATGTCGAGCCGGTCGGCGAGCGGCGACAGAAGATCGTAGTAGAATGACACCGGCGGCAGCGGCGCGCGCGCCGCGCCCTCGAGCTTGCCCGCAAACGGCACTTCCGCCGCGGTCTCGCGCATCAGTCGGTGCGAAGGCTCGCCGAGATTGTCGGGCATCTGGATGGCCAGGGCGCCGCCGGGCGCAAGCAATCCCGTCAGCCGTTGGAACACCGCCGGATGCTCCGGCAGCCACTGGAAGACGGCGTTGGCGAAGATGACGTCGACGGGATGCTGGGGCTGCCATCCGGCGGCATCCGCCAGCTCGAAATTGACATTCGGCAGCCGCGCCCGCGCCTTCTCGATCATGTCGGGCGAGGTGTCGAAGCCGTTCACCTCGGCGTCCGGCCAGCGCTCGACCAGAAGCTCGGTCGAGTTGCCCGGACCGCAGCCGATATCGACGACGCAGCGCGGAAAATCGACCCGCACCTGCGCCACCAGGTCCCGCGCGGGCCGCGTGCGCTCATCCTCGAATTTGAGATATTGGGCGGCGGACCAGTCAGCCATGTGAGAACCCTGCTTTGTTCGCCGCCCTTGGGGACTGATCCTACCGCGTCAGCCGCTTGTGGGTCATGCGGTGCGGAGTCGCCGCTTCGGCGCCCAGGCGGCGCAGCTTGTCCTTCTCATATTCCTCGAAATTGCCTTCGAACCATTCGACATGAGCGTCGCCTTCGAAGGCGAGCATGTGGGTGGCCATGCGGTCGAGGAACATGCGGTCGTGGCTGATGATGACGGCGCAGCCGGCATAGGCTTCCAGCGCGTCTTCCAGCGCGCCCAGCGTCTCGGTGTCGAGGTCGTTGGTCGGTTCGTCGAGCAGAAGCACGTTGCCGCCACCCTTCAGCATCTTGGCCAGGTGGACGCGGTTTCGCTGGCCGCCCGACAGGTTGCCGACCTTCTGCTGCTGGTCGCCGCCGCGGAAGTTGAAGGACGAGCAATAGGCACGGCTGTTGACCTCGTGCTTGCCGAGCTTGATGACTTCGGCGCCGCCGGAGATCTCTTCCCACACCGTCTTGTTCGGGTCGAGCGCGTCGCGGCTCTGGTCGACATAGCCGAGCCGCACTGTCTCGCCCTTGCGGATCGAGCCGGCATCCGGCGTTTCCTGGCCTGTGATCATCTTGAACAGCGTCGTCTTGCCGGCGCCGTTCGGGCCGATGACGCCGACAATGCCGCCCGGCGGCAGCTTGAACGAAAGGTTCTCGATCAGGAGTTCGTCGCCGAAGCCCTTGTTGAGGCCTTCGACCTCGATGACGAGATTGCCGAGGCGCTCGCTCGACGGGATGACGATCTGCGTGTCGGTCGGCTTGCGGTTCTGCGACTGCTCGACCAGTTCTTCATAGGCCTTGATACGCGCCTTGGACTTCGTTTGGCGCGCCTTGGGCGAGGACTGGATCCACTCGCGCTCGCGCCAGATCGACTTCTGGCGGGCGTCGTCCTCGCGGCCTTCCTGGATCAGGCGCTTGGCCTTGGCGTCGAGATATTTGGTGTAATTGCCCTCGTAAGGGATGCCGCGGCCGCGATCGAGCTCGAGGATCCAGCCGGTCACATTGTCCAGGAAGTAGCGGTCGTGAGTGATGATCAGCACCGAGCCGGGATAGTCGCGCAGATGCTTTTCCAGCCATTGCGTGGTCTCGGCGTCGAGATGGTTGGTCGGCTCGTCGAGCAGCAAGAGGTCGGGCTGCTCGAGCAGCAGCCGGCACAGCGCCACGCGGCGGCGCTCGCCGCCCGACAGGTTGGTCACTTCGGAGTCAGGTGGCGGACACTGCAGCGCATCCATCGCCATTTCGACCTGCTGCTCCAGGTCCCAAAGATTGAGCCGGTCCATCTCGTCCTGGAGCTTGGCCGACTCGTCCGCCGTCTCGTCGGAATAATTCATCATCAGCTCGTTGTAGCGCTCGATGATGGCGGTCTTCCTGGCGACGCCGTCCATGACGTTCTCACGCACGGTCTTGGTGTTGTCGAGCTGCGGCTCCTGCGCCAGATAGCCCACAGTGGCGCCCTCGGCCAGCCATGCCTCGCCCTGGAACTCCTTGTCGAGCCCGGCCATGATGCGCAGGATCGTCGACTTACCCGAGCCGTTGGGGCCGAGAATGCCGATCTTGGCATCCGGATAGAAGGACAGGTGAACGTTATCGAGCACCTTCTTGGTGCCGTAGGCCTTCGACAGGCCGGACATGTGATAGATGAACTGGCGAGCCACGCGCGCTTTCCCTGGAAACTGAAGTGTCAAGGTGGATGGGGATTGGGCGCTATGTAGGCGATGAAGCGTCGAACGGCAATCGCTTTCGGCGCGAAACGCGCCAATCCGCGCGGATTCGCCGGTTTGCGGCGCCCAAATTCACTCAGGGCTTTTTCGGCGCTCTCGCGATCGTGCGAAATCAGAGCTTAACCATTCGCCTTCAAAACGATGTTAGGTTGGGAAATCGCGGCCATGCTGCGGTTTCGGGGAAGGATCGGATCGACGACGTGCTGAACGGTGCCCTGCTCCTTGCCGAAGCGGTTCTCTATTTCGGCGCCATGGTCACGCTTTTCCGTTTCCGGCGCCGCATCGGGCTTGGCGTGTTCATCTGCGCGCTCGGCGTCATGCATTTCCTCGAAACCTACCTTGCCAGCGTCTTCTATGTCGCGCTGCCGTTCGGGCTGGTGTCGCCGGGCTCCGCCGTGCTCTTCTCCGGCAAGCTCGTCATGCTGCTTCTGCTCTACATGAAGGAAGATGCGGCGACGGTTCGCCAGCCGATCTACGGCCTGCTGCTTGGCAACGCCGTGATGATCGGGCTGGTGCTGGTCCTGCGCCTGCACGCGATCGCTCCACTTCCAAGCGGCAAGCTTCCCGACATCGCCTTCATCGACGAGATGGGTTGGCTGATGGTCTGGGGCACCTCGCTGCTCTTCGTCGACTCCATCCTGATCATCCTGCTCTACGAGAAGCTCGGCAGCTATCTGCGCGCTAGGCCATTCATGCGCATCCTCGCATCGGTCGCCTGCGTGCTCACCTTCGATCAGGCCGGCTTCTTCACCGCGCTGCATTTCGTCGCCGGCGCGCCGCTCGAGGTCTTCTTCGGCGGCTGGTTCGCAAAGATGGGCGCCGCGCTTGCCTATAGCGGTATGCTCGTCGCCTATCTGAAATGGGTCGAAGACCACGATGTCGCTGTGCCGCGCGGCCTCTCCGACATTTTCGACGCCCTCACCTATCGCGAACGCTACGAAGCGCTGATCAAATATGTCGGCCGCGACGGCCTCACCGGCCTGCTGCATCGCGGCAGTTTCGATGCCGACGGCGAGTCCGCGGTGTCGTCGGCCATCAGGATGGGCAAGCCGCTCAGCCTGCTCATTGTCGACGTCGACCATTTCAAGTCGATCAACGACAGCTTCGGTCATGCCGAGGGCGACAAGGTGCTGAAATCGATGGCTGCCCTGCTGGCCGAGACCGTCGGCGGCAACGAACAGGTGTTCCGCATCGGCGGCGAGGAATTCGCCGTGCTGACGCAACAGTCGCACGCGCCGGCCAGGCTGCTCGGCGAGACTATCAGGAACGCCACGAAGACCTCGGCGCATACCGGCCGCTACAACATCACCGTGAGTGCCGGCGTCTCCACCGTCAGCGAGACGACGCGCTGTCTTGCCGACATTTTCGCGCTGGCCGACCAGCGCCTCTACAAGGCGAAGTTGAGCGGCCGCGACCGCGTGGTCGGCGAACCTGGCAGCGAGGCTATCATCCTGCAGGCGGCCTCCCGATCAGCCTGACAAAGAACGGGCTGACCAAAATTCTCGCCTATTGAAAACCGATCGCGTCGACCGTGCCCTTCGGGCAACCGGCCCTGGCTGTCGGCGCCGACGCCATCAGGAGATCGGCCAGCTTGCTGTCCGGGCCGATCGGACCGGACAGGCCGAGCGTGATCTCGCCGATCATACGCCTGCCGCTCGACGGATCGACCAGACACGACACGCGTACGCGATCCCCGGCGCCGGGACCGAAAGCCTGGTTGAAGGCGCCGCGGATCGCATCCGACGTCAGCTGCTTGCCGATGTTCTTGTTGAACAGATCGCGCACCACCGAGGCGTTCACCGCCCGCATCAGGTTCAGCGCGTCGGAGAAATAGTCCTGCTGGTTCTTGCCGTAGCAGGTGCCGTGCTTGATCCATTCGTGCCGCTCCAGTTTGGAGGCAGTGCCCGGCATCACCTGGTCGAGCTCGGCACGCGTCTTTGCGTCGAGCTCGACCGGCGGCAGGTCTCCCCAATGCGCCGGATTGTCATTGGCCTTGTCGTTCGCCGAGACCTGGCAATAGAAATTGCCGTTCGGCTGCGGCCACAGCCCATGCAGCGTGAAGTGCGAGGCATCGAACTCGCTCGGGCTCTGTGCCTTGCATTCGGGCTTGCTCGCCTTGGTCTCGCAGAAAGCCGGCTGCCAGCTCAGCGCAAAGACATATTCGGGTTTTCCGGAGGCTGACGGCGACGGTTTGGCCTGGCCGGAAGGCGCCGGCATGGTCGCAGCGCTGCCGCCGTTGACGTGGCCGCAGCTGATCTTCACCCAGCGCCGCTCTGGGTCGGCGCCCGGCACCTGGATAAGGTAGTGCGTGGGCTCGTCCTTGTTGCCGGCAAGAAGGTCGTAGCTTTTGCCGGCTTCGGTCGAGATGTTGCCGGGGTTCTTGCCGCTCTTGATGGCCTGCGTCGCCGGGCAGGCGCTGTCGGCAACGAACGTGCCGCTCATCTTCACGTCGGCATGCGCCACCCCGGCGCCGGCCAGCGCCAGCACCATCGAACCCCATAATGCCCAAACCCGCATCCCGCTCTCCCGGCGATCATTGAACCGTATTGAATACGTCACACTAGAACAGTCGACGTGTCAGAATTGCGATCTTTTTCGCCGCTCGAAAAAACAATCCCCAGCTGAGCAAGCCCTATCGGCGGATTCGCAAGTGCGGTCATCCACTTGACGCCGGCAAAAGCCTCGCCCAACAGTCGCTGACGGAGCGACACATGCCATTCGACAGAAAGACCAGCCTGGCCTCACCGACCGGGGCCGACCTCAACCTCTATGTGAAACACGCGGAGGCGAAGCCACGCGCCGTGATCCAGATCAACCATGGCCTGGCCGAACATGCGGCGCGTTACGCACGCTTTGCCGATCACCTCGCGCCGCGTGGATTCCACGTCTATGCCCATGACCATCGTGGCCATGGCGCGACGAAGGCGCCCGACGCGCCGCTCGGCAAATTCGCCGATAGCGACGGCGTCGCCAAGGTGATCGCCGATGTCGAGGCCGTGCACGACCTGATCGCGGCCGAGCATCCCGGCTTGCCGGTGATCGCCTTTGGACATTCGCTGGGCGCCTCGGTGGCGCTGAACTTTGTCCTGCGCCATTCCGGGCGTGTCCATGCCGCCGCGATCTGGAACGGCAATTTCTCGCAAGGCCGGCTCGGGCAACTGGCGCTTGGCATTCTAGGCTGGGAGCGGATGCGGCTCGGCTCCGACGTGCCGTCGCGGCTTCTGCCCAAGCTCACCTTCCAGGCGTGGGGCAAGGCGGTGCCAAATCACCGGACCCTGTTCGATTGGCTGTCGCGCGACCCGGTCGAGGTCGACAAATATATCGCCGACCCGCTCTGCGGCTGGGATGCGTCGGTCTCGATGTGGCGCGATGTGGTCGAAATGGCGCTTTACGCCGGCAAGGATTCCAGCTTCACCGGCGTCCGCCGCGATCTCTTCATCAACCTTGTCGGTGGCGAGAAGGACCCCGCGTCGGACTACGGCAAGGCGGTCCATCACCTGGCAACGCGCATGCAGGCGATGGGCTTTTCGAATCTGGTTTCAAAGGTTTACCCGGAAACCCGCCATGAAAGCCTGAACGAGATCAACCGCGATGCCGTCATGAATGATTTCGTCGCTTGGGCGGACAGCGTGCTGAAATCCTGATCCGGCTTGGCCCACTGCAAGGGCCGTGACAGGTGCGGCTGCTGTTGATAGAGCCTGCGTTTCCGACCCATTACGGTGATCCATGGCCGAACCTCCGCTGAAAGGCATCCGCGTTGTCGAACTCGCCCGCATCCTGGCCGGTCCCTGGGCCGGGCAGTTGCTGGCCGATCTCGGCGCCGATGTCATCAAGGTCGAGAGCCCCGATGGCGGCGACGATACCCGCAAATGGGGTCCGCCCTTCGTCATGAGCCATGACGGCGAGAACCTGTCGGCCGCCTATTACCACTCCTGCAATCGCGGCAAGCGTTCCATCGCCGTCGATTTCTCCAAGCCCGACGGTGCCGAGACGCTGCGCAAGCTGGTCGCCACCGCCGACGTGCTGATCGAGAACTTCAAGCTCGGCGGCCTGAAGAAATACGGCCTCGACTACGAGAGCCTGAAGGCGATCAATCCGCGCCTCGTCTATTGCTCGATCACCGGCTTTGGCCAGGACGGTCCCTACGCGCCGCGCGCCGGCTACGATTTCATCATCCAGGCCATGGCCGGCATGATGTCGATCACGGGCGAGCCCGGCCGCGAGCCGCAGAAGGCCGGCGTCGCCATCTCGGATCTCTTCACCGGCCTCTATTCGGTGATCGCCATCCAGGCAGCACTGCGCCACGCCGAAAAGACTGGTGAGGGCCAGCATATCGACATGGCGCTCTTCGACAGCCAGATCTCGGCGCTCGGCAACCAGAACCTCAACTATCTGATTTCCGGCAAATCGCCCGTGCAGATGGGCAATGCGCATATGAACATCGCCCCTTACGAGGTGCTGCCGGTCAGGGATGGCCACATCATCCTGGCAGTCGGCAATGACGGCCAGTTCGGCAAGTTCTGCGCGGCGGTTGGGCTGACCGATCTGCCCGCCAATCCGGATTTCGCCACCAACCCCGCCCGCGTCGCCAACCGGGTGAAGCTGCGCGAGCTGATCATCGCGACGCTGAGCACCTGGGACCGCGATCCGCTGTTGGCGAAGCTCGAGGCTGCCGGCGTGCCGGCAAGCCCGATCAACACCATTGGCCAGATGTTCGACGATCCGCAGACCATCGCGCGCGGCATGCGGCTCGATCTCGACGACGGCCACGGCAATCGCCTGCCGTCGGTGCGCGCGCCGATGGTGATGTCGGGCACGCCGCTCGTCTATGAACGACCCTCGCCGCGCCTTGGCGAGCACACGCAAGAAATCCTTGCCGAACTGGAGAGAGCAGCAAAATGAAAACCGGCGGACAACTGATCGTCGAGGCGCTCGAAGCGAACGGCACCGACCGCATCTTCTGTGTTCCGGGCGAATCCTATCTCGCCGTCCTCGACGCGCTGCATGACTCTTCGATCCGCACCATCGTCTGCCGCCAGGAAGGCGGTGCCGCGATGATGGCCGACTGCCAGGGAAGGCTGACCGGCAAGCCCGGTATCTGCTTCGTCACCCGCGGCCCCGGGGCCACCAACGCTTCGGCCGGCGTCCATATCGCGATGCAGGATTCGGTGCCGATGATCCTGTTCATCGGCCAGGTCGCCAGCCACGCCAAGGAGCGCGAGGCCTTCCAGGAGGTCGATTACAAGCGCTTCTTCGGCGACATTGCCAAATGGGTGGTCGAGATCGACGATGCCGCGCGCATTCCGGAATTCGTGACCCGCGCCTTCGCCGTCGCAACCTCCGGCCGTCCCGGCCCGGTGGTCATCTCGCTGCCGGAAGACATGCTGACCGACGAGGTCGAGGCGCCGGAAGCGCTCCCGCACACGCCGGTCGAGACGCGTCCCGGTGAAGCCGAGCTCGACGCACTGGAGATATTGCTGAGCAATGCCAAGCGTCCCTTCGTCATCCTCGGCGGCACGCGCTGGAACGGGGAAGCGGTGGCGCATATGCGCCAGATCGCCGAGGCCTGGTCGCTGCCGGTCGGCTGCTCCTTCCGGCGCCAGATGCTGTTCGACCATCTGCACCCGAATTATGCCGGCGATGTCGGCATCGGCATCAATCCCAAGCTGGCGGAGCGGATCAAGCAAGCCGACGTCGTGCTCTTGATCGGCGGCCGCCTTGGCGAGATGCCGTCTTCCGACTACACGCTGCTGAAGAGCCCCTACCCCGACCAGGCGCTGGTGCATGTCCACGCCGATGCCGGCGAGCTCGGCCGCGTCTACCGGCCGACGATAGCGATTAACGCGTCGCCCGCCGCTTTTGTCGAGGCTTTCGCCAGGCGCAAGCCAACGGCCAAGCCTGCCTGGGCGGCCGAGACGGAAAAGGCGCACGCCGCCTATCACGAATGGTCGACGCCGCCGCAGACCGGCCCGGGCGCGGTCCAGATGGGCCCGATCATGGACTATCTCGGAAAGGTCCTGCCGGAGGACGCCATCCTCACCAACGGCGCCGGCAACTATGCCACCTGGGTGCATCGCTTCTACCGCTCGCGCCGCTTCGGCACGCAGGCGGCGCCCACTTCCGGCTCGATGGGCTACGGCACGCCGGCCGCGGTCGCCGCCAAGTCGCTGTTCCCGGATCGCACTGTGGTTGCCTTCGCCGGCGACGGCTGCTTCCTGATGAACGGCCAGGAGTTCGCGACGGCTGTCCAGTATGACCTGCCGATCGTCGTGATCGTCGTCAACAACGGCATTTACGGCACGATCCGCATGCATCAGGAGCGGGAATATCCAAGCCGCGTCGTCGCCACCACCCTCAAGAACCCTGACTTCGCGGCGCTCGCCCGCGCCTATGGCGGCCATGGCGAGACGGTGGAAAAAACCGCCGACTTCGCGCCGGCCTTCGAACGCGCGCGCGCCAGCGGCAAGCCGGCGATCGTCGAGATCAAGCTCGATCCCGAAGCGATCACGCCGACCCGCACGCTGACGCAGATCCGCGATAAGAGCTGAGCGCCGACAAGGCATAGGCCGAGTTCCTTCGCGCCCCCCTCTGTCCTGCGGACATCTCCCCACTTGGGGGGAGATTGGAGGTCACGCCGGCTTTCGCCAATCAGCAGCGTTGCAGGAACGGCAAGGCGACGGAACTGCTAATCTCCCCCTGTGGGGGAGATGTCCGGCAGGACAGAGGGGGGCGCTGTCCCGCCGGCTTCCAAAGTGGCCGCAATCCTTCCGAACCCTACATCGCCTTCTCGATCTGGCCGCGGATCTCGCCGTCCTTGTTCTTGGCGGTGTGGACGTTGACGTAGTATTTGCCGGCTTCCAGATCGGCTGCCTGCGCGTCCGTCAGCGTCGCCGATCCCTTGATCGGGCTCTTCAGCTTCTTGAACGGGATGACCGGGTCCGCGTTTGCGCCCATATCCGCCGGGCCGTGGATGTGGGCGGCCACGGCAGGCCCGCTAAGGCCGGAATATTTGACGTTCCAGCTGAGCTTCTTGCTTGTGGTGTCGAAGGTGAGTGTGGCGGTTCCCTTGCCCTTGGTGGTGACGGGCGGGCTCTGCTGACTGCCGTCGAGCGTCGCCTTGTACTTCACCATCTCGGCCATGGCCGGCGATGCGAGAAGAAAGGCGGTCGAAACGGCCAAGGCCGAAAGCATCGGCACGGATAGGATGCGCATGAAGAACCTCCGTTGATTGCAGCATCCTTCGCGGCTCCCCGGCGCGCGGATGCGCCAATCAACGGCTGAGCGGCCCGATGTATCCCGGCGCACACGGTTATTTTACCGCGGGGCAACGAGAAAGGGGCGGTCGCCCGCCCCTTTCCAACTTCCGCGCTAGAGCGAACCTTACTTGATCGCCTTGTCGGTGATCGCGGTCGTGTAGGCGCCGCTCGCCTCCTTGCTGATGATCTTCTGGTCCAGCAGCGCCTTGGCGGTGCGCTCGTAAGCGGCCGGTATCAGCTTGCCGTCGGCATTGTCGACCAGCTTGGCCACTTCCTTCATCATGAACTTCTGGTGGTTCTCGTCCTGGCCGCCGGCGTCCACGACGATCTCGGCCGCCTCGTCGGTGTTCTCCGTGGCGTATTTCCAGCCCTTCATCGAGGCGCGCACGAAGCGCACCATCTTGTCCTCGAAGGCCGGGTCCTTGAGCTTGTCCTCGAGCGTGTAGAGCCCGTCCTCCAGAAGGTCGTTGCCCATGGCGGAGTAGTTGAACACGACCAGGTCTTCCGGCTTGTAGCCGGCGTCCAGCACCTGACCGTATTCATTATAGGTCATCACCGAGATGCAGTCGGCCTGCTTCTGAATCAGCGGCTGCACGTCAAAACTCTGCTTGAGCACGGTCACGCCGTCCGGGCCGCCATCGGTCTTGAGGCCGATCTTGTTCATCCAGGCGTAGAACGGATATTCGTTGCCGAAGAACCAGACGCCCAGCGTATGACCCTTGAAGTCGGCTTCCGTCTTGATCGGGCCGTTCTTGGGGCAGACCAGCTCCATGCCGGCCTTCTTGAACGGCTGGGCGATGTTGACCAGCATCACGCCTTTGTCGCGGGCCGCGAGCGCGCCGCCCATCCAGTCGACGATGACGTCGGCGCCGCCGCCGGCGATCACCTGCTCGGGCGCAATGTCCGGGCCGCCCGGCTTGATGTCGACGTCGAGGCCTTCGGCGTCATAGAAGCCCTTGGCCTTGGCGACATAATAGCCGGCGAACTGGGCCTGCGTGACCCATTTCAGTTGCAGTGTCACCTTGTCGGCGGCCATCGCCTGGAAGGCGGCCAGCGACATGGCGCCGGCCAGAGCAGAAATCAGCAGTCTTTTCATCTTATTACCCTCTGAAGTTAGCACCCAAACCCACCGCCCCTATCCACCTCGGACAGAGGGATGCCAAAACGTGACGGCTCTCTCGATGAGAGCGACCACGCCATAAAAGACCGAACCCGCCAGTGCTGCAACTGCGATTTCGGCCCACACCATGTCGATGTTCATCCGCCCGACTTCCGTCGAGATGCGGAATCCCATGCCGACCACTGGCGTTCCGAAGAACTCCGCGACGATGGCGCCGATCAGCGCCAGCGTAGAGTTGATCTTCAGCGCGTTGAAGATGAACGGCATGGCCGCCGGCAGCCTGAGCTTGAGCAAGGTCGGCCAATAGCCCGATGCATAAGTGCGCATCAGGTCGCGCTCCATATGCCCGGACGCGGCAAGGCCCGCCACCGTATTCACCAGCATCGGGAAGAAGGTCATGATGATGACGACCGCGGCCTTGGACGGCCAGTCGAAGCCGAACCACATGACCATGATGGGCGCGACGCCGATGATCGGCAGCGCCGAAACCATATTGCCGATCGGCAGCAGGCCGCGCCGCAGGAACGGCACACGGTCGGCCAGGATAGCAACGGCGAAGCCGGCGAGATTGCCGACGACATAGCCGATGAGCACCGCCTTGAAGATCGTCTGCCGCACATCCGATCCCAGGATCGGCAGCGAGTTGGCGATCCGCGCGCCAATCGCGCTCGGCGGCGGCAAGAGGATGAAGGGGATGCCGGCACCGCGTGTCACCGCTTCCCAGATGATCAGGATCCAGGCACCGAAGATCGCCGGGACGATCAGGCGCAGCGCGTTCCTTGCGACGCTCCCGCTCGGACGCAACCAGGAGAGCAAGGCAACGCAGCGCCAGGCCAGCAGCCAGGCAGCGGCAAGCAGCAGGAAATATGGCGCAAGCGCCGTGCCTTCGAAACCGGCTATGCCCTTGATCAAGAGCCAGGCTGCGGCATGCGCGCCGACGAAGAGCGCGATGGCCTCAACGACCGGCGTCAGCCTTAAGGTCGAGACCAGCGCCGCAATAAGCAGCAGCCCGATGATCAGCCCCTTCGCGCCCATATAGGGATAGGCCAGCGTTGCGGCTGGATCCGCCAGCGCGGCTGCCTCCGGCTTCGTCAATGCGCCAAGCGCAAAGGCGATGAGACAAAGCACGATTGCCAGCACCGATTGCCATGATGGCTTCAGCCAATTCATGCCGGCCTCCCGCCCATGGCGCGATCGACCAGGCGTCCGGCGATGCCCACGACCATCACCAGCAGCGCTGCGACGACGGACCCCGCGACGAGCGCCGACCAGATATCGATGGTCTGGCTGTAATAGGCGCCCGCAAGCAGCTTCGCGCCGATGCCGGCGACCGCACCCGTCGGCAATTCGCCGACGATGGCGCCGACCAGGCTTGCCGCCACCGCCACCTTCATCGAGGTGAACAGGAACGGCACCGAAGCCGGCACCCTGAGCTTCCAGAAGGTCTGCGAGGCGCTGGCGTTATACGTATGCATCAGGTCGAGATGCATGATCTCGGGTGAGCGCAGGCCCTTCACCATGCCGACGGCGACTGGAAAGAACGACAGATAGGTCGAGATCAGCGCCTTGGGGATCAGGCCGGTGATGCCGATCGCGGCCAGCACTACGATGATCATCGGCGCCACCGCCAGGATCGGAATGGTCTGCGAAGCAATGATCCACGGCATCAGGCTGCGGTCGAGCGTCGCCACATGCACGATGCCCACCGCGATCAGGATGCCGAGAGCGGTGCCGAAAGCAAAGCCGAGCAGCGTCGACGACAGCGTAACCCAGGCGTTGTAGACCAGGCTGCGGTTCGAGGTGACGGACCGCAGGAAGGTGTTTTGGAAGAAATTCACCGCCACCTGATGCGGCGCCGGTAGCGTCGGCTTCGGCTGCGACAGCGTCTTGCCGATGAACTCGACGATACCCGGCGTCTCATTAGCACGGCGGTCGAGATCGCGCTGGAACGGCGCGTTGAGGATGACGGCGAAGACATACCAGAGCACCACCACGCCGGCGAGGATGCTGTTCACGGGGATGATTTTCGAGCGGAAGGAGTCCATCTAGCGCGGCTCCCCTCCTCTCCCCACCGGGGAGAGGGTGGCCGGAGCAAAGCGAAGGTCGGTCACGTTCGACTGGAGTGCTGCGGCGCTGGTATTTTTCGTTATCCTAGGGCGGAGCAAGGAGCGAAGCGACGCGGCGCAGACCCTAGGATCCATGCCGTTACTTCTGAGCTCCGCAATGTTCCAGAATACAGCTCCCTGCGCCGCGCTCTGCTCGTCGGGTATTCTGAGCCGCTTACGCCCTTCGACCAGCATCACGGAATGGATCCTAGGGTCTGCGCTCCGCTTCGCGTCGCTACGCCCTAGGATGACGAAATCGCGATGGCCGGCTTCCTTAACACGCGGGGTGGCGCGCCTGCTCCGCCCTAGGATGACGAAGGTGCGAGTGGCCGTCCCCTCACCCGGCCGCTGCGCGGCCACCCTCTTCTCGGAGGGGAGAGGAGAGAGCTCATCCCTCTCAATCATCATAGCTGTGCCCTGCCCTCAAGCCATCCCGCACCCGCGCGGCGATCGCCAGGAATTCAGGCGTCTCGCGGATGTCGAGCGGCCGCTCTCTCGGCAGCGTCGATTCGATGATGTCGGTGACGCGGCCTGGCCGCGGCGACATCACGACAATGCGCGTCGACAGATAGACCGCCTCGGGTATCGAATGGGTGACGAAGCAGATCGTCTTGTTGGTCCGCGCCCAGAGATCGAGGAGCTGCTCGTTCAGATGGTCGCGCACGATCTCGTCAAGCGCGCCGAACGGCTCGTCCATCAAGAGCAGGTCCGCATCGAAGGCGAGAGCACGCGCGATCGAGGCGCGCTGCTGCATGCCGCCGGAAAGCTGCCAGGGGTATTTCTTCTCGAAGCCGGAAAGGTTGACCAACTCCATCGTGCGCTTGATGCGCTCGGCCTGCTCGACCTGGCTCAGGCCGATGATCTCCAGCGGCAGCGCCACGTTGCGCTCGATCGTGCGCCACGGGAACAAGGCCGCCGCCTGGAAGACATAGCCATAGGCGCGTTTCTCGCGCGCCTGCTCCGGCGTCATGCCGTTGACGGAGATCGTCCCGGCGGTCGCCTTCTCGAGATCGGCGATGACGCGCAGCAAGGTGGTCTTGCCGCAGCCGGACGGGCCGATGAAGGAGACGAATTCGCCTTTGCGGATGGTCAGATCGACATTGGAGAGCGCCTGCACCGGACCGTCATTGGTCTGGAAGGTGAGGCCGAGCTTGCTTGCCGAAACGACGGCTGGCGGCTGTTCGGTCATTGGCTGCAGCCTGCCTCTCGCAGCCGCTGCCGCGCTGTCGGCAATCCGGTTGATTTTATGATAGCGTTGCTTTCCACTCGTCCTGTCCCACCCGATCGACGCCGCCCGGAGCCTTGCCGATGTCGCCTGAACCCACCTGTCGTCTCGTTCGCCCCGAAAGCACCTATCAGGGCAAGCAGGGGCTGAGCTATTTCGCCGGCATCGCCGCCGAAACCGTCGGCTCCTCCGGCATCTGCATGCATCTTCTCACCATGCCGCCTGGCGCGCGCGCCAAGGCGCACATGCATGAAAGCCACGAGACGGCCATCTACGTGCTCTCCGGCGAAGTCCACACCTGGTACGGCGACCGGCTCGAGCACCACACCGTCGTCAAGGCCGGCGACCTCTTCTACATTCCGGCGGGCGTGCCGCATCTGCCCGCCAATCTGAGCGACGCCCCCTCTTCGGCGGTGATCGCCCGCACCGATCCCAACGAACAGGAAAGCGTCGTGCTGCTGCCGGAGCTGGACGGTCTTGTCGCTTGACCCTGACGCGATGGCCGTCATTTGCATCGCGCGACTTCGCCCATCACATTGCCGTCTTCGTCGGCCACGACCAGCTTCTTCGCATTCTTCGCGCTGCGCTTGATGGTGAACCTGGTCGGCTGTCCCTCTTCGCCTTCAGCCTCGCATTTTGCCGTCACCACCAGCGATCCATCGGCCTGCGCTTGGCGGTCGCTGAAGGTGCAGGCGCTGGCCGCAGTGATCAGTTCCTTGTTGGTCAGAAGCAGCATCTTGTCGGCAGCGACCTGCTGGCCGTTCCGGTTGATGCAGCCATATTTGTCGCCATAGGGCTTGCTGAGGTCTATGCCGGCGGCAAGAGCCTGGCCGGCGGCAAGTATCGCGGCCACCGCGATCGCCAGATGAAGAGCCCGCATGGTCAGACCCCGGTGGCCGGAATGCCGGTTCGCTCGACCTTGCGCGGCGCGGAAATCTCCTTCCAGGTCGACAGCGCCCGGTTAACCGCAGCGTTCGGCTCGCGGGCGACGAACTCGCCATGGCCGGTCTTGGCCTTCACCTCCGCTTCCTCGACCGACAGCTCGCCGCGCGAGAAGACGAAGCGCGGCAGGCCGGTCACCTCGACGCCTTCGAAGACGTTGTAGTCGATCACCGACTGCTGGTTCTTGGCCGAGATCGTCTTCTTACGCTTCGGATCCCACACGACGATGTCGGCGTCGGCGCCTTCGACGATCGCGCCCTTCTTCGGATACATGTTGAGGATCTTGGCGATGTTGGTCGAGGTCACCGCGACGAACTCGTTCATCGTTAGCCGCCCGGTGTTGACGCCTCTCGTCCATAGAACCGGCAAGCGGTCCTCGAGCCCGCCGGTGCCGTTCGGGATCTTGGTGAAGTCGCCGATGCCGTTGCGCTTTTGGCTGGTGGTGAAGGAGCAATGGTCGGTCGCCACGACCTGCAGCGAGCCGGCCTGCAGGCCGGCCCACAGCGAATCCTGATGCCACTTGCTGCGGAAAGGCGGGCTCATCACCCGGCGCGCTGCATGGTCCCAGTCCTTGTTGAAATACTCGGTCTCGTCGAGCGTCAGATGCTGGATCAACGGCTCGCCGAACACCCGCATGCCCTTCTGGCGGGCGCGGCGGATCGCTTCGTGGCTCTGCTCGCAGGAGACATGCACGACATACAGCGGCACGCCCGCCACGTCGGCGATCATGATGGCGCGGTTTGTCGCCTCGCCCTCCACTTCCGGCGGCCGCGAATAGGCATGTCCCTCCGGACCATTGTTGCCGGCGGCCAAAAGCTTCTGCGAGAGCGCTGCGACCACGTCGCCATTCTCGGCATGAACCAGCGGCAGCGCGCCGAGATCGGCGCAGCGCTGGAACGACGAGTACATCTCGTCGTCATCCACCATCAGCGCGCCCTTATAGGCCATGAAGTGCTTGAACGAGGTGATGCCCCGGTCGACGACTTGAGCCATCTCGTCGAACACCTGCTTGCCCCACCAGGTGATCGCCATGTGGAAGGAATAGTCGCAAGACGCCTTCGAGGTCTTGTTGTCCCACATCTGCAGGGCTTCCAGCAGCGACTGCTGCGGCGCCGGCAGGCAGAAATCGACCACCATGGTCGTGCCGCCGGAGAGCGCCGCGCGCGTGCCGGATTCGAAATCGTCGGCCGAATAAGTGCCCATGAAGGGCATTTCGAGATGGGTGTGCGGATCGATGCCGCCCGGCATGACATAGCAGCCCGTGGCGTCGAACTCATGGTCGCCGTGCAGGTTGGAGCCGATGGCGACGATCTTGCCGTGCTGCATAAGCACGTCGGCCTTCCAGGTGCGGTCGGCTGTGACGACGGTGCCGTTCCGGATGACTTTGGTCATATCTGTTCCCCTGCTCTTTCGCGCTTCTTTGCGAGCGGCGTTGCGAGGCAATTGGTCTAGTCGGTCATTCGACGATTCCCGCCGTCTCGACCACCGCATGGAACAGCACATCGGCGCCCGCCGCCGCCCATTCCTTGGTGATCTCCTCGGCCTCGTTGTGGCTGAGCCCGTCGACGCAGGGGCACATCACCATCGCGGTCGGCGCGACGCGGTTGATCCAGCAGGCGTCGTGGCCGGCGCCGGAGACAATGTTGCGATGCGAGTAGCCCAGCCGCTCGGCGGCGTCGCGGATCGCCTTGACGCAATTCTTGTCGAAGGTCACCGGATCGAAATGGCCGACCTGCTCGATCTCGTATTTGATGTCGAGCGCGTCGCAGATCGTGTCGATGCCTTCGCGGATGCGGCCATCCATGGCGTCGAGCACTTCCTTCTCCGGCGAGCGGATGTCGATCGTGAAGACCGTGCGGCCGGCGATGATGTTGCGCGAGTTCGGATAGGCCTGCATGTGGCCGACCGCGCCGACGGCGTCGGGCTGGTAATCCATGGCGATCTCGTGCACCAGCTCGATCACGCGCGCCATGCCGAGCCCGGCATTGCGGCGCTTCGGCATCGGCGTCGAGCCGGTATGCGCTTCCTTGCCGGTCAGCGTCACCTGCAGCCATTTCAGGCCCTGGCCATGGGTCACGACGCCGATATCGATGCCCTCGTCCTCGAGGATCGGCCCTTGCTCGATATGCAGTTCGAAGAAGGCGTGGATCTTGCGGTCGCCAACCTTCTCGGTGCCTTTCCAGCCGATGCGTTCGAGCTCCTCGCCGAACTTTTTGCCGTCCTTGTCGACATGCTGGTAGACATCGGCCTGGTCGAGCACGCCGGCGAACACGCCGGACGCCATCATCGCCGGGGCGAAGCGCGCGCCTTCCTCGTTGGTCCAGTTGGTGACGACGATCGGATGCCTGGTCTTGATGCCGAGATCGTTGAGCGAGCGCACGACTTCCAGTCCGCCCAGCACGCCGAGCACGCCGTCATACTTGCCGCCGGTCGGCTGCGTGTCGAGGTGGCTGCCGACATAGACGGGCGGCAGGCTTGGATCGGTGCCCTCGCGGCGGGCAAACATCGTGCCCATCTCGTCGAGGCCCATTTCGAGCCCCGCGGCCTCGCACCAGCGCTTGAACAAATGGCGGCCCTCGCCGTCCTCGTCGGTCACGGTCTGGCGATTGTTGCCGCCGGCAATGCCGGGGCCGATCTTCGCCATCTCCATGATGGAATCCCACAAGCGATCTGAATTCACGCGCAGATTTTCGCCGGGTGCGGCCATTTGCAGTTCCCATTTTCACCAGGGGTCTTGTCGCCCCTTGAGTGGTTTGCATCCTGACCGTATGGTCAGCTTTCAGACTACACAAGCTGACCAAGCGGTCAACGAGAATCTTGGGGGAGACATGAGCGAATCCACCCGTCCCATGCGGCGACAGGACATAAGGCGGGAGAATGAAAAAGCAATTCTGCTCGCGGCGGAAAAGGTGTTCGCGGAAGCCGGGTTCGGCGGCGCCACGATGCAGCTGATCGCCGATCTGGCGGGACTGCCAAAGGCAAATCTCCACTACTATTTCGCCACCAAGGAAGAGCTCTACCGGTCCGTCGTCCAGAACATTTTCGAGATCTGGCTGCAGGCGGCCAATTGCTTCGACGCGGCGCGCGGCCCGGTAGACGGCATCAGCGCCTATATCGACGCCAAGATGGAGATATCGCGCCGCCACCCGGACGGCTCGAAGGTCTGGGCCTCGGAAGTAATGCACGGCGCGCCCGTGCTTCAGGACTATATGGAATCGACGCTGCGCGAATGGACCGACGGCCGCGTCGAGATCATCAGGCGCTGGATCGAGGAGGGCAAGATGGACCCGGTCGACCCGCGTCATCTCCTCTACATGCTCTGGGCCACGACCCAGCATTACGCCGATTTCGGCCACCAGATCGAAACGCTGAACGGCGGTAAGTCGCTGTCGGATCGGCAATGGCGGGAAGCCAAGGAAAACATCAAGCGGGTGATTCTGACCGGCATCGGCGCGCTGCCCGCCTGAATCGCACCGAAGGTCGGCGCTGCGGCGTCGACCTCAGCCGGCGGCTTCGCGGACACCCTCCCTCCACGGCAGAGTGTCCGCTCCGGCTTGTCAGTCGATCGACCTCAGCACCTCACGCACATGGTCGATCAGCTCGTTGATCTGGCCCTTGGTGATGATCAGCGGCGGCGACAGCGCGATGATGTCGCCGGTGGTGCGGATCAGCGCACCGCGTTCGAACGCTTTGACGAAGGCCGAGAACGCCCGCTTGGTCGGGCTGCCGGCGATCGGCGCCAGCTCGATCGCGCCGATCAGGCCGATGTTGCGGATGTCGATGACATGCGGCTCGCCCTTCAGCGAATGCAGCGCGTCTTCCCAGTAAGGCGCCAGCTCCTCGCCGCGCGTCAAGAGACCTTCTTCCTTGTAGGTGTCCAGCGTGCCGAGCGCCGCGGCGCAGGCAATCGGGTTGCCCGAATAGGTGTAGCCGTGGAAGAACTCGATCATGTGCTCCGGGCCGGTCATGAAGGCGTCGTGGATCTCCTTCTTGACGAACACCGCGCCCATCGGGATGACGCCGTTGGAGACCCCCTTGGCCGTGGTCATGATGTCCGGCGTGACGCCGAAATAGTCCGCCGCGAACGGCGCGCCGAGGCGGCCGAAGCCGGTGATCACTTCATCGAAAATCAACAATATGCCGTGCTTCGTGCAGATTTCCCGAAGTCTCTGCAGGTAGCCCTTCGGCGGCAGGATGACGCCGGTGGAGCCGGCGACCGGCTCGACGATGACGGCGGCGATGGTCGAAGCATCGTGCAGCGCAATCAGCCGCTCGAGATCGTTCGCGAGTTCTGCGCCATGCTCCGGCACGCCCTTCGAGAAGGCGTTCTTCTCCGGCAGATGCGTATGCGGCAGGTGGTCGACGCCGCCGAGCAGCGTGCCGAACATCTTGCGGTTGGAGACGATGCCGCCGACCGAGATGCCGCCGAAATTGACGCCGTGATAGCCGCGCTCGCGGCCGATCAGACGGGTGCGCGAGCCCTCGCCGCGAACGCGGTGATAGGCGATCGCCATTTTGAGCGCGGTGTCCACCGATTCCGATCCGGAATTGGTGAAGAAGACATGGTCCATGCCCTTGGGGGCGATATCGACCAGCCGGTTCGCCAGCTCGAACACGATCGGATGGCCCATCTGGAAAGCCGGCGCGTAGTCGAGCTCGGCAGCCTGGTTCTGGATGGCCTCGGTGATCTTCGGCCGGCAGTGGCCGGCGTTCACGCACCACAGGCCCGCGGTGCCGTCCAGCACCTTGCGGCCGTCGCTGGTGGTGTAGTGCATGTCCTTGGCGGACACGAACATGCGCGGCGCCTGCTTGAACTGGCGGTTTGCCGTGAACGGCATCCAGAATGCGCTGAGATCGTTCGGCGTGACTTTCAGCCGGTTGGACATGACCAGGACTTCCCCTTGTAAGCGTGTTTCGGTGCGGCCAACGCTTGGTCTTCGCTGCATTTTCGTGCTACGCAAATTTTTGACCGGTTGGACAAACGTTAGCACCGCCTGTCGGCGGTCAAGGGATTACTAGCGGAAATGCGGCATAAAAAGCGCGCTCCACAGCCCAAGGAAAAACTGGTCCAGACAATTGGTCCAGAGAGCCGGCGCGAAGACGGCCGGCCAGGATGACGGCGGCGATGGAAGGCTCCGCTCCCCGCCGCACCCGCATCCAGCAGGAAAAGCGCGAGCTGATCCTCGAGGCCGCGCTCGAAGTCTTCTCCGCCAACGGGTTTCGCGGCTCGACCATCGACCAGATCGCCGAAGCCGCCGGCATGTCGAAGCCCAACCTTCTCTATTACTTCCGCCGCAAGGAGGACATTCACGAGACGTTGATGCAGCGTCTGCTCGACACCTGGCTGGCGCCATTGCGCGAGCTTGACGACATCGGCGATCCGCTGACGGAGCTCAGAAGCTATATCCGCAGGAAGCTGGAGATGGCGCGCGATTTTCCGCGCGAAAGCCGGCTGTTCGCCAACGAGATCCTGCAGGGCGCGCCGCGCATCAAGCCGATGCTGGAGGGCGAGCTGAAGACGCTGGTCGACGAGAAGGCCGCCGTCATCAAGGGCTGGATGCGCGCCGGCAAGATCGCCCGCACCGATCCCTGGCACCTGATCTTCTCGATCTGGGCGACGACGCAGCATTATGCCGATTTCGACGTTCAGGTCCGCGCCGTACTCGGCGCCGACCGCGGCGGCGACGGCCGCTTCGAGGACGCAGCGCGGTTTCTGGAGCAGCTGTTCCTGGATGGGCTGAAGCCGAAGGGGTAGCGTCTCGCCGGACGGGGCCGTTTTGCCAGCCGGTTGGCTGTTGCTGTCCTTCGAGATTAGCCGAAGCCTCTCAGCTTCGTCATCCACGGGCGGAGCAAGGAGCGAAGCGACGCAGCGCAGACCCGAGGATCCATTCCGTGACCTCGAAGCGACGCGACAATCCAGAATTCTGCACCGCTGGCACACACGGCAAAGGTAACGGAATGGATCCTCGGGTCTCCGCGTCCGCTTCGCTCCCGCTCCGCCCGTGGATGACGAAGTTGAGGGGCCTGCGACCTACTAACCTCACGCGCTACGACGCTCGGATGGCAGGTCGTCAAGCAGCTTCTTGAGCTTCACCACCGAGTTCTGCTCCGTCAGCGGCGTGTAGACGATCAGCCGCATGTCCGAGCCGTCGTCGATCGACAGGCTCATATGCTCGAACGTCATCGCGCCGGCGATCGGATGCCGCAGATGCTTCAGACCGGAGAGCCGATGCACCACATCGCGCTGCGGCCACCATTCGCGGAATTCGGGGCTTGAGTGCATCATCAGCTCGATCAGCCGCTCGAAATCCGGATCGCCGGTGTATTTCGCGCTCTCGGCGCGGAAGGCGGCAAGGGTCGCGCGCGCCAGCTGTTCCCAATCCACCAGCAGATGCCGCCGGTGCGGATCGGTGAAGACGCCATGGATGATGTTGCGGGCGTCGCCCTCCAGCAGGCCGTAATCGCCGAAGATGGCGACGGCCGCATCGTTCCATGCCAGCACGTCCCAGCGCGGGCCGACGACATAGGCAGGCTGCAAGACCAGGCTCTGCAGCATGTGCAGCAAGGGCCCCTCGACCTTGCCCTGCACGATGCGGCGCCGCTCCGGCTGCTGGCGGCCGGCGAGCGTGAACAGATGCCGCTGCTCGGCGGCGTCGAGCCGCAACGCTTCGCAGAGCGCTGAGAGCACCTCGACCGAAGGCCGCACATCCCTGCCCTGCTCCAGCCAAGTGTACCAGGTCGTGCCGACGCCGGCGATCATGGCCACTTCCTCACGCCTCAGTCCGGGCGTGCGCCGCCGCGCGCCGCAGGCGATACCGGCGGCATCCGGCGAAAGCCGCTCGCGACGGGAACGCAGGAAGGCTCCGAGCTCGCGCCGGCGGTGATCTTCGGGGGAATGGGTAACGGCATCCATGCGCCTATTATAGCAGTATCGATACCAGGATAAAGTTTGAACTGTTTGCGGCCCGCGCGATGTCCCATCTTTGCGTTCAGAGCAGCGCAAGGAGGCTCCGGACATGGAACTCAACAATAAAACAATTCTCGTCACCGGCTCGACCGACGGCGTCGGCCGCGTGGTCGCCGAGCGGCTCGGCGCCGGCGGCGCCCGCGTGCTGGTGCATGGCCGCGACGAAAGCCGCGGCAAGGCGACTGTGGCCGCCATAGAGGCAAAAGGCGGTAAGGCGGAATTTCTTCCCGCCGACCTCGCTTCGCTTGCCGAAGTGCGCCGCCTCGCCGAAGCGGTGCGCGCCAGGACCGATCGGCTCGACGTCCTGATCAACAATGCCGGCGTCGGCACCGGCGGCCAGGCCGCCAGCCGGCAGGTCAGCGCCGACGGCTACGAGTTGCGCTTCGCCGTCAACTATCTCGCCGGCTTCCTGCTGACGTCGGAGCTCTTGTCGCTCATCAAGGCAAGCGCGCCGGCGCGCATCGTCAATGTCGCCTCGGCCGGCCAGCAGGCGATCGACTTCGACGACGCGATGCTGACGCATGGCTATAGCGGCGTGCTCGCCTACTGCCAGAGCAAGCTGGCGCAGATCCTGTTCACAATCGATCTGGCGGAGCAGCTCGACGGCACCGGCATCACGGTCAATGCTCTGCACCCGGCAAGCTACATGGACACAACGATGGTGCGGCAGGCCGGGGTCACGCCATGGAGCTCGGTCGAGACCGGCGCCGACGCCATTCTCAACCTGGCAACATCGCCGGCGCTCGAAGGCCGCAGCGGCCGTTACTTCGACGGCCAGCGGGAATCGCGCGCCGACGCCCAGGCCTATGACGAGAAAGCCCGCCGCCGGCTGCGCGCGCTTAGCCTCGAGCTGATCGGGCAATCTTCCGCAACATCAAGGGAAAAGCACTCATGAGCGAGACCACCGAACACTGCGTCATAATCGGCGGCTCGTCCGGCATCGGCCTTGCCACGGCCAAACGGCTGGTCAGCCCCACGATGAAAGTGACGATCACCGGCCGTAACGAGGAGAAACTCAAAGGCGCATGGAAGACGCTTGGCGCCACCGTCGGCAAGGCAGCGTTCGATGCCACCAAGCCGGACGAGGTCCGGAATTTCTTCGAGCGCCTCGGGCCGTTCGATCACCTTGTTCTCGCCGCCAGCGGCGGCAAGGGACTGGGACCGTTCGCGACGCTCGACCTCGCCGACATCGGCAGCGGCGTCGATGAAAAGATCCGGCCGCAACTCTCCTGCCTGCAGGCGGCCCTGCCGACCTTGAACAAAGCTGGATCGGTGACTTTCATCTCGGCTGTGTCGGCGCAGATCGCCGCGCCCGGCGTCGCCGGCATCGGCGCCATCAACGGCATGCTGTTGACCGTCGCACCGATCCTGGCCGTCGAGCTGAAGCCGCTGCGCGTCAACGTCGTGGCGCCCGGCGTCATTGACACGCCCTGGTGGGACTTCTTGCCGGACGACCAGCGGCAGGCGGTGTTTGCCGAATATGCCGGCAAGACGCCGGTCGGCCGCATCGGTCGCGCCGAGGACGTCGCCGAAGCGATCGCCTTCCTGGTCTCGAACAGCTTCATGACCGGCCAGGTGCTGACCTGCGACGGAGGCCTGCGCTTTGCTGCGTGAACAGGCGCGCGGATCTCTTATCCGCGCGCCAAGCCGTTCGATCAGGCAGCCTTGGCGGCCGGCATCGGATGAATGGCGTGGAAGGGAATGCACAGCCGGTTCCACGTGTTAATCATGCCGAGCGCGACCGAGAGCTTGACCAGTTCCTCTTCCGAGAAATGCTCGAGCGTGCGGGCGTAGAGCTCGTCCGATACGCCATTGTCGGCGATCAGCGTCACGGCTTCGGTCCATGCAAGGGCGGCTCGTTCGCGCTCGGAAAACAGCGGCGATTCCTTCCAGGCGGCGACGAGATAGAGCCGGGTCTCGGTCTCGCCGTCGCGTCGCGCCTCGCGACTATGCATTTCGACACAATATGAGCAGCCATTGATCTGCGAGGCCCTGAGCTTGATCAGGTGCAGGAGGCTCACTTCCAGCCCGCATTCGTCGACGGCCTTGTTGAGCGCCGATACCGCCTTCATGATTTCCGGCGCCTTGGCAAAGAACTGCAGTCTCGGTTTCATCGTCTTTTTCCTTTCAGGCTTGGGGTGGTTTAGAGGTTCAAATCTGCTTCGGTGAAGCGGATTTCTGGCGCCGCTGGTGACGCTCGACGAAGGCGCAACTCGCCGCATAGGATCGCGGATCGCCTTCGGCCGCGTATTCCGCCACGATGTCGGACAGCTTCACTTCGGCGAGTGCCGCCCGATAGGCGCGCTCGGCCTTGAGCATCGCGGCATTGATGCCGCAAGGCTTCACATAGGCCGAGGTGTCGATCTTGACCGGGCCGCGCTGGCGAATCTCGCCGCAGCGAAAGGCAGGCTCCCTGCCCTCCACTGCAAGCACAATGTCGAGCAGCGTGATGCGCTCGGCCGCCCGCGCCAGCCTGTAGCCGCCCGCCGGCCCTGGCACCGATTCCAGGATGCGCGCCGCCGTGAGCTGGTTCAGATGCTTGAGCAGGTAACTCGGCGACAGACCAAACGCCTCCGCAAGCGCCGCGCCCGGCATGGTGCTGTTGCCATCGACGCTGGCCAGCGTCGCCGCGCAATGGATTGCCGCCTCAACGCCATCGCCGAGCTTCATCGTGCTGATTTCCCAATCATCGATATATTTTATCGTGGATAATTTTTATCTGCAATAGAAAAATGAAGATTGCCCGCCGATTCGCAATGACAGAGTGAGGGAGAATTGGCGCTTCGCGGGACTTGGGTTCCTCGCACCCCGTAAAGCGGGGGAGAGGTGGCCCGGCGAAGCCGGGACGGAGAGGGGGACGCCTTCTGTGAGTTCAGAGTCGGTGAAGAATGAGGTGTTAGCAAGATAAACAGGCGGTCAGGAGCCTGGACTAGTTCCCATCCGTCCCGAAGACCCCTCTCCGTCCCAGCTTCACCGGGCCACCTCTCCCCACTTCGTCTACGGCATGCACACGTTTCCAAGCGGCCTGGCCTTTGGCGATAGCGTGCATAGCAGTTTGGCGCATGCATTGTCTTATGTAGCGCTGGTCGACCCCCACTCCGTCTCGGCTTCGCCGAGCCACCTCTCCCCCGATCGACGGGGTAGAGGAAGGCGCCAAGCTTTTGCCGTCAACGCCCGTCCAGCAACGCTCCCTTCCTTTCCCTCCGGAGGGGGAAAGGTGGCGCTGCGAAGCAGCGACGGATTGGGGGAACCACGTCGCAATCAAGGCTCGGCCTGATCAGTCGCGCCAGTCACAGAAGATCTGTGCCCACTACGTGGGGCGAGGAACCAATCCTACTCCGCGGCCACCTTGGCCATCGGATTGTTGGGGTGCGTGGTCCAGTTGGCGTAGACCGGCGACACCGGCAAGCCGGTGCGCTGGTCGAGCACGCCGGCGGCCAGCGGCTGCATGGTGATGCAGCCCTCCACCGGACAGACATTGACGCAAAGGTTGCAGCCGACGCATTCGGCTTCGATCACCTCGAAATGCCTGACACCGTCGACCGTGCTGGTGATCGCCTGATGCGAGGTGTCCTCGCAGGCGATGTGGCAGCGGCCGCATTTGATGCAGGCATCCTGGTCGATATGCGCCTTGGCGACATAGTTGAGGTTGAGATACTGCCAGTCGGTGACATTGGGCGTGGCACGGCCGATGATGTCGGAGAGCGAGGCGTGACCCTTCTCGTCCATCCAGTTCTCCAGCCCCGCGATCATTTCCTGCACGATCTTGAAGCCATAGGTCATCGCCGCCGTGCAGACCTGCACGTTGCCGGCGCCGAGCGCCATGAATTCGGCGGCGTCGCGCCAGGTGGTGATGCCGCCGATGCCTGAGATCGGCAGGCCATGCGTTTCCGGATCGCGGGCGATCTCAGCCACCATGTTCATGGCGATCGGCTTCACCGCCGGGCCGCAATAGCCGCCATGCGAGCCCTTGCCATCGATGGTCGGCTGCGGCGCGAAACTGTCGAGATCGACGCCGGTGATGGAGTTGATGGTGTTGATCAGCGACACCGCATCGGTGCCGCCGGCATGCGCCGCGCGGGCCGGCTTGCGGATGTCGGTGATGTTGGGCGTCAGCTTGGTGATGACCGGCATGCGCGTGTACTGTTTGCACCAGCGCACGACCATCTCGATATATTCCGGCACCTGGCCGACCGCCGAGCCCATGCCGCGCTCGCTCATGCCGTGCGGGCAGCCGAAATTGAGCTCGATTCCGTCGGCGCCGGTCTCCTCGACCAGCGGCAGGATCGCCTTCCAGCTCTCCTCCACGCAAGGCACCATGATCGAGGCGATCAGCGCCCGGTCCGGCCAGTTCATCTTGACCTGCTTCATCTCGCGCAGATTGGTCTGCAGGTCGCGGTCGGTGATCAACTCGATATTGTTCAAGCCGAGCAGCCGGCGATCGGCGCCCCAGATCGCGCCATAACGCGGGCCGTTGACGTTGACGACCGGCGGGCCCTCCTCGCCCAGCGTCTTCCACACCACGCCGCCCCAGCCGGCCTTGAAGGCGCGCTCGACATTGTAGGCCTTGTCAGTCGGCGGCGCCGAGGCCAGCCAGAACGGGTTGGGCGATTTGATGCCGACGAAATTATTGCGGATGTCTGCCATGCTCATGCCCTCCCGTTAGAGGTCAGTGCCCGGTGGATGCTCTCGGCCGCGTCGCGCCCTTGCGCCACTGCCGAGACAGTCAAATCGTCGCCGCCGAAGATGCAATCGCCTCCCGCCCAGACCTTGGCCAGCGAAGTGCGGCCTTCGGCGTCGACCTTGATGCGGCCGCCTTCGAGCTCGATCTGTTCCGCGCTGCCGTTGAGATGCGCCGGCACGAAGCTCTGGCCGATCGCCTTGAACACCTGGTCGGCATTGAGCCGCAGCGTCTCGCCGGTGCCGATAAGCTTGTCGCCGCTCATCGCCGTGTATTCAAGCTCGATGGCCGACACCTTGCCGTTCTCGGCAATGACGCGCTTGGGCTGCAGCCAATGGCGGATGGTGACGCCGTTGGCGGCGGCCAGATCTTGCTCGAACTCTGAAGCATTCATGTGCTCCTGGCCGCGCCGGTAGCAGATCGTTACTTCTTCGGCGCCGAGCAGCTTCGACTGCACCGCCGCGTCGATCGCCGTCATGCCGCCGCCGATGACGACTACGCGCCGGCCGACCGGCAGGCTGGAGAGATCGCTCGCCTGGCGCAGTTCCGAGATGAACTCGACGGCATTGGCGACGCCGTCGGCGTCCTCGCCATCGGCGCGCAGCGCGTTGACGCCGCCAAGCCCCATGCCGAGGAAAACCGCGTCGTAGTTGCGGATCAGGTCGGCAAGCTGGAAGTCGCGGCCGAGCGCCTTGCCGTTCTGGATGTCGATGCCGCCGATCGCGGTGACATAGTCCACTTCCGCCTGGGCGAAATCGTCGACGCTCTTATAGGCGGCGATGCCGTATTCGTTGAGCCCGCCGGCCTTCGGCCGCGCCTCGAGGATGGTCACATCATGGCCGTGGCGGGCAAGCCGATGCGCCGCCGCCAGCCCCGCCGGGCCGGCGCCGACCACGGCGATGCTCTTCCCGGTCGGCTCGGCGCGCTTGTAGAACTGCTTACCCTCGCCCATGGCGACATCGGTGGCATAGCGCTGCAGTCGGCCGATCTGCACCGGCTTGCCTTCGGCGACCTCGCGCACGCAGGCCTCTTCGCACAGCGTCTCGGTCGGGCAGACGCGGGCGCACATGCCGCCGAGAATATTCTGGTCGAAGATCGTCTTGGCCGAACCCAGCGGATTGCCCGTCGCGATCTGCCGAATGAATAGCGGGATGTCGATCGACGTCGGGCACGCGTTCATGCACGGCGCGTCGTAGCAGAAATAGCAGCGATCGGACTCGACCAGCGCCTCGTGATGATCAAGCGGCGGATGCAGGTCGGAAAAATTGTCGGCATATTGCTCGGAAGACAGCCGGCCGCCGGCAATGCCTTCGATGAAATGACCAGTCGCCATTCCAGTTCCCCTTGTTGTCGTTTTGGGGAAGGCTAGCACGTTTTATTTTTTTATCAATTGGTCAATTTTCGGCCAAGCCACTGTATTGTTTGCGCAAAAACATGATGAATGTAGTCATGTTATAGCCGGCTCGGCAATCTTTGCTGTGTCATGGCTTGTGACGCTGTGGCCATGGATGGACCGGATCTCGTCCGCCACCAGTTCCTGCAGCCGCCACAGATTGCGGTCATGGATGCCAAAGGTCTCGAGGTGGCTGACGGTGTTGTAGAGATATTCGGCGCCAGAGCCGACATGGCCGCAGGCGCGTGCCAGTATCTTCGCCACGCTTTCCAGCGGCTGCCCGAGCGAAGTGCCCTTGCCGGTCACGCCGACCCAGAAGCCGAGCGCCCGCAAAGACCCTTGCGCCGTTCTTACCGGAACCCAGCGGACCGAGCTGACGCTTTCGTGGTCGTCGATTTCACGCCGCAGCAATCGCTCGATCTGGGCTGGTTTCTCGCCCTCCGGCAAACGATAGATAACCCCGTCGCAGCGCCCGCCCCGTTCCAGCGCCATCATCAATCCAGGCTGCTCGCGGCTACCGCGCCAGCGCTTTATGTCGAGGCAGAACGAGCGGTGCCAGCCATGCGCGGCCGCGCGCCTTTGCTCGACCGATTCGAAGGCCGGCTTCCAGATCAACGAGCCATAGGCGAACACCCACAGCGGACCGTCGTCGGCTTCGCCGGACAGGCGCATAGCAAGCGTCCGGAAATCATCATCGCTCAGCTGTGTCCAGCTGCCATCGGGACCAGGGTCGACCTCGTCGCGATGGCACAAGGCCACGAGCTCAGGCGTGAGTGACATTCGACGCATGAAGACAGCCCCTCTTTGAGGCCAGCAAAGTCGAAAAGCGCCGGATACGCAAGATCGTGGGCCTAATGCATGTCAGCGAGAAGTGTGCAGCGGTTCCGGGTGACAACGACATGCATCAAGACAAGGACTCAAAGCGCGCCGCCTGAATCCGTTTCAGCGCTACGCGATTTAAGCCGCTTGCCGTCCTCGAATTCTGGCCCAGATGTCGGATTCCTGTCGTCAGGATCGTCCTAGGGTGTGTTGAGATTCAGGTCAGGCCGCGCCGAAACGGGGGTTTTCGAGAACCGGAGCGGAGCGTACTCAAGTACGTGAGCACCGGAAGCGCAGGAAACCGCCGTTTGCAGGCCGGCATCACCTGGACATCAACATACCTTAGGATGGATCGAACAACGATCGCTGCCCGAACCGGTGAGGAGACCGACCATGCCGAAATCCCCGCAACCTTTCTTCTGGTACGAGTTGATGACCACCGACCTCGACGCCGCCGAGGCCTTCTACACCGCCGTTGTCGGCTGGAAGGCCGAGCCTTTCGACAAGGCGCCCGGCATGCCCCGCTACATCGTCGTGAATTCCGCCGTGCGCGGCGTCGGCGGATTGATGACCCTGCCGGAGGACGCCGCCAAGATGGGCATGCCGCCCGCATGGATCGGCTATATCTACACCAAGGGACGTCGACGCCTCGACGCAAGCGCTCAAGGACGCCGGTGGTGCGGTGCATCGGGCGCCCGACGACATTCCGGGCGTCGGCCGCTTCGCCGTCGTCGCCGACCCGCAAGGCGCGACCTTCATGTTCTTGCAGCCCAATCAGCCTGAACAGCCGCCGGTGCCGGCGACCACGCTTGGCCATGTCGGCTGGCATGAGCTCTACACGTCGGACTGGAAGGCTGCCTTCGATTTCTATTCCAGCCAGTTCGGCTGGGAGAGCGCCGGCGAGTTCGACATGGGCGAGATGGGTATCTACAAAACCTTTGGCGCCGGCCCGGAATCCGGTGGCGGCATCATGAACAAGCCGCCTCAAATCCCGGTTCCCGTCTGGCAGTTCTATTTCAACGTCGACGCCATCGATGCCGCCGCCAAGCGCGTCACCGACAATGGCGGCAAGGTCATCATGGGCCCGATGGACGTGCCGAGCGGCCAGTGGATCATTCAGTGCCAGGACCCGCAAGGCGCGCATTTCGCATTGCTGGCGCCGGTGCGGTAGAATTGCCGGTCTACCCAGGGGGGCGGGCAATCGCATATGGCGCTCCCCTCTCGGCTTCGCCGAGCCACCTCTCCCCGCTTTGTCTAATTTTAGGGAAGGCACATATATTCTGTGACTGGCGTGACTGATCAGGCCGAGGCTTGATTGCCACGTGGTTCCCCCAATCCGTCGCTGCTTCGCAGCGCCACCTTTCCCCCCTCCGGAGGGAAAGGAAGCGAGCCTTGCTGGACAAGCGTTGAGGGCAAAAAAGCTTGGCGACTTTCCTCTACCCCGTCGATCGGGGGAGAGGTGGCTCGGCGAAGCCGAGACGGAGTGGGGGTCCACCAGCGCTGCATTGGACAATGCATACGCCAGGCTGCCATGCACGCAATCGTCAAAGACCAGCCGCTTGGAACGGACAAACCTATCCCGCTGGCGTCGCCCTCATAAATTGGTCACTCCGGCGTCAGCACCGCCAGCTTCAGATCGGCTTTTTTCGCACCGCTGAGCTGGACGATGGCCGCTCCGCCCTGGAGCTTGAAACGCACGCTTTTGCGAATGCCCGGGCAGGTCTTCACGCCGCTGAAAGCCGCCGATTTCACGATCTTGCCATCCTGCACGACATCGATCCAGGCCTCGTCGGACAGGCTGAACTGCAGCTCGCCTTCAGGCGGCACGGTCACATTTGCCGTCGCGCCGAAGGTGCCGGCTTTCGGTGCACGGTCAGGCGGCACTTCAAAGCTGACCGTGTCGACAGCCGCGAGCGAGAAATCCACCGCTTGGCCGACCGTCAGGGTGGCGCCGGACTGGGCGGCGGGCGCGGCCGGAAACAGGGCCTGCTCACGTTCAACCGGCCATTTGAAGGCGTCGCAGCCGGTATCCGCGGCTGCGGCGAAGCTGGTGCCTGCAAGGATTGCGAATAGGCTGAGGGCGACTTTTCTCATGGTTAAGGAACCTGCCTGGTTTGATGAGTCACCCCTATTCATACAACCATAAGGATACATATGCAACCATAGAGAGAAGAAATATGGGGATTGAAGCCATTTCCACTCACCGATTGTTGATGGCAGGCCACGGGAAGTGAGTGGTCCGTCGCCGGGCGATAATCTAAGGCCGAGCGGGATAGAACGGAGTTCTAGATGAAGCTTTTCGAAAACCTAGCTCAGTACAGCCCGCAGGCGCTGGGTGTGTTGCGTATCATGACCGCTTTGCAGTTCGTCGAACACGGCTCGCAGAAGCTGTTCAACTTCCCGGTCAGCGCCGAGCCGCACGTCCTCACCGGGCTGATGACGGCTGCCGGCATTCTCGAATTCGCCGGCGGCATCCTGCTGGCGCTCGGCCTCTTCACCCGCCCGGTCGCTTTCCTCCTGGCCGGCGAAATGGCGATCGCCTATTTCATGGCGCACATGCCGCGCGACTTCTTCCCCGTCAACAACGGCGGCGACTCGGCGATCTCCTTCTGCTTCATCTTCCTCTATCTGATCTTCGCCGGGGCCGGCGCCTTCGCGCTGGATAACCGCCGCAGCGCCTGAAGCATCGAAGGGTGCGCGCCTAGAGGTTTTTTGTTTTGACGCAATTCCGGATCGGAAACCGCTTCGCACTTTTCCTGGAATTGCTCTAGCCGCGCATCCGCTCGAAATTGGCGTCGAACAGCGGCGCCGCCTGGATGCGCGCCGCATGGCGCTTGCCGAGGATCTCGATCTCGAAACCGTCCGGTCTGTCGGCGATCTCCTTGGGCACATAGCCCATAGCGACCGACTTCTTCGAATGATGCGCATAGCCGCCCGAGGTGACCCAGCCGCGCACAACGCCGTCATGCCAGATCGCCTCGTCGCCGATCACATCGGCATCGGTGGAGTCGACGATGAAGCTGCGCAGCCTGAGCTTGCCGCCGTCTTTGCGCTCGGCAAGTGCTGCTTCCTTGCCGATGAAATCAGCCTCCTTGCCATAGGCGACGAAGCGGTCGAGCCCGGCCTCAAGCGGCCCATAGATCGGCCGGTACTCGCGCGCCCATGAGCCATAGTTCTTCTCGAGTCTCAGCGCATTGAGCGCGCGCGAGCCGAACAGGCCGATGCCTGACGCTTCGCCCGCGGCCAGCAGCGCCTGGTATGCGGCGCGCTGATATTCGGGCGCTACCCAGATCTCGTAGCCGAGATCGCCGGTGTAGCTGACGCGGCCTACCAGGCATGGCGCCATGCCGATATCCATCCGCGCAACCGCCATGAAAGGGAACGCCGCGTTGGAGACATCGGCGCGGGTGACCTTGGCGAGCACTTCCCTGGCCTTCGGTCCGGCGATCGCAAGGCCGGTGAGCTTCTGTCCCAGCGCCTCGATTTGCACCGAGCCGTCCTTCGGCAGATGCGCCTCGAACCAGCGCATGTGGTATTGCTCGGCGATGCCGGAGCCGGCGATGAACCACTCTGCGTCGTCGATGTTGGCCAAAGTGAAATCGCCGATCAGTCTGCCGTCGTCCTTCAGCATCGGCGCCAGGGTCATGCGGCCGCGCTTTGGCAGCCTGCAGGCAAGCATGCGGTCGAGCCAGGCGGCCGCGCCCTCGCCGGTCACCTTGCATTTGGCGAAGTTCGAGATCTCCGACAGGCCGACGCCGCCGCGCACCGCCGCGACTTCCTTGGCAACATGGTCGAAGTCGGTCGAGCGCCGCCAGGAAAACTCGTCCTTGACGCCATCCGGCGCATACCAGAGCGGCACTTCGAGCCCATAGGACACGCCCCATTGCGCGCCCTTGGCCGACAGCGTGTCATAGACCGGCGTCGTCTTCAGCGGCCGACCGGCCGGCAGTTCCTCATTCGGGAAGCGGATTGAGAAACGACGCGAATAATTCTCGCGCACCTTGGCGTTGGTATAGGCCATAGTCGCCCAGTCGCCGTAGCGCGCCACGTCCATCGCCCAGATGTCGGCGCCCGGATCGCCCTCGATCATCCAGTTGGAGAGCGCGAGCCCCACGCCGCCGCCCTGGCTGAATCCGGCCATGACGCCGCAGGCGACCCAGAAGCCCGGCAGGCCGCGCACCGGGCCGACCAGCGGATTGCCGTCCGGCGCAAAGGTGAAGGGGCCGTTGATGATCTGCTTGATGCCGGTTTTCTCGAAAGCGGGGAAATGGCGGAAGCCGACTTCGAGCGACGGCGCGATGCGGTCGATGTCCGGCTCCAGGAGCTCATGGCCGAAATTCCAGGGTGTCTGGAACTCGGACCAGACCTTGTTGGCCTTCTCGTAAGTGCCCATCAGCATGCCGCCGCGCTCCTGGCGCAGATAGAGCTCACCATCGAAATCGACCGCGTGTATGATCTCGGTGCCGGTCTTCTTGTTCCAGTCGGCGACTTCCGGCATGTCCTCGGTGATCAGATACATGTGCTCCATGGCCAGCACCGGCAGCTCGAGCCCGACCATGCGGCCGACCTCGCGCGCCCACAGCCCGCCGGCATTGACGACATGCTCGGCGATGATATCACCCTTGTTGGTGATGATCCGCCACAGCCCGTCGGGACGGCGCACGATGTCCTCGACCTTGGTGAAGCGCTCGACCTCGGCCCCCAGTTGCCGCGCCGCCTTGGCATAGGCATGCGTCACGCCGGACGGGTCGAGATGGCCGTCCTCCTTGTTGCGGACGGCGCCGACAAACTGGCTGGGATCGATGAGCGGCATCAGTTCCGCCGCTTCCTTGGCCGAGATCACTTCGAGGTCGATGCCGAGATAGCGGCCCTTGGACACCACGCCGCGCAGCCAGTCGAGCCGCGCTTCGGTCGCCGCTAGTAGCACGCCGCCCGTGAGGTGCACGCCGGTGGCCTGCCCCGACAGTTCCTCGATCTCCTTGTAGAGCGAGATCGTGTATTTCTGCAGCTTGGCGACGTTGGGGTCGCCGTTGATGGTGTGCATGCCGCCGGCCGCATGCCAGGTCGACCCCGACGTCAGTTCGTCGCGCTCCAGAAGCACGACGTCGGTCCAGCCATGGCGGGCAAGATGGAACAGCACCGAGCATCCGACGACACCGCCACCGATGACCACGACCTTTGCATGCGACTTCATGGACTTTTCTCGTTGGTTCAGTGAGTTGAGAGATTGAAATGAATCAGGATGGGAAGCTGTTCCCTCACGGCTCACCCTGCCCGATCGCTTCCTTGCGGCGCGCCATATAGGCTTCGAGCGCCTCGCGCACCGCGGGATCCATGGCCGGCTGGACATATTCCTCCAGCGCCTTCTTCCACAGCCGCGTCGCGCGCGCCGTCGTGTCGAGCGCACCCGCCTCCTGCCAGGCCTCGTAATTCTGCCAGTTGGAAAGCATCGGCTGGTAGAAGGCGGTGGCGTAGCGCTCCAGCGTGTGCGGCTCGCCGAAGAAGTGGCCGCCGGTCGGCACCGCGCCGAGCGCCTCGACCGCAAGCTCCGCCTCGTCGACGACGATCGGCCGCAGGAACTCCATCATGTGCTGGATCATCTCGACATCGATGATGAGCTTTTCGAACGACGCCGTCAGCCCGCCTTCCTGCCAGCCGGCGGCGTGGTAGACGAGATTGCCGTGGCCGAGCACCGCGCCCCACAGCGCCATCAGCGTCTCGTAGGCGCCCTGCGCATCGGCGGCATTGGAGGCCGAGCCAGGCGTCGTGCGGTAAGGCAATTTGTAACGCCGCGCCAACTGCCCGGAAGCGATGTTGGCCTTGGTGTTCTCCGGCGTGCCGAAGGCGGGCGCGCCCGACTTCATGTCGACATTGGAGGTGAAGGCGCCATACATCACCGGCGCACCCGGACGCACCAGCTGCGTCAGCACGATGCCGAACAGCGCTTCGGCATTCTGCTGCGCCAGCGCGCCGGCCAGCGTCACCGGGCTCATCGCCCCCATCAGCGTGAACGGCGTCACCGCTACCGACTGGCCGTATTCGGCCATGGTCATCAGCCCTTCGGCCATCATCTCGTCGAAGCGGCGCGGCGAGTTGACCGAAATGATGGTGGTGACGCCGGGGTCCTCTCCCATGTGCTCAAGCGTCAGCCCGCGCGCGATCGCCATCATCTCGATGCCGTCCAGCGCCCTGCCCCGCCCGATCGCCGAGACGTGGAAGCATTTGTCGGTCAGCGTCAGATTGGCGAAATAGGTATCCATATGCCTGGTGTTCGCCGGCAGCTCGACCGGGGCGCAGACCTGGTTGCCAAGCATGTGGATGCAGTTGAAATGCTGCGCCAGCCGGACGAGGTCCGAGTAGTCGGCAAGGTTGCCGGCGCGGCGGCCGCGTTCCATGTCATGCACATTGGGCGGCCCGGCGACGAGCGTGAAGTTGATGGTGCTGCCGCCAAGATGGATGGCGTGGTCCGGGTTTCGGGGCGTCAGCGTATAGGCCGAGCGCGTCGACTTCAGCGCCTCCTCGACCATGCCGCGATCGATGCGCACATTCATCGAGCCGTGGTCGACTTTGGCGCCGGCGCGCTCGAACAGCGAGAGGGCGCGTGCGCTCATCACCTCGATGCCGAAATTCTCCAGTATGTGCATCGATGCCTGGTGGATGGCTTCGATCTGCTCGGCCGACAGCAGCGCCATCGGCGGATAGGGATTGTCCACCCGCCGCGCCGGCAGTTGCGGGATGGCGGCTGGTCCCCGGTTGCTGGTGCGCTCGGCGCCGCGCTTGCGTCTTGGTTCGCTCATGCGCGCATCAGAGCGCCGGCATCGCATGCGAGCTGTCAGGAATTCGTCATTTGCCGGCGCGATTTTAGCCAAGGCGGCATTTTTCAAAATCGGGGAAAAGAATAGCGACACAAGCGGTCGCAATATCGATATTCGGCTTTTCGCGCTTCCCGCGCCCGCGTTAAGGAAGCGCGCAACACTCCTTTTATGATTTCGGCCTATTCGTCTTCCAATGCGTAGGTCGAGTTTTAGTAAAATTGTCGCTGTCTCCGTGCTGCTGGCGCTTTCGGCCTGCGCGACAGCGCCCAGTCACATCAACAATGTTTGCGCCGTCTTCGACCAGAATGACGGCTGGTTCGACAACTGGCAGTCCGCCGCCGAACGGACCGAGCGGAAATACGGCGTTCCCGTCCCCGTGCTGATGGCGACGGTGCGCAAGGAATCCGGCTTCAAGAGCAATGCCCGCCCGCCGCGCACCAAGCTGCTCGGCTTCATCCCGTGGACGCATGTCTCGAGCGCCACCGGCTACTCGCAGGCGCTCGACGGCACATGGTCGCAATATCAAAGCGAGACCGGCAACTGGGCGGCGCGCCGCACGCGCTTTGCCGACGCCATCGATTTCGTCGGCTGGTACCACTCAAAGACGGCCGACACGTTCGGCATCGCCCGCAACGACACCTACAATCTCTATCTGGCCTATTATCTCGGCTGGACCGCCTATGGCCGCGGCAACCGCGGCGATGGCGGCGTTCAAAACTACGCGCGCGCCACCGATCAGATGGCCCGCGATTACGCCGCGCAGATGCGGCAGTGCGGCACCTAGTTCCTCAACACGGTGATTTTGAAAGATTGAAGGCTTGTCGGGCAAGGCTATCAACGCAAACGCTGGCGATGAGCTGAAGGCTCCTGAATCTCGTCATTCTAGGGCGGAGCAAGGAGCGTAGCGACGCGCGCAGACCCTAGAATCCATTCCGTTACCTAGACCGAAGTGTGCAACGGTGCAGAATTTCTGGGCCGCCGCGGCGCTTCCATGTCACGGCATGGATCCTCGGGTCTGCGCGCGTCGCTTCGCTCCTTGCTCCGCCCGTGGATGACGATCGCGATAGGCGTCTCGGCCAATCGCCAAGGCATGGGCTTTGCCAACGCACACATAACCAACCGGTCAAAACTTCTATGTTAAGGAACCGGGTCTAGTGCCGCCTTGTCGTGTCCTTCGGCCTTGAGACACCGGTTTCCGAATCCTCGTCGCGCACTTCGTGGCGACGGGCTTTGAGCACCTCGTCGTTCTCCTCGACGCCCTTTCCGATCGCATCGGCCTCCGCGCTGGCGTTTTTGCCGTCGGGACGCTGCGGCGGCGAACCGGCAAAGCCTGGCCCCTCGCCATGCGGCGCATCATCCGGCACTCCTTCACGCGCGGCATGTTCCCTGTCGAACTTGATGACCGGCTCCATCTTGGCCAGGACATCGTCCGAGAGCCAGCACAGGCTCATATGGCCGTCGCCGAGATTCTTCACCGGCGGCACCTTGGTCTCGCACAGATTGTCGGGCACCAGCTTCTTGTAGCCGCAGCGCGTCTGGAACGGGCAGCCGGTCGGCGGGTTCATCGCCGACGGGATGTCGCCTTCCAGCACGATGTGCTTCTTGACCACGCTGGTGTCGGCGATCGGGATCGCCGACAGCAATGCCTCGGTATAGGGGTGGTAAGGCGGCGAGAAGATCTGATCGGTCGTGCCCTGCTCGACGATGTAGCCGAGATACATGACGACGACGCGGTCGGCGATGTAGCGCACCACCGACAGATCGTGGCTGATGAACAGCATCGTGGTCTTGTTCTTGCGCTGGATGTCCATCAACAGCTCGGTCACCGCCGCCTGCACCGAGACGTCGAGCGCCGAGACCGGCTCGTCGGCCACTACCACCTTGGCGTCGCCGGCAAAGGCGCGCGCGACGCCGATACGCTGCTTCTGCCCGCCCGACAACTGGCGCGGCTTGCGCGTTTCGAAGGCGCGCGGCAGCTTCACCAGGTCGAGCAGTTCCAGCATCCGCTGGCGCCGCTCGGCGACTGTCCTGCCGACTTTGAACTTCTCCAGCGTGCGGATGATCTGCGAGCCGACCGTGTGGCTGGGGTTCAGCGTGTCGAACGGATTCTGGAACACCATCTGGATCGAAGACACCGTCTCGACATTGCGGCGCTCGATGCCGGTCGACTGGATCTCCTTGTTGCCCAGCGTCACGGTGCCGGAGCTTGCGGTCTCCAATCCCAGAAGCACCTTGGCGAGCGTCGACTTGCCGCAGCCGGATTCGCCGACGATCGCGACCGTCTCGGATTCGCGCGCGGTGAACGAGATCGTCTCGTTGGCCTTGACGACGCGGCCTTCGCTGGAGCCGAAAACCTCGCTGCCGCCGACCTTGTAGTATTTCTTGAGATCGTCGATCTTGAGCACCGGCGCGCCGGGCTCGACCTTTTCGTTGACCTTCTTGGCACCGGGCGGCAGCGCCTCCCAGTCGATCTCGTTGAACCGCACGCAGCGCGAGAAATGGCCCTCATGGCCCTCGACCGGGATCATCGGGATTTCCGCGGCGTTGCAGACGCCCTCGACGAAATGGTGGCAGCGTGGCCCGAAATTGCAGCCCTTCGGCCGCTCATGCGGCAGCGGCAACTGTCCAGGAATGGAGATCAGCGGCCGCGAGTTCTTGTCGGCGCCAGGCAGCGGGATCGAGCGGAACAGCCCTTGCGTGTAGGGATGGCGCATCCGGTCGAACACGTCCTCGATCTTGCCGGTCTCGACCGCCTCGCCCGAATACATCACCGTGATCTTGTCACAGGTCTCGAGGATAAGGCCGAGATTGTGCGACACGAAGATCATCGAGGTGCCGAACTTATCGCCCAGACCTTTGACCAGCTCGACGATGCCGGCCTCGACCGTGACGTCGAGCGCCGTCGTCGGCTCGTCGAGCAACAAGAGCGCCGGTTTGGAAAGCAGCGCCATGGCGATCACGATGCGCTGCTGCTGCCCGCCCGACAGCTGGTGCGGATAGGAGCGCATCATGCGCTCCGGGTCGGGCAGCTTCACCGCCCGCACCATCTCCAGGGCGCGGTTGTAGGCCTCTTCCTTAGACACCTTGTCGTGGATCAGCGGCACTTCCATCAGCTGCTGGCCGATCTTCATCGCCGGATTGAGGCTCGCCATCGGCTCCTGGTAGATCATGGCGATCTTGTTGCCGCGGATCGAGCGCAGCTCATCCTCGGAGAGCTCGCCCATGTCCTTGCCCTGGAACTTGATCTTTCCGCCGACGATCTTCCCGATGTTGGAGAGGTCGCGCATGATGCCGAGCGACACGGTCGACTTGCCGCAGCCGGACTCGCCGACGATGCCCATCGCCTCGCCGGGCATGACCGTGCAGGAAAAATCCATCACGGCCGGGATCTCGCCCTTGCGGGTGAAGAAGGAGATCGAGAGGTTCTCGATCTCGATGATCGGCTGACTGGTCGCCTTGGCTGGATCTCGAACTGCCTCGTTCATGGGTCGCTCCAATCCTTGGTCCTTGGAAGATGGGGCCGAAAACCCCGCCATCAATCTTTCATCGACTGTTCACGCAGCGAATCCGCCAACAGGTTCAGCCCCAGCACGAACGACATCAGCGCGATGGTCGGCGGCAGCGCCGGGTGGATGAAGGACCGCAAGAGGCGGCTGGCGTCCTTGATCGCTGTGCCCCAGTCGGGGCTTTCCGGCGCCAGGCCCAGGCCGAAATAGCCGAGCGTCCCGAGCAGGATCGTCGTGTAGCCGATGCGCAGGCAGGCATCGACGATCAGCGGACCGCGCGCATTGGGCAGGATCTCCCACAGCATGATGTACCAGGGCGATTCACCGCGCGTCTGCGCCGCCGCCACGTAGTCGCGCGTCTTGATGTCCATGGTCAGCCCGCGCACGATGCGGAACACGCCAGGGCTTGAGGCGAACACCACCGCCACGAAGATGTTGAGCTGGTTGGGATCGATGTGGACGATGCGCAGCGGATCCTTGTCGAAGACGAGGCCCGTATAGATCCAGCCGCCTAGGACCAGCGTGATGCCGAGCAGGATATAGAGCCGGTCCGGCCGGTTCTTGTAGCGGGTCCAGAACAGCACGCAGAAGAATATGATCGGGAACAGGAAGAACAGTCCCGCCATCCCATAGGGGATCGGCGTGTCCATGATGCCCGGCGTCACCAGCAGGTAGAACAGGAGGATGACCGGGAAGGCCAGCACCAGATTGGCAAGGAACGACAAGAGCGTGTCGATCTTGCCGCCATAATAACCGGCCGGCAGGCCGAGCGTGATGCCGACCATCAGCGCGAAGCCGGTGGCGGCCGGCGCGATGATCAGCACGATCTGGCTGCCATAGACCATGCGCGAGAACACGTCGCGGGCAAGCTTGTCGCCGCCGAAATAATAGACGAGCTTCGACGCCGGCTCGATCGCCCCGGGCAGCGTGTCCTTCATCACCGAGACCTGTGCCAGCGGATCGAAGGGCGAGATGGTGGAGGCGAAGATCGCCGTGAACAGCCAGAACAGGCAGATGAAGACGCCGGCGATGCCGACGCCGCTGTCGAAGAGCTGGCCGTAGAGCCCGAGCCGCTTCTTGTAGGTAAAGCTGGCGCCCATCACCAGGATGAGCCCGACCCACACCGGCCAGAACCGCCAGAGCACGCCGATAACCACGTTGAAGGCGCTGATATATTCGGTTTGCATCGGCTCCTGCCCCTACTGAACCCTGATACGCGGATTTAGAAACGCGTAGCCGACGTCGGAAATCAGCTGCGTGATCAGCACGATGAACACCGAGACCAGCGAGCAGCCGAGCAGCAGGTCGATGTCGTTGTTGCCGGCTGCCTCGACCAGCGTGTAGCCGAAACCCTGGTAGCGGAACATCACCTCGACGATGACGACGCCGGTGAGCAGCCATGGGAACTGCAGCATGATGACGGTGAAGGGCGCAATCAGCGCGTTGCGCAACGCATGCTTGATGACCACGCTGCTGAAGGACAGGCCCTTCAGCCGGGCGGTGCGGATATATTGCTGCGTCATCACCTCGACCATCGAGGCGCGTGTCATGCGCGCGATATAGCCGATACCGTAGATCGCCAGCGTGATCACCGGCAGCGTGAAATTATAGAAGGTGATGCCCTGGCTGGCGGACGCCGCCGAGCCGTTCAGCCAGCCGAGCCAGGATGCGAAGATGACGGTGAAGATGACGCCCGACACATATTCGGGCGTCGCCGTCGAGGCGATCGAGGCCACCGACAGCACGCGGTCGGTGCGCGAGCCCTCGCGCATGCCGGCGAGAATGCCGATCAGCAGCGAGATCGGCACCATCACCGCCAGCACCCAGAACATTAACAATCCGGTGGCGCCGAGGGCCGGGAACAGCTTGGCCGCGACCGTCGTCTTGAACTTGGTCGAGCAGCCGAAATCGCCCTGCAGGACGCCGGAGAATTGCGGCTCGGCCGGGTCGTTGCAGAACGAGAAGCGCTGCGTCGTCTTGCCGGTCGCCGGATCGGTGATCGGATGCTTCGGCAGGACACCCAGCCACTGGCCGTAGCGCACGAAGAAGTTCTGCCGGTAGCCATGATTGACCAGCCAGCTTTCGAGCTGGTCGGCTGGCGTATGCATCTCGGTCTGGCTGATCGCCAGTTTCTTCAGATTGGGCTCGAGATTGACGAGAAAGAAAACGACCAGCGTCAGGCACAGCATCGTGAGCAGTATCGTGCCGATGCGTCTGGCGATGAATGAGAACATGTGCCCCCCTGCCGGCCGGGTTGGGGTCAGATACGCTCAACCCTGTTTCGAAAAGCGGATGACGCCCCGCCGCCGCTGCAGGATATGCAACGGCAACGAAGCTGCAAATACGAGGGGCCGCGGCCCCTCGTATCCATCGCGCTATGGATCATGCCTGCTCGAGCCAGACCTTGCCGAAGTCGTGCTCGTAGGTGGGGTGCATCGAGTGGTTCTTCACCTCGGGCTTGATGTTGATGTAGAGCTTGCGCCAGTAAGGCTGGATGATGATGCCGGAATCTTGCAGGGTCTGCTCGATATCCTTCATCACAACCTTGCGCTTCTCCGCATCGGCGATGCCGAGCGCCTCGTTCACCTTCTTGTCGAAGTCCGGATTGGCGTAGGCCGTCTCGTTCCAAGCTTCACCGGTGCGGTAAGCGATGGCGATCACCTGGATGCCCAGCGGGCGCATGTTCCAGTTGGTTTCCGAGAACGGATACTTCGTCCAGTCGTTCCAGAAGGTCGAGCTCGGCAGCACGGTGCGCTTCACCTTGATGCCGGCTTCGCGCAGCTGGGCGGCGATCGCGTCCGTGGTGTTCTTGTGGTAGTCCTCGTCGTTGCTGATCAGCTCGTGCTCGAAATCGATCGCGCCGGCCTCTGTCAGCATCTGCTTGGCCTTGGCGATGTCGCGCTTGACCTCCGGCAGCTTGACATATTCCGGATGGATCGGCGCGACGTGGTGGTTTTCGGCCGGCGTGCCGGCATTGCCGTAGCCGAGCTGCAGCACGGTGGCGTTGTCGACGGCAAGCAACATCGCCTGACGAACCTTCTGGTCGTCATAGGGCTTGTGGGTGATGTTGAAGCGCGACACCACGGTGGCAGCCGTCACGACCTCCGAGACCGGAGCGCCGACGTCGGCGATGATCTTGATGTAGTCGGCGGTCGTTTCGTGGTTGGTCTGGACTTCGCCCGACTCGAAGGCCGAGACGGTCGCGGCCGGATCGGTGCCGTAATCGATGAACTCGACGCCATCGAGGAAGGCCTCGCCCTGCCACCACTTGCCGGTCTCGCGGCGCTTGTAGACCACCTTCTGGCCGACGTCGTAGGAGACGAGCTCGAACGGACCGGTGCCGATCGGGCAGCTCTTGAAGTTCGCGCCCTTCTCGTCGAAGGTCTTGTGCACGACCAGCGCCGGATAGTCGCAAAGGTTCGGGATGATGGCGATGTCGGGCTTGGTCAGCTTGAGCTTGACGGTCATGTCGTCGACCTTGACGACGGAGCCTTCGCGCAGCTTTTTGGTCGTGTCGTCGACGAGGCTGCCGAGGCGGCCAGGCATCGAGTTGCCTTCCGCGCCCTTATCCGCCCAGCGCGTGAAATTGTAGATCACGTCGTCGGCGGTGAACTTGTCGCCGTTGTTCCATTCGACGCCCGGCCGCACATGCAGCGTGTATTCGGTGGCGTCGTCGTTGATGTCCCAGCTCGCCAGCAGATACGGCGCGAAAGTATATTCCTTCGTGTATTTCACCAGCGGCTCGAGCGCCTGGCGCTCGGCATTGGAGATTTCGGACCAGTCGGCGGTGCGCGGATCCTTCGGATCCTTGATCGACATCGCGACCTTGAGCACGCCGCCCTTCTTTCCCTGCACGTCCTCGGCCCGGGCCGGGGTCGGCGCGGCGAGGCCGAGCATGCCATAGGCCATTGCCGTCGATGCGCCGAAGACGCTGGCCATAGCCAGGAATTCGCGGCGGTCCACGCCGCCCGACTTGGCTTCTTCAGCCATTTTCAGGATGTGATCGGGAACACGATCACCATTGCTCTTATAGATTGCCATGACTTACTCCCATTGTTGGCTTTCCGCCTTTTAACATTCCGCATCCAGACCGTGATGTCAAAACACGGTGTGGAGTAGGAACATGCCAGGGAATGTGCATCTTTGGCTACAACCCGGTTCGCGCGTTAGCGACAGTCTTGACGCAAATTTGTTATCGCGAGGCGGATTTCCCAAAAAATCGCTGCGGGCGATTAAATCAATACATTTTATACGGATAACGGCCCCGTCCCCGCGGCGGTCAGCCTGCTGGGCAGACACAGAAGCGCCGGCGCGGCCTCAATATTCGCGTTCGTAGAAGACGCCGCCCTTGGCTTCGCCGGCATCATTGGCCTCGCCGCGCAGCTTCACGCCGCGACCGACATTGAGGTCGATCGTGGCCTTGCCGGAGCCCGGCTTGTCGCCCTTCTGTATGGTCACATAGGTGCGGTCGTTAAGGTATTTGCCGGCCGAAACCGCGGTGCCACCCTTCTCGTCCGTCGTCACGTCGAGATCGTCGACGCCGATTGCGTTGCGCAGGTTGTCGAGCAGCGAGGTCGTGCCGCCGGCGCCTGCCAATTGCGCGGCGGCGTCGGCGAGCTGGGCGATCTGCAGCGGTGACAGTCTGGACATGGATTGACCGAAGATGAGCTGCGCCAGGACCTCGTCCTGGGGCAGCGCCGGCACCGAGGAGAAGTTGAATTTCGGATCGGTCGCCTCGCCGGAAACCACGATTGTCACGGTGGCACTGCTTGTCGTGGTGGTCGCGGTGAGATTGAGGTAAGGCACCAGCGATCCCTGGAACCCGACCGTGCCCTCCGTGAATGTCAGCCGTTTTGCAAGGATCGTTAGCCGTCCGCGCTGCAAGGTGAAAGTGCCCACAGCCTGCGGTGACGACGCCGGGCCGGTTAGTTTGAGCGAGCCGCCGAGCTCGGCGTCGACGCCCCTGCCCTGGATGAAGATCTGGTTCGGCGCGTTGACCGTCACGTCAAGCGTCAGGCCGCTGCCGCCCTTGCTGCTGCCGCTGGACGTTGGCGGGCGCAGCGCCTTGTCCTGTGCCCGCACGGCGCGTGGCGCGTTCTTGTGCTTGACGTTGAGTTCCGAGAGTGACCCGGGCAGCTTGTCCGGAACGGTGATGACCGTCCTCGCCAGATTGATGGTGCCGGCGATCACCGGTGCCGAGACTAGCGGCCCCTTGACGGTCAGGTCGCCGCCGAGATTGGCGGTCACCACCCGGCCGTCGGTGTAGCGGCCATCGCTGAGCTTGATCGACAGGTCGGCCGGGAAGCCTTGCGCCGGCGTGATGCCCACCGTGCCGCTGGCCGACAGGCTGCCGCGCGTCGACAGCTTTCCGGTCAAGCGATTGATCCTGGCGACGCCGCCGCCGATCGAAACGTCGGCGTCGATATCGTTGACCGCCAGGCCGGAACGCGCATCGATAAGGCGCGCGCCGGATGTCGTGACTTTGCCGCTGATCACCGGCGCGGATGCGGGACCGCGCACCTGCACATCGACATTGGCAGTGCCGTTGAGCGCCAGACCTTGCGCGGCGAGCTTGGCGGCAAGGAAGGAAAACGGCACCTTGCCCTTGAAGTCGAGCGCCAAGGTGGGCGTGCCTGCCGTCGCCACCGTGCCGCCACCCTTGAGACCGAGGCCGGCGCCATCGCTGATGTCGGCATCGAAAGCGAGCTTGTTGCCGACGAAGGTTCCCGACGACGACACATTCATGCCGCCGAGGCCGGCGCCGCGCGTCTGCGAGGTCTGCACGCCGGAAGCGTCGATCTTGAAGGCCGCCGATGGGGTCGCCGGCGGGCCGGTGACCTTGACCGTGCCCGAGACCGAGCCGGCCGCGTCGAGACCTGGCGAGAAACTGTTGGCGAGTGAGATCGGCACCCGAGCCAGATTGGCGTTGATGTCGAGCGTCTGCGCGACCTTGCCCGTCACCGTCGCCGTGCCGCCGCCGAGATTCAGCACCAGCCGGTCGAGCGTCGTCACCCCGTTGGCGATGGTCACGGTCGAGGCCTGCGCGATCGCGGCCTTGATGCCCTGCATCGTCGCCTGGCCCGACGCGAGCTCGACGGTCGTCGTGCCGTTGGCGATCCTTACCCGGCCGGCTGCCTTCGCCGGGATGTTCTTGACGGTGGCGCCGCCGGAGAAGCCGGTCCAGTCGCCGTCGCGCTTGAGGTCGACATCGATGCCGGTGATGGCGGTGCCGCCGGAAGTCACGCTCTCGGCGCGCACCGTGCCGGCAATAACCGGTGCTGCCATGTAATTCGCGATCTGCGCGTCGATGGCGACATTCCTGGCGGAGAGATCGCCGCGCTTGATCTCGGAGGTGTTCGCCTTGACGGCGACATTGGGCCCGTTGGCTGCCTTGGTAAAAGCGATCGTGCCGCGCACATTGCCCTCGGCTTTTTCCAGCGCCAGCGCGGCCAGCGGCCCGATATCGGGCAGGTCGAGCGAAACGGTGCCGACCGGCACGAAGGCGTCGTCGAGCGCGAGATCGCCCGAAATCTTATTCGGGCCGAGCGACAGCAAAAGTCCGTTGATCGCGCGGCTGCCATTGGTCGTGGCGAGCACCGCGCTGCCTTGCAGATTCTGCCCGGCGACATTGCCGGTGAGTTCAACATTGGCCGCCGGATTGGCGGCATCGGCCTTGCCGCTGGCCGTAAGCTTCAGTCCCGTGATCTCGCGCGCCGCCACGGAAAGCCGGTCGCTGCTCACCGTCATCGACAGGTCCGGCGTGGTGACCGGGCCTTGCGCGTTCAAGACAAAGGCGATGGCGCCCTTGGCGTCTTTCGACAGCCCCGAAACATCGCTCAATGCGCCTCTGATCCCGGCGGCCAACCTGCCGTCGGCAAGGCTCGCCTGCCCGTCGGCGCTGAGCGCGCCGGAATTCAGCTTCAGCCCGTCGACATTGACATTGCCATTGGCATCGCGCTTCAGCGAGGCGCTCAACGCAGCGCTCTCGCCAAGCATGCCGCGCACCGCCGCCGGCAAGGCTGAAGAGGCGACATTGGCGTTCATATTGAGGTCGACCGAACCGTCGCCCAGCGATATCCGGCCGGCGACCTGGCTGTTGAGCGCATCGCTTCTCAAGGAGCCGCTGTCGACGGCAACGGCATCGGTCGTCAGGCGGCCATTGACCTTGGCCGTGACCTTGCCGGCGATCAGCGGCGCGATCGTCGGATTGTCGAGGCCGATCCTGTCCACCGACACCGTGCCGGAAACCTGACCTGCCCGTCCCTTGAGGTCGAAGGCATCCGAGTGCAGCGCCAGGGTGAGGCCGTCGACCGTCGCCTGGCTGGCGGCAATGGAAGGCAGGATCGCGGACACATCGAGCCGCGCCTGCGTGCTTTCGCCCGCCATCTTTGCCGACAAGGACCGGACGGCGATCTTGACCGGGCTTTGGGCGCTGCCGACCGTCAACGGCAGGCTGGCTCCGGACGAGGTAAGGTCGAGGGAGAAATCGCTGGCGCCGTTCGGGTTGAGGGTGCCGGCGGCCTTGCCTGAAATCCCTTCGCCCGAAAGCGTGGCGTGGTCCAGGGCGACGCCGCCCGCCAGCGTGTAGCTGCCCGCGGCGTCCAGATCCAGCGGCCCGAGCCCAGCCTGGCGGGTCTGGCTGGTTTCGGCGCCCGCCACCTTCGCGCTGAACTGAATGTCGGGATTGGACGATGGACCCGTGACGTGTGCCGTGCCTTCCAGCGTTCCGGCCCCGTCGAGGCCGGGCACGAAATCATTGGCGAGTGCCAACGGGAGGTTGGCGAGGTTTGCCGTCAGGTCCAGTGCCTGACCGGCGCTGCCGGAAACCGTCGCCGAGCCGCCGCCGAGATTGAGCGCGAGCTTCTCGATGGCGGTCACGCCATTGGCGATGGAGAGGCTGGAAGGCTCGGCGATGGCCGCCTTGATGCCGCGCACCGTCGCCTCGCCGGAAGCGATTTCCACGCTCGTCGTGCCGTTGGCGATCTTCACCCGGCCGGTGGCAGTGGCCGGAATGCCGGACGCCGTGGCGCCGCCGGTAAAGTTCGTCCAATCGCCGTCGCGCTTCAAATCGATGCCGATGCCGCTGATGACCGTGCCGCCGGAGGTCACGCTATCGGCCTTGATCGTGCCTGAGATCGCCGGCCCTTTCAGGTAGTTGGCGATCAGCGCGTTGATGGTGATGGCTTTCGCCGCCAGATCGCCGCGGGCGATCGACTTGCTGGCCGCATTGATGGTGACAGTCGGCGCCTCGCCGTCCTTGGCGAAGGCGATCGTGCCGTTGATATCGCCGGTCGCGCTCTGATTTGCGAGCGCCGCAAGCGGTCCGATGTCGGGCACGGCAAGCGTCAGCGTGCCGAGCGGCAGGAACTTGTCGTCGAGCGCGAGATCGCCCGACACCTTGTTGTCGCCAAGCGCCAGGCTGAGGCCCCTGATCGAGCGCTTGCCGTCGGCCGTCACCAGCGAGGCTGCGATGTCCAGCGCCTGCCCCTCGGCGCTGCCCGTCAGCGAGATTTCGGCGGACGGGTTGGCGATGTCGGCCTTGCCCTTGGCCGAGAGTTTGATGTCCTTCACCGTGCGGCCGGCGGCCGTCAGGCTGGCGCTGTCTGCTGAAACGGAGAAATCCGGCGCCCAGCGCGGGCCGCTCGTGGTCAGCGCGAAATTGATCCCGCCGGCAAGCGGCGTGCCGGCGAGCGACGACAGTGGCGAGACATCGCCCAATGTGCCTTTGACGCTGGCCTGGATATCCGATCCTTGCATGCTGCCGGTACCGCTGGCGCTGAGCGAGCCCGAGCTGATCTCCAGCGAGTTGGCGGCGAACGCGCCTTGCGGATCGCGTGTGGCGGTGGCCGAGAACTTCACCCGCTCGCCAAGCAGCGAGCTGATCTGCGGCGGCAATGCCTTCGAGACGGCGTCGGCATTCATCTTCAGCGTCATCGACAAATCGGCCAGCGCCACATTTGCCGTCAGCCCGGCATTGAGCGCATCGCTGCGCAAGGTGCCTTTGTCGATGGTCACGGTCTCCCGGCTGATCGTGCCGGAAAGGTCCGCGGCGAGCTTGCCGGTCACCAGCGGCGCCAGCGTCGCGACATCGGTCTTCAGGCCGGCGGCCGCGAGCCTGATGGCGACCGGGCCGCTAACGGTCTCGATGTCGAAGCCGTCGGAGTGGATCTCGCCCGTAATATTGTTGAGCTGCGTGCCGCCGACGGCGACCGAAGTAAGCGACGTGCCGATATCGACCATCGGCGCCTTGCCGTCGCCGAAGGCGCGCACCGTGGCCTTTTCGACCGCGACCAGGATCGGAACCGCGCTGTTGCCGACATCGACGGTGACCGGCTTCTCCTTTGCGGAGAGCTCGACCGCAAGGTTGCTGGCGCCCTTCGGATCGACATTGCCGGTGGCAGTGCCGTGCACCGCATCGCTCTCTATGATGGCCTGCTCGATATCGATCCCACCCGACGCGGTCGCCGTTCCGGCGAGGTCGAAGCTCGTCTTGCCGGCAAACAAAGCCTTTATCTTCTCCGGCAGGAACTCTTCGAACTGGCCGTCGCCCTTGGCCTCGATGCGGTGGCCCTTGTCAGTGAGCTGGTGCCGACCGGTCAGCTGGCTGACGATCCGGCCGTCGATCATAAAGGTGCCAACGCCGCTCCAGTTGGCCAAAGGCCCGCCGCCGGAAACGACGATGTTGACGGGCGGCGCATCCGGCAGCTTGAGCAAATTGGCGATGATGCCGCCGGCCGGCTCCGACGCCTTGAGGTCGAGGTCGAGCTTGTTGTCGGCCGGTGCAAAGTGGATCTTGGCGTCGACATTGCCTTGCTTGCCGTCATGGCGGCTGACGTTGAGCACGCTTTCGATCGCCAGCGGCGACGGATCGGCCTTGAGCGAACCCTTGGCGGCCAATTCGGCGATGCCGCTGCCGGCAAGCTCCTGTCCAAGCGCGATCTCCGGCAGGTCGATCTGCTTCACGTCGATCGACACCGGCAGGCTGGACGAGCCACCTTGCGATGGCTGCTGGCTCGGCTGCGGCAGCCGCGCCAACTCGATGCGCTCGGCGGCTAAGTGATCGGCATCGAAATTCCAGGACAGCAGCGCCGCCGGCGACCAGTCGAGCGCTACCTTGCGCGCCACCATCCAGGGGCCCGCGCGGTCTTCCAGCACGATGTGGTCGACCCTGAGCGCGCCCGACCAGATGCCTTCGATGCCGCTGACCGTCACCTTGCGGTCCTCGTTCGAAGCCATCTTCGATATCAGGCCGGCAAGATTCTGGCGGCCGCCTTCGGTGCCGGTCAGAACGACAAGCGCGCCGATCGCCACCACGAGCAGCACAAGCAGCGCGTAGAGGCAGATACGGACAATGCGCCAGACCATCTTCATCGTCAGAACGCCTGGCCGATGCCGGCATAAATGCCGAAATGCGGATCGCCCGGATCGCGGTTGAGCGGCACGGCAGCGTCGATGCGCAACGGCCCGAAGGGAGTAATATAGCGCAGGCCGACGCCGGCGCCGACCTTCACATTCGAGAAATCGGGGAAGGATTTGGTCGAGACGGTGCCGGCATCGACGAAGGGCACGATGCCGATCGTGTCGGTGATGCCGATGCGCATCTCGACCGAGGTCTCGAAGAAGGAGAGGCCGCCGATCGGCTGGCCGTTGATATCCTTCGGGCCGATGCCCTGATATGCATAGCCGCGCACCGAGCCGCCGCCGCCGGAATAGAAGCGACGGTCGGCCGGCACGTTCTGCAGCCCGGTGCCGACGATCGAGCCCAGCGTCGCGCGCTCGGCGAGCACGAACCGGCTTGCCGTGTCGAGCGACTGGTACGTGTAGCCCTCGCCCTTCAGCTTCAGGAACGTCGCGCCATTCAATATGTCGTAGCTCGGCTCGGCATAGGCTAAGAATCGGAATCCCCTGGTCGGGTTCAGCTTGTTGTCGCGGCTGTCATAGACATATTGCAGCGGCACGCTGGCGATCAGATAGGTATGCTTGCCGAAGGCGTCGGTGATCCTCGAATAATCGAGGTCGAATTCGGCCGACACCCGCTGTTTCTTGTCGAGATCGTAGGAAACGCCGACGTCGCCCTTGACCGAGAAATGGTCGTAGGCATCGGGGTGTTCGAACACCGTCTTTACGCCGGTGAAGAATTTCGATGTCGGCCCGAGCACGCCCGGCTTCTCGAACATGACGCCGGCATTGTAGTTGAGCGCGGAAAGGCTGTTGCTGCCGATGCCGCTGATCGAGCCGTCGATGCGCAGCTTCTCCGCCTGGCCGAAGAGGTTGCGATGGCCCCAATAGCCTTCGAGCCCCAGGCCTTCGGTATTCGAGAAGCTGCCGCCGACGCCGAAATAGCGCGGCTTGCGCTCGCTCACCTGGACGCCGATCGGAATGTTGCCGTTGGCGTCGAGCCTGTCGCCTTCCTTGATCGTCACGCTGTTGAAGACCTCTAGCCCGAGCAGCCGGTCGCGCGCATCGTCGATCTCCTGCGGCGAATATTGCTGGCCCCGTTTCAGCCCGGTCATGTATTCGGTGAAGTCGCGATCGACCTTTTCCGTGCCCTCGACCGTCGTGTCGCCATAACCGGCGACCGGGCCGGCGGCCACCGTCAACGTCACGTCCAGCGTCGAACTGGTGTGCTCGGCGACGATCTCGCGGTTCGTGACCTTGGCAAGAGGCCTGCCCTCTTCCTTCAGCGCCCGCACGATCAGCAGTTCGGCCTTGAGCACCGCGCCTGAACCGGCATCGCCGCCGGCGATCAGGCCGAAATCGGCTGCCGCCAACCCGGCCGCATCGCCCTTCAGGCGGATGTTGCCAAGCGTGAATTTCGCCCCGGGGGAAACCGTTATGACCACCGGAATGGGCTGTGGCCCTTTGAACTCGGCATCCGGCGGCAATTCGTCGATCGACTTGCCCTCGATCGTGATGGTGACCACGCCTTCGTAGCGAGCATCGGCGTAGAGGGCGGCGACGAGCTGTTCGCGGTCGCCGCGTGCCTTGGCCATCAGGCCGAGCGACCCCGACACCGGATGATCCTCGTCATTTTTCAGCGCCGAGGCGTTTTCGAGCCTCTTGATCAGATCCTTGTCGGCATCAGGCGCATTGATCGTCACCGAGTAGCGCAGCGGATCGACGATGTCGGCATCCTCGTCCTTGGACGAGCCCCAAAGCTTGATGCCGAAAATCTCGAAAGCCGCCGCCTGCCGTACCTCGGCAGTCAGCACGGTCGAGCAGACGAGCGCCAAAAGCAGAGCGCGCGGGAGCCCGCGCCCTGGCGCGACCCCCTTTGACATCTGCGTTTCATGCGCCGGCATTAAGACAACCTAGTCGACAAAACTAAAATTGGAATGAAGTTCCGCAACGTTCGTAAAGGGGCCACAATCCAATTGTCTGAAATAGACCGGGCTTGGAATTCACACCTTTTGCATTTTCGCAAGAATGTGTGATCCGTCTCACAGAGGTTGTGTCGAAATACCGGCCTTTGGCCGGCAGGGAAACCGTTCGCGGGTGATAAACCTGCGGCGCTCCGGCGTTGACAAGCCTGCACGAAGCTTGATCATGCCCGGACGCTGGCGATGTCTGGAGGGTGGTATGGCAATGCGCGCGGCTCGTGGTCTCTCTTTGCTTCTTCTCATCTTTTTCGCCCTGGGCGGAGCGGCCTTTGCGGCCGAAGCCCGGAGAATCGTGACGACCGATAATTCCGACTATTTCGGCTTCGACCTGAGGTCGGAGCAGAATGTCAGCCTCGACCAGTGCAAGACCGCATGTCTCGGCGATCAGGCCTGCCGCGCCTTCACCTACAACACCAAGGCCAAATGGTGTTTTCTCAAATCCGACTATAACCAGTTGAAATCCTTCACCGGCGCAGTCGCCGGCAAGGTCGCCGATGTCGACGGCGATCCCGATATCGGCGCTCCGCCGGCACTGGCTTTTTTCCCCAACTGGATGGCCGACCAGGCCCAGCAGTTTCGCAACAAGCTGACCGATCCGGCATACGACAAGCCGACCGAAGGGCTTGCAGCCCTGCAGGCCGCCGCCGAGCAGGCGTCGCTTACCGGCGACCATCGTCTTGCCATGCAGAAATACCAGGCCGCGGTTTCGGTGCTGCCCGATGACGGCGCGCTGTGGCTGGCGCTGGCGCGCGAGACGCTTGCCGTGCAGCCGGCGTCGAACACCACCGAACCTTCGACTTTGCCGATGAATGTCACCTCGGCGGCCTTCAACGCCTACAAGCTGGTGCGCACGGCAAAGACCCGTGCCGAGGCGCTGGCGCTGCTTGGCGCCGGCCTCGACAAGCGCGACCTCTACAGGCCCTCGCTGCAGGCCTATGAGGCGAGCCTTGCGCTGGTGAGCTCGCCGGCTGTCCAGGCCGACTACGCCGACCTCAAGGCGCGCAAGGGTTTTCGCGTCGTCGAGCACACCGTCGACGCCGATTCCTCCTCGCCGCGCATCTGCGCCCAGTTTTCCGAGGAACTGGTCAAGACCGGGGTCGATTATTCGCAATTGGTGACGGTGGACAACGCCGCGCCCAAGGCCGTCGAGGCCAAGGACAAGCAGATCTGCGTCGAAGGCCTGGAACACGGCCAGCATTATGACGTGACCTTCCGCGCCGGCCTGCCGTCGGCGATCGGCGAGACGATCGCCGCGCCCGTCGTGCTGTCGATCTACGTCCAGGACCGCGCTCCCTCCGCCCGCTTCACCGGCGACAGCTTCGTGCTGCCGGCCGGGGCGCGCCGCGGCATCCCGGTCGTCACTGTCAACATGAACGCCGCCAAGATGACGCTCTATCGCATTGGCGATCGTTCGCTGGCGCAGCTTCTGTCCGGCTATCAGTTCCTGCATCAGCTCGACGGCTATGACATTTCCACCATTTCCGACCAGATGGGCTCGCCCGTCTGGTCGGGCACGCTCGAAATCGCCAATGATCTCAATAAGGAGGTTACCACTTCGTTCCCGGTGGATGAGGCGATCCCACAGCGCAAGCCCGGCGTCTATGTGCTGACCGCGCAGCCGGTCGACGACAAGAGCGACGACTATGGTTCACGCGCCACGCAGTGGTTCGTCGTCTCCGATATCGGCCTTTCCACCTATACCGGCCAGGACGGCCTCAACGTCTTTGCCCGTTCGCTGGGCTCGGCCAAGCCGATCTCCGGCGCCGAATTGACGCTGCTTGCCAGGAACAACGAGATTCTCGGCACGGCGACCACCGACGCCGAGGGCCACGCCGTCTTCAATCCGGGCCTCACCCGCGGCGAGAACGGCATGGTGCCGGCCGTGCTGATGGCCAAGCAGGGCGACAACGACTTCGTCTTCCTCGACATGGGCAAGGCCGGCTTCGACCTGTCGGATCGCGGCGTCGAGGGGCGCGCCTCGCCAGGCACCCTCGACGTTTATGCCTGGACGGAGCGCGGCATCTACCGCGCCGGCGAGGACGTTCACGTCGCGGCCCTCGCCCGCGACGGCGCGGCAAAAGCGGTTGAGAACCTGCCGCTCACCTTCATCTTCACACGTCCAGACGGGGTCGAGAACCGCCGCATAATCAGCAATGGCGAGTCCGCCGGCGGCCACGCCGTCGACCTGCCGCTGGAGGCCAACGCCATGCGCGGCACCTGGACGGTGTCGATCTACACCGATCCCAAGCAGTCACCGGTCGCCAGCCAGATGTTCCTGGTGGAAGACTTCGTGCCGGATCGCATCGAATTCGACCTGACCGCCGACAAGAAGGAGATCGCCCAGGGCGAGACCGCCAACGCCACCGTCGACGGCCGCTTCCTCTATGGCGCGCCGGCCGCGGGCCTCGCGCTTGAAGGCGAGCTGACTTTGTCGACCACAAGCAGTTGGGACAGCTTCAAGGATTTCACCTTCGGCCTGGCCGACGAGCAGTCGGGCGAGCCGACCGTGACGCCTCTCGCCAACCTTCCGGTGGTCGGCGATGACGGCAAGGCGACTTTCCCGGTGACGATCGACCAGTTGCCGTCGACCACCAAGCTGGTCAACGCCAAGGTCACCGTGCGCATGCGCGAGGCCGGCGGCCGCGCCGTCGAGCGCTCGCTCGACATCGGCGTTCGCCCGCAGCGCGACGTCATCGGCATCCGCCCGGATTTCGAGGGCGATGAGGTGCCGCAGGGCGGCACCGCCAAGTTCAGCATCATTGCCGTCGACCCGAACGGCAAGCGCGAAGACCTGAAGGTCGCGCAGTGGTCGCTGGTCAAGGTCGAGCGCAACTATCAATGGTACCGTTCCAACAATTCGTGGAACTACGAAGCGGTCAGCCTCACCAAGGCCGTCGCCAACGGCGCGGTCGACCTGAAGGCCGATGGCGAGGCGACGGTGTCGCTGCCCGTCGATTGGGGCCGCTACCGGCTCGAGGTCGAGACCGCCGATCCCGACGGTCCAGCGACCAGCTATGAGTTCGACGCCGGCTGGTACGTCGCCTCCACCACCACCGAGACGCCGGACGGCCTGGAGATCGCGCTGGACAAGGACACTTATGCCGCCGGCGAAGTCGCCAAGCTGAAGGTCTCGCCGCATTTTGCCGGCGAGCTTCTGGTCACCATCGGTGCCGAAAAGCTGCTGAAGACCGTCACCGCTTCGGTGCCGGCCGGCGGCAGCACCGTAGACATCCCCGTCGGCGATGACTGGGGCGCCGGCGCCTATGTCACGGCGACCTTGTTCCGGCCCGGCGACGCGCAGGAATCGCGCATGCCTGCCCGCGCCATCGGCATCCAATGGCTGTCAGTCGATCCTGGCTCGAAGAAGCTGGCGGTCAGCCTGACGCCGCCGGAAAAGACCGTGCCGCGCCAGCAGCTGTCGATCCCGGTCGCCGTCAGCGGCGCTCAGGCCGGCAGCAATGCCTATGTGATGGTGGCTGCCGTGGATGTCGGCATCCTCAATCTCACCAACTACAAGGCGCCCGATCCGGAGGACTGGTTCTTCGGCCAGCGCATGCTGGGGCTGGAGATCCGCGACCTCTACGGGCGCCTGATCGACGGCTCGCTCGGCGCCATGGGCAAGATACGCACCGGCGGTGATGGGGCGAACATGCAGGCGCAAGGCAGCCCGCCGACGGAAAAGCTGGTCGCCTTCTTCTCCGGCCCGGTCGAGCTCGATGCCAATGGCAAGGCCCGGGTCGATTTCGACATTCCGCAGTTCAACGGCACCGTGCGCATCATGGCCGTCGCCTGGACCAAAGATGCGGTCGGCCATGCCCAGACCGACGTCATCGTTCGCGATCCGGTGGTGATCACCGCCGGCCTGCCGCGCTTCCTGGCGCCGGGCGATGCGGCGACCATGCGCCTCGACATCGCCGACACCGACGGCCCGGCCGGCGACTATGCACTCTCGGTCACCACGACCGGCGACCTGTCGACCGGCGACACGCCACTGCCCGAGAAGCTGACGCTCGCCCAGGGCAAGCGGCAGTCGCTCAGCTTCCCGCTGGTCGCCAAGACCGCGGGCGACGCTTCGGTCACGGTCAAGCTCGCGCATGCCGATGGCACGGAAGTCGAGCAGACGCTCTATCTGCCGGTGCGCCCGGCGCAGCTTCCGGTCACCAACCGCATGGTTGTCGACCTGAAGCCCAATGGCGGCTCGCTGCGCGTCGACAAGGAACTGCTTGCCGCAAGCGTGCTCGACGGCGCTTCGGTCAGCGTCGGCGTCTCGCAGTCGTCCGCGCTCGACGTGCCGTCGCTTCTGATGTCGCTCGACCGCTACCCCTATGGCTGCGCCGAGCAGACCACCAGCCGCGCCATGCCGCTGCTCTACGTCAACGACATGGCCAAGAGCATCGGCATGGAGAGCGATCCGGACCTGCATGGGCGCATCCAGGATGCCATCTACAAGGTGCTGTCCTACCAGGCGGCAGGCGGCAGCTTCGGCCTCTGGGGCCCCGGCTCCGGCGATCTGTGGCTCGACGCCTATGTCACGGAGTTCCTGACCCGGGCGCGTGAGCAGAAGTACGATGTGCCGGCGCTGGCCATGAACCAGGCGCTCAACAACTTGCAGAACGCACTCGGCTACGACCAGGACGTCCAGGACAAGGGCAGCGAGATCGCCTATGCGCTCTACGTGCTCGCCCGCAACAAGAAGGCCTCGATCGGCGACCTGCGCTATTATGCCGACACGCAGCTCGAAGCCTTCTCCAGCCCGATGGCCGTCGCCCAGTTGGCGGCGAGCCTGGCGCTCTACGGCGACGCGCAGCGTTCGGAAGCCACCTTCCAGACGGCGCTCAGGCTGGCGCAGTCGGAAACCGACTACGACTACTACCGCTCGGACTATGGCTCGCGGTTGCGTGACGGCGCGGCGATGCTGGCGCTGGCGGCGGAATCGAAGCCGGTGCCGAGCATCATGCCGCAGCTCATCAAGCTGGTGGGAGTGGCACGCGCCGACGCCCGCTGGACGAGCACGCAGGACGAATCCTGGATGCTACTGGCCGCGCGGGCGCTGAAGGAAGGCAATGATTCCATCACGCTTTCCGTCAACGGTGCGCCGCACTCGGGCGGCTATTCCGACCAGGTCGCCGGCAGCAACCTTGTCGACAGCCCGCTCACCATCGCCAATACCGGCGCGACGCCGCTGCAGGCGGTGGTGACCGCGGTCGCCGCGCCGGTCGAGCCGCTGCCGGCCGGCGGCGACGGTTTCACCATCGCGCGCACTTACTACAAGCTCGACGGCACCGAGGCCAATGTCACCGAGGCCAAGCAGAACGAGCGCTACGTGGTCGTGCTCAAGGTCTATGAGCAGAACAAATGGCCGTCGCGGCTCCTGATCACCGACCTGTTGCCGGCCGGCTTCGAGATCGACAATCCGAGCCTGGTTTCCAGCGCGCAATTGTCGAACTTCTCCTGGCTGGCGCAAACCGACGCCGCACATCTTGAGTTCCGCAACGACCGCTTCGTCGCCGCTTTCAATCCGAACGAAGGCGACGGCGACCGCAACATCACGCTGGCCTACGTCGTGCGCGCCGTGACGCCGGGCACCTACGCCCATCCGGCGGCGACGGTGGAGGACATGTACCGGCCGCAATATTCGGCCCGCACCGCCACCGGCGTGATGGAGGTGAAGGCCGAGTAGCGATGACAAGATCGCCGATGTCTCCCTTCTCCCCGCCTCCATACCGGGAGAAGGGACCGGTTCACCGTCCGAAGCTGCAGCGTAGCTGCTGCGAAGGACGGGCAGGCGGATGAAGGTCAGCGCCATGCTTTCCAGGAAATTTCTCAGACGCACCGCGATCGCAGGCCTTTGCCTCGCCGGCTTCGCGGCGCTTTCGGTCGCTGCGCTCTGGGAGCTCGACCGCGCTTTCCCGCCGCCGCTGCCGGCAAAGCTGACGGTCTCGACGGAGGTGCAGGACCGCGACGGTCAGCTGCTGCGCGCCTTCGCCACGCCCGACGGCTATTGGCGGCTCGAGACCCGGCTCGACCAGGTCGACAGGCAATTCGTCGACATGCTGGTCAGCTATGAAGACAAGCGCTTCTGGGACCACCGCGGCGTCGACCTCCTGGCGCTCTGCCGCGCCGCCGGCCAGCTCGTCACCAGCGGGCATATCGTGTCCGGCGGCTCGACCTTATCGATGCAGCTCGCCCGGCTGATCGAGCCGCGCGACAGCCGCAGCCTTGGCTCCAAGCTCAAGCAGATGCTGCGCGCCATCCAGATCGAGCGGCGGCTCACCAAACAGGAAATCCTCGAACGCTACCTGACGCTGGCACCCTATGGCGGCAATCTCGAAGGTGTTCGCGCCGCATCGCTTGCTTATTTCGGCAAGGAGCCGAAGCGGCTCACCGTGTCGGAAGCGGCCCTGCTCGTCGCCCTGCCGCAATTGCCGGAAAAGCGCCGGCCCGACCGCAACCTCGACATCGCCCACGCCGCACGTGACCGCGTGCTCACCCGCATGGTCTCGGCCGGCCTGCTCGGCGAACGCGAAGCCGCGCGCGCCGCGCTGGACGACGTCTCCGGCCTGCGCAGAAAACTGCCGGCGCTGGCCGCGCATGCTTCCTATGCCATGCTGCCCAGGGCCGTGCCAGGCAAGCCGCTGCAGCTCACCATCCGCAAAAGCGTGCAGCAGGGGCTGGAACAGGTGGCAAGGGATGCCGCCAGGAAGCTCGGGCCGAAACTTTCCGTCGCCATGGTCATGGCCGATGCGCGCACCGGCGACATTCTGGGCGAGGTCGGCTCGGCCGATTTCTTCGATGCCAGCCGCTCCGGCTGGATCGACATGACCAAGGTCGTGCGCTCACCCGGCTCGACGCTCAAGCCCTTCATCTATGGGCTGGCCTTCGAGCAGGGGCTGGTGGCGCAGGAGATGATCATCGAGGACAGCCCCGCCGATTTCGGCGGCTACCGTCCGAAGAATTTCGACATGGGTTACCAGGGCGACGTCTCGATCCGCCAGGCGCTGCAATTGTCGCTCAACGTGCCAGCGATCCGCGTGCTCGACGCGGTCGGCCCCGCGCGGCTCACCGCGCGCTTCCGCCAGGCAGGCGTCAACCCGATCCTGCCAGTCAACGAAGCGCCGGGCCTGGCGATCGGACTTGGCGGCGTCGGCGTGACCTTGCGCGACCTGGTGCAGCTCTATACGGGGCTCGCCAATGGCGGCAAGATGCATACGCTGCGTGACGGCACCGAGCCCGCCAATGCCGAGCGCATCACCGCCACCATTCTCGACGACCAGGCGGCCTGGCAGATCAACGACATCCTGTCCGGCGTGAAGCCGCCGGAAGGCGCCATGCAGCGCGGCATCGCCTACAAGACCGGCACCTCTTACGGCTATCGCGATGCCTGGTCCGTCGGCTTCGACGGCCGCTATGTGCTAGGTGTGTGGGTCGGCCGCGCCGATGCCAGCCCTGTCCCCGGCCTGTCGGGCTATGTCTCGGCAGCACCCATCCTGTTCGAAGGCTTCGTCCGTTCCGGTCTTGCCGGCGTGCCGCTGCCCGGCCGGCCGCCGGGCGTCTTCAACCCCAAGCGCGATGAATTGCCGGTGACGCTCGCCCGCTTCGGCGCCGGCGCCGACGGTCTGGTGCAGGCCACCGCCACCGAGCCGGCGCCGACCATCATCTTCCCGCCCAACGGCGCCCGCGTCGACCTCGGCACCAATTCGGCCGAGGCCACGCCGCTGGTGCTGAAGCTGCAAGGCGGCCGGGCGCCGTTCCGCTGGCTCGCCAACGGCAAGCCGCTCGCCGGCATCGACCGCCGCCGCACCGCGACCTGGCAACCCGACGGCACCGGCTATTCGACGCTGACGGTGATCGACGCTGTTGGGCGGGCGGCGAGCGTGAAGGTTTTCGTTGAATAGGATGTGGCAAGCGATTCAGGGGATTGCGTTTCTCGGCGTGATATCCGGCGCGAGGCCCCCCTCTCTGGCCTGCCGGCCATCTCCCCCTCAAGGGGGGAGATTATTCGCTTCGTGGCCTTCGCTAATCTTCAAAGTTGGAAAGGCGGGCCCAGCGCCGAAACTGCCAATCTCCCCCCTTGAGGGGGAGATGCCCGGCAGGGCAGAGGGGGGTGCCTCGCACCGACTTTTGTCGAGAGCATTCTTCGCAGCGCTTGCGCTAGCAATCGCGAGCCCTCTCTCAGTCCGCGCCGATCCCCTCCCCGCCGGCTTCGTCAGGCTGGCCGAAATCGACCCGACCATTCGCCAGGATATTCGCTACGCCGGCGTGGAAAATTTCCTGCACCGCAAAGCCGACGGCTATGACGCGCCGGTCTGCATCCTGACCGCGCAGGCGGCGAAGGCGCTGTCCAGCGTCCAGAAAGCCATGACCGCCAAAGGCCTGACGCTGGTCGTCTTCGACTGCTACCGCCCCGCGCGAGCGGTTGCCGATATGGGCAGGTGGACAAGAGAAGGCGGCCGGCCTGACCCGCAATGGTATCCGACCGCGGAGCGTGGCGATCTCATCGCCAAAGGCTATATCGGCGAGTTCTCCAGCCATTCTCGAGGTTCGACGGTGGACCTTGCCATCGCCGAGCCCGGCAATAAAAGCGCGGTTCATCCGGCCTGCGGTGCGCCGGACGGCGACACGCTCGACTTCGGCACCGGTTTCGACTGCTTTGACCCAAAGAGCGAAACCGCCAGCGCCTTGATCGACGCCGAAGCCACCGCAAACCGCAAGACGCTGCTGATCGCAATGCGCGCCGCCGGCTTTCGCAACTATGCGCGCGAATGGTGGCACTTCACCCTGGCCAAGAGCCTTTCCCAAAACAGCGCTTCGATTTCCCGGTTAACGCCAATTGAGGCGCCCTGGGGTTGTCATCACCCTGACCGCTTCTAATTAGGGCCGGCGGATGAAGAGCCATGCGGCCGCTGGCTGAGGAAGTTATTTCCTCAACCGCCCCAAGCTCGGCGAAAAATTGCTTCGAGGAGATGAAAAAGGCAACATTCAATGCATCTAAATTCTATAAACTCGGTAGAGTTCGTGCAGTTCAACGGAGGCCGGAATGACCAAACCTCATTTCAGGAAACTGCTCGGCGCGCTGGTCGCCACGTCTGTCCAGTTCGGCACGCTCGGTTTCGCGTTTGCCGATACGACCATTCTGAATGTGTCCTATGACCCGACACGTGAACTCTACAAAGCCTATGATGAGGCGTTTGCCGCGCACTGGAAGGCTGAGACCGGCGAAACAGTCACCATCCAGCAGTCGCATGGCGGTTCCGGCGCGCAGGCCAGGGCGGTGATCGACGGCCTTGACGCCGACGTCGTCACGCTGGCCCTCGACGGCGACATCAACGCCATCGTCTCGAAGACGAAGAAGATCAACCCGGATTGGCGCTCGAAGTTCGAGAACAACTCGGCACCTTACACCTCGACCATCATCTTCCTGGTGCGCAAGGGCAATCCCAAGGGCATCCATGACTGGAGCGATCTGGTGAAGGACGGCGTCCAGGTGATCACGCCGAACCCGAAGACGTCCGGCGGCGCCCGTTGGAACTATCTTGCCGCCTGGGCCTACGCAAACGCCAATGACGGCAACGATGAAGCCAAGACCAAGGAGTTCGTCGGCAAGCTTTATGCGAATGTTCCGGTCCTCGATACCGGCGCGCGCGGCTCGACGGTGACCTTCGCGCAGAAGGGCCTGGGCGACGTGCTGATCGCCTGGGAGAATGAAGCCTATCTCGCGCTCGACGAATTCGGCGCCGACAATTTCGACATCGTCTACCCGCCGACCTCGATCCTGGCGGAGCCGCCGGTCGCGGTCGTCGACGCCAATGTCGACGCCAAGGGCACGCGCAAGGTCGCGGAGGCCTATCTGGGCTGGCTCTATTCCAAGGAAGCGCAGACCATCATCGCCAAGAACCACTATCGCCCGGCCAAGCCCGACCTGGTGCCGACCGAGGATCTTTCTAAGCTACCGGCAATCAAGCTGGTCACCATCGACGACCCGCAATTCGGCGGTTGGAAGAAAGCGCAGCCTTACCATTTCGGCGACGGTGGTATATTCGACCAGATCTACAAACCGGCGCAGTGAGGACGGACGGCCGGAGCCTCACGGGCGTCCCGGCCGAATGCTACTGCGCGGAGCCATTCCGGTTTGAATAAAAGGACGATCCAGGACAGCATGACCACAGCACCCGCCAAGGCGGGGTGGCGATTCAGACAGCCGAGTGTCATTCCGGGGTTCGGATTGACGCTCGGCTTCTCGCTTGCCTACCTCACGCTCATCATACTCATCCCGCTTTCGGGGCTGGTCTGGCGCTCGGCAGCGCTCGGCTGGGCCGATTTCTGGGCGATCGCCGTCGACCGACGCACCCTCAACGCGCTGAAGATAAGCTTCGGCACCGCCTTCCTGGCGGCTGTCGTCAACGTCGTGTTCGGCACCATCGTCGCCTGGGTGCTGGTCCGCTACCGCTTCCCTGGACGCCGCATCGCCGACGCGATGGTCGACCTGCCCTTCGCCCTGCCAACGGCCGTCGCCGGCATCGCGCTCACCACGCTCTATGCACCGAACGGCTGGATCGGCGAGCTTTTGATGCCGCTCGGCATCAAGGTCGCCTACACGCCGCTCGGCATCGTCGTCGCGCTGGTGTTCATCGGCCTGCCCTTCGTGGTGCGCACCGTCCAGCCGATCATGGAAGAGATCGACAAGGAGGTCGAGGAAGCAGCCGCCACGCTCGGCGCCAGCCGTTTCCAGATCATCACCCGGGTGCTTTTCCCAGGCCTGGCGCCGGCGATCATCACCGGCTTCTCGCTCGCCTTCGCGCGCGGCGTCGGCGAATACGGCTCGGTCATCTTCATCGCCGGCAACCTGCCCTTCAAGTCCGAGATTGCGCCGCTTCTCATCGTGATCAGGCTCGAGGAATACAATTACGAGGCGGCGACTGCGATCGCCGCGATCATGCTGGCCCTGTCCTTCGTGATGCTTTTGGTGGTCAATCTCGTCCAGACATGGAGCCGCAAGCGCTATGGCTGATCCCGAGATCAAATCCTACGAGCCGCATCACGAGAGCCAGTCGGCCGCGGTGACCGAAAGCCGGCCCGTCAAGGCCGTGCTGATGGCCATCGCCTTCGCCTTCCTCGCGGTCTTCCTGCTTTTGCCGCTGATCGTCGTCTTTCATGAGGCGCTTGCCAAAGGCATCGGCGCCTACACGGAAGCCCTTTCCAGCCCCGATACGCGCTCCGCCATCCGTCTGACATTGCTTGTGGCGGCGATCTCGGTGCCGCTCAACGTCGTCTTCGGCATCTCTGCCGCCTGGGCCATCGCCAAGTTCGAATTCAAGGGCAAGGCGTTCCTGACCACGCTGATCGACCTGCCCTTCTCGGTCTCGCCGGTCATCTCCGGCCTGGTCTATGTGCTGCTCTTCGGCGCGCAGGGGCTGCTCGGCGCCTGGTTGAAGGCGCATGGCATCGTCATCCTCTTCGCCGTGCCCGGCATCGTGCTGGCCACCATCTTCGTCACCTTCCCCTTCGTCGCCCGCGAGCTCATCCCGCTGATGCAGGAACAGGGCAATGGCGACGAAGAGGCGGCGCTTTCGCTGGGCGCCAGCGGCTGGCAGGCCTTCTGGTATGTGACGCTGCCCAACGTCAAATGGGGACTGCTCTATGGCGTGCTTCTGTGCAATGCGCGCGCTATGGGCGAGTTCGGCGCGGTCTCGGTGGTTTCGGGCCACATACGCGGCCTCACCAACACCATGCCGCTGCATGTCGAGATCCTTTATAACGAATACAACGCCGTCGGCGCCTTTGCCGTCGCTTCGCTGCTGGCCGGCCTGGCGCTGGTGACGCTGGTCTTGAAAACGCTTTTGGAGATGCGCTACGGCGCCGAGCTTGCCGCGACACGCGGACACTGAACACTACCTGTCGCCCGAGAGTGCCTGGCAGTTTGGGAACACCGACAGCATCAACGAACCGAGGGATTTGCATGGAAGTTCGCGTCGTCAACGTGCGCAAGGAGTTCGAGCGGTTTCCAGCGCTCCACGACGTATCGCTCGACATCAGGTCTGGCGAGCTCATCGCGCTGCTCGGGCCGTCCGGCTCCGGCAAGACGACTCTGCTTCGGCTCATCGCCGGCCTGGAACGGCCGACCAAGGGCGCGATCTTCTTCGGCGACGAGGACGCCTCGCAGAAGTCGATCCAGGAGCGCAATGTCGGCTTCGTCTTCCAGCATTACGCGCTGTTCCGCCACATGACGGTTGCCGACAACATCGGCTTCGGCCTGAAGGTCCGGCACGGCGCCGCAAGGCCGTCGGGGCAGGAAATCCGCCGCCGGGCGCTGGAACTGCTCGATCTCGTCCAGCTGTCGGGCCTGGAGAAACGCTACCCCGCTCAGCTTTCAGGCGGCCAGCGCCAGCGCGTCGCGCTCGCCCGCGCCATGGCGATCGAGCCCAAGGTGCTTTTGCTCGACGAACCGTTCGGCGCGCTCGACGCGCAGGTTCGCCGTGAGCTGCGCCGCTGGCTGCGCGAGATCCACGACCGCACCGGCCACACGACCGTCTTCGTCACGCATGACCAGGAAGAAGCGCTGGAGCTCGCCGACCGCGTCGTGGTCATGAGCCAGGGCCGCATCGAGCAGGTCGGCACCGCCGACGATATCTACGACACACCGAACTCGCCTTTCGTCTACTCCTTCATCGGCGAGTCGAGCTCGCTGCCGGTCAAGGTCGAGAACGGCGAGGTGTGGATCGCCGACCGGCCGATCGGGCTCTCGGCGCCGCACGCGCCGTCCGGCGAGGCAGTCCTCCACTTTCGTCCGCATGACGTCGACCTGGTCGACGGCTGCAGCGGCTGCATCGCCGGCACGGTTGCCGCCAGCCGCCGCGTCGCCGGCACCAGGCGCGTCGAGCTCGAGATCGGTGGTGAGCGCCAGCGCGTCGAGATCGAGCTGCCGGTCGACCATCCCGCGGCGCAGAAGAGCCGGGTGGCTTTCAGGCCGCGACGCTGGAAGCTTTTCCCGGCGGCGTGATCGTCGCGCCCGGCGCTACTCCAACCAGTTCTCGAGCTTCAGCTTACCGATCCGGCTGAACTCGGCCATGTTGGCTGTCACCAGCGTGGAACCTGACGCGCAGGCGTGAGCAGCGATAAAGAGGTCGTTGTGGCCGATGGTCTCGCCCCTGCCTTCCAGTTCGGCGCGCAGCGCGCCATACTCGGTATCCGCCGGCACATCGAGCGGCAGCACCGGAATCTCGGCCAGCAGTTCCTCGACCTTCTTGAGCAACTTGGCCGATCCCTTCCTGGCGCAGCCATACCGCAGTTCCGAAGCGACGACGATGCTGGTGCACACGGCAGCGTCTCCCTCGCGCGCCATGACGCCGGCGGCTTTGCCGCCTGGGTTTCGGATCATGTCGCTTATGATGCTTGTGTCGAGCATGAACCGCATCAAAAAATGTCCTCGGGTCCGACGGGACTATCCTTGATCTCGGGGAAGTCATCCTCAGGACCGAGCGGGGCTTCCTTCGCCCACTGGGCGAGCAGCGCCGTCAGACCTGATTTACGAATGGGCTCGATGACAAGACGGTCGCCCTCGCGGCTGATCAGGACCTTGTCGCCGGGGAGTTCGAACTCGACTGGAATCCGCACCGCCTGACTGCGGTTGTTGCGAAACAGCTTTGCCTCCTTCGGCGGCGTCGCTGCATGGCGTTGTTGGCTCATCACGGCATTCCCTTGTATATGCCATATGTATATGCCAAGGCGCCGAAGAGCAATCCTTTTGCTTATGGATATCGCTCCACGATGACTCTTGCTGGAAAGAAATCCTAACAATCGACTGTTCCGGCGGTGACTTTTCTCCCCTGACGCCGTCTAGCCGGCGCGCGTGTCTCGCCGCTCAACAGCGCCACGGCTATCATCAGCCATTGCCATATTTTCCTTGGAGCCCGTTTTCATGAAGCGTCTGTTGCTCGGCATTGCGGCTGTTGCCGGTCTCGTCCTCGCGTCCTCCCAAGCCTGGTCGGCCGACAAGCTTTTGAATGCGTCCTATGATGTCGGCCGCGAGTTGTTCGCCGACATCAACAAGGCCTTCATCGCCAAGCACCCCGGCGTCGCGATCGACCAATCGCACGCCGGCACCTCGGCGCAGGCGCGCGCGATCGCCGAAGGCCTTGGCGCCGATGTCATCACCTTCAACCAGGTCACCGATGTCGACTTCCTGGTCAAGAAGGGCCTCGTCTCGGCCGACTGGCAGAAGAATTTCCCGGACAACGCCTCGCCCTTCTATTCGCTGCCGTCGTTCCTGGTGCGCGCCGGCAATCCCAAGCATATCAAGGACTGGAACGATCTGGTGCGCGAGGACGTGCAGGTGATCTTCCCGAACCCGAAGACATCCGGCAATGCGCGCTACACCTATCTCGCCGCCACCGCCTACGCCAAGGAAGCCTTCAAGGGCGACGACGCCAAGGTGAAGGAGTTCATCACCAAGCTCTTCAACAACGTGCCGATCTTCGACACCGGCGGCCGCGCCGCCACCACCACTTTCGTCCAGCGCGAGATCGGCGACGTGCTGATCACCTTCGAGTCGGAGACGCGCGGCATTCGCAAGGAGTATGGCGACGACAAGTTCGAGCAGGTCACGCCTTCGGTCAGCCTGCTGGCCGAGTTCCCCGTAGCGGTCGTCGACAAGGTCGCCGACGAGCATGGCAGCCGCGATCTCGCCAAGACCTATCTCGACTTCCTCTACACGCCGGAGGGCCAGGAGATCGCCGCCGGGAACGGCTTGCGGGTTCGCGACGCGACGGTCTCCGCCAAGCACAAGGCGGACTTCCCCGATGTCCGGTTGCTGACCGTGGAGGACGTCTTTGGCGGCTGGGACAAGGTGCAGAAAGAGCATTTCGCCGCCGGCGGGCTGCTCGATCAGGCCTACGGCAGCCGTTGAAAAGCTCCGCAATCAGAAAGAGCAAGAAAGCCGGCTTTGCCGGCTTTCTTCATGTAAGCGGGGCTGCATGAGTTCGCGGGGAAATCCCAACCCCCAATGTGAAAAACGTTACGAAGAATCAACGCGTTTGTGCCTAAGCTGTGGTGCGAATTATTGGGCCAGGCGGCGTCAGGCGGTCAAACTGTCATGATTTGCACACAAACAACCGCCAGATGCAGGCGCATTGGGGTTGATGAACTGAATCGGGCATGCTGACCAAAAAAGGCAAATACGGCCTCAAGGCCCTCGTGCATCTTTCCGGCCTGCCGGCTGGCCAGCTTGCATTCGTCAACGACATCGCCGTCGCCAACAACATCCCGAAGAAATTCCTGGATGCGATCCTGGGCGAGTTGCGCAATGCCGGTTTCGTCCAGAGCCGCAAGGGCAAGGAAGGCGGTTACCGCCTCGCCCGTCCCGCTTCCGAGATCAAGATCGGCCATGTCGTGCGCGTGCTCGACGGGCCGCTGGCGCCGATCCCTTGCGCCAGCCGCACGCAATACCAGCGCTGCGAGGATTGCGACGAGGCAACCTGCCAGGTCCGCCACATGATGCTGGAAGTGCGCCAGGCGATCGCCGAGGTGCTCGACAACCGCAGCCTCGCCGCCATGCGCGACGCCGACAACGACGATTTCCCGGCGGAGCTCACCTCTCAGATTTGAAGCGACCCGGCCCTGACGGCAGTCCCGTCGGTTGCTTGTCTGCTTTCCACGCAGTAAAGCGGCTGGAGGATGAAACGGGGCTCTGACGCATGAGGCTGCCTTGGCTTGGCAATTCCCGTAAGGCCAGCCGGCAACCATCGTCGAACGACATCTATCACACCGAGATCACGGCCGACGTGCCGGTGCCGGAGCGCGGCGAGTCCGTTCGCTTCTTCAGCCGCAAGGTTGTGCGCCCCGGCAAATTGCGTCGCTTCACCAATCGGGATCCGCGCGAGAGCCTGTTGTCCTGTTTCTATCTCGGCGTCGCGGCGATGCTGCCGGTCTCCTGGTGGAGCTCGATCTGCGGCTGGGTGTCCAGGCTCAGGCGCAAGCGCCACTTCCGCAAGGAGTTTGCCCGTTACGACGTCGCGGTGAAGGCCGTGCTCGGCGATGCCGTCGACACGAAAAGCATGTTCGAGGCGCAACTCGCCGCCGTTCACCGCCGGCGGCTGACGCTTGCGGCGCATCTCGTCGCCGGCTGGCGCTGGTCGCCGGCGATCCGACTCGAAGGCCTCGAGGCTCTGCAACAAGCCCTGCGCAACGGGCGCGGCGCCATCGTGTGGTGCGACCAGTTCACGGCGCAGACGATCATGGGCAAGCGCGCCCTGCGTGAGGCCGGCGTCGATGCCCATCAGGTGAGCGCACGCTACCACGGCTTCTCGCCGAGCATGTTCGGCCTGCGCGTGATCAACCCGCCGCTGGTCAGGCTCGAGAACCGCTTCCTGAAAAGCCGGATCGTCTTTGAGCGCACCGACGCCTATCAGGTCACCACGCGTATCCAGAAGGTGCTGAAAGAAAACGGCGTGGTGCTGATGACCAACACCGTCTATGCCGGCTCCGCCTTCACCGAGGCCGCCATGGGCGAGCGCGGCTGGACCCACCTCGCCTCGGCGCCGGCAAACTTCGCCGCGCGCGCCGGCGCTGCGCTGTTTCATATGGCGACCATCGAGACGGCGCCCTTTCGCGAGTATAGGGCGATCGTCAAAGAACTGAGCGCGACGCCAGAGGCGCCCGCATCGCCTGCCAAGGACACGGCAGGGAAGAACCTCGTCGTTCAGGCAGGATTTATCCTGTCGAAGCGCGACCGGATGCTGGAGACGCTCAAACTCTGTCCTGAACAGATGATGGCCTGGTCGAGCGCCGTGCGGCTGACCGAGCAGCCAGCCGAAGCCGCGATCGGCAACGACGAAGCCTGATTACCAACTGATCTAGCGGATGATCTCTTGCAGGATTCCCGCTACACTTCGCGTTCCGTCGACCGCTACCGCCTGTTCGTCCGCCGTAGGCTCCTCCAGCGTGGCGAACTGGCTGTCGACCAGGCTGGCGGGCATGAAATGGCCCTTGCGATCGGCGACGCGCCGCCAGGCGGTCTCCCGATCGATCCTGAGATAGAGGAAGACCATACCGGGGCAGAAGCGGCTCAGCCGGTCACGATAACTTCGCTTCAGCGCCGAGCACGCCGCCACCGCCTTCCGCCCATCGGCAACCGAGGTCGCGATACGCTCGCCTATGGCGTCGAGCCAGCCGGCGCGCAACGCATCGGTCAGCGGCTCGCCGCGCGCCATGCGCGCCACGTTCTCCGGCGGATGCAGCAGGTCTCCTTCGATGAAGTCGGCGCCCAGCGCCTTGGCGAGCGCCTCGCCGACGGCGGTCTTGCCGCAGCCGGCAACGCCCATGACGACGATGGCGGGCGCCGTCCGAAGATCGTTCATGCCAGGCTCCGGGGTCTGCGGTCTTGCGCTCGCCTCATTTACCGTCAGCGGCTTGCCGGCGCGCGCCCGTAAAGCAGGAGCATGGCGACGATGACGACGCCATAGATGATCTGCCGCCCCGCTTCCGGCATCTGCATGACCGAGAGGATGGATTGCAGGAGCGTGATCAGGATCACGCCGGCCACCGTGCCGAGATAGGAGCCGCGCCCGCCCAGGATCGATGTGCCGCCCAGGACAACCGCCGCGATCGACGGCAGGAGATAGGCATCGCCCATGGACTGCGCCGCCTTGGATGCATAGCCCGCCAGAAGCACGCCGCCAAAGGCCGACAGCCCGCCGGAGACGGCGAAGGCGATCATGACGATGCGACGCGTGTCGATGCCGGACAGGTAGGCGGCGCGCTCACGGTTGCCGATGCCGTAAACGGCGCGGCCGAAGCTTGTGCGGGTCAGCGCGAAGACCATCGCGGCGCCGATCAGCACCCAGATGATGACGGCATTGGGAACGCCCGGGATGGTGAAACCGGTTGCCAGGTAGCGCATCGCGGCGGTCGCCGAATCCTGTGGCGAGAAACCGCCTGTGTAGACCACCATCAGCCCTTGCGCCACGGCATTGGTGGCTAACGTAGTGATCATCGAGGGGATGCGCAGGTAGGCGACGCCGATGCCGTTGACGATGCCTATCGCCACGCCGCACAGGACGCCGAAGGGGATGGCGAGAGCAACGCCGATCGGCCCGTAGGCCGCGGCCGCGCAGGCCATCATGGCGCCGGCGGCCACGGCCCATGGCACGGAAAGGTCGATCTGGCCAAGCAGGATGACCAGCATCATGCCGGTGGCGATGACGCCGAGGAAAGACGCGACCTTCAACTGCTGCAGGAGATATTCCGGCGACAGGAAGTTGCGCGAATAGAGGCTGCCGAGCAGAAGCAGGACCACGATGCAGGCAAAGGCCGTCAGCACCGCCGGGTCGGCGCGCCGGATGAATTTGGGCATGCGGCCGGCAATGCCGCCCATGATGCCGCCATGCGTCGTTTCGCTCACAGGAACCACTCCAGCCGGTTGCGTACCCGAAACAGCGCGAAGGCGCCAAGGCTGACCGCGATCAACAGGATAACGCCCTGGAACAGCGGCTGCCAGAGCGGATCGAAATCGAAGACGAACAGGAGGTCGCCGATGGTGCGAAAGGCAAGCGCGCCGAAGATCGCGCCGATGGCGCTGCCCTTGCCGCCGAACAGCGACACGCCGCCGAGCACGACGGCGGCGATCGAAAACAGCGTATAGGCATTGCCGCTGGCATAGGCCGCCTCGCCCGTATAGGTGAAGAAGGTCAGGAACAGTCCGCCGATCGCCGCAAGCAGGCCGGCAAGCGTATAAGCCAGCAACTTGCCTCTGCGGATCGGCACCCCGGACATGTAGGCCGCCGTCTCCGACGAGCCCGCAGCATAAGCGGCGCGCCCAAGTTCGGAGCGACTGAACGGCACCCAGACGACAAGCACAATGACGAGTAGCGCCACGAGGCTCGCAGGCACGATGCCGAAGAAACGCCCGGTCAGGAAATCGGCAAGGTCCTCGTTGACCGAACCACCGGGAACGGGGCGCAAAAGCAAGGCCAAGCCGAAATAGACGGCGCCCGTGGCGATGGTGGCCACGATCGGCTGCAGCCGCCCGTAGATGACAATGGCGCCGTTGACCGCCCCGCAGATGAGCCCGGTGCCCAGCACCGCCAGCACGCCGAACGCCGTTTCCAGGCCGGTGCCGACCACCAGCCATGAAGCCATGCAGTTGGTCAGCGTGAAGATCATGCCGACCGACAGATCGATGCCGGCGGTGATCACCACCAATGTCTGCGCCATCGCGACGAAGGCGAGCAGCACGCCCTTGTTGGCGGCCGTCTGCACGACATTGGCGGTGAAACCTGCCGGATGGTTCGCGCTGTAAATTGCGAACATGACGATGAAGATGCCGAAGGCCAAAAGCGTTCCGCGTTGTTCGGCCAGCCGGTAGCGCCAATCCTTCACGCGTGCTCTCCCTGCCCGATGCGAACGTCATCGCCGTGGATGTTGAGCGCGCTGGCGATCAGCGCGTGCTCGGTGAGCCCCGCGCCGACCAGCTCGCGCTTGACCGCGCCGTCATAGAGCACGAGCACGCGGTCGCAGCAGCCGATCAGCTCGTCATAGTCCGTCGAATAGAACAGGATCGCAGCACCCGCATCGGCGAGCTTGCGCATCAGTTGGTAGAGCTCCTGCTTGGTGCCGACATCGATGCCGCGCGTCGGATCGTTGAGCAGGATGATGCGCGGCTGCCGCATCAGCCATTTGGCGATCACCACCTTCTGCTGGTTGCCGCCGGAAAGCGCGCCGACCGGAATGTCCAGGCCCGCCGTCTTGATCGCCAGCAGCCCGACCATGTCGTCGATCAGGCGCTGTTCGGCGGCGCGGTCGATGATGCCGGCCTTGGACAACCGGTCGAGTGCTGCAAACGACAGGTTCTCGCGCACCGTCATCGGCAGCATCAGTCCTTCGGTCTTGCGATCCTCGGGGATCAGCGCCATGCCGATGCGGCCGTGGCTGGCCGCGGTCGGGCTGGCGATCGAAACCGGCTTGCCGTCGATCAGCACCTCGCCGCGCAGGCCGCGCAGCACGCCGAAGAAGGCAAGCAGCAATTCGCGCTGACCCTGCCCGTCGAGACCGCCCAGGCCCACAACCTCCCCTGCCCTGACACTGAGCGAAATATTGTCCAGCCGGTCGGCCCAGGAGAGATTACGCGCTTCGAGCACCGTCGCAGCGGCCGGAGCGGAAGCGGGTTTCGGCGGGAAGATATGACTATATTCGCGGCCGATCATCAGCTCGACCACCTCATTGTCGCTCTTCGAGCCGGCCGGGTAGCTGGCGACGTTGCGGCCGTTGCGGAACACCGTGCAATGGTCGGCGAGTTCCGCGATCTCGTTCATGCGGTGCGAGATGTAGAGCAGCGCCAGCCCTTCCGAGCGCAGCCGTTTCAACACCTCGAAGACCTTGGCGACGTCCGCCGCCGTCAGCGCCGAGGTCGCCTCGTCGAGGATCAGGATGCGCGGCTTCCGAGCCAGCGCCTTGGCGATCTCCACCATCTGCCGGCGCGACAGCGGCAGGTCCTTGACCAGCGCGCGGGGATGAATGTCGGAATTGCCGGCGCGTGCCAGCGCTTCCTCAGCGATCTTCCGCTGCGCCTTGCGGTCGATCATGCCGAAACGCTTGGGTGGATTGGAAATGACGATGTTGTCGGCGACGCTGAGTTCCGGAATCAGCGACAGCTCCTGGAAGATGCAGACGATGCCGGCCTGGTTGGCGGCGGCAGGCGAAGCGAAGGTGACCTCGCTTCCGTCCAGTGTCATGCGCCCTTCGTCCGGCGCCACGACGCCGGCCATGACCTTGATCAGCGTCGATTTGCCGGCGCCGTTCTCGCCGAGGATGGCGTGGATGCTGCCGGCGGTGACCGTCAGCTCGGCCTTCTCCAAGGCCCGCACGCCGCCATAACGCTTGGATATGCCTTCCATGCGGAAGAGCGGAGCCGTGCCGTCCATCAGCCCTCCCCGGCCGGTTTTGATTGGGGAGACAGTGCCGCGGGCTCGCCGCGGCACTGTCCAGTCAGACTATTTGTTTTCCTTGGTCTGGCCCATGATTTCCTGCGCGGTGAAATTGATGCCGCAGGTCGGGAAGGAATTGCCGACGAAGAAATTGTCGGACTGGTCGGGGAAGAAATCCTGACCCGCCTTGAAGTTGGGATCCTCGACGATAGCCAAGGGCAGCTTGACCGATTGCGGCACGACATTGCCTTCGAGCGCGGCAATCGCCGTCTTGATGGCAACCGCCACCTGGGCCGGACCGGTACCGGCGGACGAGCATTTCAGCCCGTCGGCCGCATGCGCGGCGCAGAATTTGCGGAAGCCGTTTTCCGTCTCGCCGCCGAACGGCACGAACGGATGCTTGGCGTCGATCATCGCCTGCACGATGCCGGTGTCGCCGCCCTGCCCGGTGATGCCGTCGAACGGGCCGCTGGTGGCGATCGCGTCGGCCGTGGCCTTTTGCGCCACACCGTCATCCCACTTGCCGACCACCTCGGTGACGGCCCACTTCTTGCCGGAACCGTCGAGCACCTCGTGGATGCCATTGTGGCGGTCGGTATCGACCGAAGTGCCGGCGACGCCGCGCACCTCGAGCACCTTGCCGCCGTTCGGCACGTGCGCGACCAGCCACTTGCCCCAGAGCTCGCCGAGGCCCTTCTGATCGACATTGACGTTGATGGCGTCCTTGGTGTCGAGGATGTTGTCGAAGGCGACCAGCACGACACCCGCTTCCTTGGCGCGCTTGATGACCGGCCCGAATGCGGTCGGGTTCTGCGCGTTGACGACGATGGCGTCAAAGCCGGAGTCGATGAAGTTGTTGATCGCCGAGATCTGCGCCGGCACATCTTCGCCGGTCGACACGACCTTGAATTCCTTGAGCTTCTTGGCGACATCCGGCTGCGCCGCATAGGCCTTGGCCGTCTGGATCATCTGGATGCGCCAGGTGTTGGCGATGTAGCCGTTGGCAAGGGCGATGCGGTATGGACCGTCCTTCTTCGGATACTTGAAAAACTGCGTGTCGGCCGACCACGGCGCGAAGCAGTCCGGCTCGGCCGCGGGCCCCTTGACGACCTCGGGTCCGGCGATCGCCGACGAACTCAGCATGACAAATGCGGTGGCGGCAATGACGCCGCCAACGAGTGACTTGATCATCGATATTCCTCCCAGTTGCAGTTCCGCTTGTTATGAATCTTTGGCGATACGGTCGGCAACCCTCCGGCCAACCAGACACCCACACAGGACGGCCGCGCCGCCCAGATCCTCCTCGTCCCCCTCAGCTCTCTGGCAATTTAGAAAACTATCATATTATACATAATAAACAACTACGAGCTGTTGCTTATGTATAATAAACAGCCTTCCCGCCTCGCCGAGCCTTTACCGGCATGCAAATGGTAGCGCTACCATCTCAGGCTGTAAAGGATCATCTTAAGGAACCAACAGTACCGCGTCAGCGCCCGGTGCTCTCGCGCCGCATGAGCTCGAAACCGAGATCGACGATCCGCTGTTCCGGCCGGTTTCCGGCGATCGCCGACAGCGCCATGGCGACGGCACGGGTGCCGATTTCATAGCGATGCGTGCGCACGCTTGTGATTGAAGGAAACGACACCTGCATCATGTCGAGATCGTTGAAACCGACAATGCCGATCTGCTTCGGCACGTCGATCGATGCGCGATGGCATTCGAACAGAACGCCAAGCGCGATATCGTCATTGTTGCAGAACACGCCGTCCAGCGTCGGCATCTTGGCCAGCGCGTCGCGGAACAACTCGCGCCCGAGCGTCACGCTTGACGGCACCGGCGTTGTGGTGACCAGCCGCGCATCGAACAGGCCGGCGGCCTCCATCGCGGCGCGGTAGCCGGCAAGGCGCCGCTGCGAACGCGGATCCATGCGCGCGCCGATGAAGCCGATCTTGCGGTATCCGGCTTGCAGCAGGTGTTCGGCGGCGGTCCTGCCGCCGTCGAGATGCGAGAAGCCGACCATCATGTCGACCGGGTCCGGCCCGGTCTCCATCACTTGCACCACCGGGCAGCCGGCATTCTCCAGCAGTCGTCGCGCGCTGGGCGTCTGGTCTATGCCGGCCACGATCAGCGCCGCCGGGCGTTGCGATCCGAAGACCTGCAGCAGCCGCTCTTCCTCCAGGCCTGAATAATGGGTGTTGCCGATCTGGATGCGGAACGGACTGTCGGAAAGACTGTCATAGATGCCGCGCACCACCTCGGCGAAGACGTTGTTGGTCAGCGAAGGCACCAGCACGCCGAACACCTCGGCGCGCGCCGAGGCAAGCGCGCGGGCGTTCGGGTCGGGCACGTAGCCGAGCTCGTCGACCGCGGCCTGTATCTGCCGTCGAAGCTCTTCCGACACCCGCCCGGGCTCACGCAAGGCCCGCGACACGGTGATCGCGCCGACACCGGCCTTGCGCGCCACGTCGGCAATGGTCGGACGGCCGCCGCCACGGCGGGAGCGCGGTTTGGTCAAGGGCGAGCCTCGTGCGTCAAATCCCGCCTGCTGCGCGCTTGCAATGCCATTGACCCTGGTGTCGCCATCTAGCAGGCCTGTACCACATTCCCTGCCCTTGGCGTCGCGCAGCCGCGATTTGTTGTCAAGCTGAGGGCATTTCAGGAGAAGCGCCGGCGCGAGCCGTCAGGCCATGACGACGCCGCTGCGCCTTGCCCTCCAGAACACCACGACCATCATCAGGATGTTGAGCAGGTTCCAGCCAATTCCGTTGAGGAACGCGGCCGCGTAAGATCCGGTGAGATCGTAGATCCAGCCCGACATCCAGCCGCCGATAGCCATGCCGAAAATGGTCGCCATGATGACGATGCCAACGCGCTGGCCGGCCTCCTTGGCGGGCATGTATTCGCGCACGATGATCGCATAGCAGGGCACGATGCCGCCTTGCGACAGGCCGAACACCAGCGAGACGAGATAGAGCGAGGCAAGACCGTCGAAGGGAATGTAGAAGAACAGCGACAGGCACTGCAGCACCGAACCGATCAGCAAGGTCTTCACCCCGCCGATACGGTCGGCGACGAAGCCGGAAACAAGGCGGCTGACGACGCCAGCGGCCATCATGATCGACAGCATATCGGCGCCGTGGGCGACACCATAGCCGAGGTCCATGCAATAGGCGACGATATGCACCTGCGGCATCGACATCGCCACGCAACAGCCAAGACCGGCTATGACGAGCAGCGCCTGAAGGGCGGCCGGCGACAATGAGATCGGCTGGACCGGGCGTGCGCCTGGCGAGCCTGCGACGACCACCGGGGCGCGACGTCGCAGCATTATGACCAGCGGCGCCATAGTCACCAGGCAAGCAATGCCGATAGCCACATAGGTGAAGCGCCAACCCTCCGCCTTCATCAGCGGCGGTATGATTGCTGGCCAGACCGTTCCGGCGAGATAGCTGCCGGCCGCGGCCGTAGCCACGGCAACGCCGCGCCGGCGGTTGAACCAGTGCGAGATGTCGGCGATCAGCGGTCCGAAAATCGCCGATGTCCCCACCCCGATGAGCAAGCCTTGGGCGAGCGTGAATTGCAGGATCGAAGTGGAGAGCGACGCCAGCGCGAAGCCGGCAACCAGGGCCATCGAGGAACCCAGCGCCGGGATCCAGTAACCGACACGGTCGATGGCGCGGCCGACCAGCACATTGCCGGCGGCGAAGCCGACCATGGTAGCGGTGTAAGGCATCGAGGCGGCGGCACGATCGACGCCGAACTCGGCCTGCACGGCGGGCAGGACCACGACTACGGCCCACATGCCGACGCCGCCGATCGTCGCCAGCAGCAAGGAGATCCCGAGCCGCGTCCACGCGTAGAAGCTGTCTATGCCGGCGCTGTTTGCCGCGTTTCCTGGAACTGTCGTCACGGCGTCTCCTGTTCGCGATTTCTTCGAGATCGCGCGTTTGAGCGCACTATCGGCCCATTTCCTGAGCCGAGCAGCGCCACGACCGGCAAATCCGTGGCTCCAGAACCGGGAACCCGCCTCACCTCATGGGGTTTCTCTGAAGGAAGGAGTTTGTCATGACCGCCAAGAAGAAATGGTCGGCCGACGTGACCGAACATAGCGACGCCCTCGATCTCGAGGAGCACGTCTTCGAATCCGATGACGCGAAGAAGATCGCCGCCTCGCTCAAGCGCTCGGCCGAGCACAGCCACCGCCGCAAGGCAGAGCCGTTCCAATCCGCCATGTCGATGTTGAATTTCTACATCAACCGTGCCGGCAAGAATCTGCCTGACGAGCGCAAGAAGGTGCTGGAAAAAGCGAAGGACGAGCTGCGTGTCGCCTTCGGTCGCGAAAAGCAGGATTGAGGGTTGCTGGGAGCGCTAGCACCAGTTCCTCAACACAGGGATCTGGAAAGATTGCAGGCTTGTCGGGCAAGGCTATCAGCATCCGTTTGGGGTGTTCAGCGCAAACGCTGGCGATGAGCTGAAGCCCCCCAACCTCGTCATTCTAGGGCGGAGCTACGCGAAGCGGAGCGCAGACCCGAGGATGACGACCGCGATAGGCGTCTTGGCCAATCGCCAAGGCATGGGATCTGCCAACGCACGCACGGGCAGCGGTCAAAGTTTCTGTGCTGGCGAACTGGTCTGGTACAAGACCCTAACGCGACCGGATCACTTCGTCGGTATTGGCCAGCAGCTTGCGCACCGCATTGCGCGCCGCGTCCGGCCTTTGCAGGCGGATACTGCGTTCGATCGCCTCATGCAGTTTCTGGGCGTGCTGCAGATTGTCGAGCTCGCGCGTCGTATAGGTGAAGAGATGGTCGAAGGCGGATTCGATCAAGACGCCCAGCGGCACCAGCAGGTCGTTGCCCGAAGCCCTGAGGATGGCAAGGTGGAAGCGCGTGTCGGCCCGCGTGCGCTCCTGCAGGTTGGTCGCCTCGCCCATCTCGCGACAGGCCTGGCTGATCTCGGCCATCTGCTCGCGGGTGCGCCGCATCGCCGCGAAGGCCGTCGCCTCCGGCTCGATGATGTGGCGGAACTCCTGCACGGTCTTGAGGAACACCTCGCGGTCCGGCGAGGTCGCGTACCAGGCGAGCACGTCGCGGTCGAGAAGGTTCCAGCGTTCCTTCGGTTCGACCCAGCTGCCGATCTTCGGTCGCGAGGCCAGAAGGCTCTTTGCCATCAGCATCTTGATCGCCTCGCGCACCGCCGAGCGGCTGACGTCGAAGGTCTCCGACCATTTGGCCTCATTGGGCAGGATGGTGCCCGGCGGATAGTCGCCGCGCACGATCCGAAGGCCGATTTCACTCGCAAGCGAAGCATGCACGCTGGCGCCCGGGATGCGTGACGCGTTGGCCCGGCGAACGCCGGACGGACGCTCGGCCGCTGCCATTTTTGTCGGCCTCTTTTCGTTGTTCGGCTTAGCGTCCCGCATGGTTCCACAAAATCCCGTTTTCAGAAGCTGTCAAGCTGGGCAAGCCCGCTTTGCCGCAATGCGCGAGGATGTGCACAGATCAACCGGCATTTGCCGCCGGCTCACGCCGTCTTGACGTATTTGCGCCAGCTGTGCTCGGGCCGGAAGCCAAGCACATCGCGCGCCTTGCGGTTCGAAAGCAGCGTCTCATATTCGCCAAGCTCGGCCTTGACCGGCACGCCCGGATAAAAGCGCTTCAACAGCTCCGCCGTCGGCAGGTCCGATGAGGTGTCGTCGTTGGCCGCGTTGAACACCTGATAGCCCAGGCCGTCCTTCTCGATGGCGCGCAAGGTGATCTGGCCGAGATCGCGCGCATCGATATAGCTCCAGGCGATGCGCTTGCGGAAACCGGGATCAGCGAACCATTTCGGGAATAGCGAATATTCATGCGGCTCGATGACATTGCCGATGCGCAGCGCATAGATGTCGAAGCCGCTGCGTAACGCGAAAGCCCGCGCAGTCTTCTCGTTGACGATCTTCGACAGCGCATAGGAGTCCATCGGGTCGACGTCATAATCCTCGTCGAGCGGGAAATGCGTCGGATTGCGAGGCTCGTTGGCGAAGACAAGACCGTAGGTCGTCTCGCTGGAAGCGATGATAACCTTGCGGATGCCGAGCTTCACCGCCGCCTCGATGACATTATAGGTGCCCATCGCGTTGATGCGGAACACCTCGTTGTCCGGCGTGATCATGATGCGCGGGATCGCCGCGAAATGCACCACGGCGTCGACCGGCTGCGATCTCAACGACGGGTCGAACTCGTGCAGACCCATATAGCTCGACAGCGCGTTGAAAACCTGGCCGCTGTCGGTGATGTCGGTGACCAAAGTGCGCACCTTCGGATTGTCGAGCGGCTTGGTGTCGATGTTGAGCACCTGGCAGCCATGTTCGACCAGATATTCCACGACATGCCGGCCAGCCTTGCCGCTGCCGCCGGTGAACATGATCCGCTTCGTCATTTTGCTCTCCACAATGCTAGGTAATTATGTGTATTGTCAGACAATATGACATTCCGCGATCGCCCGCCACCCGCGATCCGCGGAAACCTTCTGGACAATCGCCCGCCGCGCGGGCGCCCATCACCATGAAAGACAAGGAAGAGACGACATGAGCACCACCGCTGCCCGCGAGAACATCGGTTTCATCGGCCTTGGCCTGATGGGGCACGGCATCGCCAAGAACATCGTCGACAAGGGCTATCCGCTGACCTTCCTCGGTCGCAAGAACCGCAAGCCGGCGGAAGACTTGGCCGGACGCGGCGCCAAGGAAGTTGCCACGTCCAAGGAGGTGGCCGCGGCCTCCGACATCGTCTTCATCTGCGTCACCGGCTCCCGCGAGGTGGAGGCGATCATCCGCGGCCCCGACGGGCTGAAGGAGGGCCTGAAGCAAGGCTCGGTCGTCGTCGATTGCTCGACCTCCGATCCGGTCTCGACAGTGGCCCTGGCCGCCGAACTCAAGGCGCTCGGCGTCGACTATGTCGATGCGCCGCTCAGCCGCACGCCGAAGGAGGCCTGGGAAGGCACGCTCGACGCCATGGTCGGCGCGCCTGACGCCGTGTTCGCCAGGCTGAAGCCGGTGCTCGAGACCTGGGCCGGCCGCATCGTTCATATCGGCGATACCGGCGACGGCCACCGCATGAAGCTGCTCAACAACTTCATCTCGCTGGGCTACGCCGCGATCTATTCCGAGGCGCTGGCGCTGGCCGAGAAGGTCGGCATCTCGCCGCCGCGCTTCGACAGCGTCATTCGCAACGGCCGCATGGATTGCGGCTTCTACCAGACCTTCATGCGCTGGACGCTGGAGGGCGACCGCGACGCGCACAAATTCACCATCGCCAATGCCTTCAAGGACCTGACCTATCTGGAATCGATGGCGGGCGCGGCCGGCATCGCCAACCCTCTGGGCAACGCGACCAAGAATTCCTTTGCGACCGCCTTCGCCACCGGCCCCGCGGAACAGTATGTGCCGATGCTCGCCACGCATATCGGCAAGCTCAACGGCGTCGACCTGATGCCTTCGAAGGACGGCGTGAAGCAGAAGATCTGAGACGAAAGCGCCTTCATCAAGAGCACAAAAGTCAGGGCGCCTCGCGGCGCCCCTGTTGCATTGGTTATGGATGCGACCAGCGCCTACTTCTGGATGCAGGTGTCGGCCGTTTCCTTGGTGCATTCGTCGAGGCCGGTGAAGACCGGATCGTCGACCTTCTTGCCACCGATGAGGTCGAGCATCACTGCCGGCGCCTTGTAGCCCATTTCGAACGGCCGCTGGCCGACCAGCGCGGTCACCAAGCCTTCCTTGGCGATCGCCACCTCGTCGCCGATCGTGTCGGCGGCGCCGATGACGAACTCGTTCTTGGCGATCTTGTCGGCCATCGGCTTGAACAGGTCGCGATAAGGCTGCGGCGCGCCGAACAGCGGCCAGCCACCCATGATGCCGAAGGCGTCGAGCTTCGGGTTGGCGGCGAGGATGTCGGTCATCGCCTGCACGCCCTTGGCGCCGTCGTCATTGGTGAACACCGGGCAGCCGGGAGCTTCGGTCCAGCCACCTTCGCCGGCAAGTGCTGCAAGACCTTCCTTCCCGGTCAGCGCATCGCGCATGCCTTGCGCGCGACGCAGGATGTTGTCGGCCGCCGGATTGCCCTCGATCGTGCAGATCGTGCCGCCATTCGGCTTGGCCTTCTTGATGTATTCGCCGATCTTCTTGCCCATCAGGTAGTTGTCGGTGCCGAGATAGGTCTTGCGAAGGGCGGCGTCTTCCTTGGCAAGGTCGGCGTCGACCGTCATGATCGGGATCGACGGATTGGCGCTCTTGATCGTCTGCGCGATCAGCGGCGCGTTCGACGGCGAGATCGCCATCGCCACCGTGTCTGGCTTGCTCAGCATATCCTGCACGATCTGCGCCTCGCCGGCCTCGTCGGAAGTCGATGCCGGGCCAGTGTAGAAGCATTCATATTCCGAGCTGGCGTTTTCCTTGTTCCACTTCTCGCAGCCCTGATGGATGGCTTCGAAGAACGGATTGTCGAGACCCTTCACAACGATGACGAGCTGTTTCTTGGCCAAAGCCGGCCCGGCGCCCAACGCCATGGCGGCGACGGCGGCAAGCAAAAGTGTTTTCCTCATGTCAGTCCTCCCTTGAAACAGACGGACACCGCGTGCCCGCCACACTGATCAACCCCGGATACACAAGAACCACGACGAGCATCTCATGATGTTCGCGCCCCGGCCCGGGCTGATAAGCATTTGCCGATCCGTCCGCCCGAATACCGATGCAGCCGAATCCTTTACCCTCAAACCATCTGCCTGCCTCCGCCGGATAGACGGACGATTGGCAAAGTCTTGTTCCGAAGCTTAGCTAATATCGGCTTTTCGCCAGCGTCAATTGCTATTTGTCCTACAAAACCGATTTTTCGTCGAGTCTCGAAATTAATCGTCAGACAATTGATTGACGCCCCCGTCCGCTTTTGCCTAAATGCGTGGACGCACCGTTCGGGAGGAGATGGACGGGGCAAGACGCAAGCGGCGCCGCCGGGTTCGGTGGCCAGTTGCGCCAACAACGGGGAGGCTTAAGGCTGGTGTCGGTTCTGGAACTCGCCAACATCTCGAAGCATTTCGGCGCCATCCAGGCGGTCAACGATGTATCGTTTTCGCTGGAAGCTGGTGAGGTCGTCGGCCTGATGGGCGACAACGGTGCCGGCAAGTCGACGCTGGTGAAGATGATCGCTGGCAATTTCCACCCGAGCCACGGCACCATGCGGCTGGAGGGCAAGGACCTTGTCATGCACAAGCCGGCGGATGCACGCCAGCACGGCATCGAGATCGTCCACCAGGACCTTGCGCTCTGCAACAATCTGACGGCCGCGGCCAACGTCTATCTCGGCCGCGAGCTGCGCCGCGGCTTCGGTCCGCTGCGCATTCTCGACTATGGCGCGATGTACAAGCGCGCCGGCCAGCTCTTTGCCGAGCTGAAATCCGAGACGCGGCCGCGCGACCTCGTCAAGCAGATGTCGGGCGGCCAGCGCCAGGCGGTGGCGATTGCCCGCACCATGCTGTCGCAGGCCAAGATCGTGCTGATGGACGAGCCGACGGCGGCGATTTCGGTCAGGCAGGTCGCCGAAGTGCTCAATCTCATCCGCCACCTGCGTGATCAGGGCATCGCCGTGGTGCTGATCAGCCACCGCATGCCCGACGTGTTCGACGTCGCTGACCGTGTTATCGTCATGCGGCGCGGCCGCAAGGTGGCCGACAAGAAAATCGCCTCGAGCTCGCCCGAGGAAGTCACCGGGCTGATCACCGGCGCCATCGAACAGGTTGCGTAGTCGCGTGGATCGGGCGTCCACGCCTCAGGAAAGGTCGATAATGGCAGTCACACTTGACCAGACGATCGCGCAGAAGCAGCACACCTTCCTGTCGCGGCTCTTTGCCAACCAGACTTTCTGGGTGGTGATCGCGGTCATCCTCGCCTGCCTGTTCCTGTCCGTCGCCACCGATTCCTTCGCCACGTCGAAGAACATCTTCAACATCACGCGCAATATCACCTTCGTCGCCATCGTCGCGCTCGGCATGACCTTCGTCATCATTACCGGCGGCATCGACCTTTCGGTCGGCTCGGTGCTTTGCCTATCCTCGATGGTGCTCGCCGTCACCATGCATGCCGGTTATTCGATCGAGGTGGGCATCCTGGCCTCGATCGCCACCGCGCTTGCGATCGGCGCCTTCAACGGCCTGCTCATCGCCTATCTCGGCTTCCCGCCTTTCGTGGTCACGCTCGGCATGCTGTCGGTGGCGCGCAGCCTTGCCATGGTCGCCTCGAACAACACCGTGGTGTTCCAGTTCGGGCCGGACCACCAGAAGCTTTTGTCATTGGGCGGCGGCGCCTGGGTTTTCGGCATCGCCAATCCGGTGCTCTACATGATCCTCCTGGCGGCGATCACCGGCTTCATCCTGCGCTGGACCAAATTCGGCCGGCACATCTTCGCCATCGGCGGCAATGAGCATGCGGCGACGCTGACCGGCGTTCCCGTCAAGCAGATCAAGGTCGTCGTCTACATGATCTCGGCGCTGTCGGCAGGGCTTGCCGGCATCATCCAGACCGGATGGCTGGGCGCCGTCACCACCAATCTCGGCAACGGCATGGAGCTGCAGGTGATTGCCGCCACCGTCATCGGCGGCGCCAATCTCGCCGGCGGCGTCGGCACCGCGCTCGGCGCCGTCGTCGGCGCCGCCCTCATCGAGGTGATCCGCAACAGCCTTGGCCTGCTCGGCATCAACGCCTTCTGGCAAGGCACCTTCATCGGCGGCGCGATCATCCTGGCGGTTCTGTTCGACCGCATCCGCAATTTCCGGCGTAGTGACTGAAGTGCGCCGCCTCGCCTTCTCCCCTTGTGGGAGAAGGTGGATCGGCGCGATAGCGCCGAGACGGATGAGGGGTGTTCCAGCGGAGTGAGACGCTGGCTTTCCCTGGAGCACCCCTCATCCGTCGCCTTCGGCGACACCTTCTCCCACAAAGGGAGAAGGGAAAGCCGCGCCTATCGCCCAGTCTGAAAATCCGCCCCGGTGGCCGCCCCCAAACGTCTGTCATCATTGCCTGCCTTGACGCAGCCTCACCCCAGCCGCACTATTCCCCCGCAGGCGAAGGGAGGCCAGTCGCCTGCGGGAGGAACGATACCCATGACGGACGCGATCAGGCTCTATTGGGGCCGGTTCGGACATGTTTCCGTGCTGAATGTCGCCAATGACTTCGTCACCCATGCCCATGGCGAGGCGCATCTCATCATCTGGCTGGAAGGCACGGCAGGCGAAATGACGATCGGCCGCGAGACGGTGCGGCTTGGGTCTGGCACCGCGGCCGGCATCAATTCGTTCCAGCCGCATAGCCATGCGCTATCCCGCGACGGCAAGCCCGGCCTGTTCCTCGCCTTCTACATCGACCCGGACTGGGCGCGCCAGCGCCGCGACCTGCCCTCCTCCGCGCCGCTGTTCGCGCAAGCGGCGATCACGCTGGAGCCCTGGCTGCACCAGGCTGCGGCGAACCTGCTCGATCACCTCACCGACAATGAAAGCATCGACGACATCGCCAATTACGAGATCGAGCGTTTCATCGACAGCGTTCTCGACGCGGCCGATACATCCGCGCCGCAGGTAGCCCGCGCGCGCATCAACACGATGCTCGATTTCCGTGTCCGCAAGGCGATCCAGTTGATGAAGGCCAATGTCTGCGAACGCATCTCCTTCGACGACGTCGCCCGTTCGGTCGGGCTCTCACGGCCGCATTTCTTCGCGCTCTTCAAGGAACAGACCAACCTTACGCCGAACGTCTACTGGAACACGCTGCGCATGGAGGAAGCCGTGCGCCAGCTGCAGTGGTCGCAGGAACCGCTGATCTCCGTTGCCTGCAATCTCGGCTTCACCACCCAGGGTAATTTCTCGCGCTTCTTCCGCGACCATGTCGGCGTGCCGCCGACGCTCTACCGCGAAGCCGCTCAGGCCATGTCGTGAGCGCCTTTGCAGGCTGATCCGTCGCCGCATTTTCCGACTGGTTGATACGCGCTCAAGACGCATTGATAAGCGCCGGCCCGTCGGCCGCTCTAGCCTGCTCCCGATCTTTGCAAGAGGACCAGTCTATGGCGAAAGTCACCATCTCCAGCGTCATCGACGCGCCGGTCGAGCAGGTCTGGGCGCGCATCCGCGACTTCAATGGTTTGCCCAGCTGGCATCCGCGCATGGTGGAAAGCCATATCGAGGACGGCAAGGATGCCACCACGATCGGCTGCGTGCGCAACTTCCAACTGGTCAGCGGCGCAAGGCTGCGCGAGAAGCTGCTGGACTTCTCGGATGAGAACTTCCTGGTCAGCTATTCGATCCTCGAAACGCCGCAGCCGCTCACCAATCACAAGGCGACGCTGCAGTTGCGTCGCGTCACCGACGGCAACCGCACCTATGCCGAATGGACGGCGAGCTTCGACGCCGCGCCCGAAGAGGCCGACAAGCTGGCCGAGGGCATGGGCGCCAACGTCTTTCAGGGCGGTTTCAACGCCCTGAAGGCCCATTTCGCCGGCCAGAGCTGACGGGAGCGCGCCATGTCGCTTGCGCTGCAGACTTTTTCGAGCGTGAAAGACGCCAACGCCGCGCTGCAGGCCGCCGGCGCGCGTTATCTCGGCGGCGGCACGCTTGTGGTGCGCGCCGCCAATGAAGGCGACGTTGCCGTCTCCAACCTGATCCGCGTCAACGATCCCGGCCTTTCGCAGATCGCGGTTTCCGGCGGCAAGGTCCGGCTCGGCGCTTCGGTCACCATGGCCGCGATTGCCCGCCATCCCGAGCTCGCCGCGCTTGCGCCGGCCGCGCGCGCCGTCGGCGGGCCGGCGATCCGCAACATGGCGACCGTCGGCGGCAATCTGTTCGCCCCTGCCCCTTATGGCGATTTCGCGGTGGCGCTGCTGGCGCTGGACGCGACCGTCTTCACCGAAGACGGCGAAGTGCCGATCAAGACCTTCCTGGTCGGCCGTGATGCCAGCCGCGCCATCGTCTCGGCTGTCGGCTTTTCATTGCCTAAAGCCGAGAGCTTCCGCTTCCTGAAAGTATCGCGGGTCAAGCCCAAGGGTGTGTCCGTGCTGAGCATCGCCGCGCTTCTGGAACTCGCACCGGACGGCACGGTGACCTCGGCGCGCATCGCGCTGGGCTGCATGGCCGATCGGCCGATCCGCGCTTTAGCGGCCGAAAAGGCGCTGCTCGGCTGCAAGCTCACCCCGCAGGAGATCGCGCCGGCCCTGACCGCCGCGAGCGAAGGCATGGCGCCGATCACCGACCCGATCGCCAGCGCCTGGTATCGCGCCGAGGTTCTGCCGGTCCATCTCGGCCGGCTGCTGCTTGACTAATATCCGTGGGGGACGCGCGTCTGTCCGGCCGACCCGGGCAGGCGCGCAGGGAGGAAAAATGGCGAAGGTCCCGGTTCAATTCACACTCAACGGCTCGGAGAAAGCCGAGTTCGTCGAAAGCGGCACGACGCTGCTCAATGTGCTGCGCGACAAGATCGGCGACACCTCACCCAAGGGGGGTTGCCACCAAGGCACCTGCGGCGCCTGCTCGGTCATCATCGACGGAGAACTCAGGCTCTCCTGCCTGACGCTGGCCGAAACCTGCGGCGGTGCCGACATCGAAACGACGGCCGGCCTCGCCGAAGGCGGTGTGCTGCATCCGCTGCAGCGCGCCTTCCTCGATGCCTTCGCCACGCAATGCGGCTTCTGCACGCCGGGCATGATCATGGCCGCGAAGGTTCTGCTCGACCGCACGCCCAACCCAAGCCGCGAGGATGTGGTCGAGGCGCTGTCCGGCAACATCTGCCGCTGCACCGGCTACGAGCCGATCATCCAGGCGGTGCTGCTTGCGGCGCGCGCCAACTCGCAGAACGCCGCCTGAGGGAACGAGCCATGGAACTGCGCAAGGACTATTTTGCCGATGTCCGCAAGGACGGCCTGCATGAGATCGGCCAGGGTCGCCCGCGGCTCGACTCGCCGGGACATGTCACCGGCAAGACCGTTTATTTCGCCGACCGAAACTTCCCGGGCATGCTGCATCTGAAGATGGTGCGCAGCCCGCACCACCATGCCCGCATCCGCTCGATCGATACGTCGGAAGCGGAGAAACATCCGGGCGTTGTGCGCGTGCTGACCGCCAGGGATGTGCCGCACAATGTCTACACCATCCTGATCCTGATCCAGATCGGCCCCGAGGACGAAACCGTGCTTGCCGACGGCAAGGTGCGGTGGAAGGGCGAGGCCGTGGTGGCGGTGCTGGCCGAGACCGAGCGCGCCGCGCAGGAAGCCGCCGCCAAGGTCAAGGTCGACTATGAGGTGTTGCCGGCAGTCTTCGACATGGAGGAGGCGCTGAAGCCCGGCGCGCCTTTGGTCAACGAATATCACGGCCAGAATTACTATCTCTATGACAGCGGCGAGTGCCGCAAGGTGCGCTTCGGCGATGTCGAGGCAGGCTTTGCCCAGGCCGACCACATCCTCGAACAGTCCTACCAGTCCTCGCCGATCGAGCATGCGCCGACCGAAACCACGGGCTGCGTGGTGGCGCCGGAAGGCAATGACCGCTTCACCTGCTACACCAACACGCAGGCGATGTTTTTCACCCTCGACAACGCCTCGATCATCCTGCAGATGCCGGGCTCGAAGCTGCATTTCGTCGGCGGCACCGTTGGCGGCGGTTTTGGTGGCAAGGTCGACGTCATCGTCGAGCCGATCGCCATCCTCGCGGCCAAGCTAACCGGACGCCCGGTCCGTTTTATCTACAGCCGCGAGGAGGAAATGCAGATCTCCTCGCCGCGCGCCGCCGAGAAGGTGATCATCAAGGACGGCGTCATGAAGGACGGCCGCATCGTCGCGCGCAAGGTGACCGGCTATACCGACGCCGGCGCCTATTCGCGCCACTCGCCCTATGGCGCGCAGAAGGGCGCGGCGCACTACCCCGGCCCCTATACGATCCCGAATGTCTGGATCGACACCTATTGCGTCTACACCAACCGCACCCCTTCGTCGGCCATGCGCGGCTTCGGCGTCACCATCGGCGACTTCGCGCTCGAGGTGCAGATGGACAAGCTGGCGAGGCTGATCGGCATGGATCCGCTCGAATTCCGCTTCATCAACGCCTATCGCGACGGCGACATGAAGGCGCATCGCCAGCCAACCGAGGGTGCGGCGCTGATCGAATGCATGCAGGAAGCCTCGCGCGTCGCCAACTGGCCGGTGGCGGAAAAATACATGACGATGTCCTCCTACAGGAAGGAAGCCTGAGATGGCGATCCGGCGTGGACGCGGCGTCGCCGCGATCAACTATCCGACCGGCATGAACCTCGGCGGCGACCCGACCCAGGCGCTGGTCCATTCGACCCCGACCGGCAACTTCATGGTGACCTTGTCCAGTGTCGATCTGGGCCAGGGCATGAAGCAGATCATGGCGCAGATCTGCGCCGAGACGATCGGCGTGCCGACCGACCGCGTCGTCATCGACACCGCCGACACCGACACCGGCCCGCACTGCATGGGCACCTTCGCCTCGCGCGGCACGCACCGCGCCGGCAATGCCGTCATCCAGGCGGCCAAGGAAGCCCGCCAGGTGATGCTGGAAGTGGCCGCCGAAGAGTTGGAGGTGAACGCCTCCGACCTTGAGACCGACGGCCAGGGCAACATCCAGGTGAAGGGCGCGCCGCAAAGATCGATCTCGATCTTCGATGTGGCGCTGTCGGCGCATTTCAAGCGCGGCCGCTCGATCTCCGGCCGCGGCATGTTCCTCATTCCGCGCTCCTATCCGGAGAAGGAGACCGGCGCGATGAAGCCCTCCACCTGCTACGCGCATGCCTGCACGGTGGCCGAGGTCGAGGTCGACGACGAGACCGGCGAAGTGACGGTGCTTACCGTGAAGAACGTCTTCGAGATCGGTCGCGCGCTCAACCCGAAGATGGTCGAGCAGCAGCTCGTCGGCGGTTCCTGGATGGGCATCAGCCATGCGCTCTATGAAACGACCGAACCGTACTATCCGAACCGCGATCATGGCGGCACCGACTTCAACCAGTATTTGATGCCGGGCCCAGGGGACCTGGCCGAAACCGAGATCATCGTCTTGGAGCGTCCTTCCGCCGATGGGCCGTTCGGCGCCAAAGGGCCGGGCGAGATGTGCGCCAACCCGCAGATCCCGGCCGTCGCGAATGCCGTCTTCGACGCGGTCGGCGTGCGCATCGACACGCTACCGATCACGCCCGAGCGCATCCTGCGCGCTCTGAAGGCGCAGGCGGCGGGCTGAGGGGAAGATGGCAAACGCCGACGCCGTTGCGGTCGCGGCTTCGCCGGAGGCGATCGCCGCGTGCCTTGCCGCTTCGCGCTACCTGGCCGACGACAGCCTTGCGACGGCGATCTTCCTCGCGATCCGCCTGGGCAAGCCGCTGCTGCTCGAAGGCGCGCCGGGCGTCGGCAAGACCGAGGCCGCCAAGGCGGTGGCCGAACTGCTTGGCCGCGAGCTGGTGCGGCTGCAATGCTACGAAGGCATAGACGCCGGGCATGCGCTTTATGAGTGGAACTACCAGCGCCAGCTGCTCGCCATCCGCCATGCCGGCGAGCACGAGATCGACATCTATGATGACCGCTTCCTGATCGCCAGGCCGCTGTTGCAGGTGCTGCGAGCGCCGGAGCAGCGCGTTCTTCTGGTCGACGAGATCGACCGCTCGGATCACGAGTTCGAGGCGCTGCTGCTCGAATTCCTCTCAGACTTCCAGATCAGCATCCCGGAGCGCGGCACGATCCGTGCCGCTGCGCAGCCGATCGTCATCCTCACCTCGAACCGCACGCGCGAATTGGCGGAGGCGCTGCGCCGACGCTGCGTCTATCACTGGATCGGCTATCCCGACGCCCAGCGCGAGGCGGAGATCATCATGCTGCGCGCGGGGGGCGTCGCGGAAGCCACCGCACGTGCAGTGGCCAACGCCGTGCAGGAGATTCGCGCGCGGCCCCTGGCCAAGCCGCCCGGCATCGCCGAAGCGGTCGAATGGGCGAATGCCGCCACCATCCTCGAAAAAGGCGGCAGCCCGTGGCCGGAGGCCTTTCGGCGGGCCGTCGGCGTGCTGATCAAGGACGAGGAGGATTTGTCGGCGATTGCGCCGGAGCTGGGGAGGATTGTCGAGGAGGCGCTGGGGTGAGCCGCGACCTCGACAACCCCTTCGCCCCGTTTACGGGGAGAAGGTGCCCCGAAGGGGCGGATGAGGGGCAGCGCCACACTGGGCAGAAGGTAGCGCTGCCCCTCACCTGCCTGCCGGCATCCTCTCCCCGTGAACGGGGAGAGGACAGCCTGCCTCGTCCCGCCACGCCATTCCTCGGCTTCGCCCGCTTGCTGCGCCATCATGCCTTCGCCATCGCGCCGGAACAGGTGACCAGCTTCATGCAGGCCGTGACCCTGCTCGGGCCCCGCTCGATGAACGACATCCGCGAGGCGGCTCTTGCAACACTGGCGCCCTCGCCCGATCGCCGCGACGAATTCGAAGCGCATTTCCGCGCCTATTTCTACGGGGACGCCAAGCTTCCGGTCGAAGGCGAGGAGGACGACGAAACCCGCGTCAAGGACGATCGCGGCACGCGCGAGGAAGAGAAGCAAACCATCCGCCAGGAGAAAGGCGGCGAGCTGTCCTCGGCGCTCGAGCAGCTAAGCAGTCGCGATTTCCAGCGCGATCCCGATGGTCTCGGCCAGTTCCGCCGCAAGCTCGCCTCCGCCCTCCCCGCGCGCCGTTCTTTCCGCACCATGCGCACGCGTTCGCGCGGCACGCTCGACCTCAGGCGCTCGCTCAGTGAAATCGTCAGCGCCGATGGCGACATCCCCTCGCCGCTGCTGCGTCGCCGGCAGGCCGTATCGCGAAAACTGCTCCTGCTCATCGATGTCTCCGGATCGATGAAGCTGCACACCGCCGACTACCTCAAGCTGGCCCACGCGGCCGTGCAAGGCGCCGACCGCGCCGAGGTTTTCACCTTTGGCACGCGGCTTACCCGTATCACCTCGGCGCTGCGCATTCTGGACCGCGAGCAGGCGCTCGCCCGCGCCGCGGCGCTTGTCGACGATTGGGACGGCGGCACCCGCCTGGGGCCGACATTGCTGGCCTTCCTGTCGGTGCCGCGCTTCTCCGCCTTCGCGCGCGGCGCCTGCGTCGTCATCCTGTCCGACGGGCTGGAACGCGGCAGCCATGCCGAGCTGGAGATCGCGATGCGGCGGTTGAGCGCCCGCGCCTTCCGGCTGTCGCTGGCGAGCCCGCTCGCCGGCGATCCGCGCTTCCGCCCGGAAACTGCGGCGCTCCGCGCCATCCTGCCGGCGCTTGACGATCTGGTCGACGGCTCGTCGGTCAAGAGCCTGACCGATTTCATCCTGTCGCTCGCCCGTCCTGCGCCTGCGGCCGCTTCCATCTGGAAAAGGATATCGTGATGCAGAAAGCCATCGACGCGCATTTCCACATCTGGCGCCAGAAGGACCAGCCCTGGCTGGTCGGGCCGATGGCGCCGCGCATCTTCGGCCCCTACGAGCCGATCCGCCGCGACTATCCGATCACCGAGTTCCTCGAGGACCAGAAAGGCTCGGGCGTCGAGAAGGCCGTCTATGTCCAGACCAACTGGGCCAAGGAGGATTTCGAGAAGGAAGTCGCCTTCCTGCAGAAGACCGCGGATGAAACCGGCTGGCCGCACGCCATCGTCGGCTATGCCGACATGACGGTCGACGACGTCCGCCCGCAGATCGTCCGATTGAAAAAATATCCGCTGCTGCGCGGCGTGCGCATGCAGCTTCACTGGCATGAGACGCCCGCCTTCCGCTTCGCCGCTTCGGCCGACCAGGTGATCGATCCGAAAGTGCGGAAGAACATGGCGCGTTTGAAGGATTACGGCCTCTCCTTTGACCTGCAGCTCTTTCCCGCGCAGATGAAGGACGGGCTGACACTAGTCGGCGAAAACCCTCAGACGAATTTCATCCTCACCCATGCCGGCATGCTGACCGGCATGGAGCCGGAAACCACGGAAGCATGGAAGGCCGGCCTGCGCACGCTTTCGGCGGCGCCCAATTTCTACGCCAAGCTGTCGGGGCTCGGCACCTTCGTCCACCGCAACGATCCGGAGCTCATCGGCTACATCGTCGACAACGCGATCGAAATCCTCGGCAGCGACCGGCTGATGTTCGGCTCGAACTTCCCGATCGAGAAGCTGTGGACCAGCCATGCCGAGCTGATCCAGGCGCACCGCGCGGCGGTGGCGAAGCATGGCACCAAGGCCGAGGCGGATATTTTCTGGAATACGGCGGAGAAGGTGTATCGGCCGGTGTAGCGCGGCTTCTTCCTTCCCCCCCTTGTGGGAGAAGGTGGATCGGCGCGAAGCGCCGAGACGGATGAGGGGTGCTCCATCGGAGTGAGACGTTGGCATTCCCTGGAACACCCCTCATCCGTCCGAGCTTCGCTCGGCCACCTTCTCCCACAAGGGGAGAAGGAGAAGCTGGCGCTTCACTTCACCTCGAATTGCGGATCGAGTGGGATTTGCATTGCCGTCACCAGATGGTTCGTCTGTCCCGCAAGCCCGATGATCGACACAAGCTCGCCATGCTGCGCGTCGGTCATGCCCTTGGCGCGGGCGGCGGCCGTGTGCGAGTGGACGCAATAGGAACAGCCATTGGCAGTCGAGACCGCGATATAGATCATCTCCTTGGTCAGCGGATCGATCGCGCCGTCGGCGACCATCACCGCCTTGAGCTGCTCCCACACCCGCTTCAGCGCCGCCGGATCATTGGCCAGCCCGCGCCAGAAATTGTTCACGAAGTCGGATTTTCGCGTCGCCCGGATATCGTCGAACACCGCCTTCACCGCCGGGATCTTTTCGACCTCGGCATCGCTGAGGAGTTTTGTGGTGGCCATGGTGTTTCCTTTCGTTTGAATCGCCGGTCGAGGTCGTTGAACCAAGTGTTGCGCATAGACAGCTAACGTGTTTGTCCGATTCAGTTTTTGGCTCGGAACCGTTCGCCGCCGCGGACATTGACCGAAGCACCTCAGCATAGTCATTCCAGGGCGGAGCAAGGAGCGAAGCGACGCGCGCAGACCCTGGAATCCATTCCGTGACCTCGCGCGAAGGGTGCGGCGAAGCAGAATTCTGCACCGTAGCGGCGCCTGAAAGCCGCGGCATGGATCCTCGGGTCTGCGCGCGTCGCTTCGCTCCTTGCTCCGCCCGTGGATGACGAAATGACAGGCGCCTCGGCCAGTCTCTCCAACGGTGCGATCATCCGCCGTCGCCTCGCTACCCTAGTGCACCGCCGCGTACATGATCTTCTCCTCCGTCGCCTCCGCCGGCGAGAATTCCTCGACGATACGGCCCTGTCGGCAGACCAGGATGCGGTCGGACAGGTTCATGATCTCCGGCAGGTAGGATGAGATGACGACCACGGCGAGGCCTTCGTCCGCCAGCCGGTTGATGATCTGGTGAATCTCGGCGATGGCGCCGACATCGACGCCGCGGGTCGGCTCGTCGAGGATGACGATGCGCGGCTGCTGCACCAGCCCCTTGCCGATCACCACCTTCTGCTGATTGCCGCCGGAAAGCTCGACCACGCGGGCATTGTCGTTGATCGCCTTGATGTTGAGCGTCTTGGTCCATTCGGCCGAAAGCTGCCGCATCTCCTGCTGGTTGATCACCCAGGCCTTTTCCCGGCCCGCGGCGAGCAGGCCGCCGAACAGGTTCTCGGCGATGCCCATTGTCTCGAAGATGCCTTCGCTCTTGCGGTCCTCGGTGACGTAGACGATGCCGTCGGCCACCGCCTCGCTCGGCACGAGGTAGCGCACCGGCTTATCGTCGAGCTCGATCGCGCCGCCGCGCAAAAAGTCGCGCTTGTAGATGCCCGAGACGATCTTGAAGGTCTCGGTGCGGCCAGAGCCGATCAGCCCGAATACGCCGGTGATCTGGCCTTCGAAGATCGAGAAAGAATTGTTGCGCACGATGTTGCTCATCGAGATGTCCTGCACCGAGAGCACTTTCTTGCCGGCCTTGCGCAGCTTCGTCTCGTCGCGCTGGCGGTAGATCTGCCCCGACAGGGAGCGGCCGACCATGGCGGCGACGATCCTGTCGCGGTCGAAGGTCGATGTCTCGTCGGTGATCACCAGTTCGCCGTCGCGCAGGATGGTGATGCGATCGGCGATCATCAGCGCCTCTTCCAACGCATGGCTGATGAAGACGATCGACACGCCGCGCGCTTTGAGCCTGCGGATCAGCGCGAAGAAATGGCGTTTTTCCTCCGGCGTCAGAGTCGCGGTGGGTTCGTCGAAGATGATGATCTCGGCATTGTGGTGGACGGCGCGCGCGATCTCGACCATCTGCCGCTTGGCCGCGCCCAGCGTCGCCACCATCGCGTTGGGATCGACCGGAAAATTCAGCGACTGCAGGAATTGCTGCGCCGAGATGTAGGTGCCGCGCAGCCGGTTGAGGAATTTCTCGGTGCCGAGATAAAGGTTCTGCGCCACCGTCATCGACGGCACCAGGCTGGTCTCCTGGAACACCATGGCGATGCCCGCTTCCAGCGCGGCGTGCGGCGAGGCGTAAGCCGTCTCGACGCCCTTGTGGAACATCTTGCCCGAAGTCGCGTCGACGACGCCGGCGATGATTTTGGTCAGCGTCGACTTGCCGGCGCCGTTCTCGCCAAGCAGCGCATGGATCTCGCCCTTTCTCAGATCGAACGTGACGTTCTTTACCGCCGGCACGCCGCGATAGGTCTTGGTGACGTTTTCCAAACGGACGATCGGTTCCATCAGAAACCTCCCGAAGCGAGGTCGAGCGCCAGCACGCAATCACCGCCCTTCGAGGCGACGAACAGGCGACCCTCCTTTTCCGCCACGCTGCAGATGCCGTGCCGCGTGCCGTTGGCGCGGCTGTGCAGGCTGAATTGCGGCTGCAGGCCCCGATCGAGCTTGACTACCAGCCCATAGGAGCGGCTGGGCGACCACGGCTTGTGGATGCCCATGGTGCGGATGCCGCCGCATTGCAGCGGCTCGAGGAAGCTGCGGTTGGAGGCCAGCGCCGGCGCGATCCAGTAGGCAGGCGGCACCTGGTCGATCATGTCGCAGCGATAATGCGTTTCCTGTAGCACGAATTCGATCAGCCGGTTGCGTGACGCAAATAGCGTCAGCCACGCGCCGCCATCTCCCGCCGGCGACAGCCGCGCGGGATAGCCGGGCAGATGCGTCAGCACCGTCGAGCGGTTGCCAGTCGCGTCAAAGCGCACGAGCTGGTGGCGCCAGCTTTCGCTCACCAGCACGTTGGCGCCGACCGGGCGAAGCCCATAGGGAAAGGCGATGTCCCCGGCGATCTTCTGAAAACCAATGCCTCCTGGCCCGCACCGCCACAGCGAACCGGATGCGCCCTTCTTCATCAGGTCGGTCGCCCATTGCGACGGAGCATGTTCGCTGGAGCCATTGGCCAGCCACAGCATGCCGTCATCGGCATAGGCAAGCGCTGTGATGCACCGTATTTCGGCCGGCAGCGAAACCTCCTTGCCGGCAATCAGCAGTCTGCCGCTCTCCAGCCCGACGGTCAGTTCGCCCGATGGCGACAGCGCCAGCGCGGTGACGGAGGATTGAAAGGTTTCGACAGCGACGGGCTCGGAACCGGCCGCAACCGCCAGGATAGCGTTGCCGCTGGAGACAAGCAGCCGCCCGTCAGACACCAGCAGATTGTCCGGCTCGCTCAGTTCGGCGAAGGCCGGCGCGTCGTCCAGCCGCGTGTTGGGACGGAAGGCGCCGTCGAGCGGCGGGATGGTGACCGCCCTGCTGCGAAAGACATCCAGGATCGGATCGAGGATCATGGCTTGTCTCCCCAATAGGAAGCGGGGCTCGTCCAGCTCGGGTCTGCGCCTTCGATCCTGTAGCGCCCGATGCGGTTGTTGAGGATGCCGCCGACGAACAGGTAGCCCTTGTGCTCGCGCATCGAGGTGACCATCGGATGCGCGTTGCCGGAAAGATCGCCGAGCGTCTCGACAATGCCGCCCTTCTCGTTGAACTTCACCACGCCGCCGGTGTTGATGTTGGGAAACAGCCACTCGTCCTGCGGCAGGCGGCGCGTCATGCGCTTGCGCATGTCGGGATGGCGCAGCGATAGGTCGAAGCTCGGCGTGCGCATGCCGAGCCACGCCATCCAGTAATTGCCGTCCGAGGCACGGTTGATGTTGTCGGGATAGCCCGGCATGTCGCGGATGACGCATTCGGCGGTGCCTGCCTTCGGCCCTTCCAGCCAATAGCGATGCACGCGGCAGGCCCAGCTTTCGGCAAAGAACAGCGACTTGCCGTCATGCGCCATGCACACGCCGTTGGTGTAGCGATAGCCGTCGAGCAGCGTCTTGGTCGATCCGTCCTTCGGGTCGTACACCAAAAGACGGCCCGTGGCGCGATTCTCGATCGAGTCCAGCGCCCAATCATGGGCATCATATCGCTTGGTCGAATCCGTGAAATAGATGCGGCCGTCTAGCGCGATGTCGCAATCGTTCGGGTCGCGCAGACGCGCATCGTCCACGATCGAGGTCCAGGAGCGTGCCGTCTCTGCCGAGAGGCGCTTCACCTCCCGGTCCGGCGAGACCGAATAGAGCCCCATGGCGCCGACGCAACTGATCAGATTGCCGTCCCGGTCGAAGGCGAGCCCCAGCGGAAAGCCGCCGATATGGGCAAAGACTTCGGAACGCCGATAGTCCGGTGCGAAGAAGCGGACGATCTCGCCATGGCGCGTGCCGCAATAGAGGTGGTCGTCGCGGTCGAGGATGACGTCCTCGGGCCCTTCCAACTCGCCGAGCCCGATATGGTCCGCCGCCGAGAGCCGATTGTCGAGCTCATAGGACGTGCCCGAACCGGGCGCCGCAGATTGCGCCTCGCCCATCTTGAGGTAGACCGGCGCGACATAGACCTCGTTCAGCACCTTGTGGCGGTTCTTCAGCCAGCGGATGTCGATGGTGACGGCGACCGCCAGAAGGATGCCGAGCACCATCTGGTTGGTGCCGGTGCCGTAGCCGAGCCGGATCAGGCCGTTGGTCATGGTCAGAACGATGATGGCGCCCATCAGGCCCTTGACCACCGAGCCGCGTCCGCCACCCAGGCTGACGCCGCCGACCACCGCCGCCGTCAGCGCCATGATCTCGAGATTGAGGCCGGTGCCCGGCCCCGCCCCGCTCAACCGGCAGGCGATCAGGAAGCCGCCGATCGAGGCGCAGAAGCCTGAGAAGACATAGGTCATGAACACGGTGCGCCGGACCTGGATACCGGCATTATGCGCCGAACGCCGGGAGCCGCCCACCGCCAGCACATGCCAGCCGGGCCGCGAGCGCGTCAGCGCGATATGCGTGATGACGGCAAGGATCATGGCCAGCCAGACCGAGACCGACAGGCCCCAGAACGTGCCGTCGCCGATGAAGTCGAGCACATCGGAGCTCGCCTGCGAAAGCTGCACGTCGGCGGCATAGGTGGTGACGAGGATGTCGAACAGCGCCCGCCCGAAAATGAAGGTGACCAGCGTGGTGAGGAAGGCGCGCAGCCTGAGATATCCGACGAGGTAACCGTTGATGGCGCCGAAGACGAGCCCGGCCGCGAGGGCGGCGGCCAAGGCCAGCCAGATCGACTGTTCGAGGATGAAGAAGACGTAGACGGCGGAGAAGCAGGACAGCGCGAAGATCGAGCCGACCGAAAGATCGATGCCGCCGCCCAGCATCACCACGGTCATGCCGATGACGACCAGCGAGAACTCGCCGAGCTGGCGGGTCGATTCCTGCAGCGAGGTGAGCTTGAAGAAGCCCGGAATGATCGAGCCGAACACGCCGAGCGTCGCCACCAGCGCCAGGAAAGGTATGGCGTTGTCGGTCCAGCGTTTGGTCAGGATCTCGCCGACCAGATGGTCGGGCACGAGATTGTAGCGCCAGGCCTGGAGGCGTTCACGAAAATTCATCGGCTGCTGCTGTCATTCAACGGGAAAGAGGCGGCCGGAACGATCCGGCCACCTCGTGGGATGCTCTCGGGCGGCGTCGCTTATTTCGCCGCCGCTTCGGCCTGTAGCGCCTTCAGGTCCCAGCAGCTGTCGGGCTTGAGGTCGGCCTTGGTCGTCGCCTTCTCCAGCGTGTAGATGTAGGTGTGCGAGGTGCCGGCCGGCTGGCCGCTCTGCAGCAGGAACTTGATGATGGCGTTCATGTCGCCCGACTGGCGGGCAAGATCGGTCATCACCACGGCGCCATAGGTGCCGTCGTTCAGCTTGTCGCAATCGGCCGCCTTCTCGCCGCCGCCGGTGGTGACCAGGAACACCTTGCCGTCGAGCTTGGCGTCGCGGATCGCGGCCGAGGCGCCGGTGGCGTCGCCGTCCCAGAAGTCGATGATCGAGCATATGTCCGGGTGCTGCTGCAGCATCGTCGTCGTCACGTTGCGCGACGTGGTCGCATCCCAGTTCGAGTCGGGCTTGGCCACCACCTGGAAGTCGGGATGCTTCTCCAGCACCTTCATGATGCCGGCATACTGGTAGAGGCTCGACGAGTTTGCTTGGTCGCCCTGCACCAGCCCGATCTTCTTGGACGAATTCTCGCCGCAGCCCTTGATCGCCGCTTCGGCCTCGAGCTGGCCGAGCTTGTCCCAGTCGCTGCCGACGAAGGCGTCGGCCGGGAAGTTCGCCGGATTGTCGACCAGCAGCACATAGGTGCCGGCGGCCTGCGCCTTCTTCATCAGCTTCGAGTAGGAGTTGAGGTCGGGCGCATGAATGATCAGCACGTCCGGCCGCGTGTCCGAAGCGATGGCGTCGGTGATCGCCTGCGCGCCGGCATCGACCACCCAGTTCGGGTCGCGGGTCTCGAACGTGCCGCCCCAGGCCTCGACTTCCTTCTTCAGGTAGTGCGCCCAACCCTGCGCCAGGTCGAAGCCCATCGCCAGCGGCACCAGCATGACGCGCTTGCCGTTGAGCGCCTTGGCATAGGCGGCCGGGCCGGGATCGTCTGCGGCAAGACTCGGCGCCGCGAAGGCGGTAACGGCGAGCGCCGTGGCGGCGGCCATCAATGTTCTGAGTAGTCTCATGTCACACCTCTGGTTCGGTTTTCGTTGCCGGGCGATCGTCGCGATCGCCCGGGTACCCGAGAGCAAGATGGGTTAGCCCATCTGCTCTAAATGTCGCCTTGCTGCGCCGTCTGCTCGTCGCGTGGATTGATGATGCCGTCGACGATGATGGCCCCGAGCAGGATCGCCGCCTTGATCAGGTTCTGGTAGAGCAGCGGAATGTCGATAATGGTCATGGCGTTGAGCAGGATGCCGATCAGCGCCGCCCCCACCAGCACGTTGCGCACCCCGCCCCTGCCGCCCGAAAGTCCGATGCCGCCGATCACCGCCACCAGGACGATGTCGTAGAGCAGCGTCGAGTTGACGATGCGGGTGTTGATCGAATGCAGGCTGGCTGCCGTCAAAAGCCCGGCGACCAGCGCCACGAACGCCGAGAGCACGTAGCGCAGCACCAGCATGGGCCGTACCGGAACGCCGATGTTGCGGGCCGCGACCGGATTGTCGCCGGCGAAATAGATGAAGCGGCCCCATTTGGTGTAGCGCAGGAACAGGAACACCAGGAAGGCCAGCCCGGCGAAGACGAACACCTCGACAGGAATATCGAGGAAGCGGACGCCGCCGAGCAGCTCGACCCAGTGTCCGCCGGGCACCGGCACGGCATCCTGCGTGATCAGTTGCGAGCGCACATAGCCGAACACAAAAGAGCCGGTGGCCAAGGTCACGAAGATCGCCGGCACGTCGGCATAGGCGACGAGAAAGCCGTTGAGCAGGCCGATGGCTAAAACGCCCGCCAGCACATAGACGAAGGCGAGTCCGTCCGAAGTTCCGGTGTTGAGCAGTTGCAGGTACCAGGCGACCGACATCGCCATGATCGCCACCGCCGACAGGTCGATGCCGCGGCCGATGATGACGACCGCCATGCCAAGCGCCAGAATGCCGAGCACCGAGACCGAGCGGACGATGGCCACCAGATTGTCGGCGGTCAGGAAACCGGGCAGGCCCAGCGCAGCGGCGGCGAACAACAGGATGGCGATGGCAAAGACGATGCCTTCCTGATTAAGGCGTCTCCAGTTCGGCCAGCCGATCGCATTCATCGCTTGTGTCTTTCGCCCCGAGGGCAAGGCCTTGCCGGCCTGCACCCCGCATGAAAGCTAATCGGCTCAACAGCGGCTCGTCAAATGAATCCGCGTTCAAGAACCGCGCCTCTCCGACTATTTTCCGAGTGGACGCATCAATTGCCGCAACTGGCGCAATAGCCGGAAACTCTTGGGCTTTTGGCAGTTCGTTGCCGCGATCGCGCGGCGGGTGGAAGAACCCGTTCGGGACGTCGCGGGACGGCGCAATTTGAGTCCGCAAAATGCGCCCGGCGCGACGTCAATTGTTCGCTGAATGGCCTGGAACCTCGGCGCCGGCATTGGCCGGCAGGACCATGCACACATCGCCGTGGCGCAGGCCCAGTCCAGAGCTTATCCAACAAACTTCCGTGTCGCCGTTTCGCCTGTTATGGATGAGCCCGGGGTGGCCGAGGAAAACGCATGAAGCCGATCTATATCGACTATCTCAATGCTCTCGACATCGAAGCGCTTGCCATGACCGACGCCGAGATCATCGGCGCCGTCGAAGCCGGGCTCGTCGCGCAGGGGAACGGCCAGACTGTTATCGAGCCGCGCGTCCATCTCGAGCCCGACCCGTCCTTTCACGGCCACTTCAACGTGCTGCGCGGCTATGTGGCGCCGCTCGATGCCGCCGGCGTGAAGATCGTCGGAGACTATGTCGACAACTACAGGCATGGCCTGCCGTCGGAATTCGGCATTCTCAATCTTTTCGATCCGCGCACCGGCACGCCGCGCGCCATTCTCGACGCCACCGTCATCACCGACATGCGCACCGGCGCGGTCACCGCCATCGGCGCCAGGCATCTGGCGAAGAGGTCGTCCAAGGTACTCGGCCATATCGGCGCGCGCGGCACCGCCTATTGGAACGTGCGCCTGCTCGACCATCTCTTCGACTTCGACGAGATCCGCGTCCACTCACGCCGCCCCGAAAGCCGCGATAGCTTTGTCGCCAGGCTGGCGGCCGACCTCGGCAAGCCGGTCATGGCCGTGGCTGACTGGAAAAGCTGCGTCGAAGGCGCCGACATCGTCGTCGAAGCCTCGCGGCTGCCGGAACCGCAGCCGCTGCTCAAGACCGAATGGATCAAGCGCGGCGCGCTGGTCGTGCCCTATGGCACGATGAGCGCGGTCGAGCTGTCATTGACCGATATCATGCAGAAGATCGTCGTCGATGACTGGGGCCAGTGCAAGGGCGGCAAGTTCGGCTCGCTGCGCGCCCATGTCGAGACGGGACGGCTGAGCGAGGCGACGCTGCATGCCGAGCTCGGCCAGATCGCGGCCGGCCTCAAAGCCGGCCGGCAAAGCGATGGCGAGACGATCCTGTTCTGGCATCGCGGCCTCTCGTTGTCCGACATTGCGCTGGGCAAGGCCATGCTCGCCAAGGCCGCGGAAAAAGGCATCGGCCAGAGGCTGCGCTTCGCATGAGCCCGCTCGTTCTCACCGGCGCCGGCATCAGCATCGAGGATGTGGTTGCCGCCGCGCGCAACGCCTGCAAGGTCGAGATCACGCCTGCCGTGCTTGAAAAGCTCGACAAGGCTCGCCAGGTCCTCGATGCAGCCGCGGCCGGCGGCCAGCAGATTTACGGGCTGAACACCGGGCTCGGCGCCAATCTCGTCACGACTGTCGTAGGCGACGCCGGCGCCTTCCAGCGCCAGCTGATCGAAGGCCGCAGCGCCGCCGTCGGCGATGCTCTGCCGGTTCCGGTGGTGCGGGCGGCGATGTTCGCCCGCCTTGCGATGCTCGCCGCCGGCGGCTCGGGCCTGTCGCCGCGCGTGTTCACCGCGCTGGTCGAAGCGCTCAATGCCGGCGTGCATCCGGTGATGCCGTCGCTGGGCTCGATCGGCGCCGGCGATCTTCTGCCGATGACGGCGGTCGCCCGCGTGCTGATCGGCGATGGCGAAGCCGAATATCAGGGCCGCCGCATGCCTGCCGCCAAGGCGCTGATGATGGCGCGGCTTGCACCCGTCACTCTCTCGCCGAAGGACGGTCTTTCCCTGATCAACGCCTCGGCCGTTTCCATCGGGATGGGAGCGCTGGCGCTGACCGATGCGCTGTCGGCGCTCGACCAGCAGCAGCAGGCCGGCGCGCTGACGATGGAAGGCATCGGCGCCAACCGCACCATCCTCGATCCGCGCCAGCATCAGGCACGCCCGGGCGCCTGCCAGCAGCTTGCGGCCAAGGCGCTGCGCGACCTCTTGGCGCGCGATGAGGCGCCGGCGCCGACCACCATCCAGGACCCGCTGTCGATCCGCTGCATGCCCTCGATCCACGGCGCGCTGATCCAGGCGATCGACCATGCCAGGCTTGCTGTCGAGATCGAGCTCAACGCCGCCGCCGACAATCCGCTGGTGCTTGCCGAGGATGAGCTGGTCATGTCGACCGGCAATTTCCACACCGCGTCGCTGTCGCTCGCCTTCGAGACGCTTGGCCTGGCGATCGCCCAATGCGCGGCCGCGTCCGCCGCGCGCTTCGTCCAACTCACCGGCTCGACGCGTCACGGCCTGCCGAAATATTTGTCGCCAGTCGGCGGTGCCTCTGCCGGCTTCGTGCCGCTGCAGAAGACGGTGACGGCGATCCTGGCCGCGATGCGCCACAAGGCCAATCCGGTGATGCTCGATTTCCTGCCCGTGTCCGAGGGCGTCGAGGACCACGCCACGCAGACGCCGCTCGCCATCGCCAAATGCGCCGAGATGATCGTGCTGTGGCGGCGACTGATCGCCTTGGAACTGATGGCTGCAGCGCAGGCCATCGACTTGCGCGAGGGCATGGCGCTCGCGCCGGCCACCGGCGCGTTCCACGCGGCCGTGCGTTCGCATGTGGCGACGCTCAAGGAAGACAGGCCGCTCGGCATCGACGCTGAAGCGCTCTATGCCGCTCTCGTCAGCGGAATCTGGCAAGGCCCTCCGGCCACGGGCTGACGCTTTTCGATTCTTGGTTCAGGGCTTTGCGTCCACCTTCCTCATGAAGTGGGTGAGCTCGTCCGGATCCATGTGCACGACATGCCTGTCTTCCGGATAGGCGCCGCTGTTGACGTCGGCGACATATTCGGAAAACGCCGCAATGCGTTCCTGCTGCAGCCGGTCATATTCGGCGGCGAAGTTGCGATAGACTTTCGAGTGGCGCGGCATGTGACCGCGATTGGTGCCGAGAATATCCTCGGCGAACAGATATTGCGCGTCGCAGCCCGTGCCGGCGCCCATCGACAGCATGATCAGCGAAGTACGCTCCGAGATCGCCTTCGCCACTTCCACCGGCACCACCTCGATCTCGGCGCCGATCGCGCCGGCCGCCTCCAACTGCTTGACCGCCTCGAACACCTGCATGGCGGTATCGGCGGTCTTGCCGACCGCCTTGAAGCCGCCGGTCCAGGTCGCGCGCGACGGGATCAGGCCGACATGGCCGATGACCGGGATGGCGTCGTCGGCCATGCGCTTGATCGTGGCGTAGCCGGCGCTGCAATAGACCGCGTCGGCGCCGGCCTTGTAGAGCCGGAACGACCAGCGCACGAAATCGTCGGCCGTGCCGATCTCGAAGAAATTGTCGCCCGGCATGGTGAAGAGGCTGGGCGCGGCGTCGCGATATTGCGGGTTGAGAACCAGGTCCGGCGGCACCGAGACGATGTCGACCCCTGCCCGCTCGGCAGCCTCGGCTTCCTCCAGCGTCAGCACGCGCAGCATGGTCAATTGCCGCTTGCCCTTCATGGCGCGCAGGTCGGCAACGGTCGGTCTCTTCCGGCTCATCGGTTACATCCTGTTTTGTCTGGCGGCTTTCAGCCGATATCGATCATCACCTTACCGGCCTCGACCTTGACCGGATAGGTCTTGAGGTTGACGCAGACCGGCGCGCCCTTGGCCTGGCCGGTCTTGTAGTTGAAGCGGCCATTGTGCTTGGGGCATTCGATTATGTCGTCCATCACAAGGCCGTCGGCGAGATGGGCCTTTTCATGCGTGCAGTACCCGTCGGTCGCGAAGAAGGCGTCGTCCGGCGAGCGGTAGATCGCGAAGGTGCGGCCGCCATGGTCGAAGCGGATCACATCTTCCTCGTCCACGTCGTCCACCGCGCATGCTTCAACCCACTCCGCCATCGTCTGTCTCCAGCTTGCCTGCGCGAGGCCTATTCGGCGGCCGCGGCCGTTATGTCGAGATCATGGAATTCGCCGCGATAGGGCTTGGCCGTCGGCGGCAATTCGCGCTTGAGATAATAGTCCTCGTATTTCAGCTGCCTGAGCAGCACCGGCCAGACCTCGCGATAGGCATGCCACATCGACGGGTTCGGCACCGGCAGATCATGCTTGATCAGTTCATGCAGTTTCGGCAGCGCGTGATACGGCACCATCGGGAACATGTGGTGCTCCACGTGGTAGTTCATGTTCCAGTAGATGAAGCGGCTGATCGGGTTCATGTAGACGGTGCGCGTGTTCAGCCGGTGATCGGTGACGTTGTCGGCCAGCCCGATATGCTGCAACAGCCCCGTCAGCACCATGTGCCAGGTGCCGTAGAGCCGCGGCAGGCCGATCAATACGAGCGGTATCCATGATCCAAGCGCGATCGCGACAGCAATCGTCGCGGCGTAGACGACCATATGCCAGCGCGCCGCGGTCACCGCCTTGTGCTGCTCCATCTCAGGAATGTAGCTCTTCTCCTCGTCCGACAATGTGCCGAGGGCCTGGCGCACCAGCGTCGGCAGCGAATAGCGGAAGTCGAGGATGCCGGTGAAGGCCAAAGCCGCCTTGACGAGGTCCGGCGGCCGCATCACCGCGATCTCGGCGTCGCGGCCGACGATGATGGTGTCGGTGTGGTGGCGCGCATGGCTCCAGCGCCACTGCACCGGATTGCGCATCAGCATGAAGGAAGCGATGTGATAGACGACGTCGTTCATCCAGCGCGTGCGGAAGGCCGTGCCGTGGCCGCATTCGTGCCAGCGCGAGTCGCTCGACGAGCCGTAGAGCACGCCATAGACGAACAGGAACGGCACGATCCACCAACTGCCCCAGAACCAGACGATGCCAGCTGCCGAGCCCAGGATCGCGACGATCCAGATGATGGTGTCGCGGATCGCCGGCCCATCGGAGCGCTGCATCAATTCCTTCATGATCTTGCGCGGCACGTCGGTATGGTACCACTCGGCCGAGGCGAGCCCGGTCTCGATCGCAAGCCGAGTGCTTTCGCCGACAAGGCTGTAGTCGCGCTTCTTTGCCATCGTCAAATCGGCCTCCAATCTTCAAGCAGCGCTGGCAATCCGGTCCGCCGGCCGGAGGGTTTGCTCTGGATAAATGTCGCGCTCATCCCCTGCCCGCCAGTCTTGGGAAATTGCCGGAAGGCCGAGGATAATCCTGCTCGGGCTGGCGGGCGATGGCCACGATCCTTCGTTCCACATCGGCGATCGCACCCTTGCCGTCGAGGACGCGAAACACGGCGTCATAGGCGCGGGTCTCGCTGTGCTCCAGCCAGATCATCTCGCCACGCTCGCGCGCGGCAAGATTGCCGAGCACATGATGCGTCGAGGGCTCGATGCCAAGCGCATACTGCCCGGCCTGGAAATTCTGCCACTCATAGCAACAAGGCAGCTGGTCCTTGCGGGTGACGACCTCGAAGCCGAGGCCAAGCCGGTCGTTGATAACGGCGACCGGCACCTCGCCATCGGTGTCGACGCCAAGCTCATGCTGCCAGACCTGCTCGCTGAAGCCCAATTGAGGTGCAGGCACGGTGCGGTAGCCGACCCTCTGCGCCTCGTAGCGTTCGCCTTCATGCGCGGCCCAGACCACGTCGCGGATCGGCGCCAAGTAGCGCGAGCCTTCCTCGAGCAGCGGATGCCCGACATTGACGTGGTAGAAATACATATGCGGCGTGCGGTGGAAGCCGTGGTTGACGACGCGGTCCGAGAGCCGGATCTCGCTGCCGCCGACATCGGCCTCGATGCGGCGGATGAGATGCAGATCCTCGCCGAACACGCTTGCCTGCTGGACGATCCCTTCCGCCCAAAGCACACAGCGGTCGCCGTCCCAGCTTTCGCCATAGCCGGTGAGCCGCGCCGGAATGGTGCCGACGCGGCCATGCAGCGAATGGGTCACGGTCTTGCGTCCGGGATAATTATAGTTTTCGGCAGGCACCTCGCTGCGGCCGAGAATGTGGTCGAGGCCGCAGGTGACGAGCAGGCCGGAAAAGGACCGGCCCCAGGCAAAGCCGTCCTCGCCTTCATAGTCGTGCAGGCCCGGATTGCGGAAACCGCTCGGCGAATGCCAACCGATCGCCTGACCCTTGTACTCGCAATCGGCGATGTCGAGCGCGCGGTCGACCAGCGCGGTGAAGCGCAGGCCCGAGCCGGTGCGGAATTCGAGCAGGCGGATGCCGCGCTCGACGCCATCGCCGAGCGTCATCAGCCGCACGCCGGCGAACTGCGACAGCATGCCGGAGCGTTCGGCGACCTGCCGGCGCGAAAGCGTCTGTCCGTAGAGCTTCACCATGGTGTCACTGCGCCCTTTTCATCAGCGCCGACAGGTCGGCGCCGGTTATCAGGCTTTCCACGGTCACGAGGTCGGTGTCGGCAACAGTCTGCTCGGCGACGATCTCGCCGCGGCGCATGACGATGATGCGGTCGGCGACCTCGAAGACGTGGTGGATGTTGTGGGTGATCAAGAGCACCGAATGCCCGGCCGCGCGCATCTCTTTCACGAAGCGCAGCACACCATGCGTTTCCTCGACGCCGAGATTGTTGGTCGGCTCGTCAAGGATGATCACCTTGGCGGCGAACTGCATGGCGCGCGAGATCGCGATCGACTGCCGCTCGCCGCCGGAAAGTGTCGAGACCAGTGCGTCGGCGTCGAGCTTCTTCGAGATGCCGACGCGCTTGAGAAGCGCCGAAGCCGCATCGCGCAATTTGGCGAGGTCGAGCGGCGCGAAGACGCCCAGCCATTTGAGATTGACCGGCTCGCGGCCGAGGAACAGGTTGCGCGCGATGCTGAGGTCGGGCGCAAGCGAGGTGTCCTGGTGGATGGTCTCGATGCCAAGGTCCATCGCCTCGCGCGTCGAGCGGATCGAGACTTTCTCGCCGCGCACATAGATATCGCCGCGATCGATCGGAAATACGCCGGAGATCGCCTTGATCAGCGTCGATTTGCCGGCGCCGTTGTCGCCGAGCAGCGCCACCACCTCGCCCTCCTTGAGCGTCAGCGAGGCGTTCTTCAGCGCGCGCACGCTGCCGAAGGATTTTTGTAAGTTCTGCAGCCGGAGCACTTCCTGCATCATCGTCAGCTCCTTGCGGCGTTTTTCTGCAGCAAAGCGTGCAGGATGAGCATGGCGAGGATGATGACGCCGACGAAGATGTTGTAGGCGAGCCCCGGCACGCCGACGAGCACGATGCCGTTGCGGATCGCCCGCAGCATCAGCGCGCCGACGATGGTGCCGAGGATCGTGCCGCGGCCGCCCGTCAGCGCCGTGCCGCCGACCACCACCATGGCGATCACCTCCAGCTCGTAGCCCGTGCCCGCGACCGGCGAAGCCGCCGAGATGCGGAAAGCGCTGATCATGCCGGCAAGCCCGGCCAGCACCGAGGTCAGGATGAACAGCCAGATCTTGACCGCATCAGCCGGCACGCCGCGCGCCACCGCCGCGTTGCGGTTGGAGCCGATGGCGCTGATCCAGTTGCCGAGCTTGGCGTAGCGCAACACATAGACCGCAAGCAGCGACAGCCCGATGAACCACCAGAGCGAGGTGTAGAAGCGGAACGCGCCGATGTTGAAGCTGCCGGCGAGCAGCGTGACGAAGAAGCCCGGCTGGTCCCAGGACTTCAGCGGAAAGCCCTGCGTGATGTAGAGCGCCGCACCGCGCACGATAAGCAGCATCGACAGCGTCACCAGGAAGGACGAGATGCCGATCTTGGTGACGATCACGCCGTTGATAGCGCCGATCGCGATGCAGAGCAGTAGTCCGGCGAGCAGCGCGACCCCGATATCGACCCCGGTATTCTGCACCAGCAGCATCACCACCACCGGGGCGAGCGCGAACACCGCGCCGACCGACAGGTCGAATTCGCCGGCGGTCAGAAGCAGCGTCATGCCGAGCGCGATGATGCCGAGCTCCGGCAGAAACGCCATCATGTTGGAGATGTTGAGCGGCGACAGGAAATTGCCGTCGGCGAGCGCGAAAACCACCAGGAGCACGATGAGGATGACGAAGGAGGAGAATTGCGGCGAGCGCATCAGGCTCGACCTGCCTTTCGCGCGCCCCGCGCCGTCTTCCGAGGTGACTGCCCCGACTTGCTGAACCATGACTTGCTGAACCATGCTTTCTGCCTTGCGCCCGCCGCTCGCATGGCGGGCGCAAATTCTCTCATTTCTTGTCGTAGAGCTTCAGGATCGGCTCGACGCTGGAGGCGTCGTAGAGGCCGAAGGTGTGGATGTCGTAGCCGATCGGCTCGCCCGAGGCCGCGAGACCAAGCAGCGCGACCGGCATGAAGCCTTGCGCCGACGGATACTGCCAGGCAGCGGCGTTGACGAAACCGTCCTTGACCGCCTGCGCCGTCTCCTTGGAATTGCCCCAGCCGACGACCGGGATCTTGCCGGCCGGAATGCCGGCGCCGTCGAACACTCGCTTGACGCTGGCCGCGACGGAATCGCCGAGCGCGATGATCGCCGGCGGATTGTTGGCGACCATATAGTCGGTCATCTTGGCGATGATGCCCGCCGGGTCGGTGCCGCAATCGACCACATCATACTTGATGCCGAGCGGATCGAAGACGCCGGCGATGCCTTCCGTCTCGAGCTGCTGGTAGCTGGCGCCGGGCACCTCGACCGGCAGGAACACCTTGTCGCCCTGCTTCACCATCTTGTGGTCGACGAGGTACTTCGCCCAGATGGCGCCGGCTTCCTTGAGATCGGCGCCGACATAGGCCTGGCGGCCGGTGGCCGGATCGTCCGTATTGAAGAACACGATCGGTATGCCGGCGGCCTTGGCAGCCTTCACTTCCTCGGTCCACAGCCCCGGCTGCGCCGAGGTCGTGGCGATGCCGTCCGGCTTGGCGGCGAGCGCCGAGTTGAAGGCTTCCTTCTGCGCCGCCATGTCGCCGCCGCTGAAGGAGATCTTGCAGGTCACCTTGAGTTGGTCACAGGCCTTGGTGGCGCCGGCGTTCCAGTCGATCCAGAACGCATCGGACGGGCCGCCATGCGACAAGAGATAGAACGTCTTCTGGCCGTCCGCGGCTTGCGCAGCCGAGCCGAACGCGATGCCGGCGAATACGGTCGCCGCGGCCGCCAGTTTCAATCCGAATTTCAACATCTGGTTTCCTCCACCTTGTGTTCATGCAAGCCGCAGGGCGCCATCCGAGCGACGGCGCCCGCGCGACCCCTTAGAGGCCGTTCTCGCGCAACTTGCCGTCGAGGAACTTCTTGGCGCGCGGCACGTCGTCTTCCGACAGATGCTCGATGATCACCGGGATGTTCGGGTGCTTCTCGGCAAGACGCTTGAGGTAGAGGTCGTAGTTCAGCGAGCCCAAGCCCGGCGCCGGCAGCTCGATCTCGCCGACACCGCGGAAGGTGTGGCTCTCCATCGCGTCGGCGTCGCCGATATCGGCATGCTTCTCCGACTTGTCGTCGCCCGAGCGTTTCACGTCCTTGGCATGCGCGATTTTGATCTTGTCGGTCAGCGTGTCGAAGACCTGGTTCAGGATCTGGTCCATCCGGTCGATGTTGTGGGTCTCGAAATAGTTGGTCGGATCCATCAGCAGGCCGAGGCCGGGATGGTCGACCTGCGCGAACATCTTCACCGTCTCTTCGACCGAGCCGACGACATTGTTGACATAGGTTTCGAGCAGGAAGACCGCGCCATGGTCGTAAGCCGTCTGGGCAAGGTCGGCGATCACCTTGCGGCACTCCTCGAAGCCTTCCTCGGTCTTATTCTTCGGGTGATGCACCCAGTCCGACTCGGTGTTGTAGGTGCCGGTTTCCGAGATGACGTAAGGCGAGCCGAAATGGCGCGCGTTGCGGATGATCTCCTTGAGATAGCCGACGCGCTTCTCGCGCTCCGCCTTATCCGGATGGATGATGTTGGTGTAGCCCGACACGCAGCAGACCGGCAGGTTGTGGTCGCGGAAGACATCCCGCACCTTCTTCGCCTTGTCCTTGGTGATCTGCCCGGCCGAGAGGTCGATGTCCTTGAAGTGCAGATCCAGCTGCACCGTGTTGAAACCGAGCCCGCGGATCTTCTGCGCCGTCTCTTCGAGGCCGTACGGGAAATAGCCCGTGAAAATACCTGCCTGCATCATGATATGAATTCCTCCTTGTAAGCGATTCAGTTGATTCAGTTTGTCGGGATCTCGGAAAGCTTGACCGTGCGGCCCGCCGCCATCGAGCGGTAGCCTGCCTCGACCAGCGCCATGGTCTTGACGTTGTCGGCGACGGAGAGCGCCGGCGGCGTGCCCGTCTTCACGGCATGCTGCAGCTGTTCCATCACGCCGATGAAGGCGTGCGGGAACCACATCGTCTCCCAGCTCGGGCTCACCCATTCGCCGCCGGTCGTCTCGGTCGAAGCGTAGGTCAGCGTCGAGGCCGCACCCGTCGGCCAGCCGATCGTGCCCTTGGCGACGCCCTTGGTGCCGTCGACGCGCCAGTTGATGTGCTGGTCGTCCTTATAGCCTTCTTGCCGCGGGCCGGACCAAACGTCTTCGAGCGAGACGGCAAGCACGCCCGACGGGAAGCGCAGCGTCGAGACGGTGATGCCGTCGGAATGGTCGAACTGGGTGCGCGGATCCTTGCGCGTCAGCGTCGTGATCTCGTCGGGATCGCCGAACAGGAAGCGCAGCACGTCGAGGTGGTGCACGCTCATATTGGCGAGCGTCAGCCGGTCGTAGCCCTGAAGGAAGGTCTGCCAATGCGGGATCGCATGCATGTCGATCTGGGCGAAGACGATGTCACCGAGCGCGCCGCTGTCGATGATCTGCTTCAGGACGCGCATCGACTGGTCGTAGCGCATGTTCTGGTTGACCGAGAGGATCTTGCCGGCCCTCGCCGCCTCGTCGCGCAGCTTGACGGCTTCCTCGACCGACAGCGCCAAGGGTTTTTGCGCCAGGATCGCCTTGATGTGCTTCTGCTTCAGCGCATGGCGGATCAGCGCCGGCTGCTGGTCCGGCGGAAAGGCCAGATCGATGATGTCGACGTTGGTATCCTCGATCAGCTGTTCCGGCGTCTCGTGTACAGTCGGAATGTCCCAGCGGGTGGCGACCTTCTGAGCATTCGCCTTGGTGCGCGAGGCGATTGCCACCACCGGAAAGCCCGCTTCCTTGTAGGCCGCCAGATGGCACTCGGCCATGATCATGCCGGCGCCGACGCAGCCGATCCGGTATTCCCTGGTGCGAACCTTGACGTCCGGCTCGAAGCCTTTTTCTGCCATCTCTTCCTCCCGAAATTCAGTGCTTACGGCCGCCGTCACAGCGCGCCTCCGTCCTGGCCGAAATAATGCACTTTGGCCGGCTCGCAGGATATCGCCACCATCGCATCCGGCCTGATGTCGGGCTGCCCGCGCAGCAATGCCCTGAGCCGTGCTTGCCCGGCAGCTAAAGTCACCACTGTGTAGCCGCCGAGCGGCTCGACTTCGAACACCCGCGCCGGGCGGCCTTCCGCCGTCCCGTTGCCCGTCCATGGCCGCACCTTGATGTCTTCCGGCCTCAGCCCGATCTCGATTGCCTCGGCGGGCGCTTTGACATCGGCAATGCAGATTGTCCCTTCGGCCGCCTCGATCCCGCTTGCGCCGCGCACCGACGGCAGGATGTTCATCATCGGCGAGCCGAGCATGCGCGCCACATAGGCGCTGGCCGGCCGGTCATAGATTTCCGCCGGCGCGCCGATCTGCCTGATGCGGCCGTTCTCCAGGATCGCCATGCGGTCGGCGACCGACATCGCCTCCTCCTGGTCGTGCGTGACATAGATCAGCGTCTTGCCGAGTTCGCGCTGGATGCGCTTCAGCTCGACGCGCGTCTCTTCGCGCAACCTGGCATCGAGCGCCGAGATCGGATCGTCCATCAGATAGGCCGCCGGGTCGCGCACCAAAGCGCGCGCGATCGCCACGCGCTGCCGCTCGCCGCCGGAAAGCTGCGCCGGCGGCTTGTGCAGGATGTGGCCGATATGCAGCTTCGCCGCGACGTCGGCCAGCCGCTTCTCGATCTCGGCTTCGGCGACCTTCCGCTCGACCAGCGGGAAACGCACATTGTCGCGCGCGTTCATATGCGGGAACAGCGCCAGGTTCTGAAACACCATGGCGACGTTGCGCTCGGCCGGCGAAACGTCGTTGACCGGCTTGCCGCCGATCAGGATCTCGCCTTCGTCCGGCTGCTCCAATCCAAGCACCAGACGCAGAATCGTCGACTTGCCCGACAGCGGCGGGCCGAAGAAGCAGAAGAACTCGTTGTCGTTGACAGTGAAGGAAGCGTCGTCGACGGCAAGCGTGTTGCCGTAGCGCTTCGTGACGTTGCGGAAAACGATATCGGCCATGACTCAGCCCGCCCTCACTGCAAGGCCGGTCGCGGCGGCGAAGACGCGCACCGAGGAGGCCGGCGGCGCGACGACCGCCGTCTCCCCGACCGACAGCCCGACATCGTTCTCGAACACCGCCTTCACCGCGCCCTCGCCTTCGCCGAGATGGACGATGGTGCGCGCGCCGATCCGCTCGACGAAGCTTACCGGCATGGTGAGCCCGCGCTCGGCAAGCGTCACCTGCTCGGGCCGGAAGCCATAGAGCACGTCGCCGCGCACCGCGCGAACGGCCGAAGCGAGTTCGTCCGCCAAGGGCGGCGTGACGCCGAGCGGTCCCAGATCGATGACCAGCCCGCGGTCGCTCTCTGCCGGCCTGCCCTTCAGCAGGTTCATGCCCGGCGCGCCGATGAAGCGCGCGACGAAGACATTGGCCGGATTATTGTAAACCTCAAGCGGCGTGCCGACCTGCTGCAGCACGCCATGATCCATCACCGCGATGCGGTCGGCCATGGTCATCGCTTCGAGTTGGTCATGCGTCACATAGACCATGGTCTGTTTGAACTGGCGCTGCAGCTGCTTGAGCTCGGTGCGCATCACCGCCCGAAAGGCCGCGTCGACATTGGACAGCGGCTCGTCGAGCAGGAAGATCGCCGGCTCCATGATCGCCGAGCGGCCGATCGCCACGCGCTGCAGGATGTTGACCGAAAGCCGGTCCGCCTTGCGGTCGAGCAGTGGCGAAAGCTGCAGCATCTCGGCGATGGCGCTGACGCGGCGGTCAATCTCGGCCTTGGCGGCGCCGCGCATCCTCGGTCCGTAGGCAAGGTTCTGGCGCACCGTCATATGGGTGAAGATGGCGTAGTTCTGGAAGACGAAGCCGACGCCGCGCCGCCCCATCGGCACACCCGCCATGTCGCGCTCGCCGAACAGGATCCTGCCGCTGGTCGGCTCCTCCATGCCGGCGATCATGTTCATCGTCGTCGACTTGCCGCAGCCGGACGGCCCGAGCAGCGCCATGAACTCGCCATCGGCGATTTCGAGATCCATCGTCTTCAGCGCGGTGAAGTCGCCGAATTTCTTGACCAGGTTCTGAAGGTGGATGGCGCTCATGCCGGCACCTCCCGTGTCTTCGCCATGCGCTTCATGGCGTAGACCGCGACGATCGAAAGCACGATCAGGATGGCGAGAGCGATCGCCGCCACATAGCCCCAGATCAGGTCCTGCGTGGTGACCTTGTAGATGTAGACGGAGATCGTCTCGGTGGCGACGCCGGGGCCACCGCCGGTCATGATGTAAAGCGTGTCGAAAATCTTGAAGTTCTCGATCACCCGGATCGCCAGCGCGATGATGATGATCGTCTTCATCTTCGGCAGCACGATGGTGACGAAGCGCTGCCAGGCATTGGCGCCGAGCAGCGTCGCCGCCTTCATCTGGTCTTCCGGCACGCCGACCAGGCCGGCGAGCAAGATGAGGAACATCAGCGGCGTCCACTGCCAGATGTCGGCGATCATGACGGCGATCAGCGCCAGGTTCGGGTCGGACAGCCAGGCAATGGTGACCGGCGTGCCGACGATCCGCGACAGGATGTCGTTCACCGGGCCGCCCGACTGGAACAGCATGAAGAACATGTAGCCGGCGACCGCGGGCACGACCATCATCGGCATCAAAAGGATCGAATAGAAGATGCGCTTGCCGGGAAAGTCGTCGGCAAACAGCGTCGCCAGCGCGAGCCCCAGCAGAAACTCGGCCGGCACGCAGACCAGCATGACGATCGCCGTGCGCTGCAGGGCGCTCCAGAAGCGCGTGTCGGCCGCAAGGTCGGTGTAGTTCGCAAAGCTGTTCCACATCTCCCAGGCATTCCACCAACCGATGCCGGAGAGCGGCGACCAGTCGGTGACGCTGATGTAGAGCTGCATCAGCAACGGAAAGGCCGAGATGAACAGCACCAGGATCTGCGCCGGCAAGGTCAGGCGGAAGCCCAGCCGTGCGCCTTCGTCAGGCGTGGCGGGCTTTGTCCGCGCGTCCATCTTGTCCTCCGAAATCGTCGCCGTCACCGCGCTCATTGCTTGAGCGCTCCGAAGGTCAGCCCGCGCACCAGATGGCGCTGGATGGCGATGCCCATGATCACCGGGGGCACCGCCGCGATCAGACCGAGCGCGGCCTTGGCGCCGTAGAGCTGCCCGGTCATCGAGGAGGACAGCGACGCCATATAGACAGGGATCGTCACCCATTCGCGCGTGGTGAGCAGCAGCGCGATGAGATAATCCGACCAGTTGAGGATGAAGACGAAGAGCGCCGCGCTGGCCAGCGGCGCGCGCATAATCGGCAGCGTGATGCGGGTGAAGACGCGCAGCCGCGAGCAGCCCTCGACCAGTGCGGCCTCCTCGATCTCGCGCGGCATGTCGTCGAAGAAGGTCTTCATCAGCCAGAAGGCGAAGGGCAGCGTGACGATGCCGTAGATCAGCGCCAGCCCCAACCACGTGTCGTTGAGGTTGAGGAAAGCCCACATGATCATCACCGGGATCATCACCGCCATCGGCGGAAACAGCCTGAGCTGGATCAGCGCCAGCGGCAGGTTCTGGCCCGAGCCGAAGCGCGACAGGCCATAAGCCGCGGCGGTACCCGCCGACATGGCGATCACGGTCCCGAACACCGCCGAGAGCAGCGACGACAGGATCGGCTTCAGCGCCGTATGGTCGAGCGCGACGATCAGCTCGTTGTCGGATTCGCCGAACACGAACTGGAAATTGCTGAGCGTCGGCTGCTTCGGCCACCAGGTCAGGTCGGCGCCGGTCGCCGACCATTCGCCGATCGGCTTGAAGGCCATCGACACCATCCACAGGATCGGCACCAGCGTCACCGCCATCGCCGCGAGGATCGCGGCATAGCGGAATATCTCGAAGGGAACGGAACGCTTCATCTGGCTGCTTTGCTAGTGGCGTTAAGGAAGGAGGGGAAGAGCTGACGCCCCTCCCCTCCGGCTCTGATCCAGGGAGGCGGATCAGCTGATCGGATCGAGAACCGTGGGCCAGGCCTCCTTGTTGGTCTTGATGGCTTCGAGGAGCTTGTCCTCGCCGATGCGCCGCGCGATCTTCTTCCATTCGCGTTCGGTGTCGGCCATCGCCTGCTCCGGCGTCTTGGCCTTGGTCAGCGAGGCCACGAGGTTCTCGTCAAGCGCGTTGTGGAAGGCCGTGGCGCCCGGATAGTTGATGGTCGGCACCGTGCGCGCCACCGTCTCGCGCACCACGTCCATGTGGTAGGCGTGGTAGGTCTGGCGTACGAGCGGATCGGAGAAGTCCGAGAGCCGGAACGGATCGAGATAGCCGCCGGGATTGGCGCTCATCCAGGCATAGATGCGGGCAGAACCCAGCCACTGCAGCAGAAGGTAGGCGGCCTCCGGATTCTTCGACTGCGACGAGACCATGCCGGTCAGCGAGAACCAGAGCACCGAGCGGCTGATCAGCTTGCCGTCGATCTCACGGCCCGGCGGCAGCATGGAGCCGATCTTGCCAGTGACTGCGGAATCCTTGTTGCCGGCATTGTCGAGGAATTTCGGCAGGTTGGAGAAGGCGCAGGTCATCGCTGCCCCGCCCTTGGCGAAGTTGCCATACTGCTCCGGCCAGCCCCACGAGATCGCGTCGGGCGAATGATGCGCCAGCGAGTCCACATATTCCTTGGTGGCGGCGATGCCTTGCTCGGAATTGATCAGCGGCTTGCCGTCGTCGCCGAACAGGAACTGGTTGGGCGAGGCCATCGAGACATAGCGCTGGTACCAGTTGGTATAGCCCCAGCCCTGGTTGCGCAGGTCGGTGGAGCCGAACAGGCCTTTGTCCGGCCGCTGGAAGAAGGCCGCGACGTCGCTGTGCTGCTTCCAGGTCTTCGGCGGAGCGAGGTCGTAGCCGTATTTGTCCTTGAAGGCCTTCTGCTCGGCGGCGTCGCCGAACAGATCCGTGCGGTAGACCCAGGTCTGGAAGTCGCCGTCCAGCGACACGCCATAGGTCGAGCCGCGATACTGGTTGAGCAGCGACACGCCCTTGGCGCCGTTGACGTAACCCTGCTTCGGCTCGTCCCATTCCGGCTTGTGCTTGGCGACGAAGTCGTCGAGCTTGGCGATGCCGCCGGTTTCGGCGAGATCGCCGAGCCGGTTCCATTCGGTCGAATAGATGTCGTAGGCCCCACCCTTGGTGGAGATGTCCTGCATCGTCTTGGTGAATTCCTGGCCGTTCGGCAGGCCGACGATCTCGATCTGGATGCCGGTTTCCTTTTCCCACAGATCCTTGATGGACGGCGCGCCGGCCGGAAAAGGCTTGGTCAGCTGGCCGATCGAGCCGTCCGACAGGCCGAGCACGATCTTTGCCGGCGCCTTACCCGCCGCCTTCAGGGCCTTGGCCGCCTCGACCGCACGCCCTTCCGGCGTGTCGGGCCCGTACTGGTAGCGCTCGGCGCCGTCGAAGCCGGTCGGCCCGCCGATCATGCCGGGCGCCAGCGCATCCGCCGCGAAGGCGCGGCCGGGGCGAATGAACTGCGGTGCAATACCAGTCGCGGCGACGAAGACAGCCGCCTTTCCTCCGGACGCCAACAGGCGGCGCCGCGACATGCGGATCAGTTGAGACATCGAATTCCTCCCTCGGGGCCTGTTCCTCCATGGCCCACGTGAGGGATATTGACGACAGTGCATGAAGCCTGTCAACATCATAAATGCTCAAAACACGTCATAAGATCGCAGATGAGGGAGAAAATGCCGTCCGCCGAACCCATCACATCGCACCCATTGCTTGGATTTGAGGGATTCTTGCCGCGACCTGGCCGGCTTGGCCGAACCTTCGCCGCCTTGTGTACCGCGCCGGCTTGCGCGCAAGCCAAGGGCGGTTACATCATTTCACATCAGAATCGCGGTCGCTGCTGAGGCGTTTTCCGGAACTGAGTGGAAGCTGTGTGATTTTGGTGCTTGCGATGAGGTGCTCGACGTGCGGTCAACCCTGACAGACATAGCCCGGGAAGCCGGCGTTTCTCCGGCCACGGTCGACCGCGTGCTCAACAACCGGCCGGGCGTGCGGGCGCGTACGCGCGAGATCGTCATCGAGATGGCGCAGCGCCTGGGATACATCGCCGAAACACCGAACGGCGTGCCGCAGAGAGCCGTGCCGGGCCAGACGATAAGGCTCGACTTCGCGCTGCCGGCCGGCACCAACTCCTTCATCAAGCTGCTGCACCGGCATATCGAGGCGCAGGCATTGACGCGGCCCGATCTCGACGTCCGCGTGACGACCATCGAAGGCTTCAACCCCGACCGGCTCGCCCGCTTGTTGCAGGACCTGCACGGCCAGACGCAAGGCGTCGGCGTCATCGCGCTCGACCACCCGACGGTGCGCGAGGCGATCCGCTCGCTGTCGGCCAGCGACATCAAGGTCGTGACCATCGCCTCCGACATCCTGCACGTGCCGAGGGTCGCCTATATCGGCATCGACAACCGCGCCGCGGGCCGGTTGGCCGGCTATCTCCTCAACCGCTTCATGGGCGCCGGCCGCCCGGGCAAGGTCGCGCTGTTCGCAGGCTCGCTCGCCTATCGCGGCCATGAGGAGCGCGAGATGGGTTTCCGCCATATCCTCGCCGAAGAATCGCCCAACCTCGAGATCGTCGAGATGCGTGAAATGCTCGACGATCGCGAAAAGGCCTATTCGGAAGCCTCCGCTTTGCTCGAGCGCCACCCCGACCTTGCCGCGATCTACAATGTCGGCGCCGGCAACACCGGCATTGCTCGCGCGCTGAAGGAGCGCGGACGCGCGAAGGAGATCATCTTCCTCGGCCATGAGGTGACTGACGGCACGAAGGAGCTTTTGCTCGACGGCACGCTCGACGCGGTGATCGACCAGAACCCCCGCGTCGAGGCCAGGGAGGCGCTTAACATCCTGTCGCATTCGGTCAGAGGATTGCCCTACGAACTCCACCAGCCTCGGCTGCAGGTGATTTTCCGCGAGAGCATCCCGGAAATTTGACCGCGGGGCTCGCCAATCTCAGGCCCCAATCAGCACCGTGCTGTCCGGCGACCAGCTCAGCACGACGGGCTGACCCTCTGCGAGGCGTTCGGCGCCGGTGTTCTGGACGATCACCTTCAGCGTCTGGCCGAAGCGGTCGACGAAATAGGTGCTGTTGTTGCCGGCAAAGATGCGTTTCGAGACCTGCCCCGTGAGCGTGTTGACATTGGCTGGATCGGGCTTTGCCGCGCCGGGCGAAATCCGGATGCGCTCGGGCCGAACGGCGCAGCTCGCCTTGGCGCCGGCCGGCACCGATGCGCCTGTCGAAGCCGCGATCGTCGTGCCGTCGGGCAGCCTGATCCCTGAGCCGGTCGCGTTGCCGTGAAAGATATTGGCGTCGCCGAGGAAAGTCGCGGCGAACTCGCTTTGCGGCCTGTCGTAGATCTCTTCCGGCGGTCCTTCCTGCACCAGCCTGCCGTCGCGCAATATGCCGATGCGGTCGCTCATCGTCAGCGCCTCTTCCTGGTCGTGGGTGACGAAAATGGTCGTGATGCCGATCTCGCGCTGGATGCGCTTCAGCTCGATCTGCATGTCGACGCGCAATGCCTTGTCGAGCGCGCCGAGCGGCTCGTCGAGCAAGAGCACGCGCGGTTTGGTAACGATGGCCCGCGCCAGCGCCACGCGCTGGCGCTGGCCGCCGGAGAGCTGGTGCGGCTTTCGCCCGCCGAGCTTGCCGAGCTGTACGAGATCGAGCGCGCGTTGCACTTCCGCAGCGATTGTCGCTTTCGGCTCGCCGCGCACCGACAGGCCGAAGGCGATATTGTCGGCGACGCTCATATTGGGAAACAGCGCATAGTTCTGGAACACCATGCCGATGCGCCGCTTTTCGACCGGCACGCGCTCGACGCTCTCGCCGCCGATCGCAATGCGGCCGGAATCCGGAAAATCGAAGCCGGCGATCTGACGGAGCAGCGTGGTCTTGCCGCTGCCGGATGGTCCGAGCAGCGCATAGAAGCCGCCATCGGCAAAGTCGATCGAGACATCGTCCAGCGCCTTGTGCGCGCCGAAGCTGCGCGAAACGTTCGCGACCTGGACGCCAGCCATTATTTCTCTCCGCCAAACTTGAAGAAGCGCGCCGTGAGCAGCATCAGCGCCATCGACACGACAATGATGATCGTCGAGACCGCGTTGATCTCGGGCGTGAAACCCTTGCGGATCGCGGCATAGATTTCGACCGGCAATGTCGTCTGGCCGGGCGTCGACAGGAAATACGAGACCACGAACTGGTCGAACGACACGGCGAAGGCGAACAGCCCGCCGGCGATCACCCCAGGCATGATCCACGGCAAAGTAACCCGCATGGTCACCTGCCACTGGTTGGCGCCGAGCGAGCGCGCCGCTTCCTCCAGCTCTGGCGCAAAGGTCTGCAGCCGGGCCGACACGACGACGATCACATAAGGCAGCGCCAGCGCGACATGGCCGAGCAGGATTGCCACCAGCCCGCGGCCGATGCCGACGCCGAAGAAGAAGATCAGCATTGCCGTGCCGGTGATCAGCCACGGGATGGCGATAGGCGGGAAGAGCAGCGCCTGCAGGACTTTCTTGCCGCGGAAGTCGTAACGGTAGAGCGCCAGCGAGGCCATCGAGCCCAGCACCGTCGAGATCAACGTGGTGATGACGGCGATCTCGATGCTGTTCCAGGTCGCCGCGATCAACTGGTCGTTCTGCCAGAGCGATGAATACCAGTCCGTCGTCCACTCGAACGGCAATTGGTAGAAGGGCGAAGCGTTGAAGGACATCGCCGCCATGATGATGATCGGTAGGTAGAGGAAGCCGAGCAAAAGCACGATGTAGAAGCGCCCGAGCCATTCGAGGATGCGCGTCGTCGCCATCACGCAGCCCTCCGCAGGACAGGCGCCGCCAGCGCCAGGATGATCAGCACGACCGCGAGCAGGATAAAGGAGAGTGCCGCGCCCAGCGGCCAGTTGAAGACGGCGACGAACTGGTCCTCGATGATGGTGCCGTAGAAGGTACCGGTGCGGCCGCCGAGGATGCGCGGCTCCATGAACGAGCCGACGACCGGCACGAAGATCAGCGCCGCTCCCGCGATCAGGCCGGGCATAGACAGCGGGATGATCACCCGCCACAGCACCTGCCGACGCGACGCGCCAAGCGAACGGCCCGCCTCGATCAGCGAGTCGTCGATGGCCTGCAGCGTGAGATAGCAAGTCAGCACCATATAGGGCACATAGGAGTGCACCAGGCCGATGATGACGGCCGGATAGGAATACATGAGATCAATGTTGATCCTGAACGGCAGCACCGCGTTGAGCGCCGTGTCGAGGATGCCGCCTTCGCGCAGCACCATCGCCCAGGAGAAGATGCGCACCAGCCCGTTCGACCAGAACGGCAGGATGACGAGCAGGAAGATCGCCTCGCGGCTGCGCCCTTTCAGCACCTTCGCAAGCACATAGGCCGCCGGGTAGCCGATGACGACGCACCACAGCGTCACCTCCAGCCCGAGCCGCAGCGATGAAAACAACAGCGTCGAATAGAGGCTCTGCGACAAGAAAGCTGCGTAGTTGCCGAGCGTGAACGACCATTCCTTTCCGGCCAGCGGCAGGTCGGTCATGAAGGAGAAGAACACCATGGCCGACAGCGGCAGGAAGATCGCCACCGTCAGCCACAGATAGGCCGGAAGGAGAAGCGGCAAGGCCGGCCTCAGTCCGCGGCGCGAACCGATCGCAAGCTGGTCAGCCATCTGCCTCTCCTCACCGAAAGACGTGATTACTTCACGTTGACCTTCAGCTCCTGCCACAGCGCCAGGTATTTCTCGCGCTGCGCGTCGGTGATCGGCGCCTGGAACTGAATGCGCTTTGCGACCTCGGGGCTGCCCATGACCTTGCGGTTGAAGGCGTCCTCGGGCAGCGCGTCGACAGCCTTGGTGTTGGCCGAAACCGGTGCGCCAACCTTGGTGACCCATTCGACGTAGAATTTCGGGTCGATCATATAGTTGATGAAGGCCTCGGCGCCCGCGACATTCTTCGAGCCGACCGGGATCGAAAAGGCGTCGAGCCAGGCGACGGCGCCTTCCTGCGGGATGACCAGCGAGACCGGCAGCTTGAAATGCGTCTTGGCGCGGTCAGCCGAGCCGCTCCAATAGGTGCCGATGTCGATCTGGTTGGAGGCGACCATCTGGTTCCAGTCGTTCTCCGAGCTCCAGAAGGTCTTGATCTGCGGCATCAGCGAGGTGAGCTTCGCCTTGACCGCGTCCATATCCTTGATGTCGTTGATGTCCTGCCCCGACGCGATCGCGCCGAACTGCACCGCCTCGACGGCGTCGTCGCGGATGATGACGCGGCCCTTATGCGCCGGGTTCCACATCTCGGCGATGCTCGTCGGCGGCTTGTCGAAGGATTTGTCGTTGATCGCCAGAGCCGTCAGGCCCCACACCCACGGCACGCCATAGACCTTGCCGTCATGATTGAGCATCGGCGAGCTGGCCTTGTCCTTGGCGATGTCGGCATAGTTGGAAAGCTTCGAGATGTCGATCGGCTGGATTAGCTTGCCGGCCATCGCCTGGTCGTTGAAGGCGGCGTTGATCATGACGACGTCGTAGAGGCCGGGATTGGTGCGGATCTTAGTCAGCATCTCCTGTTCGGAGTTGAAGAAGTCGTTGACCACCTTGAAGCCGGTCGCCTTCTCGAAATTGGCGACCGCCCAGGGCTCGTCGGCGCCATAGCCCTTCCAGTTGAGCACATGCACTTCCTCGGCGGCCTGTGCTCCAAGCGTAAATGCTGAGACGAAGACGGCGGTCGCCGTCAAGAAAGCGGTCAGTCTTGGCATGCGCATGTTCTTTTCCTCTCATTGTTTGCCCGATTGACGGGCTTGTTAAGTTGCAGTCGCTTCCGCCCGGCCGAGCGCGGTCGTCGCTTCGCCGCGCTCAGTCAGGAACTCCCGGATTTCCGTGTCGGTCGGCGCTGAGGACCCGCCATGGCGGGTGACCGAAAGCGCGGCGGCCGCATTGCCATAACGTGCCGCCTCGCAAGCGCCCATGCCGCGCGAAAGGCCGCTGACGAAGGCGCCGATATGCGTGTCGCCGGCCCCGTTGGTGTCGACGGCTTCCACCTTGAAGCCCGGCACCGCGCGGGTGCCGCCGTCGGCCATGCGCACCAAGCAGCCATGCGCGCCGGCGCGGATGACGACGCCTTCGGCCCTGGGGCAATGCTCGGCGAGCAATCGGATCGCGACGGTCTGGGCATCGCCGGCGCCGGCAATCTCGGCGGCCTCATTGGTGTTGCAGCTCAACCAGGTCGTACGCGCCAGAACCCTGTCCAGGATCGGCCGTGGAATGTCGGCGATCACCGGTGTCGGATCGAATACGAAAGGAATGCCGGCCGGCAGCGCTTCGATCCAACCGGCAAGCGTGTCGCGACTGCCGGGATAGCTCAGCGTGTAGCCGGAGGTGAAAACCCAATCACCCGGAACGACTTGGACCGGCTTCATCATGTCCGGCGTGAGCCGGCTCTCGGCGCCCGGCCAGGAGATGAAGGTGCGCTCCGCGTCGCCGCTGATCATCGCGACGCAATTGCCGCTGTCCATCGAAGGCGATGGCGGCGTCAGCGTTTCGATACCTTCGGCCGCGAAGGCTTCGCGCAGGAAGTCTCCGTCCGGCCCGGTGCCGAGCTGGCCGCCGAACACCACCTTCATGCCGGTGCGGCTTGCCGCCACCATCATGTTGAAGCCGCCGCCGGCGACCCGCGCGTAAGCTGACGCGGTCTTTTCCGTACCGGCCGCCGGCAGGGCGTCGATGCGGTAGACATAGTCGACCACGGCGCTGCCGACATGAACGAGGCGCCCGCTCATCAGGCAACCTCCTTGCCTGGGCCGGCCTTGGAGCCGCGTGCGGCGACCAAGTCGCCAGCCAGCCCGCGAACCTGCGCGAGGTCGATGCCATGCAGTTGGGCGATGCGATCCTGCGGCAGCTTCGACAGGCCGGTGCAGGCACCGGCCATGCCGGCGGCAATCGCACCGATCGTGTCGGTGTCGCCACCGAGATTGGCGCCGATGACGGCTGCCCGCCACGGATCGCCTTGCGCGACCTCCAGCGCGGCGAAGGCCGCCGGCACCGATTCCTGGCTGGCGACGCCGGTGCCGACCAGGTCAACGATCAGCTTGATGGCTTGCTTCTCCGCCTTGCCGCGGACAAGCTCCTGCGCCCAGACGATGCGCGCGGCGATGTCGCCGCCGGTGACCCAATGGCCGAGCGCAGCACCTAGCCTTGCGGCGGCGACCGCATGGCCGAAAGCGGTGCGCCAGTCGCCGCCCGAGACACCGAGACTGACAGCGGCGGCGACCGCCGCAGCCGATGCGATGGCGATCGAGGTGTTGTGCGTGGCCCGGCAGGTTTCCGCCACCTTGGAGACCAGAGCGTCGAGCGGCTCCACCGGCATCATGATGCCGACCGGCGCGATGCGCATCGCAGCGCCATTGGTGTCGCCGCCGCGGCCGGCCTCCTCCGCCGGCACGCCGCGGTTGATGGCATCGATGGCGCGCTTGGTCGACGGCCCAAGCAGGTCGTAGCTGCCGCGCGCCTTGACCTCGCGCTCCCAGTCGAGCAGCGCGTTGACCCAACGCGCATGATCGAAACGCTCGCCGGATTCGACGAGGATGCGGCCAAGCAGCAGCGCCTGTTCGGTGTCGTCGGTGATCGCGCCGGCCGGCAGCCCTTTCGACACCGGGTGATCGGCGGCAGGCGCGACGAACTCCTCGACATGGCCGTAAAGCTCGGCGATGCGGGCCGTCGACAGAAGCTGCGTCGGCATGCCCAGCGCATCGCCCAGCGCCCCGCCGATCAGCGCGCCCATAGCCCGGTCCATCGCGTCGGCCGCCATGCTCAGAACTCCAGGTGCAGCGCGAAATGCGCCGGGTTGAGCAGGCTGGTGACGAATTCGATGGCGCGCCCGTCGGCGGCGCGTGTCAGGCGGCGTGTGCGCAGGAACGGCGTGCCGGGCGCGCAGGCGAGGATGGCTGCGTCGGAAGCGCTCAGCATCTCGATGTCGACCCATTCCTCGCCGTGATCGGGAACAAGCCCTACCCCGCGCAGCGTCTGGTGCAGCGAGCCTTCGCGCAAGCCGCGCAGCGGTATGTCTTCCAACTCCGGCGACAGCGGCAGCCGGCTGCGCTCGATCGAGATGGCATGGCCGTCGTCGGCGTTGGTGCGGGCACGATCGACGGCGATGAAGGACGAGCTCTCGACGCCGAGCCTGGCCGCCAGTTCGGCGTCCTCGATGATCTCGAGCCGCAATGTGCGTGTCTCGGCATTGGCGCCCGCATTGGCAAGCGCGCGCGACCAGCCGATCGCGTCGTCGACCGGCATGCCGTCGAAGGTGACGAATGAGCCGATGCCGACCTTGGTGGTGATCAGCCCGCGGCTCGACAGTTCCTCGAGCCCCTTGCGGACCGTGTTGCGGCTGACGGAAAAGCGCTGGACGAGCTCGTTTTCGCTCTGCAGGCGGTCGCCGAAGCCGAGCAGGCCGGAGCGTATCTCATGCTCCAGAACCGTCGCGATCTGCTCGGGCTTGCCCGTGCCGGGAGTGATCTGCGTCGCGCGACGGGCCATATCGATACCTGTTCAGTGAACCTGTATAATCCTGTTCAATATCGGATTTGAATTCCCCCGTCAACGAACCTTCATCACCATTCAAGAACGGAAGGAGGACCGGGCGCAGAATGAACGTGCGGCGGCAACCGGAGACGCGCCGCTCAAGCGAAGAAGAACTCCTCCACGCGCTGCTTGGCCTGGCGCAGCACCGGCAGGATGTCGCGCTCCATCGCCTCGACCGAGAAACGCGCCGACTGCGTCGAGACGTTGATGGCGGCGACGGTGCGGCCGGCGCGATCGACGATCGGCACCGCGATCGAGCGCAGGCCGAGTTCCAGTTCCTCGTCGACGATGGCGAAGCCCTCCGCCCTCGCCTTGTCGATGGCCTTGCCGAGCGCGTTGCGGCCGGTGATCGTCTTCGGCGTCCGCCGCTCGATGGTCGCTTGCGCCAGGAAGGTCTTCAAGTCGTCCGCCTCCAGACCGGAAAGCAGCACCCGCCCCATCGAGGTGCAATAGGCCGGCAGCCGCGTGCCTACATCGAGCGCGACGCTTAAGATCCGCCGTCCGGGGATGCGCGCAACATAGACGACGTCCTCACCCGATAGCACCGCCGCGTTGCAGGCCTCGTCGAATTTGCCCGCCACCTCGCGCATGATCGGCGCCGCGAACGTCCAAAGCGATGCGCCGCCGAGCCAGGTCCGCGCGACGGTCAAAAGGCGCGGCGACAGCGAGAACAGCCGGCCGGACTGCGTCGCATAGCCCGTGGCGACCAATGTCAGCAGAAAGCGGCGGGCGCCCGCGCGGGTGAGGTCGGCCTCTTCGGCCATCTCGGTCAGCGTCATGCCGGCCGGATGGCGCGCAAGGATTTCCATCACTGCCAGGCCGCGTTCCAGCGAGCCGACGTGGTCGCGCGAAATTACTTCCTCTCCCACGAGCGCCTCCATGCCGGCGTTGACTCAATGCAGAGCTCGGAGTTAGAAACATCTCATACAAAACAGATGTTCGCAATGCGAACTTTTTCGTGGGGTCTGGAGATGGTCAAGTTCCTGCCGCTGAAAGAGGCGGTCGCGGAAAACCTGCATGACGGCGATACGGTCGCCTTCGAGGGCTTCACTCATCTGATCCCGACCGCCGCCGCGCATGAGGCGATCCGCCAGGGCTTTCGCGACCTGACGCTTATCCGCATGACGCCCGACCTGATCTATGACCAGATGATCGGCATGGGCATGGCGAGGAAAATCGTCTTCTCCTATGTCGGCAATCCTGGCGTCGGCCTGCTCAGACGCGCCCGCGACGCCATCGAGAACGGCTTTCCCCGCGCCATCGAGATCGAGGAGCACAGCCACGCCGGCATGGCCAATGCCTATGAGGCGGGCGCCGCCGGCCTGCCCTGTGCGGTGTTCCGCGGCTATCTCGGCGCCGGTCTCGCCGCGGTCAATCCGAACATCAAATCCGTCACCTGCCCTTTCACGGGCGAGGTGTTGGCGGCCGTTCCGGCGATAAGGCCGGACGTCACCTTCATCCACGCGCAGAAGGCGGACCGCAAAGGCAACGTGCTGGTCGAGGGCATTATCGGCATCCAGAAGGAGGCTGTTCTTGCCGCAAAGCGCGCAGTGGTGACGGTCGAGGAAATGGTCGACAGCTTCGACGAACTCCACCCCAATCTTACCGTGCTGCCCAGCTGGACGATCGCGGCGATTTCGGTCGTGCCCGGTGGCTCGCATCCCTCCTACACGCATGGCTATTACGAGCGCGACAACGCCGCCTATCTCGAATGGGACGAGATCGCCGCCGACCGCGGCCGCTTCCAGGCGTGGATGCAGCAGAACGTCATCGAGAGCAGCCCGGATGACTTTGCCGGCCGCATCGAACATCTGAGGAAAGCCGCATGAGCGACGCGAAGGATATTGGTTTCACCCCGAACGAGATGATGACGATCGCCGCCAGCCGCGCCTTGAAGAGCGACGATGTCTGCTTCGTCGGCATCGGCGCGCCGTCGGCCGCCTGCAACGTCGCACGGCTGACGCATGCGCCGGATATCACCTTGATCTATGAGAGCGGCACCATCGGCACGGCGCCCGACGTGCTGCCGCTGTCGATCGGCGACGGCGAATTGTGCGAGACGGCGGTCACCACCGTCGCGGTGCCGGAGATGTTCCGCTATTGGCTGCAGGGCGGCCGCATCTCGATCGGCTTTCTGGGCGCCGCCCAGCTCGACAAATTCGGCAATATCAACACCACCGTCATCGGCGACTATGCGCATCCCAAGACCCGCCTGCCCGGCGGCGGCGGCGCGCCGGAGATCGCCACTTCGTCAAAGCAGGTCTACATCACCATGGCGCAGTCGAAGCGCGGCATGGTCGAAAAGGTCGACTTCTTCACCTCCTTCGGCCATGGCGATGGCGGCGATCATCGCAAGCGGCTCGGCATCGATACCGCCGGGCCAATGCTTTTGATCACGGACCTCGCCATCTGGACGCCGGACCCTGTGACCAAGGAATTCACAGTGGTGTCGCTGCATCCCGGCGTCTCGCGCGAGCAGGTACAGGAGACCTGTGGCTGGACAGTCAAGTTCGCGGAGGCTCTTGACGAGACGCCGGCGCCGACGGAACTCGAGCTGAACACATTGCGCGACCTGCATGTCCGCACCAAGGCGGCGCATCAGGGGATCGCCGAGGGGAAAGCTGCCTAGATGACTGAAGCCTTCATTTGCGACTACATCCGCACGCCCATCGGCCGCTTCGGCGGCTCGTTGTCCTCCGTCCGCGCCGACGACCTCGGCGCCATCCCGTTGAGGGCCTTGGTCGAGCGCAATCAGGGCGTCGACTGGGCGGCCGTCGATGATGTCGTCTATGGCTGCGCCAACCAGGCCGGCGAGGACAATCGCAATGTAGCGCGCATGGCGCTGCTGCTTGCCGGCCTGCCGCAGGACATCCCCGGTTCGACAGTCAACCGCCTGTGCGGCTCGGGCATGGATGCCGTCACCATCGCCGCACGCGCCATCAAATCGGGCGAGGCCGAGCTGATAATTGCCGGCGGCGTCGAATCGATGAGCCGCGCGCCTTTCGTCATGCCGAAGGCCGACGCCGCCTTTTCGCGCAACGCCGAGATCTACGACACCACCATCGGCTGGCGCTTCGTCAACCCGCTGATGAAGAAGCAATATGGCGTCGAGTCCATGCCGGAGACCGGGGAGAACGTCGCCGAGGATTTTTCCGTTTCCCGCGCGGACCAGGACGCCTTCGCGGTGCGCAGCCAGGACAAGGCCGTTGCCGCTCAAGGCAGCGGCCGGCTGGCGAAAGAGATCACGTCCGTGACGATCCCGCAGAAGAAAGGCGATCCGGTCGTCGTCTCGAAGGACGAGCATCCACGCGCCGGCACCACCGTCGAGACCCTGGCCAAACTGCCGGCGCCATTCCGCCAGGGCGGCAGCGTCACCGCCGGCAACGCTTCCGGCGTCAATGACGGTGCGGCGGCCCTCATCATCGCGTCGGAAGCGGCGGCGAAGAAGTATGGCCTGACGCCGATCGCCCGCATCCTCGGCGGCGCCGTCGCCGGTGTGGCGCCGCGCATCATGGGCATCGGACCGGCGCCGGCCACCAAGAAGCTTTGCGCCCGCCTCGGCCTGACGCCCGAGCAATTCGATGTCGTCGAATTGAACGAAGCTTTCGCCTCGCAAGGCATTGCCGTGCTGCGTCAGCTTGGCATCGCCGATGATGCCGCGCACGTCAATCCGAACGGCGGCGCGATCGCGCTCGGTCACCCGCTCGGCATGTCGGGCGCGCGCATCACCGGCACGGCGGCGCTCGAGCTTCGCGAGCGCGGCGGCAAGCTGGCTTTGGCCACCATGTGCATCGGCGTCGGCCAGGGCATCGCCATCGCGCTGGAGCGGGTTTGACCAGTCGGGCAGATCAATAGGGCAAGCCGACGTAGTTTTCGGCGAGCGCGGTCGATGCGGCTCTCGAATGCACGAGGTAATCGAGTTCGGCCTCCTGGATGCGCTGGTCGAACGCGCCCGTCTCCGGAAAACGGTGCAGCATCGTCGTCATCCACCAGGAAAAGCGCACCGCCTTCCACACGCGCGCCAGCGCCTTGGCCGAATAGGCGTCGAGCCCGGCGTCTGACTTTTCGCGGTAGAATTCACGAAGCCCGGCAAACAGATAGCGCACGTCGCTGGCCGCGAGGTTGAGGCCCTTGGCGCCGGTCGGCGGCACGATATGGGCGGCGTCACCGACCAGGAACAACCTTCCGAAGCGCATCGGCTCGGCGACGAAGGAGCGCAGCGGCGCGATCGACTTCTCGAAGGACGGCCCGGTCGTCACGGCAGCTGCTATCTGCACCGGCAGGCGGCGGCGCAACTCGTCCCAGAAGCGGTCGTCCGACCAGGCCTCGACGCGCTCCTCGGCTGGAACCTGCACATAGTAGCGGCTGCGCTGCGGTGAGCGCATCGAGCAGAGCGCGAAGCCGCGCTCGTGATTGGCATAGACCAGCTCATGGTCGGCTGGCGGCACCTCGGCCAGCACGCCCAGCCAGCCGAACGGATAGTGTCGCTCGAACGTCTTCAAGGCGTTTTCCGGCACTGACCTGCGGCTGACGCCGTGATAGCCGTCGCAGCCGGCGATGAAGTCGCAATCGATGCGGTGCGTGACGCCGTCCTTCTCGTAGGTGACGAAGGGCGGCGCGCCGCCGAAATCGTGCGGCGCGACATTCGACGTTTCGAAGACGGTCGGAAGGCCCGCCGCTTCGCGCTTCTGCATCAGATCGAGCGTCACCTCGGTCTGGCCATAGATGGTTACATGCTTGCCGCCGGTGAGCGCGGTCATGTCGATGCGGTGCGCGCGGCCGTCGAAGGCGAGCGAAATGCCTTCATGCGGCAGGCCCTGTTCATAGAGCCTCTCCGCCGCGCCCGCTTCGCCGAGCAGGTCCACCGTGCCCTGTTCGAGCACGCCCGCGCGCACCCGGCCAAGCACATGCTCGCGGCTCGACCGCTCGAGGATGATCGTCTCGACGCCAATCGTGGCAAGCAATTGGCCGAGCAGCAGCCCGGACGGCCCCGAGCCAATGATGGCGACTTGCGTGCGCATCAATGACCGAGGCTCTCGATCTGTCCGGCCAACTCGGCTGCAAGCCTGAGCGCGGCCGCCGTCGCCACGACCATTTGCGGCAGGATGAGCCATTCCAGCGTCCAGGCCGAACCCGAGCGCTCCTGCTCATGCACCAGCGCCTGGTGCATGCCGGAAAGCTGGACGGCATTGAAGCGGGCGAGCGCCACCAGGGCTTCCGCCTTCACGGGATTCTGCTTGTGCGGCATGGTAGATGAACCGCCGCCGCCGGACAGCTTGATATCGGTGCCTGCCTGCGCCATCAGCGCAACGTCCTTCCCGAACTTGCCGAGGCTGCCGGTCACCAGCGACAGCCAGCCGGCGAACTCGGCGAGCGCGTCGCGCTGATTGTGCCATTGCGGCGCGTCGGCGAGGCCAAGCTTTGCGGCAAGCGCGGCGCGCACTGCGGCGGCCTTGTCGCCGAGCTTTTCCAGCGTGCCGGCGGCGCCGCCGAACTGCACGACAAGCAGTCGACCGGAGAGCTCCTTCAACCGTTCCTGGTGACGCTGGAGCGGCGCTCGCCAGGCAGCGATCCGGTCCGTCACGACGATCGGTATCGCCGGCTGCATGCGCGTCACCGCCATCATCGCCCTGCCCTTGAAATCCTGTTCGAGTCCGGCGAGCCGCACGACGTTCTCGCTGAGCAGCAGGCCGACATGCTCGACCGCCCCGCTCAGGCGCAGCACCAGCGATGTATCGATCACATCCTGGCTGGTGGCGCCGAAATGAACGAATGCATCGTGCGGCACGCCAACAGCAGCCTTGATCTGTCGCATCAGTTCCGGCACCACGACGCCGTCGGCGGCGACGCCGGCGCGCAGCTTCGCCGTATCCGGCCGGAACGTCGCCAGCGCCTTCGAGATCGCCGTCGCCGCATCGCGGGAAATCGCGCCGCACTCGGCCTCCGCCTCGGCCAGCGCCCGCTCGAAGCTGAGCATCGCGGCGATGTCGGCTTCGACGGAAAAATGTCTGGCTGCCTCTTCGTCGCCGAGCAGGCCGGAAAGCAGCGGGTGATCAAAGGGCGAAACGGTCATGGCGGCCACGGTCAGCTGTCGAAGAAGACCGTCTCCTTTTCGCCCTGCAGGTGGATGTCGAAGACGTAAGTATCGCCCCGGCGCTCGGCGATCAGCGTCGGCACACGCAGGCGATGCTCGATGCGGGCGAGGATCGGGTCCTCGGCATTGGCCTTTTCCTCGTCCGAAAAATAGAGCCTGGTGTGCAGGCCCACATTGATGCCGCGCGCCGCGATCCAAAGCGAGATGTGGGGCGCCATCAGCCGGCCGTCGCGCAACGGCACGCGGCCCGGCTTGATCGTCTGGAACAGACAGACGCCCGTTTCCGTGTCGGTCGGCTGCCGGCCCCATCCCAGGAAATTCGGGTCGGCGGCGCCGCGCATCTCCGCCGGCGAATTGTAAAGTCCGTTGGCGTCCGCTTGCCAGATCTCGACCAGCGCCTCCCTCAGCGGCGTGCCGGTGCCGTCGAGCACGCGAATGCGCAACTCGATGCGCTCGCCCTTGGTCTGGTCGTTGATCATCGACGAGCCGAGGTCGCTCGCATAGACGCCGCCGATGCCGCAGAAATTGGGCGTGAGCCCGATATGCACATAGGGCCCGGCGGTCTGCGAAGGGCTCTCCTTCAACCGATCAAGCGATTGTGCCATCAGTTGCCCTCCGGTCTGTTCTCGAACAATGTCGAGCGTCGCCCGCGCAGCACGATGTCGAACTTGTAGGCGAGCGCATCCATCGCGATCGTCGACTGCATGTCGAGCGCGGCGATCAGCGCCTCGATAGCTTCCCTGTTGGAAATACCGCCGACGATCGGGCAGCGCCAGATCAACGGATCGCCCTCGAAATACATCTGCGTGATCAGCCGCTGCGCGAAACTGTGGCCGAACACGGAAAAATGGATATGCGCCGGCCGCCAGTCGTTCGGTCCGTTGGGCCAAGGATACGGTCCGGGCCTGATGGTGCGCAAGGCGTAGCTGCCGTCCTCGCCGGTAATCGCGCGTCCGCAGCCGCCGAAATTCGGATCGAGCGGCGCGAGATAGGCGTCCTTCTTGTGACGGTAGCGGCCGCCGGCATTGGCCTGCCAGAATTCGAGCAGCACGCCAGGCACGCCCTTGCCCCGCTCGTCGAGCACGCGTCCATGGACGATGATGCGCTCGCCGATGGCGCTCTCGCCGGGTCTGGCGAAATTGTGGATCAGGTCGTTATCGAGCTCGCCGAGCATCGCATGCCCGAACACCCGGCCGGTCGATTCCGACAGCGTGTTGTCGAACGACACCAATGCCTTCTGCGGCGAGCGCAGCACCGAGCTTTTGTAGTTCGGTGTCAACGCCGGCGGATGCCATTGGCGGTCGCGCTGGAAGAAGGCGCCGGTTTCCGGCGCCTGGTTGGAGCCGGTCTCAGCCATGAGCGGCGCCGTCCATCTGCGCAAACACCTCCTTGGCGATCTTGAAGGCGCGGTTGGCGGCCGGAACCCCGGCATAGATCGCGACATGCAGGAAGGCTTCGCAGATGTCGTCGCGCGAGGCGCCGGTATTGGCGGTGGCCCGCACATGCATGGCGACCTCCTCGTCATGGCCAAGTGCTGCAAGCAGCGCCAGCGTCACGATCGAGCGTTCGCGCTTCGACCAGCCGGGTCGCGCCCACACCGTTCCCCAGGCAGCCTCGGTGATCAATTGCTGGAACGGCCGGTCGAAATCGGTCGCGGCATCCTCGGCGCGGTCGACATGCGGATCGCCGAGCACGGTGCGACGGACCTCGAGCCCGGTCCGGTAGCGGTTCTTCGTGACATCATCCATGAGCAGACCTTCCCCCAGGCAACGAGGCGACGAAATCGCGGATCAAGGTGACGAGCGCTTCGGGCTGCTCGATGCACGGGATGTGCGCGGCATCGCGGATGAGTTCGAAGCGGGCGCCGGGGATCAGATCTGCCAGTGAGCGAACAAGGTCGGGTGGCGTCGAGCCGTCCTGATCGCCGACGATGCAGAGCGTCGGCGCAGTGATACGCCGCGCCGCGTCGGTAAGATCGGCATCGCGCACTGCCGCGCATGTCCCGATATAACCAGGCAGCGCCTGCCTGGTCAGCATGTTGCGGCAGCCGGCCAGCTCGGCGGCGCGCGCTGCATGGAAATTCGGCGTGAACCACACTTCCAGCACGCCGTCGGCGATCGCCTCTATGCCGTCGCGCTCGACGGTCGCGATGCGCGTGTTCCAGCTCTCGGCGGTGCCGATCTTGTGCGCCGTGTCGCTGAGGATCAGGGCCTCGACGCACTTTGGATGGCGGGTATAGAGCCGCTGCGCAATCATGCCGCCGACGGACAGGCCGAAGAGCACCACCTTGTCGAAACCGAAATGATCGATGAGACCCAGGAGGTCGTCGACATGGTCGTCTATCGAATGCACCCCATTGCCTATGTCTGACAGCCCGTGACCGCGCTTGTCGTAGACGAGCATCGGCATTTCGCCTTCAAGACGCGCGACGACATCGTCCCAGATCCGGAAGTCGGTGCCGAGCGAATTGATGAAGATGATCGGACGCGACGTGCCCGTCGCCTCGATGTAGCGGTGATGCAGCGTGACGCCGCCTATGCTGACGAATGGCACGATTTCGATCCTCCAAAGCCACATTGCACCAGCTATTTGGTTCGGTAAATCGAAACCGTCCAGGGTTGCTTCGGCGGGCTCCCTGTGCCGGAGCTTGCTGTCTATCCGAGCGTCAGCCCGGCCTTCCTCGCCTCCTCGCGCAAGAACGGCAGTCCGACCTCGATGACGTCGCGCGGATTCTCGGCCACCGGCCGCCACACGGCGAGCCCGCCGGCGATGTCGACATCGACATGGTTCATGCTTTCGAGCGTGATCGCGCCCTGATAGCCGATGTCGGCGATGGCCTTCATGCAGGCCGCCCAGTTCAGCATGCCACGCCCCGGCACGCCGCGGTTGGCTTCCGACACATGCACATAGCCGAGATAGGGCGCCGCCGCCTCAAAACCGGAAGCAAAGCTCTCTTCCTCGATATGCATGTGGTAGGTGTCGAGATGAATGAAGATGTTGGGCGCGCCGATGCGCTCGATGATCTTTGCCGCGTCGATGCCGCGGTTGATCAGGTGTGTCTCATAGCGGTTGCAGGGCTCGATGCCGAGCTTCAGGCCGCGCGACTTCGCCGCCTTCGCCGCGCGTTCGAGGAAACGGCACATACCGTCGATTTCCCTTTGCGTCGGCGCGCGGCCGGTGGTCTTGCCGATCGTGCCGTAGGTGACGCCGCCGAGCGCTTCCGCGCCGACCTCATTGCAGACCCGGAAAGCCGGTTCGAGGAAATCCAGCGCCTCGTCCGGCCGTTCGACCACATCGAGCGCGCGCGGCAGGCCGAGCGAGGGGACCAGTTCAACACGATAGTGATTGGCAAAGCTGCGCGTCCGCTTGGTGTCGATCTCCTCAGGCCGAAGCAAAGGGATCTCCATCAGCCCGATGCCGCATTCCTTGAGCCTGTCCATCTGCGGCTCGATGCGGGCGAGGTCCCAGACCGGTGCGATGGCGAAAGTGTGTAGTCCGAAGGTGTTCATGTCAGCCTCGTTGCTCATGCGCCGCCGCTGCGGCCGTATCGCCGCCGCCGACGATGCGGCTGACGACTTCGTTCATGTTGGTCCTGGCGGTGACGAGATCGGCGTCCGCCCTGCCGTGGCGCAGCACGACAATGCGGTCGGTGACCGACAGCACGTCGTTCAGGCGGTGCGAGATCAGGATGACGGCGATGCCTTCGGACTTCAGCCGCCGGATGAGATCGAGCACGCTCTGCACCTCGCGCACGGCAAGCGCCGCAGTCGGTTCATCCATGATGACGAGCTTCGGATTGAAGGTGAGCGCGCGCGCGATCGCCACCGTCTGCTGCTGGCCGCCGGAGAACGAACCGACCGACCGGTTTATCGACGGCAGATGCGCGCCCAACCGCTCGATCATTTTCGACGCTTGGCGATCCATCTCGCTTTTGTCGACGAAGCCGGGGAACAGGCCGAACAGCCTTTTCGTCGGTTCGCGACCGAGGAAGATGTTCGACGCCACGTCCTGTTGCTTGGCTAGAGAAAGATCCTGGTAGATCATTTCGATGCCGAGGCGCCGCCGCTGACCGGGGTCCAGCGCCAGGATATCCTTGCCGTCGAACTCGATCGAGCCGGTGTCGGCACGGTAGATGCCGGTGATGGTCTTCATCAGCGTCGACTTGCCGGCGCCATTGTCGCCGACCAGTCCGACCACCTCGCCGGCCGCGACCGAAAGGTCGACGCCATGCAAAACATCGACCGCGCCGAAGCTTTTGCGGATGCCGCGCAGCGAAAGCAGGGTCATACGCGCGACTCCTTCCGCACCTGGTATTGGTCGATGAAGACCGCGAGGATCAGCACCGCGCCGATCGCCATCTGCTGGTAATAGGATTGCACGGCAAGCAGCGTCAGCCCGTTCTGCAAGACGCCCATGATCAGCGCGCCGATCATGGTGCCGAGGATCGAGGCGCGGCCGCCGAACAGATTGGTGCCGCCGATGATCGCCGCCGTGATGGCGGTGAGCTCGTAGTTGATGCCGGCGGTCGGGTCGCCGGCGTTGACGCGGGCGGTGAAGAGCAAGCCGGCGAGCCCCGCCAGCGCCCCCGACAGCGTGTAGATGATGCGGCGGTGATGCTCGACGCGGATGCCCGCGGCTCGCGCAGCACCTTCGCTATCTCCCAGCGCCAGCGTGTGGCGGCCGAAACGCGTATAGGCAAGCACTGCATGCGCGACGATGGCAGTCAGCACCAGGATGATCACCGGCATCGGAACGCCGAACGGCCGCCCCTGCCCGACATAGACGATCTCGGGCGGCAGGCCGTAGATCGCCCTGCCCTTCGAGATGACCAGCGCCAGACCGCGCGCCAGGCCTAGCATGCCGAGCGTTACGATGAAGGCCGGCACGAAGGCGCGGGTGACCAGCTGGCCGTTGATGTAGCCGGCGATCCCGCCGGCCAAGATGCAGGCGATCACTGCGAAGACCGACGGCCAGCCGAGATTGACGGCGACGAAGGCGCCTGCGACGCCCGCAAGCCCCATGACCGAGCCGAGCGACAGATCGAGCCCGCCCGAACCGATGACGAAAGTGGCGGCGATGGCCAGCACGCCGATCGTCGAGGTCGCGAGCAGGATGTTGAGGAAATTGCTGAGCGACAGGAAATAGGGCGACAGGAGCGCCATTGCCGTGCTCAGCGCCAGAAGCACCACCAGCGACTCCAGCCGGATGTGGAGCCTTTCGACGGATGCTCGCTGCACCCGAGCCCAGAAGCCGGGCTGTTCAGAAGCCATTTTTTCTACCCTTCGGGTAAGGGAGTAGGGGAGTAGGTTAATAGAGGAGTAGGGAAAGATGGGCGAAGCACAAACCGCGCTCCCCTACTCCCCTACTGCCTTACTCCCCTACTCCCTTCCTTCCTCACTTCACATATTGCAGCATCGGCTCCTTGCCGGCGTCGAGCACGTCCTTGGTCAGCACCAAAGTCGGCACGGCAATGCTTTCCGGAACCTTCTCGCCGCCGAGCGCCTTCTTGACGTTCTCCACCGCCTGCTTGCCGACCAGATAGGGAAGCTGCGCGACAGAGGCATTAAGGCGGCCTTCCTTGATCGATTTCACCGCATCGACATTGCCGTCGACGCCGATGATCGTCACCTGCGAACCCTTGCCCGCCGCATAGACAGACTCGACTGCACCCAGCGCCATGCCGTCATTGGCGCAGAAGATGGCGACGAGATCAGGATGCGCGGTCAGCGTGTCGGTGGCGATCGAAGCGGCCTTGCCGCGGTCCCAGTCGCCCGGCAGCGAAGCGACGATTTCGAGGCCGGGCGCCAGCTCCTTCAGCTTGTCGGCAAAACCCTTGGCACGCTTCTCGCCGGTGATGTTGCCTGACAGGCCTTCGATCACCAGCACCGGACCCTTGGCGTCCTTGCCGAGCTTGTTGGCGAGATACTCCGCGCCCTGCGCGCCGGCGGCGATGTTGTCGGAGCCGATATGGAAGGTGACCTTGACGCCTTCCTTGTCGAGCACCGCCTGGTCGAGATTGTTGTCGAGGTCGACGATCTTGATGCCGGCGTCCTGCGCCGACTTCAGGCAAGGCAAAAGGTTGGTCGAGTTGATGGCGGCGGTGATCATCGCCACCGGCTTGCGCTCAAGCATGGTGTTGCAGAGGTTCAACTGCGGCTCGGCTGCCTGATCGCTCTCGGCCGCCTGCTGGAAATACTTAACCCCGGCTTCCTTGGCGCCGTCCGCGACGCCCTGCGCCATCGCGCCCCAGAACGGGTTGGCCAGTGTCTTCATCAGCACGCCATATTCGCCGTCCTCGGCCTTGGCAACGCCGACGGCGGAAAACGCAAGTGCGACGCCCACGGCAAGGGTAAATCGATTTATCCTTGGGAAATGCGATATCATTCTATCCTCCGTTGATCCTTGGCGCCGGATGCCACGGCCAGGGCCGGCGCATGCTTCCGCTCACGACAATGGGGGCTGTTGTCGGTCTCCTCCCCCGGAATGCGGACCGCTGCCTGGCGAGCCAACGGATTCCCGCATCAACACCTGGCAGGGCTCGAGCCGCGCCGTGGGTGGTCCCACATCACCCTCGACCCTGCGAAACAAAAGGTTCATCGCCTCGCTGGCAATCCGGTGCACCGGCTGCACCACGGCGGCGATCGCCGGCCATGTCACCTGCATCCACTCCGCATCGTCGAAGCCGACCAGCGAGATGTCGTTCGGGCAATGCCAGCCGCGCCGGCGGAATTCGGACAGTGCGACGAGCGTGCCCTTCAAAAGCAGCGAATAGACGGCGGTCGGCCGCTCTCCCCTGGCAAAGTAATCGCGCAGCGAGGATCGCAGCGGCGCGACGCTGACTTCCGAGGTGATGACGTCGATGCGCACCGATGGGTTGAGCGCCAGCGCCTGGCTGCGAAAACCTTCCAGGCGCGCGCGCACCGTCGCCGCCTGCTCCGCAAGGCCGATGACCAGGATATGACTGTGCCCATTGCCGATCAGCATCCGCGCGACCTCGGCGCTGGCTGCAGCGCTGTCGGCCGACACCGTGTCGAAAGCGTCGTCGGACAAGACGCGGTCGATCAGCACGCCGGTCATCCCGTGGGTTTTCATGAAGGCGGCCGCCGGACCATGCTCGTTGCGCACAGGTGCCAGCACGACTCCGGCAACACGCCAGTCATGCATGCGGGCAAGGATTTCCTTCTCGCGCGCCTCCGATTCACGGCTCGATGCGGCGACCAACGTGTAGCCGCGCTGCTCGGCAAGGCCTTCGAGCTCGGTGACCATCTGGCCGAAGAACTCGCTTTCGAACTCGGGCATGATGGCGCCGATGATGCGGCGCTTGGCCCTGCGCATGTCGGACGCCAATGGATCGACGCGGTAGCCCAGGCGTTCTACGGCATCGAAGACGCGCTGCGCGTTTTCAGGCTTCACCGTGGTGACACCGGCCAGCACCTTGGAGACGGTGGCCGCGGACACGCCGGCATGGCTTGCCACGTCATGGATCGACGGACGCCTTTGCCGGGCTTCCGGTTGCGCCATTGACTTCCTCCCGAGGACAGGCAGCCGATCAGCCACCTCGCCATTCCATTCGATAAATCGATTTTTCGTTCTTGTAAATCGTTTCACCGGGAGTAAGACTGGAAAGAAGTGATTGACGCGATCCAATCGTGTCCCGGGAGGAAAACATGTCCGACAACACCTTGCCGCTGGTGATCAGCGCACCCGAACCGCGCACGCTCGACCTGATCTTCACGCCGCCGCAACTGGCGCGCCTGCGCAGCCACTATCGCATTGTCGAGACCACGCCGGAAGACGTTTCCGCCCTACCCGCCGAAACTTTGGCCGAGGCGCGCTATATCATCGGTCAGCCACCGATTTCATCCGAAACGCTGGAAAAGCTGAAGGCGCTGCGCTGCGTCTTCAACGTCGAGACCAACCTCCTCAACAACATGCCCTATGAGACGCTGTTCGCGCGCGGCATCCATGTCGTCACCACCGGGCTGGTTTTTGCCGAACCGGTGGCGGAGCTTGGCCTCGCCATGGCGCTGAACCTCGCGCGCGACATCGTCGACGCCGATCTCGCCTTCCGGCAGGGCAAGGAACTGTGGGGCGGCGACGGCAACCAGACCGCGCGGCTTCTCTCCGGCGCCGATGTGGGCATCATCGGCTTCGGCGACCTCGGCCGCGCGCTCAACCGCCTGCTGACCGGTTTTCGCACCCGCATCAAGGTCTATGATCCGTGGCTGCCGCCGTCGATCCTGGTCGACAATGGCGTCGAGCCCGCCTCGCTGGACGAGGTGCTGTCCCAAAGCGATTTCGTCTTCGTCGTTGCTTCCGTCACCAGCGAGAATGAAGGTTTCCTGGGCGCCGACGCCTTTGCCCGGATGCGCAAGGGCGCGGCCTTCATCCTGCTCAGCCGCGCCGGAGTCGTAGATTTCCCGGCATTGATGCAAGCGGTGAAGAGCGGCCACATCGTCGCCGCGAGCGACGTCTTCCCGGAGGAGCCGCTGGCAAAGGACCATCCCGTCCGCACCCTACCCGGCTTCCTGCGTTCGGCCCATCGCGCCGGCGCGCTCGATATCGCCTTCAAGCGCATGGGCGACATGGTGCTGGAGGACATGGACCTTATCGACCGCGGCCTGCCGCCGCTGCGCTCCAAGCGCGCCGAGCGCGAGACGGTTTCGCGCATGCGCTCCAAGCCGGTCGACAGGAACTGATATGGATCACCGCATTGATCCGTCGGCCAGGGATCAGCCGATCAATCGGGTCGGTCTGCAAATGCTTGAGACGAATAACAACCCGCCAAAAATGAACGGCCAAACTCATCAGGTAAGTATTTCAGCAGCCGAAACTCTTCTATTAGCAAACCAAGGTCCTTCGAGACGGGGCTGAGACCATTGAATCCAGCGAGCGCCACCTCGTGGGACGAGAGTTGACTCCTAAACAAATTGGCATATCGTCTCTTTTCTTCAGCCGAAATTACCTTATCCTCTTTTATACGGAAAAGTATTGTATACAATAAACGAAAATATGGGCTCGTTGTACTCTCATATCGCTTGAAAACTGAAGTTTCATAAATATCTCGAATTCTGTCAGGGGCTGAATTTAACGACGTATTCCTTCTTATTCTCCAAATAATCTCAAAATTTGCTCGCCTTATTGCCTCCAACCCAGAAGACAGAGAATTATTTTTACCGGTAACATTATTCAAAATGGAATAATCTTCCGTGTAACGAAATTGAACAGCGTCTCTGGCCTCTCGAAAAAGTCGAATCAATTCAAAAAAGGAACTCTCAAAGCGTTGAATATGTTGATCATGCTGAGCATCACGAATCTGCCGCTGTTGCATCCACAGGGTGGCAATCACGCCAACAAATGCCAAGGCTGAAAGCAGGGCGTTTAGGGCGCCGAAAGAATCGCCCCATTGCCCTCGATCAGAAAGAGTAGGCGGATTACTGAAGATAACCGGGAGAAATAAGGACTGCAGGGACCAAGCGATCCATATACAAAGCAAAACGAGGGCGGAAATTATAAGAAATACGGTGAATGTATTACGAGAAATAAAATAGAAAACATAGCACATCACCAACTTAACGTACTTCCATACTGAAAATTGCGATTTTTACCATATAAAATATTCCATGCAGGAAAATAGAGATTCTTCAAAATCCAATCGATTCGCTGAGCCTGGCAAAATAGGAGCGCCCTTCGCTCTCCAAATTTTCACAGCAGGTCAGTTGGTTAAGTTATTATGAGGCACACTATCCGTACAGGCAACTCTCTCAAGGCCGATACGGCGAATTGAAGGCGATATAGATCGCACCAACGCCCGACCGTAGTAGAAAGTCGGCATTCACTAAGACACGAACAAACCACGTCCGACAACACGGACTCGAAACCTCCGGGACATTCAACGCATCTAGCGCCCATCACCTTAAGGTCGTTTAAAGTTGGATATCAGAGGGACCCCAGCCGAAGCGCGTCGCGCGCGATTTGCCAGGCCGTCTCCACATGCCGCCGCGCCGCCGCCTCCGCCGCTTCCGGCTTGCGTGAGCGGATCGCATCCATGATCGCATGCATTTCGGCGATCGCAGGCTCGCGGCGGTTCTGCGACAGGATCGTCATCGAACGCAGCTGGTTGATGCGGACATTGAGGCCGGTGACGATCTCCCAGGCGATGCGCTTGTCGGCGGCTTCGAACAGCACTTCGTAGAAGCTCGCCGTCGCCCGCATCACCTCGGCCGGCACGCCTGACGCCCACGCCTCGAGCAGCTTCGCCAGCGCCGCATCAAGCAAGGCGATCTGACCGTCCGTGGCCGACGTGGCGCAGGCCTTCGCCGCGATGCCCTCCAGCAGCGCGCGCAACTCGTAGATCTCGTCGGTCCGGCCAAGATCGGGCTTCGCCACGGCTGGCCCGTGCCCAGGTATCATCTGCACCAGGCCTTCGGTCTCCAGCTGCCGCAACACCTCGCGCACAACCGAACGGCTGACCCCGAGCTGATCGCATAACGGCCGCTCGACCAGCCTTTCGCCGGGCTGGAAATGAAAATCCATGATCGCCTCGCGCATGCGCTCCAGCGCCAGTGTCCTCAACGTCTTGGCGGAGCGGTCGATGCGAAGTGTGTCGGCAGCCATTTTCCTAATCCCTAGCCTCATCACAAAAACAGATTCCATGACCGGTTGACAAGGCGCCCGGCACTCCATAGCATGGTATACCATAAGATGATACAGAAATTGGTGCTGCCGCGAGGTGCTCCATCCCGAGGAATTTCATGCAGCCGGCCATCCGCAAGATCGTGACCTATACCGAGAACACCCTGATCGAGGGCGGCAAGACGGCCCCGCGGCCGCTGCGTCTTATCGGCGTCGCCGCGGTGCTCACCAATCCGTGGGCAGGCCGCGGTTTCACCGAGGATCTCTCGCCCGAGATCCGCGCTTACGCGCCGGTGCTCGGCGAAATGCTGACCAATGAGATCATCGGCGTGGCGGGTTCGGGCGAGGCGATCGAAGGCTATGGCAAGGCCGCCATTTGCGGCACGTCGGGTGAGGTCGAGCATGCGTCGGCGCTGATCCACACGCTGCATTTCGGCAACCACTATCGCCGCGCCGTCGGCGCCAAGACCTATCTCGCCTTCACCAATCTGCGTGGCGGTCCGAACACGCCGATCATGATCCCGCTGATGGACAAGAACGACGAAGGCCGCCGCTCGCATTACCTGACCGTGCATTTCCAGATCGGCGACGCGCCCGCGCCGGACGAGCTGGTGGTGGCGCTCGGCGCGTCCATCGGCGGCCGCCCGCATCACCGGATCGGCGACCGCTACCAGGATCTGAAGGAGCTCGGAGATCTGCATGGCTGACGCCGCGACGATCCGCAGCAAGGCGCCCGACGGCACCGGCTTCATCCGCGCCGGTTCGGGCGCGCCGGTCCTGCTCATCCACGGCGTCGGCATGGATGCCGCGATCTGGCAGCCCCAGATCGCCGCGATGCAGGACCGCTTCGACGTGATCGCCATCGACATACTCGGCCACGGTTCTTCGCCCCTGCCGCCGGAGAACGCCCGCCTGTCGGACTTCGCCGATCAGGCGATCCGCCTGCTTGATCATCTCGGCCTTGCCCGCGTCGCTGTCATCGGCCACTCGATGGGCGCGCTTGTCGCACAGGAAATCGCGCTTCGCGCCCCGTCGCGCATCAGCGCCCTCATCTGCCTCAACGCCGTTTTCCGGCGCCCGCCGGAGCTCGCGCAGGCGGTGCGCGAACGGGCGGCAGCGCTTGGCGGACCCGGCGACCCATCGGCCATCGCCGCCACGATCGCCCGCTGGTTCGGCGATCCGATCCCGCCGGCTCTTTCGGACGCGGCCGCGACGGCCCGCGCGGCGCTCGAAGGCGTCGATCGGCAAGGCTATGCCCGCACCTACCGCCTCTTTGCCAGCGCCGATACCGCGCACGCCGATCACCTAGCCGACCTTGCCGCACCCGCGCTGTTCATGACCGGCTCGGAGGATCGCAACTCGACACCCGCCATGTCGGCGGCGATGGCGCGGCTCGCGCCGGCGGGGCGGTGCTTGGTGCTGAATGGCGAAAAGCACATGATGGCAATCGCTTCGCCGCAAAAAGTGACTCAACGGATAATGAACTTTCTCGACGAGGCGTCGAGTGCTTCCGCAGGCGCGGAGGCCGGTCCGGCATTCGACGCCATGGAGTTCCGGCGCGCACTTGGCTCCTTCCTGACCGGCGTTACCATCGTCACCACGATCGACGAGTCTGGCGATCCGCGCGGCTTCACCGCCAACTCCTTCACCTCCGTCTCGCTCGAGCCACCGCTGGTGCTGGTCTGCATCGCCAAGAAGGCTCTGGGGCATCAAGTCTTCTCGACCTCCAGGGGCTTTGCCGTCAACATCCTGTCGGAAGCCCAGAAATCCGCATCCGGCATCTTCGCCTCGAAGGCCGCGGATAAATTCGCCTCCGTGGCATGGCAGTCCGGACAGACCGGCAATCCGCTGATCGGGGGATCGGTCGCGGTGTTCGATTGCGGTATGGAGCAATTGGTCGATGCCGGCGACCATTCGATCCTCATCGGCCGCGTCCATGACTTCAGCCACAATGGCGCCCAGCCGCTCGGCTATTGCCGCGGCGCCTATGTCACGCCGGGCCTGAGCCAGGAGGCGTTGGCGGCCGCCGCTCCGCCCGGAACCGAGGTCGGCGCGATCCTCGAGAACGAAGGCCGCGTCCTCTTTTTCGAGACCGCCGAGGGATCCTACCAATTGCCGGCCGGCCGCGGCCTCGGTGCCGCGAACGATGCTCGCAGCCTCAGGGGAAAACTTGCCGCCAAGGCGATCGATGCCGAGCTCGGCTTCCTCTACGCAGTGTGGGATGACGCGGCGGACGCCGCACGCACGCACGTCTATTATCGCGGGACTGTGGACGCCCCCGTCTACGGCGACGGCCAGATCCGGTTTGTCGAAATCGAACGCATCTCCGAATTGAAGATCGCCGACCCGGCTGTCAGCTCGATGCTCGCCCGCTATGCGCGCGAGCGCGCCGAGGACACTTTCGGCGTCTATGTCGGAAACGAGGTCGAAGGCGAGGTCCGGCCGCTTGCCAAGCCGGCGCCGTCGGCGCCAATCCATTCCGGCCCAATCCAATCCGGCCAGCGGTGAGATCGATGAAGTTTTCGCTTTTCGTCCATATGGAGCGCTCGGATCTCGCCAAGCCGCATTCCGAATTGCTGGCTGAACTGGAAGAACTGGTTCTGTTGGCGGAGCAGGCCGGCTTCGAGACCGCCTGGATCGGCGAGCATCACGGGATGGAATTCACCATCTCGCCGAACCCGTTCATCAACATCGCCTATCTCGCCGCAAAGACGAATACTATCCGTCTCGGCACTGGCACGATCATCGCCCCCTTCTGGCACCCGATCAAACTCGCCGGCGAAGCGGCGATGGCCGATGTTATCACCGGCGGCCGGCTGGATCTGGGCATCGCCCGCGGCGCCTACAGCTACGAGTATCAGCGCGTCTTCCCGGGGCTGGATGCCTGGGGCGCCGGCCAGCGCATGCGCGAGATCATACCGGCGATCCGCGGCCTCTGGGACGGCGATTACGAGCATTCCGGCGAGTTCTGGCAGTTCCCGCCGACGACCTCCTCGCCCAAGCCTTTGCAAAAACCCTACCCGCCGATCTGGGTGGCCGCGCGCGATCCGAACTCCCACGACTTCGCAGTGGCCAACCAATGCCAAGTCCAGGTGACGCCGCTGGCCTCCGGCGACGGCGAGGTCGCAAGCCTGATGGAACGCTTCAATGCCGCATGCCAGGCGCATCCGGACATAGCGCGGCCACAGATCATGCTCCTGATGCACACGTTCGTCGCCGAGGACGCCGCCGACGCCGACCGCCTGACCCGGGACCTCTCGCAGTTCTACTGCCAGTTCGGCGCCTGGTTCCAGAACAAGAAACCCGTCCGCCAGGGCGTTCTCGAGCAACTGACCGAGGATGAGATCGCGGCGATGCCCCAATACGCGCCCGACAAGATCCGGCAGAACCTCGTCATCGGCGAGGCCGACGAGGTGATCGCGAGGCTGAAGAGCTACGAGGCGCAAGGCTATGACCAGTACTCGATCTGGATCGACAGCGGCCTCTCGCATGAGCGCAAGAAGAAGTCGCTGCGGCTGTTCATCGACAAGGTGATGCCGGCCTTCCAGGAGATGGGGTCGCGATGAGCAGCACCGCCTTCAGGAACTACATAGACGGCCAGTTCGCCGAGGCGTCCTCCACTTTCGACAGCATCGATCCGTCGACGGGCCTGCCCTGGGCGACGATGCCCGCCGCTTCCGTTGCCGATGTCGACCGCGCGGTGGAGGCCGCGCACCGGGCGTTGCGCTCCGGCCCATGGTCGACGCTGACCGCAACGGCGCGTGGAAAACTGCTGGTGAATCTCGGCGATCTCGTCGCCGCCAATGCCGGCCGTCTCGCCGAGCTTGAAACGCGCGACACCGGCAAGATCATCCGCGAGACGCGCGCACAGATCGCCTATGTCGGCGATTACTACCGCTATTATGGCGGACTGGCCGACAAGCACGAAGGTGCCTTCATCCCGATCGACAAGGCTGACATGGAAGTGACGGTGCGGCCCGCGCCGATCGGCGTCGTTGCCGCCGTCGTACCCTGGAACTCGCAACTCTTCCTGTCGGCGGTCAAGCTCGGCCCGGCGCTGGCCGCCGGCTGCACCGTCGTGCTCAAGGCCTCCGAGGATGGGCCGGCGCCGCTGCTCGCTTTCGCGGAGTTGGTTAGCGAAGCCGGCTTTCCAGCCGGCGCGGTCAACATCCTCACCGGCTTCGGCCATGATTGCGGACACCGCCTGACCAGCCATCCGCTCGTCGCCCGTGTCGCCTTCACCGGCGGCCCTTCGACCGCCCGGCGGATCGTCGCCAACACCGCCGAGAATCTCGCCTACACCACGCTCGAGCTCGGTGGCAAAAGCCCGGTCGTCGCCTTCGCCGACGCCGATCTCGACAGCGCCGCCAATGCGGTCGTCGCCGGCATCTTCGCGGCCACCGGCCAGAGCTGCGTCGCGGGCTCGCGGCTGCTGGTCGAGCGCTCGGTCAAGGACGAATTCCTCGCGCGGCTGAAGCACAAGGCGGAAGCCATCGTCATCGGCGACCCGCAGGATCCCGCGACCGAGATGGGCCCACTGGCGACCTCGCGCCAGCGCGAAAGGATCGAGGCAATCGTGGCGGAGAGCGTGGCTGCAGGCGGCCGACTGGTCACCGGCGGCGCGCGGCCGAAGGGCAAGGCTGACGGATACTACTACGCGCCGACCATCATAGAGGCGCAGGACCAGGCTCTCGCCTGCGTGCGCGAAGAGCTGTTCGGTCCGGTGCTGAGCGTGCTTGCCTTCGACAGCGAGGCTGAAGCGCTGGCTTTAGCCAACGACACGCAATTCGGGCTCGCTTCCGGCGTCTTCACCTCGAATCTCGCCAAGGCGCATCGCATGGCGCGCGGCATCCATGCCGGCGTCGTCTGGGTCAACACTTACCGCGCCGTCTCGCCGCTGGTTCCGTTCGGCGGCTACGGCCTTTCCGGCCTCGGCCGCGAAGGCGGCCTCGACGCCATGCGCGATTACACGCGCTCGAAATCGGTGTGGATCCGCACCTCGGACGACCCGATTCCCGATCCCTTCGTCATGCGCTGAGACGGCATGGCAAGGGTGCCGACAAGAACAAGAAACGGAACAACCAATCAGAGGAGAACGACATGAAACTGATTTTCGCCGGCGTCTTTGCCGGGTTGATGGCGACCACGGCCGCAAAGGCCGATGAAATGGTGTTTACCAGCTGGGGCGGGACGACGCAGGAAGCCCAGACCAAATCCTGGGCCGAGCCGTTCATCGCCTCTTCGGGCATCAAGGTGCTGCAGGACGGACCGACCGACTACGGCAAGTTGAAGGCGATGGTCGACGCCAAGAACGTCACCTGGGACGTCGTCGACGTCGAGATGGATTTCGCCATCAAGGCGGCCAAGGACGGGTTGCTCGAGCCGATCGACTTCGCCGTCGTGCCGAAGGCCGATCTCGACCCCCGCTTCAGCAATGAGAACGCCGTCGGCAGCTTTTACTATTCCTTCGTGCTCGCCTGGAACAAGGGCGCCGTCTCCGGTGAGCCGGCAAGCTGGGCGGACATGTTCGACACCAAGAAGTTTCCGGGCAAGCGCACCTTTTACAAATGGTCGGCGCCGGGCGTGATCGAGATCGCGCTGCTCGCCGACGGCGTGCCGGCCGACAAGCTCTATCCGCTCGACCTCGACCGCGCCTTCAAGAAGCTCGACACCATCAAGTCGGACATCGTCTGGTGGGGCGGCGGCGCCGAATCGCAGCAGCTGATCGCCTCCGGCGAGGCCGCCTTCGGCCAGCTCTGGAACGGCCGCGTCTTCGCGCTCGAGAAGGACGGCGCCGATATCGGCGTGTCCTGGAACCAGAACCTCACCGCCGCCGACGTCTTGGTGGTGCCGAAGGGCGCCAAGAACAAGGACGGCGCCATGAAGTTCCTCGCCGCCGCGACCAGCCCGACCGGCCAGGCGAAATTTGCCGAGGCGAGCGGCTACGCGCCGATCAATACCAAGGCCAAGGCCGAAATGCCCGCCGACGTGGTCAAGGGCTTGCCCGACGCGCATGTCGACGGACAGATCAATCTCGACATGAACTACTGGGCCGAGCATCGCGACGAGATCGCCACACGCTGGTACGCCTGGCAGGCAAAGTAGACGCCGTCCTTTCGTGACAAGGATCGGGACGGCGCTCGCCGTCCCGATCCCAATCCGGGATTACCGTCATGTCGGTGGAAGCACAGCAAGGGGTCGCAAGCCCTCGAATACCGGCAGGCCTCGGCGGCCTGCTTCCGGCGTTGATCCTGATCGGGCTCTTTTTCGGAGTGCCGGTGCTGGCGCTCCTGCTGCGCAGCGTCACCGACCCCGCTCCAGGCCTTCAGAACTATGCGGCGCTGCTGGGCGACGGCACCTATGCGCGGGTGTTCTTCAACACTTTCCTCGTCGCCTTTGTCGTCACCGTCGTCACCGTGGCCGTCGGTTTTCCGGTCGCCTGGATGCTGGCGATCATGCCGCCGGCGCTCGGCTCGATCCTGTTCGGCATCATCATCCTTTCGATGTGGACGAACCTCTTGACCCGCACCTATGCCTGGATGGTGCTCTTGCAGCGCACCGGCGTCATCAACCGGGCGCTGATGGGCGCCGGCATAATCGATCAGCCACTGCCGCTGATCAACAATCTCACCGGCGTCACCATCGGCATGGTCTACATCATGCTGCCCTTCATGATCCTGCCGCTGGTCGGCACCTTGCGCGCCATCGATCCGATGACTTTGCGCGCAGCCGCCCTTTGTGGTGCCAGCCCGCTCGCCGCCTTCAGGCGCATCCTGTTGCCGCTGTCTCTGCCCGGCATCGCCGCCGGCGGCCTGATGGTCTTCGTCATGTCGCTCGGCTATTTCGTCACGCCGGCGCTGCTCGGCGGCACGTCGAACATGATGCTCGCTGAAATGATCGCGCAGATGATCCAGTCACTGCTCAACTGGGGCCTGGGGAGTGCTGCCGCCTTCATCCTGCTCGTCGTCACCATGGCGCTTTATGCATTGCAGCTGCGCCTGGTCGGGTCAAAACGCGCGGCGGGAGGCACCTGAGATGCTGCTCGACTATGACCGCCTCGGCTGGTTGAAGGCAGCACTGCTCGCCTTCACCGCGCTGGTCGCCGCCTTCCTGCTGCTACCCGTGGTGTTCATCGTGCTGCTGTCCTTCGGCTCGTCACGCTGGCTTGCCTTCCCGCCGCCCGGCTGGACATTGAAATGGTATCAGGAACTGTTTGCAGATCCGTCGTGGATCGAGGCCGCGCTGACGAGCGCCCGCATCGCCACGATGACCGCTATCCTGGCCGTCACCATCGGCCTGCTCGCCTCCTTCGCGCTGGTTCGCGGCACGTTCCGCGGCCGCGAAGTCCTGCGCGGGCTGCTGCTCACGCCAATGGTGCTGCCGGTTGTCGTTTTCGCCATCGCCATCTACGCCTTCTTCCTGCGGCTTGGCCTCGGCGGCACCACCATCGGCTTCGTCGTCGCCCACACCGTATTGGCGCTGCCCTTCGCGATCATTCCGATCGCGACCGCTCTGGAAGGCTTCGACAAGTCGATCGAGGATGCGGCCATCGTCTGCGGCGCCAGCCCGCTGCAGGCCAAGCTCAGGATCACTCTGCCGTCGATCCGCATCGGCATCTTCTCCGCCGCGATCTTTTCCTTCCTGGCTTCATGGGACGAGGTGGTGGTGGCGATCTTCATGGCGAGCCCCACTTTGCAGACCTTGCCGGTCAAGATCTGGGGGAGTCTCCGCTCCGACCTCACCCCCGTCATCGCCGCCGCCTCCAGTCTGCTGGTCGCGCTCACGCTGGCCCTGATGATCGTAACGGCACTCTTGCGCCGAAAGCTGCAGACATGACCCAACCCTTTCTCTCGATCCGCAAATTGCGCAAGGCGTTCGGTGCCTTCACCGCCGTTCATGATTTGACGCTGGATATTCCGAAGGGCGAATTCCTGACCTTCCTCGGGCCGTCCGGTTCCGGCAAGTCGACCACGCTCTATGCCATCGCCGGCTTCCAGGATCCGACCTCCGGCGACGTGCTGCTGCAGGGCAAGTCGCTGCTTTCAGTGCCTTCGCACAAGCGCAACATCGGCATGGTTTTTCAGCGCTACACGCTGTTCCCGCATCTGAGCGTCGCCGAAAACGTCGCCTTCCCGCTTCGCGTCCGCCGCCGGCCTGAGACCGAGGTCAGGCGCAAGGTCGCCGACATGCTCTCCCTGGTGCGGCTGGAAAGCTTCGCCGAGCGTCTGCCCGCGGCTCTCTCGGGCGGTCAGCAGCAGCGCGTCGCGCTTGCCCGTGCGCTGGCGTATGATCCGCCGATCCTGCTGATGGACGAACCATTGTCGGCACTGGACAAGAAGCTGCGCGAGGAGATCCAGGCCGAGATCCGCCGCATCCATCGCGAAACCGGCGTCACCATCCTTTATGTCACCCACGATCAGGAAGAAGCGTTGCATCTGTCGGACCGCATCGCCCTCTTCCGGGATGGCCGCATCGAACAGATCGGCACGGGCGAGGACCTCTACCTTAGGCCCGCAACCGATTTTGTTGCCGGCTTCATCGGCAACTCGAATTTCCTCGCCGCCGAGCATCTGGAAACTGTGGGCGGCGCCTCGACCATCCGCCTCGCGGACGGCGCGCTTGTCTCCGGCATCAATTCCAATGGCAGCTTCGCGCCCGGACAGAAAACCAGACTGATGATCAGGCCGGAAGCGTTTCGCCTGGAGCGCTCGCCCAACAATGCGGAGCTTGCGGTCGAGATCGTCGATGTCGCCTTCTACGGCGAGCGCCGGCGTATTGTGGCGCGCACGAGCGCCGGACAAGAAATCGACATCCGGCCGACATCTTCGGCAGCGGCAAAGCATGATGCCACGCTGGGCAGGCGGCAGATATTCTTCGATCCCGGCGGTGCCTTCCTGTTTCCCGCCTCGGGCAAAACCGGTAAGGAACTGACGTATTAATGATCCGACCAAGCTTGAGCGCTCGGCAAGCAGATCGGCGTGCGCGAGACGAAGAAGGCGGATAAGAACGAGATTATCGCCATGATCACGGGCCTGCAGCGCCTGCCTAAGCGACGAGATCGCTCCTTGGCGTTTGCGTGGCCGGCCCTCCGAAATTGGCCTCGAGCCAGGCAATGGCGCTCGCAACATCCTCGATGGCGAAGCGCGCGGTGGTCTCGCCCTGCGGCTTGACCCGGATCGAAATTCCCCCGGCGGCATTGACCGTTTCGAAGCCGTTCTCGTCGGACGTGTCGTCGCCAAGGAACACAGGACGCCTGCCGCTGAACGGACCCGTCTGCATGAAGCGCCGGATCGCGGCGCCCTTGGCGGCCTCGAGCGGCATCAGCTCGACGCCGGCATTGCCGGCGATGACACGATAACCTTTGGGCAGGCGCTCAAGCGCTGCCTCGACCAGTTCCGTCGCCCGTGCCAGAAGCTGGGGTGCGGCCCTCGTATGGATGGCGAGCACAGGTCCCTTGCGCTCGACATAGACGGCCTTGCTTGCCAGCTCCAGTTCGATCTCGTCGGCGAGCGCCGCCATGTCCGCCGGCTCGTCGGCGGCCTCGATCCGGCCATCCGGCGCAAGCCTGTGTTCCAACCCATAGAGGCCGGCGATCCTGAGCTTCAAGGGATCGAACAGATGGTCCACGGCCGCGATCGAGCGGCCGGTGATGAAGGCGAGCGCTCCGTCCAGCCGCCGTTCGATCGTCTGCAGCAATTGCCGCAACTCCGCGCTGACCGACACGCTGTCGGGATGCGCCGCGTGCTCCAGTAAGGTGCCGTCGATGTCGAGGAAAAGCGCCCACCGGCCTTCGGGAAGCGGCGGGGTAAGGTCTGCTTGACTATTCATCGGAATCCGACTGCCTGCTTGCGTTCGAACATGGAAACGACATTGTCACCGGTGGGACTTGCCGGTCGGTCGTATAGGGCCGTGACCCGGTCGAGGTCGCCGCGCTTCCTGAGCCGCGCGGCGTCGAGCAGCATGCTGCCGGCCCAGCGATAGACATTGTTGTCGCGCACGATGTCGCGCATGCGCCGCATGCGCTCGTGCTGCTCGTCCGGCCCCATGGTCATCGCCTGCAGCATCGCCTCGCTCATCATCGCCGCGTCGTACGGATTGACGATCAGCGCCTCCAGCAATTCGCGCGAGGCGCCCGCGAAGGTGCTGAGCAGCAGCACGCCCTGCTCGTCGTCGCGCGACGCCACGAACTCCTTGGCGACGAGATTCATGCCGTCATGGAGGCTGGTGACGAGGCAGATGTCGGCGGCGCGATAAAGCTCATAGACCGCGGCTTGCGAATGGTGCTCGGCCACCATGACGACCGGCTGATAGGATTTGCTGCCGTAGCGCTGATTGAGCTCGTCGGCATAGCGCAGGCATTCTTCGTGAAGCTGCTTGTAGGCAGGCAGCGTGCCCCGGCTTGGTGCAGCGATCTGCAGAAATACCACGTTGCCGATCGTTTCTGGATGACGGATGAACAGTTCCTCAAGCGCATGGAAGCGATCGAGGATGCCTTTGGTGTAGTCGAGCCGTTCGACGCCAACGCAAAGCTTGGCGCCAGCTGGAATTCTGAACCGCTTGCGCACGCGCGCCCGGCACTCCTCGACGCTTGGAAGAGCTTTCAGCAGCTCGACCGGCCACTCGATCGAGATCGGATAGGAATGCACGAGCGTCACCTGGCCGCCATAGGAAATGGCCGCGTCGGCTCGCTCGATCCGGCTTTCCATGAAACGGTCGACGCTTTCGGTGAAGTTGTTGGCGTGGAACTGGGTGTGGAAGCCCACGATCGAGCTGCCGAGCAGGCCGTCGAGGATACGCTCGCGCCACGGGCAGATGCTGAACACTTCCGAGTTCGGCCACGGTATGTGCCAGAAGGTGATGACGATCGCCTCCGGCAGGCGCTCGCGGATCATGCGCGGCAGAAGCGCGAAGTGATAGTCCTGGACCAGCACGATCGGCCGCTCGTTTCGCGCTTCGGCAACCACCGTCTCGGCGAATTTGCGGTTGACGGCCTCATAGGCCTCCCAGTCGGATTCGCGGAAGATCGGGCGCGTGAACGCAATATGGCAGAGCGGCCACAGGCCCTCATTGGCGAAGCCAAGATAATAGCCCTGATATTCGTCGTCGCTCAGCCAGACGCGGCGCAGCGTGTAGGAAGGATTGCCGGGCGGCACCTGCACCCGGTCGTTCCTGTCCACCACCGTCCGGTCGGCAGTGCCGCCGCCATAGGCGATCCAGGTGCCGGCGCAAGCGCGCGTGATCGGTTCCAGAGCCGAGACCAGTCCGCTCGCCGGCACGACAAGCTCGACGTCGCCGTTCCTGGTTTCGTTGTGGATATAAGGCTCGCGATTGGAGACGATGATGACCTGCGCATCCGGCAACTCGTCAGCGAGGATCTTGCGCAACGTCTCCGGCGACCATGTGACCAGGGCCGCGTCGACCGACTGCCCGTTCTTTTCGAATTCGCGCAGCACCTTGCGCGCGGCCTCTGTGGCGAAGTCGTCGCCGGGGCCTGCCACAGCCGAAATCCTCGGGTGATTGCGGCGGTACCGGGATATCGAAATGAAAATCGCGAATGCGGAAAGTCCAAGGCTTGCGAGAATAAGGACCAGTAACAGAACGCTATATTGTGTCATTGAAATGCCAGGCTGCCTCCGGCTGTCCGCTCATTATTTTCGTTCTTGCCGGCTGCGGACGGCAGACCGGTCCACCTGTGCAACGCACAAGCCGGCCATGGGTTCCGACATTTTTCGGTTGTTGAACGCGGGCTTGCGACGCCTTCTTCTAAGTCCGCACGATAAGCGGCACCTGGCCTTCATGACGATCGGAAAGGAAGGCGGCGACACGGTCGCCGACCCGCTGGAAGGTCACATCGACGACCTTGTCCCCGACACTCAGATGCCGGAGCATCAGGGTGTCGATACCGATCGGCAGCCTCGGGCGCGTGACATGCAATTCGCCTTTCCAGCCATCGATTTCCAGGCCCAGACAGGCCTGCATCAGCATGAAGGTTGAGCCTGCCGACCAGGCTTGCGGCAGGCAGGCCACCGGATAGGCGATCGGCGCTTCGCCCGGCGCCCGGGCGAAACCGCAGAACAATTCGGGCAGCCGCATATTGAAATGAACGGCCGATTCGAAAGTGCCGCTCATCAGCCGCACAACGCTGTCGCGTTCGCCGTAGCGGGCGAGGCCCACGCCGCAAAGCGCAGTGTCGTGCGGCCAAATCGAGCCGTTGTGGTAGGACATCGGGTTGAAGAACACCGCATCGTCGGCGAGCGTCCGCAGCCCCCAGCCGGAATGGAAGGCGGCCGACAGCAGCTGCTCGGCGACCAGCTTGGCGCGGTCGGGCTGCGGCAGCCCGACAAAAAGCAGGTGCCCGGCATTTGTCGTTCGAACCTTGCAGGGCTGGCCCTCGCCATCGATGGCCAAGGCGTAGAAATTCAGGTCGTCCAGCCAGAAGTCGCGTTCCACGGCGATCCGCATTTCCTCGGCGCGGCCTTCCCAATGCTCGGCGTCCGCGAATTCGCCGCGGCGGCGTGCGAGCGCCGCCATGCCGCGGAAGGCGGCAAAGACATAGCCCTGCACCTCGACCAGCGCGATCGGTCCTTTGGGGATGCGGCCATCGGCGTGAAAGACCGAATCGAAACTGTCCTTCCAGCCCTGGTTGGCGAGGCCTGACTCGGCGGCGCGCTGGTAAGTGACGAAACCGGTGGCGCGGCCCGCCTCCTCCATCCATTCCGCAGCGGCCTTCAGCGAAGGCCAAAGCTTGTCGATGAAGGCCATGTCGCCGGTGCGGTCGGCATAGGCGGAAGCCAGATGGATATAGAGCGGCGTGGTGTCGACGCCTCCGTAATAGCGGCCGAAGGGAAGTTCGCGCAGCGCCGCCATCTCGCCCTTGCGCGTCTCATGCATGATCTTGCCGGGCTGCGAATCCGAAAAGGGCGACGTTTCGGTCGCCTGGTGCTCGGCCAGAAAAGCAAGCACCCCGCGCGCCAGGCCGGGATTGAGCCAAAGCATCTGCAGGCTCGAGATCACGCCGTCGCGCCCGAATGCGGTCGAAAACCATGGGATGCCGGCATAGGGATAGGGGCCGGTCGGAAGCTCGGTGGTAAGCAGCGCCACGTCGGCGCGGGCGCGCTCGACCCAATCGTTGAACACGCGCCCCGAGCTGTGCACCGTGGCGCCGTGCCTGCGCTTGGCGCGCATGCCGAACCGCGCGCGCGCCGCCGCGGCGCGGAAGCGGTCGCGATCGGGCGGGTCGGCGATCGCGGGGCCGACCTCGACATAAAGCACCTTTCGGCTGCGCTTGGTCACGGCGATGAGGAAATCGGCGCGATTGTCGCTCAACTGGTCTGGCGCCTGCGAAAAGGAGATTGCCGAAAGTCGCGGCAAGCCGTCCAGGCCGTCATAGCCGAGCAGGACCGTGGTCTTGTCGGTCTTGGCGATATGCGTGGTGCCCCGCTTCACCCGGGTCGAGCCGCGCACCTCGAACATGTCGCGAAAGTCGGCGGCGAAATGCAGCGAGGCGGTTATGGTGGAATGCTCGCGGCTGTAATTGGAAAGCGTGATGCGCTCGAACAGCCTGTCCTGCCAGATCAGCCTGACGCGCTCGATATGGATCGCGCCCTGCGGCATATCGCGGCCGGCAGCGCTTTGAATAGGCAGGTTGGTCAGGTTGGACGTGAACAGCACATTGTCTTGGCTGAGCGATGCACCGAGCAGCGACATCGGCCTGCCGCCGATGGTCAGCCGGAATTCGGACAGCACGCGCGTGTCGTCGCGGAAGAACCCGTCGCCCGAACCCCTGATGTCGCCATAGGCGTCGGCGACGGCGAAGCAGTCGCCCTGCTTGAGGGCAAAAAGCCGGTGCGGTTCTCGCGGCGCCGTCTCGTCGAGCGAGGAAAGGGCCACGGCAGGATCGAGCTTGCGCTCGTCGAGCTCCGTCATTCGTCACCTCTTCGGTTGCCCCACCCTAGAGCATGATGCCGAAAAGTGTGAGGCGGTTTTCGGACGACATCATGCTCTATCTCTTTGATTTGGAGCCGGATTCAGATTTCAGCTCGAACAGACCTGAAATCATCCGGCTCTAGGCAGTCAAGGTCAGGAGGCCCTGGCCTCCGGCATGCCGGTCAGACGCATATAGGCAGAAAGGTAGTCGCGCGCCATTCTTGTCGCCGAGAACCTTTTCTCGAAGACCGCCCTCACCTGCCGCCGGTCGAGTTCGAGAAGCGCGGGCATCGATGCGACCGCATCGTCGACATTGTCGACGACGAAGCCGGTGATGCCATCGTCGACGATCTCTGGCAAGGCGCCCTGGTCCCAGGCGATCACCGGCGTGCCGCAGGCCATGGCCTCGATCGCGACGAGGCCGAACGGCTCCGGCCAGTCGATGGGGAACAGCAGGCCCGCCGCATTGCCGAGAAACCCGGCCTTCTCATCTTCGGTGATTTCGCCGACATAGTCGATGCGGTCGCCATCGATGAGCGCCTCGATGTTGTCGCGGAAATAGGCGCGGTCGTCGTCGCCGATCTTGGCCGCCAGCTTCAGCTTCAACCCGGACCGGCGCGCGATCTCGATGGCGCGGTCCGGCCGCTTGTCGCGCGACAGGCGGCCGAGGAAGGCGAGATACGGCTCTTCCCCATGTGGTTCATAGGTCGGCCGGTAGGCATCGAGCGGCAGTCCGTGATGGATCGTGGCCAGCCAGTTCGCATCCGGCAAACCGCGCTTCTGGCTGTGCGAGATCGAGATCATCGGGAAACGCGGGAAACGCTTGTAGGCAGGCGCCAGGTCGACATAGTCGAGCCTGCCATGCGGCGTCGTCACCGTGCGACCCGCGATCTGCTCGAAGAACGGAAAATGCAGGAAATGGCTGAGATGAAAATGAATGACGTCGAATTCGCCGGCGCGTTCGCGCACATCGGCAAGCATCGCCAGATGCGCGGCGATTTCCGATTTCTTCGGCCGCGGATCGAGGCGTATCGCCTGGTCGCGACCTGGCACCAGTCGCGCCGATGTTTCGCTGTCGCCGCTCGCGAACAGCGTGACGTCATGCCCGAGCTCGACGAGTGCTTGGGTGATGTAGAAGACGATCCGTTCCGTGCCGCCGTAAAGTTTCGGCGGCACGGCTTCGTAGAGCGGCGCGACATGGGCTATGCGCATCTGGTCCCTCAGCTGTTGACGCGAGGCAAAATGCGTCAGCCGCGAGATCGTTCCTGCCCAATTGGTCGCGGGTTAGCCTCAGGACTTACGGCTGCGCCGTGCCAAAATGTTCGCCACCAGCAAAAGCAGGATGGATAGCGCCATCATTAGGGTCGCCGCGGCAGTGATGGCGGGCGAGAGTTTTTCGCGCAGGCCGATGAACATTTCGAGCGGCATGGTGCGCTGGCTGGCGCTGGCCAGGAACTGCACGACGACCACTTCGTCGAAGGAGGTGACGAAGGCGAAGGCCGCGCCCGAAAGCACGCCGGGCAGAATCAGCGGCAGCATGACGCGAAAGAACGACGTCAGGGGTTTGGCGCCGGAGATCGCCGCGGCTCGCATCAGGTTGCGGTCGAAGCCGGTCAGGCTAGCGCCTACCGTCACCACCACGAAGGGGCTGGCCAAGGCGGTATGCGCCAGGATGATGCCGGCATAAGTGCTGGCGAGCCCAACGCGGGCGTAGAATAGATAGGAACCGACGGCTGTGATCACCACCGGCACGATCAGCGGCGAAAGAAGCAGCGGCATGATAATGCGCCGACCCGGAAACTTCTCGTCGGAAAGTGCGATCGCCGTCAGTGTCCCGAGCGTCGTCGCGATCACCGTCGTCCCGAGGGCGATGATCAGGCTATTGCCGATCGCCGACTGCCAGCGCTGGGTGCCGAGCACGACCTCGTACCAGCGCGTCGAGATGCCCTCCAGCGGGAAGATGAAGAAGGCGCCGCTGTTGAAGGAGAGCGGCACCGGGATGAGGATCGGCACCAACAGGAACAGGATGACCAGCCCGCACCAAATCCACAGCAGCGTGATGCGGATGCGTTCGCCTGTTGTGGGATAGGGAGAGAGCAGCATGGGCTACACCAGCTTCAGGCGGTCGAGGCCGAGGACGCGGGCAAAAATGCCGAACAGCGCCAAGGTGAAGACGAGCAGGATGAAGGACAGCGCCGCCGCCATCTCCCAGTTCAGTTCGACATTGACGTAGTTGGCAATGAAATTGCTGATCAACTGGTCGCTTGCCCCGCCTATCAGCGCCGGCGTGATGTAGTAGCCCAGGCACAGGATGAAGGTGAGCATGCAACCGGCCATTACGCCAGGGAACACCTGTGGGATATAGACGCGACGGAAGGCGGTGAAAGGCCTGGCGCCCAGCGAGTAGGCGGCCTTCATCTGCGAGGCCGGAATGGTGCGCATGACGCTGTAGATCGGCAGCAACGTGAACGGCAGCTGGATATGCGTCATGGCGATGATCAGGCCGACGCGGCTGTACATCAGGTCTAGCCGGTCGCTGGTGACGCCGATCAGGAGCAGGAAATCATTAACCAGGCTGAACTTCTGCAAAAGCACCGTCCAGGCCGCGGTACGCACCAGGATCGATGTCCAAAACGGCAACAGCACCGCGACGATCAGGATGGCGGCTAGCCCCTTCGGCACGTTGGCGATGAGATAGGCGAGCGGAAAGCCGAGGATCAACGTTGCTAACGTCACCGACGCCGCGACGAAGAAGGTGCGCAGGAACACCTGGATGAAGATCGCCTGCTCGGGCGGCTCCCGCTCGATGCCGCCATCGGCGTTCCAGCGCAGGTCGAGCGCGCTGAGCAGGTAGAACGAGGTGAGGCTGCTTGTGCCGCTCCGGATCGCCGGCCAGGTCGATGGCGCCGACCAGAACGGCACCGATTTCATGGCGTCGAGCGCGGCCTGGCCATCGGCGCTTTCGAGCTTGCGCACCGTCTTCAACACCTGGCTACGGGCCCCAGGCAGCCGCGCGTTCAGGCTCTTGGCCAGTTCATAGGCCGTGCCCTTGGCCTGGTTTTTCTTGAGGTCCGCCGCCAACGCGGCGAAGGCGTCGTCGCCGGGAAGGCCCTGGCCGTTCCAGCCGGCCAGGGCCGCGGTCGTCTTGGGCAGTGCGTCCGCGATGGTCGGGTCATAGACGGCGCGGGACAAAAGCAGCACGATCGGAATACCGAAACTTAAGGCCAGAAGGACGAGCAGCGGCGCTGCCAGAAGCAACGAGCGCATCCGGTCGCCGAGTTCGGCGCGGCGGAGCGCTGCCGACACGGATTTCAGATCCGCGTCGGCGGCTGACCGGTCGCGGGCCAGCGTCGGCCGGTCGATTTCGCTGGGCTGGAACGCCGACATCCCGCCTTCCTACTGAGCAAGCCAGGCGTTGAAGCGCTTGACAAGGTCCTCGCCATAGTCGCCCCAGAACTCGGTGTCGGCGACGAGATAGGCGCCGGCGAGATGATCGGGAGCATTGGGTAGCTTCGGCAGCGCGTCGGGTGCGACGAAGGAAGCCGCGTCGGTGCGCACCGGCCCATAGGTGATGTAGCTTGCGAGCTTGGCGTTGTTCTCGGGCTTGCTGATATACGCGAGATATTTGTAGGCAAGCTCCGGATTGCGCGCGCCCTTCGGAATGCTGATCATGTCGTATTCGAGGATCTGGTTGTTCCAGACGATCTTGAACGGCTTCTTGTCGGTGTCGATCGCGTTCTGGATGCGGCCGTTCCAGGCGGTGGTCATCACCACTTCCTTGGAAGCGAGAAGCTGTGCCGGCTGCGCGCCGGCGTCCCACCAGACGATATCCTTCTTGATTGTGTCGAGCTTCTTGAACGCACGGTCAACGCCTTCCGGCGTGGCCAGCACCTTATAGACGTCGGCGGGTGCGACGCCGTCCGCCATCAGCGCCCATTCGAGGTTCTGCGCCGGGAACTTGCGCATGGCGCGCTTTCCCGGGAATTTCGTCGTGTCGAAGAGGTCGAGGACCGAGGTCGGAGCTTCCTTCAGCACGGTCGGGTCATAAGCAAGGATATCGCCGTAAGCATCGAGGCCGACTCCACAATCCAGCGCCGAGCCTTCGATGAATTTGTCGCGCGGCCCGATCTTGGAATAGTCGAGCCGCTCGAGGATGCCGGCGTCGCAACCCTGCAGCACGGTCGCGGTCTCGACCGTCACCAGGTCGATCGGCACATTGCCGGTCTCAACCATCGCTTTCACCTTGCCGAGATCGCCGAGATATTCCTGTTCCAGGATTTTTGCTCCGGTCTCCTTGCTGAACGGCTCGAACCATGCCTTGCGCTGCGCATCTTGCCAGGCGCCGCCGCTCGCCATGATCGACAATTCGTCCGCGAAGGCTGCGCCGGCAATGCTCATGCAGGCCGTGGCGGCCGCGAGCGAGAGTAGTCGTGTTCTCAATTGTGTCATTGCATTTTCCCCTGTTTTGGAATGGCGCCGCCCGTTCCGGCATCGGCCGGGAAGGCGCGGCAATCGTTGGGCGCGCAGGAGACCGTCACGGTCTCGCCGTTCGCCATCGTCACTTGGGGGCCGACCTTGACGGTCAGCACCTGGTCGTTGGCGAGCCTGGCCAGCAGGCGCAGGTGATCGCCGAGATAGATGCGCCCATCGACGGTCGCCGCCAGCGCGTTGCCGCCACTGGCGGCAGCCGACAGGCTGAGCCGCTCGGGCCGGACGGCGACGTGGCAGGCGGCGCCTTGCGTCACCCCGACCGCCAGCGCGGTGATCTCGCCGCCGCCATTCAGCCTGACGCGGCACTCTCCACCCGAGACGCGTTCGACCACGCCTTCCAGCGTGTTGTTCTCGCCGATGAAGCTCGCCACGAATGAGCTTTGCGGGGTGTTGTAGAGATCGTCTGGCGAGCCCAGCTGGGCGATGCCGCCATTGTTGAACACCGCGACGCGGTCCGACATCGTCAGCGCCTCGCTCTGGTCGTGCGTGACATAGACGATGGTGACGCCGAGCATGGTGTGGATCTGCTTGATTTCGAGCTGCATATTCTCGCGCAATTTCTTGTCGAGCGCGCCGAGCGGCTCGTCCATCAGCACCAGGTTCGGCTGAAAGACCAGCGCGCGAGCCAGCGCCACGCGCTGCTGCTGGCCGCCGGAAAGCTGCGTCGGGCGGCGATCGCCGAATTGCTTCAGCCGAACCATGTCGAGCGCGCGGCCCACACGGGCCGCGATGTCGGCCTTGCTCACCTGGCGGACGGAAAGCGGAAAGCCGACATTCTCCTCTACCGTCATATGCGGGAACAGCGCATAGTTCTGAAACACCATGCCGATATTGCGCTGGTAAGGCGGCAGCCGATCGACCGGCTGGCCCTCTAGCGTGATCGTGCCATGCGTCGGTCGCTCGAAGCCGGCGAGCATATTGAGCGTGGTGGTCTTGCCGGAGCCGGAGGGGCCGAGCAGCGTCAGGAACTCGCCGCGCGCGACGGCAAGGTTCATCCGCGTTACCGCGAAGCTGCGTCCGTCATAGGACTTCTCGACGTCGGCGAATTCGACAAAGCCTTGGTTGACGCTTGCCGACACGACGGTCTGGCCGGCGCTCATCGCGCGCCTTCCCGGCTGCCGCGGGGCGATTCGGTCTGCTGCTTGCGATCCATGCCTCGTCCTCCCGGAACCGGCCCGCTGAACAGGAAGCGTCCGGCTTGTATGGTCACACAATAAGGCTGAGAGCGACCATAGATGCGGACAACTTTCACCGTCAAGCGCAAAAATGCGATGTTGTGTGATAATTTTGATCGGATTGAGTGCCGTACAATCTCTATTGTATGGATCGTTGTCTTATGCTAGATGCCCGACAAGTGAGACGTCAGCCGCAGTTCGAATCCCTCATGCTCGAAAATCTTCGCCTCACCGAGGATGAAAGTCCGGTCTATCGCCGTCTTGCCGACGCGATCGCCGAACGCATTGCCGCGGGCACGCTTGCCGTCGGCGACCGGCTGCCGCCGCAACGCGAGATCGCCCGTGCATTGGGCATCAATGTCACGACCGTGACGCGGGCACTGTCCACCTTGCAGGAGCAAGGCTTGCTCGAGGCGCGCCCCGGACGCGGCACCACGGTCGCCGCCCGCGACATTGTCGAGCGTCCGGGATTCGTGTCGGCGCCGAGCGACCAGAGCGGTATCGTCGATCTTTCCGTCAACAGGCCGCCCACGTCAGCCTATCTCGACGCCGTCGCGGCGCTGATGCCGCGCCTTTCCAAGGATCGTCACTACGCCTCGCTGCAGGATTATCATCCGCCAGAGGGGCCGCTTTGGGGCCGTGTCGCGGTCGCCGATTGGCTGAAATCGGTCGCCGGCGATGGCGATCCCGGCCGCGTCGTGCTCGCAGCCGGCGCCCAACACGGCCTCGACTGCGTGCTCGGCGCCGTCACCAGGGATGGCGAAGTGATACTTGCCGACGAGGTGACCTATCAGGGCATCAACGCGCTGTGTCGCGTCCATGGTCTCGATCTGCGTGGCGTCGCGATGGATCGCGGCGGCATGCGTCCAGATGCCTTCGAGGCAGCTTGCGTTCAGCTCCGCCCCCGTGCCGTTTTTCTGGTGCCGACACTGCACAATCCGACGACGATCACGCTGAGCGAGGAGCGCCGGCATGAATTGGCGGCCGTCGCACGCCGTCACAACGTGCTGATCATCGAGGACGACGTCTACCGTCCATTGGCCGACGATCCGCCGCCCTCCTTCGCCAGCCTCGAGCCGGAGCTGACGATCCATCTCGGCGCATTGTCGAAATGCCTAGCGCCCGGCCTGCGCCTCGGCTTCGTCATCGCCCCGCGCCCGATCGCCGGCCAGGTCGCCGCGGCGCTCCGCATCAATTGCTGGAGCATCAGCCCGCTCACGGCGTTGATCGGCGCCAGGCTGATCGAGGAAGGGGCTGCCGCCCGCATCATCGACATCCAGAAGCAGGAGTTGCGCCAGCGCCAGGCGATCTTGAGCGAAATCCTCGGCCGTTTCGACGTTCAAAGCAACCCGATCTCGACGCATGCCTGGCTGCGCCTGCCCGAGCCCTGGCGTGGCGCCGGCTTTGCCCGCACCTGCCTGGAGCGCGGCGTCGCCGTGCTGCCGGGCGACGCTTTCGCCGTCGGGCGCGAGCCGGTGCAGCACGGCGTGCGCATCAATATCGGCGCGGCGCGATCGCAGGAGGACCTGCGTTCGGCGCTGACCATCATGGCCGAGCTGCTCGCCGCTGGCCATCTGCAATTGCCGGGCTTCGTCTGAGGCCATGACCTCCGCGCCGAAATCAGTCGAGATCGCCATCATCGGCGCCGGCGTCGTCGGGCTGGCTACGGCCTTGCGCCTTGCCGGCGAAGGACGCGAGGTCCTGGTCATCGACCCGAACGAGCCCGGCTCGGGCGCTTCGTTCGGCAATGCCGGCACGATCGCCGAATATGCCTGCATGCCGGTCGGTAATCCTGGTGTGCTGCGCGCGCTGCCGAAACTGCTGCTCGATCCCGACAGCCCGTTCTCGCTGCGCTGGGCAGCACTTTTCCAGCTCGCGCCATGGCTGGTTCGCTTTGTTCGCCAATCGCTGCCGGCGGCAACCCGAGCCAATGCGCTGGCACTAGCCGGCCTCCTCGCCGAAGCCCTGCCGGCCTGGGGCGAAATGGTGCAGGAGGCCGGGCTTCAGGATCTGATGCGCCGAAACGGCTGCCTCTATGTCTACCGCCGCGACAGCGATTTTGCCGCCTCCGAGGGCGGACGGGCTTTGCGGGCCGAACTCGGCGTCCATCAGCAGGTTCTGACCGCCGATGAGGTGGCCGCGCTGGAGCCGCGGCTCGCGGCGTTCGAGGCCAAAGGCCTCTATTTCCCGGATTCGATCAATGTCAGCGATCCCAGGACGGTGATGGCGCGGCTGGCGGCAGCCGCTGCCGGCAAGGGCGCTCAATTCATGCGCGCGAGCGTGACCGGCCTCGCAGCGGGTGCCGGCGTGCGGCTGAGCGGCCCAGGGCTTGTCATCGCGGCGCAAAAAGTGGTGATTGCGGCTGGCGCGCGATCCCGCCCGCTCACGGCCCAGGCCGGCGACCGCATCCCACTGGACACCGAGCGCGGCTACCATCTGGAGTTTCCGACCACGGCACCTTTGCTCAACCGCCCGGTCTGCCCGGTCGATCTCGGTTTCTATATGACGCCGATGGACGGCAGGCTCCGGGTTGCCGGCACTGTCGAGCTCGGCGGACTCAATGCGCCGCCCAATCCGCGCCGGCTGGCGCTGCTCGGTCGCGGCGTGCGGCAGTTTTTCCCCGACATCGGCAAGCCTTCGTCGCAATGGCTGGGCTTCAGGCCGTCGCTGCCGGACTCTCGCCCAGTGATCGGACCCTCGACGAAATCGCCTGATGTGATCTATGCCTTCGGCCATGGCCATCTGGGGCTGACGCTGGCCCCGGTGACAGCACGCTGGGTCGCCAGCTTAATCGCCGGCCGATCCCTGCCATCGGCCGCCGATTTTTCCGCGGCGCGTTTTGGCTGAACGGCCGACCCTGGCAATCGATTCCGATATGTGGAAATGCGAGCCTGTGGACCGGCCTAAGCTTTCGGCCAGCCGATAATCAAATCAACTTGATTTTCTAAAGTGGCATTCTAGGGTTGCCGCGGCTGGTAACTATCTCATGATCCCCAAGAAAGCCATCTCCGGCACAAATCTCGAGCAGGCGAAATCGCACAACCGGCGTGTGGTGATCGAAGCGATCCGCATCAATGGCGCGCTGTCGCGGGCGGCGATCGCGAGGCTGACGGCGCTGTCGTCGCAGACCATTTCCAATATCGTCGAGGAATTGGAAGCGGCCGGGCTGCTGCAACCTGAAGCAACGCTGAAAGGCGCGCGCGGCCAACCCGCCGTCCCCTACTCGATCAACCCCGATGGCGGTTATTCGATCGGCCTGCAGCTCGACCACCAATTGGCCGTCGGCGTCCTCACCGATCTCTCCGGCACCGTGCGCGCGCGCATCGAGAGAGATGTCGACCGCCCAACCCCCACGCAGGCCATGCCGCTGCTAGCCGCGATCTCGAGCGACCTGATCGCAACCAGCCGGCTGGACCGCACGAGACTGCTCGGCATAGGAATGGCAATGCCCGGGCCGTTCGGCGTTGAAGGCATGACTTCGGTCGGCCCTACCGCCCTTCCAGGCTGGCAGGACTTTCCGGTGGCCGAAGAACTGGAGCGCCTGACCGGCATCGCCGTGATCGTCGAGAACGACGCCACAGCGGCGGCAGTAGGCGAGCGGCTTTACGGCGTTGCCCGCAAGCTCGACAGCTTCGTCTATCTCTTCATCGGAACAGGCCTCGGCGCCGGCCTCTTTCTCGACGGCCATCTCTACAAGGGCAGCCGCCACAATGCCGGCGAGATCGGCCACATCATCGTGCGGCCGGGCGGCCTGCCCTGCGACTGCGGCAAGCGCGGCTGCCTGGAGCGCTACGTCTCGCTGCGCGCCGCCTATGACAGGCTCGACCTGCCGGATCCCGATCATGCCTCACCCGACCTGCTGGAAGAGCTTCTGGCAAGCGGCGACAGCCGCTTCGAAGCATGGCTCGCCGAGGCGGTCGAGCCATTGCGGCAGGCTATCGACGTCCTTGAAATGGCGCTCGATCCCGAGACCGTCGTGCTCGGCGGCTTCATGCCGCTGCCGGTGATCGAGGCACTGGCCGGCCGGCTGGAACCGCTCCATCTCTCGGTGAGCTCGACCAGCGCCCGTACCACGCCGCGCGTCGTGGTCGGCGCCGCGGGAAAGGACACATCCGTCCTCGGCGCCGCGGCCCTGCCGATCTTCTCGGAAACCAACCCGCAATTCGACGTGCTGCAGAAGCCGGTGGGCTGATACGTCGGCGTTGAGCCAGGTTCCTACGAGGAACCGGGTGCCGCAGCGGTCACCCGCCACACCGTGTTGCCGACATCGTCGGCGATCAGCAGCGCGCCGGACTTATCAACGGCAACACCGACCGGACGGCCTCTCGCCTCGCCCTTGTCGTTGAGGAAGCCGGTGACGACATCCTGCGCCATGCCGTTGGGATGCCCGCCGCTGAACGGCACGAAGACGACCTTGTAGCCGTTGAAGCGGGAGCGGTTCCAGCTGCCATGCTCGCCGACAAAGGCGCCGCCGCGATAGGATTGCGGCAGGTTGTTCGCGGTATAGAAAGCAAGCCCGAGCGGCGCGACATGCGAGCTCAGCGCGTAATCCGGCGGGATGGCCTTCGCCACCATGTCCGGCCGCTGCGGCATCACGCGCGGATCGACGTGCTGGCCATAGTAGCTGTAGGGCCAGCCATAGAAGGCGCCGTCCTTCACCGAGGTCATGTAGTCCGGCACCAGGTTCGGCCCGAGCTCGTCGCGCTCGTTGACCACCGTCCAAAGCGCCTTGCTTTCAGGTTCGAACGTCAGGCCGTTGGGATTGCGCAGCCCGCTGGCGAAAATGCGCGAGCGGCCGGTGGCGCGGTCGACCTCCCAGATCGCAGCGCGGTCCTTCTCGGCCTGGATGCCGTTCTCGGTGATGTTGGAGTTCGAGCCGACGCCGACATAGAGCAGCGAACCGTCTGGGCTCGCCACCAGGCTCTTCGTCCAGTGGTGATCGATCGGCCCGCCCGGCAGTTCCGTCAGCACCTTGCCCGGCGCCGTGATCTTCGTGTCGCCCGGCTGATAGGGATAGCGCATGATGGCATCGGTGTTGGCGACATAGAAGTCGTTGCCGACCAGCGCCACGCCGAAGGGCGCGTTGAGATGGTCGAGGAACACGCCCTGGTACTCCGGCTTGCCGTCGCCATTGGTGTCGCGCAAGATCGTGATGCGGTTGCTCGGGCCGGTGTCGCCGCCGGAGGTGACCCAGCTTTCGACCAGACCCATGACGATGTCCTTCGGCCGCTTGACCGACGCTTCTTTCGGCGCCTTGGACTCCACAACCAGGATGTCGCCATTGGGCAGCATGTAAACCGAACGCGGATGCTGGAGCCCCTTGGCCATCGCCTCGATCTGCAGGCCTTGCGCGACCGTCGGCTTTTCATCGTTTTTCCAGCCGACCACCGAGGCAAGATGCATCGGCGGGAATAGGTATTGCTTTATCTCCGGCAGTTTCGGATTTGGGCCGATCTGCGCGCTCGGGTCGGTGTTGTCGTCGCTGCAGCCGGCAACGCCCAGGATCATTGCGTAGCAAAGCGCCGCCGTCGTCCATTTGATTGCGCTGTCAAGTCGCCTCATCGGCCACTCCTACATGATGGCGATAGACCAGAGCCCAGCCGAGCCAGCCGGTGAAGATCAGGATGACCACCACCAGCGCCGACAAGATCAGCCCGGTCGGCACCACGGACGTCCAGGCGTCGCGCGTGTGGACGAGCATGTTGAAGAAGGACAGCACGAGCACGACGAGGTTACCTCCCATGTGCAGCCATGCGGTCGGCTGAGCGCGTATCCTGCGGTCCCCAAGAAAATCGGTAAGCCCTGCAATGGCGGCCAAGATGGCGACAATGACACCCACGGTCAGCAGCCAGGCCGAGAAATTGGCCCAAGTCATTTCCGCTGTCCGCCAGTAGGCAATATCGGTGAGCAAGGTCCCGACGAAACAGGCGATCGGGATGGTGACAAGCATGGGATGTATGGGATGGCCGGCAATGCTTGCCGTGGATTGCGGATTTTCCATGCGGAAGCTCCTTTCCGCGCTGCAGCTTGGATGTAACAGCGCAAAAACGCGAATGTTCCGCCGGAATTTCTCGCGCTCACTGGAAGGTGAACGTCGATTGTCAGCCCGCAGGCTACCGCTGGCTAGGCCTTCGCGGCTTGGTCAGCTCCGCGGGTTGACCTGCGGTATCGCCTCGTCGAGCGAGCGCTCGAACGCATCGACCAAGGCATCGACCTGCGCCTCGGTGATGATCAGCGGCGGACAGAAGGCGATCGCGTCGCCCATATTGCGCGAGATAACGCCGTTCCGCTGCAGCAAGCCATTGACCAGCGCGCCGAGCGCTGCCGGCTTGCCCCAGGGAGCCTTGGTTGCCTTGTCGGCGACGAGCTCGACGGCGGCGATGAGACCGACGCCGCGCACCTCGCCTACCAGCGGATGCGAGGCGAGTCGGCTGAGTCGCGCCTGCAGATGCGCGCCGACCTTGCGCGCATTGCCGACCAGGTCGCGCTCCTCGATCAGCTTGATGTTCTCCAGCGCGACGGCGGCTGCGACCGGATGACCGCCGCCGGTGAAGCCGTGGCCGAACGTGCCGATGCGGTCGCTCTCGTCGGCGATCGGCTCGAACACACGATCGTTGATCAGCAGCGCCGAGATCGGCAGGTAGGAGGATGAAATCTGCTTCGACAGCACCATGATGTCTGGCTTGATGCCGAAGGTGTGCGAACCGAACATCTTGCCGGTGCGGCCGAAGCCGCAGATCACCTCGTCGGCCACCAGCAGGACATCGTATTTCGCCAGCACCGCCTGGATCTTTCCCCAATAGCCGGCGGGCGGAACGACGACCCCGCCGGCGCCCATGATCGGCTCGCCGATGAAGGCGGCGATCGTTTCGGGACCCTCGGCAAGGATGAGCTTTTCCAAATCGTCGGCGAGCCGCGCGGAATACTGCTCCTCGCTTTCGCCGGGCTCGGCGTCGCGCCAGTGGTGCGGTGTCGACGTGTGCAGGATATTGGCGATCGGCAGGTCGAAGGAGAGATGGTTGTTGGGCAGGCCGGTCAGGCTTGCCGACGCGATGGTGACGCCATGATAGCCGCGCTTGCGGCTGATGATCTTCTTGCGCGCCGGCTGTCCAAGCGCGTTCGACCGATACCAGATCATCTTGATCGCGGTGTCGTTGGCCTCGGAGCCGGAATTGGTGAAATAGGCCTTGTTCATCGGCACCGGCGCCATCTGCACCAGTTTTTCGGCCAAGTCGATCAGCGGCGAATGCGCCTTGGAGCCGAAGTCGTGATAGAAGGGCAGCTTTGACATCTGTTTTGTCGCCGCTTCGACCAGCCGCTTTTCCGAGAAACCGACGGCGACGCTCCACAGGCCCGCCATCGCCTCGATATAGCGGTTGCCGGCAATGTCCTCGACATAGATGCCGTCGCCCTTTTCGATGATCAGCGGACCGGTTTCCTGGTGCTTGCGGGCGTTGGTATAGCCATGCATGTGATAGCGGATGTCGCGGGCTTCAGGCGAATTCGGTGTGGCGTCCATCGTGATGGCTCCTGTGTGCAGGCGTCAAAGCGGAAATAGGACCGCTCCTCTGATCGAGAAGTCCGAAGATTCCGCCTTGCATTGTGGCGGTTGATGCCTCATCGCGCTGGCTGATCGCAAGAGCCGCGACGTCGGGATCGATAGCGCCAACAAGCTTCGGCCTGTCTCGCAATGATATAAGTGACGCGCAGCAGGATCAGGACGTGGAGCAGGTCGATTGCATCATCGCGGGCGCCGGCGTGATCGGTCTGGCGATTGCGCGCAAATTGGCGGCGCTTGGCCTCGAAACCCTGATCGTCGAAGCGGCGGACGCCATCGGCACCGAAACGAGTTCGCGCAACTCCGAAGTCATCCACGCCGGCATCTATTACCCGCAGGGCTCGCTGAAAGCCCGGCTCTGCGTCGCCGGATGCGATATGCTCTATCACTACTGCGCCGACCATTCGGTCCCTCATCGCCGCTGCGGCAAGCTGATTGTTGCGACCGACGAGACGCAGGAACCGGTGCTGGCCGCCATTCGCGCCAACGCCAACACCTGCGGTGTCGATGACCTGCGCTTCCTCACCGCCGAGGAGGCGCAAGCGCTGGAGCCGGCGCTGCATTGCACCGCAGCACTACTCTCGCCCTCGACCGGCATTGTCGACAGTCACGGGCTGATGCTTGCCCTGCTCGGCGATGCCGAGGGGAGCGGCGCAATGCTCTCGCTCAACACCCGCATCGTCTCCGGCCGCGTCGAGCCCGGCCGCATCGTGCTGCGGACGATGGATTCCGCGAGCGGCGCAGAGTTCGAGGTCGCCGCACCGCGTCTCATCAACGCGGCCGGTCTCGGCGCGGTCGCGCTTGCCGGCTCGATCGAAGGCTTCGGCCGGCAATTCCTGCCGGCGCTTCGCTACGCCAAAGGCAATTATTTCTCGATTGCCGGGCGGGCGCCGTTTTCACATCTGGTCTATCCCGTGCCCGAGCCTGGCGGCCTCGGCGTCCATCTGACCCTCGACCTTGCCGGCACCGCCCGTTTCGGGCCTGATGTCGAGTGGACGGACACGGTCGACTATCGCGTCGATCCGGCGCGAGGCGAGCGCTTCTATGCCGAAATCCGCAGATACTGGCCCGATCTGGACGACGACAGCCTGCAGGCAGCCTATAGCGGCATCCGGCCGAAACTGTCAGGCCCGGGCGACGCCAACAGCGACTTCGTGATCCAGGGTGCCGCAACGCATGGCATCGACGGCCTGGTCAACCTCTTCGGCATCGAAAGTCCCGGCCTGACCTCCAGCCTGGCGATCGCCGACCATGTGGTGCGCATCGTCGCGTCGTAGATCACGCAAGCCGCGCTGCATGCCACTTCAGATGATCGTCCATGAAGGTCGAGATGAAGTTGTAGGAATGGTCGTAGCCTTCCTGCATGCGCAGGGTGAGGTCGATCCCTGCCTTCTTGCAGGACTCTTCGAGCAGCCATGGGCGGAGGCCATCCTGCAGGAAGCCGTCCGCCGTGCCCTGGTCCACCAGGAATTCCGAATGTCGCTTGCCGTCCTCGATCAACAGTGTCGCGTCATAGGCGCGCCAGGTCTTTTCGTCCGATCCGAGATATTTTTCGAAAGCCGGCCGCGACCACCCGGCCGTCGACGGCTGCACGATCGGCGCGAAGGCCGAGCAGCTCCGGTAGCGCTGCGGATTCTTGAGCGCGATCGTCAGCGCGCCATGTCCGCCCATCGAATGGCCGAAGATGGCCTGGCGTGACATGTCGGCGGGGAAGTTGGCGGCGACGAGCGCCGGCAATTCCTCGGCGATATAGGAATACATCCGGTAGTTCTTCGCATAGGGCTCTTGCGTCGCGTCGAGATAGAAGCCGGCGCCGCAGCCGAACTGCCAATTGTCCTTCTCGTCCGGAACGTCGGGTCCGCGCGGGCTGGTGTCGGGACACACGACGACCAGCCCGAGCTCGGACGCCATCCGCCGGTACTCGCCCTTGTCCATGACATTTGCGTGCGTGCAGGTGAGGCCCGACAGGTACCACAGGACCGGGAGCCGCCCGTCCTTGGCTTGCGGCGGTACGAATACCGCAAAGGTCATGTCGCAGGCGCAGCCTTCGGAAGCGTGCGAATAGACGCCCTGGATTCCGCCATGCGATTTGGAGATGGAAACGACCTTCATCAGCCCTGCCTCCCGCGGGAAAATCTCAATCCGGCATAACCGCCGGCCGGAGCCTGCGCAACCGCACGCTTCGCAAAACGGTCGGGCGATGGAACAGCCCGGGCGCTCGTTAGCCCCGCCGGAGCAACAACGGCCTGTGCCGCCAGGAGCCGCCATCGATGCATCGCCGAGGGAAGACGTGCGTTGCACAGTCCGATTATCTGAACGCCCTTCTGGCTTTCCTTGTTTGAGGTCGCCGCCGGCGGGAGTAATAGTCGCGTCGGAATTCATGAGGAGGAGACAATGACGCTGAACTTCGACCCGAGGGCGAAGGCCGCCATGCTCTACCATGGCGAATTCCAGCCGATGTTCATCGGCGGCAAGTGGGTCGCGGCGCAATCCGGCCAGCAGATGCAGGCGCTGAACCCGGCGACGGGCGAAGTGCTGGCGACGGTGCCGCGCGGCGGAGCCGCCGATATCGACGCTGCGGTGGCCGCGGCACGCGCGGCCTTCGAGGGCCCTTGGTCGAAATTCTCGCCTTATGAGCGGCAATGCGTGCTTCTGCGGATCGCCGACCTGTTCGAGAAGCATTGGGAAGAGCTCAGCGTCTCCGACACGCTCGACATGGGGTTGCCGATCACCCGCACGCTGGCCAACCGGCGCCGGGTCATCGGCATGCTGCGCTTCTATGGCGGCATGGCGACCGCTCTGCACGGCGAGACGATCGACAATTCCATCCCCGGCGAGATCGTCACCTTCACCCAGCGCGAGCCGGTCGGCGTCGTCGGCGCGATCATTCCCTGGAATGCGCCCACCGCCGCCTCGATCTGGAAGATCGCGCCGGCTCTGGCAACCGGCTGCACCATCGTGCTGAAGCCGTCGGAGGAGGCATCGCTGACGCCGCTCTTGATTGCGAAGCTGATGCAGGAGGCCGGCGTTCCCGACGGCGTCGTCAACATCGTCACCGGGACCGGCGCCGAGGCCGGCGCGCGGCTTGCCGAGCACCCGGACGTCAACAAGATCGTCTTCACCGGCTCGACGCTGACCGGCCAAGCGATCGCCCGCGCCGGCGTCGCCAACCTCAAGCGCGTTTCGCTGGAGCTCGGCGGCAAGTCGCCGATCATCGTCTGCCGCGACGCCGATATCGACAAGGCCGTGCCGGTCGCGGCGATGGCGGTGTTCGTGCATTCGGGCCAGATCTGCATTGCCGGCTCGCGCCTGTTCGTGGCGCGCGAGATCCATGACGAGTTCGTGCGCCAGGTCGCCGAGTTCGCCGGCAAGCTTCGCATTGGCCACGGCATCGAGGCGGAGACGGAAATCGGGCCGCTGATCAATGCAAGGCAGGCCGGCAAGGTGGAGAGCTACATCAAGGCGGGCAGCGACGAAGGCGCCAAACTGGTCGCCGGCGGCTCGCGGCTGACGGGCGAGCTCTATGACGGCGGCAACTTCATCGCCCCGACCGTCTTCGGCGCGGTGTCGGACAAGATGACGATCGCGCGCGAAGAAATTTTCGGGCCGGTCATCTCCGCGATGCCCTTCGACACGCTGGATGAGGTTGTCGCGCGTGCCAACGCGACGCCTTACGGCCTCGCGGCCGGCATCTTCACCACCAATCTCGGCGCCGCGCACAAGCTCGCACGTCGCGTCAAGGCCGGCTCGGTCTGGGTCAACATGTATCACGCCATCGACCCGGCCGTGCCGTTCGGCGGAATGAAGATGTCCGGCTACGGCCGCGAAGGCGGCATCGAGCATCTGCACGAACACCTTGAGACGAAGGCGGTCTGGATCCAGACAGATTGATATTCAGGTGAAGCCGGCCCGCGACGCTCGGTTTCTCAGGCCTGCGGCGGCTCGCCGGCATAGGCGCGCGCGATGAGAGCCCGGATCGGTTCCCGCTCCAGCGCCCGCGGATTCCAGTACGGATTGGCCAGCGCGCGGTCCGCCGCGATGTCGATCCCGTCTGGCGGCATGCCTATCTCAGATAGAGCGCGTTTAGCGCCGATCCGGCCGGCGAGATCGTAGAGAGCCATGGCAGGATCGTCCGCCTTCAGCACGGTCCGCAGGGTTTCCATGACGGCCGGAATGGCGGGGGCGTTATAGGCCAGCGCATGCGGCAGCACGATCGTATGGGTCTCCGCGTGCGGCAGATCGAAACTGCCGCCGAGCGTGTGGCAGAGCTTGTGGTGCAGCGCCATGCCGACCGAGCCGAGGCAGATGCCGCAGAGCCAGGCGCCGTAAAGCGCCTCGGAGCGAGCGTCGCGGTCATGCGGGCTCCCGGCGATGACCGGCAAGGCGCGCACCAACGCACCGATGGCCTCAACGGCCATCAGATTTATCACCGGGTTGCTTTCCCTGGCATAGAGCGCCTCGACCGCATGGGCGATGGCGTTCATGCCGCTCGTTCCCGACAAGGAAGCAGGAAGCGTCATCGTCAGGTCGACGTCGTAGATCACCACTTCCGGCAGCACCTTCGGGCTCGACTGGGTGACCTTCACGCCATCCTTCGTCTCGCCGAGGATCGGCGTCATTTCCGAGCCGGCATAGGTCGTGGGCATCACGATCTGCGGCAGGTCGGTGCGCAAGGCGATCGCCTTGGCGAGCCCGTCGTGGAGCCGCCGCCCACCGCAACCAGTCCGTCGACATTGAGTTCCGCCACGACCCGCAGCGCATCCTCGGTCACCGACACCGGCGTATGCATCGTCGCCTTGGCGTAGATCCCGGCAGCGGTGCCGCCCAGCGATCCGGCAAGACGCCGGGCATCAGCCTCGCGCGGCGGCGTTGCCAGCACGAGCACGCGTTTCAGCCCGAGCCGGTCGATCTCTTCCGGCAATCTTGCGATGGTGCCAGATCCGAAAACGACGCGTGCCGGCTGGCCGTTATAGACGAAGCTTTTCATCGAGCCTCTCCTTCCGTCAGCCGCAATTCTCGACACGCAGCAGGAAGGGATTGATGCCGACGCTTCGCCAGACATTGGCGGCATTGAACGGATCGGTCAATTAGTGTCCAATATGGACAGATGCTTGCCGGATGCCGTCGTGACGGCTTGCGACGAAGAGGCGCGCTGACCGACAGCGTGCGCGGTCCGGGATTGTCCGCGGCCGGAAGCGGATATTGACCGATCGCGTCGTGCGGTCGGGAACAAGCGCAGCCGCGAGATCGCCGTGACGTCAGGCGATCCGCTGCTCGAACTGCGCGATGTCCGCGCTCTTGCGCAGACCCGTCGCGACGACGGACACGCGGAACTTTCCCGCCAATGCCTGGTCGAAGATGGCGCCGACGATGATGTCGGCATCGGCGTCGACTTCTTCCCTTATCCGCGTCGCGGCTTCGTCGACCTCGAACAGCGTCATGTCCATGCCGCCGCAGATCGATACGAGCAGGCCCCTGGCGCCGGACATGGAGGCTTCGTCGAGCAACGGATTGGCGATCGCCGCCTCGGCTGCGATCTTGGCGCGCCCCTCCCCGGAGGCCTCGCCGGTTCCCATCATCGCCCGGCCCATGTCGCGCATCACCGACTTCACGTCGGCGAAATCGAGATTGATCAGGCCTTCCTTGACGATGAGGTCCGTGATGCAGCCGACACCCGCGTAGAGAACGCGGTCCGCCATGGCGAAGGCGTCGGCGAATGTTGTCCTGGCGTCCGCGACCCTGAAGAGGTTCTGGTTTGGAATGACGATCACCGTGTCGGCGCTCTCGCGCAGCCGTTCTATGCCTTCCTCGGCCGCCTGGGTCCTGCGCTTGCCTTCGAAGACAAAAGGCTTGGTGACCACGGCCACCGTCAAGATGCCGGCATCGCGCGCGGCACGCGCGATCACGGGCGCCGCACCGGTCCCGGTGCCGCCGCCCATGCCGGCGGTGATGAAGCACATATGCGTTCCCGCCAGGTGATCCATGATCTCGTCGATGGATTCCTCCGCGGCGGCGCTGCCTACCTGGGGCAGCGATCCGGCGCCGAGGCCCTCGGTCACATGCGCGCCCAGCTGGATCAGCCGCGACGACTTCGACATGGTGAGCGCCTGCGCATCGGTGTTGGCGACGACGAACTCGACGCCCTGCAGCCCTTCGGCGATCATGTTGTTGACGGCGTTTCCGCCGGCGCCGCCGACCCCGACAACGGTGATCTTGGGCCTCATCTCCAGGATTTCCGGCTTGGCGGTCATGTTCTCATCTTTCTACCGTAGGCACCTGCTGCTCCGCCGCACGATCACGCGGAACCGGAACAACAAGCACACGAATCAGGCGATCCCCACCAACCGCAGGGAATCAGAGCAGGCGCCTCCCTGCAAGGTCCGCTGACATTCTGCAAGCGCAAACGCCTCGGCCAGGAGCTGGAAAGCGTCTGGACGCTCGTATGATCCGAGCCGGCGTCGTTGCAGGAAATTCTATTGCGTCACCGAAGTCGAGGTGCCCCAGGTGTCCGACAGCACGTAGCCTTGCGGGTATGGATCCGTCGGATCGAGGTAATAATTGTGCTCTCCTGTGATCCAGGCTCTGCCGGTTATCTGCGGCACGATCGCCTTGCGCCCGGCGACTTCGGTGAGTTCGAGGATCTTGCCGGTGAAGCGCGAGCCGATGATCGATTCATGGATCAGCACCTCGCCTTCCTTCATCTGGCCCCGCGCCTGCAGCACCGCCATGCGGGCCGAGGTGCCGGTTCCCGTCGGGCTGCGGTCCGAGCGCCCAGGCGAGACGATGCAGGTGTTGCGCGTGACGTTGCCCGGCCCTTGGAACGGCATGGCGAATTGCACGATGGACACGCCGCGCACATTGTCGAACTGCGGATGCACGACATCGAGCTGCTCGCGCGCCGCGCGGCGGACTTTCTCGCCGACCACGGCCAAGTCGCGGGCCTCGTCGGGCGTGACCGAGAAGCCGAGCGCGGGCGCATCGACAATCGCGTAGAACATGCCGCCATAGGCGATATCGGCCTTGATCGTGCCGAGCCCTTCCACCTCGATATCGGCATCGAGGCGCTCGGCGAAGGCAGGAGCATTGCGCAGCGTGATCGACAGACATTTGCCGTCGCTGCATTCGGCGCGCACCTCGATGACGCCGCCTGGCATATCGAGCTTGAACCGCGTCTCCGGCTCCTGCATCGGCACCATGCCGGTCTCGAGCAGCACGGTGGCGACGCAGATCGTGTTGGAGCCGGACATTGGCGGATATTCGGTTGGTTCCATGATGATGGCGCCTGCGGCGCAATCCTCGCGCGTCGAGGGCAACAGCAGATTGACATGACGGGCAACGCTGCCGCGCGGCTCGCAGATCAGCATGCGCCTTATATGATCGTGATCGCGTTCCATTGTGATCATCTTTTCCATCATCGTGCGGCCCGCGGGCGGCAGCACGCCGCCCACGATGACATCGCCGATCTCGCCCTCGGCATGGCAGCCGACGACGCGGATGCTGGTTCTGGTGCGCATTTCTTTTCTCCCCCGCGACTATCGCCTGTTTCATGTTCCGGCGGATCGGTGCCGCAACCCGACCTAACGCGCGCTTGAGCCTGCCTGCCGATGGCGGCCCGAAGGATACCCATCGCCCCTTGGCGGCGCCATTATGTTCTTGCGGATTTCAAGAGCCGGGCGCGAAGCCGAGCCCGTTTGGAAGTCAAGCCAGCCCGAACCGCTCGACGGCGCGCATGATGCCGCGCAGTTCGGCGAGGCCCTTGAGCCGGCCGATCAGCGAATAGCCCGGATTGATCCTTGTCTTGCCGATGTCGTCGGCGAGCAGATGCCCATGATCGGGCCGCATCGGAATGCGCCAGTCAGCGCGGCCTTCCTTGCGGCGACGCGCTTCTTCCTGCATCAGCGCGAGGATGACATGCGCCATGTCGGTGCCTCCCTCGAGGTGCTCGGCTTCATAAAAGGAGCCGTCGCCCTCGATGGTGACGTTGCGCAGATGGACGAAATGGATGCGCTCGGCGAACTCCTTGACCATGGCGACAATGTCGTTGTCGGCGCGCGTGCCGTAGGAGCCGGTGCAGAACGTCAACCCGTTGGCCGGGCTGTCGACGGTATCGAGGATGAAGCGCGCATCCTCGGCGGTCGAGACGATGCGCGGCAGGCCGTAGAGCGAGAATGGCGGATCGTCGGGATGGATGCACATGCGCACCCCCTCCTCCTCGGCCACCGGAATGATCTCGCGCAGGAACCAGGCGAGATTGTCGCGCAATTCCTTCGGTCCGATTGCATCATAGTCAGCCAGGGCCTCGCGAAAGCTGTCGCGGTTATAGGCGCGCTCGGTGGCGGGCAGGCCGGCGATGAGATTGCGCTCGATCCTGTCGATCTTCTCGTCGCCGAGCTCCTTCAGCCGCGCTTCCGCCTCGGCGATGCGGGCAGGCGTGTAGCCGGTCTCGGCATTCCGGCGCTTCAGCACGAACAGATCGTAAGCCGCGAAATCGATCGCATCGAAGCGCAGCGCATAACCCGTCGTCGGCAAGCGGTAGGCCAGATCCGTCCGCGTCCAGTCGACCACCGGCATGAAATTGTAGCAGATCGTCGCGATACCGGCCTTCGCCAGGGCGCGGATCGTGTCCTTGTAGAAACCGACATAGCGGAGCCGCTCCGGCGAACCGATCTTGATCGAGTTGTGGACCGGAATGCTCTCGACCACCGACCAGGTCAGCCCCGCCGCCTCGATGATGCGCTTGCGCTCGAGGATGTTTTCCAGCGGCCAGACGCGCCCGTCATAGATGTCGTGCAGGGCCGAGACCACGCCTGTCGCACCCGCCTGCTTGACATGATCGAGTGTTACCGGATCGTCCGGGCCATACCAGCGCCAGCACTGTTCCATTGCCGCTTTCCTCCGCGAGGTGGGCAACTTATTGTTGGACGACAACGAGAGTCAAATAGGCCCGCGACAGGCTGGCTTACGCCTATCTGACGAGCCGCTATCTCGATTTCGGCCTGCGGTTCCAGACGGAAGAGCCGGCTTCCGAGACGTGACCAAAGGAGTTCAGCAATGAAGGATTTTGACGGCAAGGTCGCGCTGGTGACCGGAACGACCGGGATCGGTCTCGCAACTGCCAGGCGCCTCGCCGCCGGGGGCGCTGCGATCGTCGCCTGCGGCATCGACCGTTCGGCCAATGCCGCGATGCGAGCGCAGTTGGAAAGCTCCGGGGCCGGCGCGCTGGTCGTGGACACCGACGTCTCCGTGCCGGACCAGGTCCGCGGGGCCATCGCAGCCGGCGTCGAGCGTTTCGGCGGCCTCGATGTGATCGTCAATTCGGCGGCGGTCCATCCCTATGGAACCGCGACGACGACCGACTGGGAAACCTGGAACAAGGCCATGACGATCAATGTCGGCTCGATTTATCTGACCGCCCATTTCGGCATTCCGGAAATGCTCAAGCGCGGCGGCGGCGCCATCGTCAACGTCGCCTCGGTGCAGGGTTTCGCCTGCCAGCAGAACGTCGCCGCCTATGCCACCACCAAGGGCGCCATCCACACGCTGACGCGTTCGCTGGCGCTCGACTATGCGGCCGCAGGCATCCGGGTCAATTCGGTCAGCCCCGGCTCGATCCGCACGCCGATTCTTGAGAAGGCCGCGCGCGGCGACAACGGCAGCAATGCCGACGTCGAGGAAGCCTACAGGCGCTTCGGCGCGGCCCATCCGCTCGGCCGCATCGGCGAGCCCGAGGAAGTGGCGGAGCTGATCGCCTTTTTGTGCTCTTCCAAGGCCGGCTTTTGCACCGGCGCGGACTACAAGATAGATGGCGGCCTGACCGCCGGCATCGGCGTGAAGTGACCATGAAGATCGATCTTGGCCTTTACCGGGAGTCGCGCCAAAGAGGAGCGTTCCCGGCTCTATGCGCACGTCGCCGATCTAGTCGACGACCTTGCCACGCCTTGGCGCGTCAGCGTTGCTGTTGCTGCACCCCGACTGTCGGATCAGGCCACGAGTCGGCGCTGCCGACCGACGCCAACCGCCTTCACCCGCTGGCTCCGGCTGGCGGTGGTCCGTCTGTCAGATGCCTGTGGGTCTCGAAAATGCGTAACTTTTCAGGATATCCTAGCCGCAGCATCGTGTTGCAGCGGGGGCATCTGAAAGTGGCAATGACCTTGAACCATGAGCCCTTGCGGATGATTGGATGCTCGCATCTTGGACAATCAAATCTGAGATATTCGTGATTTAAGCTCTCTGGGATCGGCAATCAAAACACCCCCGATTGATGCAGATCCCCCATCGCAGGTGATGGTGGGCATCCACGAACTGGCAACGAAGAGACTATGCTCGCCAGCACCCACCAATGGACTTCTCTGGAAGATGTTTCGTGGCCGGGACCTATGAGTTGCCGGGTAGGACATTGGTCTCACGCAGGGTCCGACTGACGGACAAGCACAACTGTTCACGCAACAGCGCAGGCTCTCCCTCGTTGCCAAATCGCCTGCCGCACACTGCCAGTTTGCGCATTCCTGGGCACCCAGTAGCTGCCCGTCGGCTTCGGTCACGGGCTCTTTGTTACGCCGACTTTTAATCATGGGAAGCATTGCCTCTCCTGATGGTGCAGCACTCCGAGCAGTAGAAGAGCTGCCCGACGTCCTTCGTTCAAAGGGCGTAACCATTAGCCAGAGTTGATATAGAGGCCGCCAGCCGACTTTTTTAAAGTCGGTTAGGCCCGGCGGTTCATCCCGATCCACCCCAAAACGGCGGACTGTCGGGCCGCTCTGGTCGGCAGCGTCTCAAGAGCGGATATGACGCGGAGTGTTGTCGAACAGCCCACCTTTTCGGCATATCCAGTTTACCGGACCGCGGCCCGGCCTTTGACAGGAATAGAACCAAATGAATTTGACGGTGTTTGGGATTGGCTATGTCGGTCTCGTCCAGG